>CAZDDI010000013.1:0-85287 GCA_964504195.1 uncultured Anaerolineales bacterium
TTTCACACAAAACCTTATTTACGGATTAATTTCTTAAAATTCATTAGGCCGCATTTCTACAACAAGAGGCCAAAAGCGATAGCCCAACCTGCCAGATTTTTGAAACCTGGCAGGTTGGCTTTGTGGTATAATCATCTACCGAGGTATAAAATATGCCATTATTAACGCTAGAAATGCTCGATATCAACAATCTGTACCGCCTGGGAATTCAGGTAGATTACACGGCTTTCCGCCGAGGGCAGGAAATGCACACGCAGGAGCTGGTGCGTATTACCGAGTTTAACGGTGATTCGGCCACCTGCTTGGTCACAGATCGGCCCACCCCCCAGACTGTGAAAATCGAGGCGGTAACAGCCACCCAGTTACACTTGTCATGCGGTTGCGCGGTAGCCGCTCAACGCCGTCTTTGCCCGCACATGATTGCGGCGACCATAGCTATGCGACAGTACATTCAGAACGAAGCCCAAAAACATTGGCGCTACCGCTTGCAGATGGGGCTGGATCGTACCGGGCGCGCGCCGCGGGTATCTACCCCACAGCGTTATCTGGTCGTCTTCAAATTGGCGCGGCAGACTGTCTACAACGGTTACACCTGGGCTTTACAGCTGCATGTCCTCAAGGCTAACCGCTGGCCTACATTGGCAACTGTCGGGCCAGAACTCTCGGCTGTCGAATATCGCCAATTGCTCGCACAGGACGCGCGCTGGCATAATGCGCTTGAATTACCGCGCGCACATCTCAATCCAGCCGGTTGTCTCAATGTTCCCAGGGAAGAAGTCGCTTTCATCAACTATATGTTCCAAAATTATTGGTATTATGGTGGGCTTTCTAACTTTGCCGAGCACCTGCCGCTGTTGGCAAAATGGCAAGTACCGCTTTACATGACCGAAAAGGGCAGTAGTCAAAACCAGCCGCTGGAAATACTCACCGCACCGGTGAATATCGAGGCTGCGCTGGGACGTGACGGCAACGACCTGGTACTGCAGGCCGGGCTGCGACTAGGTGAGCGCGTCTTTTCTACCATCAACGAAAGTCTGCAAATTATCTCCACCGCGCCGCTCTGGGTGCTAGCCGGCTCGCATATCGTCCAGGTAGCCAATCCCGAAGCGTTGCCTGTGATCCAGATCGCACCGCTCAACATCCCGGCCAAAGACGAGGAAGAATTCCGCAGTGATTTCTTCCCCAAACTCGCGGAACGCATCCCCGTACAGGGAGATGTGGTCACCTGGGAAAATGTCACTGTCCCCCCCACCCCCCGGCTGTACCTCAGCGATGAGAGCGGAACGCTGCGCGCAACTTTGAGCTTCGGTTATGACGATTATGAAGTGGCCGCGGAGCGTAATCCCCCCCCCACGGCCATGCAAGACCAGCCTAACTCGTGGACGCTCATCCGCATTCATCGCCAATTGGACAAAGAAGATGAATACTACCAGCTGTTCACCGATTCCACCTACGGCCTCAAGCGCGCCGGCAGCGGCCATCCTTATGGAACGTTCGAGCTGCGCGCGCGTACCCATCCCTTCGATTTTCTCTCGCGCAGCATCCCGGCACTGACCGCGCAAGGGTTTGAGATCTACGGGGAAGATAAACTTAAGAGCGGGCGCATCAATCGCGCTACCCCCACGCTCTCGCTCGGCCTCACCTCCGGGATGGATTGGTTCGAGCTCGAAGCCGTCGTCAAATACGGCGATCAAGAAGTAGCCCTGCGCGACGTGCGCAAGGCGCTCCGCAAGGGCCAACGCTACGTCAAACTGGCCGACGGCTCCGTGGGCGAATTACCGGAAACCTGGATGGAGCGTTACAAGCGCCTGTTCGAGATGGCTGAGGAGACCGCCGATGGCAAGATGCACATCGCCGATTATCACCTACCCTTGCTCGATCCGCTGCTGGATGATGCGCAGGATATGCAGATTAGCCCCGAATTCGAAGCGCGGCGGCAACGCCTGCGGAACTTCGAGCAGATCGAGCCGCAACCGCTACCGGCAGGATTCACCGGCGAATTGCGCCCTTACCAGAAAGCCGGGGTAGATTGGCTGCACTTCCTTAACCAATACAACTTCGGCGGTTGTCTGGCCGATGATATGGGACTGGGTAAGACGATTCAGGTGTTGGCCTTCCTGCAATCCCTCCGGGAGCAAGGAAAGGTCGAAAAAGCCAGCCTGCTCGTTGTCCCCAAATCGCTGCTCATCAACTGGCAGCGCGAGAGTGAGCGTTTCACGCCCGAACTGCGTTTCCTGGAATACAGCGGCATCGGGCGCGAGAAAGACCCGGACGCCTTCGCGGGCTACGATGTCGTCATCACCACCTACGGCATCATGCTGCGTGACATAGACATATTGCGCAAATATCGCTTCAACTACGCTATTCTCGATGAATCGCAGGCGATCAAAAACCCACTGGCAAAGAGCGCACGCGCCTCGCGGTTGCTCGATGCGGCTCACAAGCTGGTATTGACCGGGACACCGGTGGAGAACAACACTTTTGAACTGTGGTCGCAGTTTGCCTTCCTCAATCCGGGGCTACTGGGCAATGTGGATTACTTCAAACGCGAGTTCGCCGGCCCTATCGAGCGGGGAAATGGTGAAGAGGCCGCCCAACTGCTGCGGCAGCTCATCTACCCCTTCGTGCTGCGGCGCACCAAAACGCAGGTCGCGCCGGAGCTGCCCCCCCGCACTGAGCGCGTGCTGTATGTGGACATGGTCCCCGCACAGCGCAAGGTGTACAAGCGCACGCTGGATTATTACCGGGGGCTGCTGCTGGGGATGATTGAGGACAATGGAATTGAGGACGCGCGCATGAAGATTTTGGAGGGCTTGCTACGCCTACGGCAAGTGAGTATCCACCCGCATCTGGTGGAGCCGGCCTACCGGGGCGAGGCACCTAAATTCGAGCTACTGATGGAGACGTTGGACTCGTTGCGCGATGGAGGACACAAGGCACTGATCTTCTCGCAGTTCGTGGAAGTGCTGTCGCTGTTGCGGAAGGAACTTGACGCACAGAAGATTTCCTACGCTTACCTTGACGGGCAGACCAACAAGCGGCAAGAGCAGGTGGATGCGTTCCAAAGCGATCCCAAGCTGCCGTTTTTCCTCATCAGCCTCAAGGCTGGGGGCGTGGGCCTGAACCTCACCGCCGCCGATTATGTCATCCACCTCGATCCGTGGTGGAATCCTGCTGTCGAGCAGCAGGCCAGCGACCGCACCCACCGCATCGGGCAGGATAAACCCGTGTTCGTCTACAAGCTCATCACGCGGGATTCGGTGGAGGAGAAAATCCTCCAGCTGCAAGAGCGTAAGAAGCAGCTAGTGGATCAGCTCATCAGCGCGGAGGGGAGCTTCTTCAAGGCGCTGACGAAAGAAGATGTGCAGGTGTTGTTTAGCTAAGGGTTCGTAAAAATATAACTTCCCGTTTTTGTGCTCTCCGCCCCCGTCCCGGGGGCGGGTGTAACGGGAAACTATTCTTTTACAGACCCTAAGAATGCCAGTAGATAACAACAAAGCGCGGGAAGTTAATGCTTCCCACGCTTTGTCTTTACGTAAAAAATGTCAGTGATCCTGAAGCACCAAGGGTAAGTAAATGTGCTGAGATAACAGCAACCTCGGCCTGATAAGCACCGCACGGGTTGTCAGTAAGGGCGCAATCACCGAAATATCGGTCGCCTCGCGCAATGTAGCAGCAAACTCATACCACTGTACGGTGGTTGTGTCTTCAGTCTGCGCATCAATGCGCAGGCGATAATTACCCGTCGGAAGGCCTCCCAGTTCATAGGATAATCCCTTCGCTGCTACATAGAAATCATTATGTAGCACGGGTTGCCAGGCGTAGCCGTCATGGTAATAAGCTGTCACGCGCGCTCGAACGATGTCGGTTCCATCCTCCAATTCCAACGTAATGTGTCCATTTATACAACCACCCGGCGCAAGTGTGGCGTTGATACCTGGCACGACCGCCCCGGCGCTTACTACTATTTCCATCGCCTCAGCCAATGAGGTGCTATTATTGTAGTATTCAAAAGCATAGTCCTCTCGCAGATCAGAAAAATGCACACGATAGGTTCCTGGCGTCAAGCCCACGAGGACGTAATATCCATCGGCATCGCTTATTGTGCTCTGCACCGCTTCCCAGCCCGTGCTCGTGGCAAGATAGGCCGTAACGCGCATGTGTGATTTTGGGCCAACGTCACTATCAATCATCCCGCTGATATGGCCCCCATGGGGATCGCCCATCACAATATCACGGAGCGTAGTGGCGGGCGCATCCACTGGAATAGGTGCGGCGCTGTCGGCCTCTAGCGTATATTCGTGCCAGTGTGCGTAGAGCACGCCACGGTAACGGGCGGTAATATGTAAGCGATATTCGCCGGTTGCCAATCCACCCAGGGTATAGGATAACTCTCCCGCTACCGGATAAAAATCACGCTGGAACAAGGGCTGCCAAGTGTAGCCATCGTCATAATACACGGTCACGCGCGCCCAATCAGGGGCTAATGTAGCATCGCTCATGGTGATGTATCCGGCAATGCTGCCGCCAGGCATCAGCACAGCGTTAATATCAGGTGTAATATCACCACTAGCGGAAACATCATCTGCCTCATGTAACGTGGCGCTATCCAGATAATACTTAAACCCATACACCCCTTGCGGGTCAAAGAAACGCACCCGGTAGGGAACAGTTGTGGACAACTCAATGAATTCATACGCTCCGTTAGCATCAGTCGAAACCTGGTGTATTTCCCGCCCGCCAGTATCGGGATCGGTTTCATACACGGTGGCAAGAATGCCCGCTAAGGGGTCGCCTCCCACATCCATTACCATACCGGAGAAACCACCCCGTTCATGGGGTGTCATGCCCACACAAGCCACGTTGGAAGGCCATGCGGCAACTCCGCCGGGATAAAGCCCGGTTACGCGATAACAATATTCCACGCTTTCATCCAAATGCCAGACCGGATCGAGGTAAGTGGTGGTTACACTGATGAAATCCAGGTAATCCAGGCCCGCTGCGCCTTCCGCACGCTCAAGCTGATAGGCAACGATGCTGGGCGAATCCGGGGAATTCCAAGCCAATTCAATCCCATTCGCCCCTCCGATAGCAGTTAGAGTTATCGGAACCGTAGGAAGCTGCACAAGGGGATAAGGCAATGGGAAAGCGTGGCAAAGTTCGCCCATCACTGGTGTGATAGGGCCGCCCTGGCTATACCAGGCCCAGATGAAATCATCCCAGCGGTACGCGGAGGTAAAAGTCAGCGGGGTGCTGATGGTGACCATTTGTGCCGGGTTGGGCCCCCAGAGCGCTGGCAAAGGCGTCGTATGCGTATAGATCGTGTGCATCCAGGCTGGCGCACTCCCTAACGTGGGCGTTAGCGGAGCCAGGATACTGAGGGTCGGTTCCGTAAAGAGCCAGGTCTCGTGGGGCTGAATCCAGGGAGCGCCCTCTATCTTGGTGCTATGAATTACCTGAAGAGCTACCTGTGCCATGTGCGCAGCAATAGCGATGTTTGAGTCGGCAGGAAAGCGATCCTGCAATGCCCGCACAAACGCCCCGGCATCCATCAGCTCGTCCGGTGGACACAACGCCAGGTCATCGGCACAGAGCGTGGTGTCGGAATACTCAGCGGTCAGGGCCGCTGCTAGGATCAACGGCGCGGCATCTGCTGGCGCGTGATGTAGCGCTTCACCCAAGGCGCTGATACTTTGCGCAATGGGCGCAATATCTGCTCCGCGCACCCAGCCAATTGCATTGGGATGCTGTGGATCCAGCGCGGCTTCGTACTCTGTGATGATGGTTTCAGCCCATTGTGTCGGAGCGGCGAAGGGATCGAAATGCGGCAGGTAACGGTCGTAGAAAAAACCGCCCCAGGCATAGTTGCGCGATCCGACAATGACCTGCGCTGTCGCGCGTACTTCATAGAGCACATCCAGATTGAACATGAAACACATATCGAAGAAGAGTAGGTCGAAAGGATTTACACCATTATCTGTAGCCGCCAACAGAGCACGGCCTAATTCAGGAGTACTCAAATAACTCCCACTGCTTAAATCTGTTGGGGTGCGTTCGTGACCCTGTGCCAACGGCGGGGCCACGCTGGAAAGTGACGCACGCGTGGTTAACACAGGCGCCAACTCAGGTGCCGGGCCAACGCCATGTCCGAGTAACGCCACAGCCGTGGGAATATCGGGATATTGTAAGCGCGCCCACAGCAAAAACTCGCGCAGCGTAGCTTCATCCGCAGTATCAAGTTCCACGCTGAGGGGCGACCAGGGGATTGTTGGCAAGGTTGCTACCGCCCCCCGTGCGATTTCCAGCACTACGTTATCGCCATACATAGCCCCATCAGCCAACAGCGTGACAACGATAGTGGCATTTTGCGTTGTACCTAGCCGTAGTTTTTCGATAAGATCAGGCAATAATGGAGAGAGGTTGTTATCGAAAGCTGCCACCATCATAAGATGTAACCGAAATGGACGTGTGGGAGGACAAAACTCGCTAGTGTTGTCTATCTCATCGGTGATTACCGTAGTCGCAGACAGCGTGGGCACAGCGTGAGGCTGCAATCCCGGCCATAATAGCATCAATACCAACACCAAATCGAGTATTTTTCGTGTATACACAGTCGTCCTCCCTCAAAAGTTTATCTGAAAGTGTGCTAAATCGCATGAGTGTGTTTCATCTGAGTTACAAGGAGCGCGGTCAGAGACCGGCCCCAGCACGCTCTAACCTATCTCTAACTGCGCCGAGATTAATTGCCATAACTGATAATGAAACACCCCCAAATCGCATAAGGGAAATTACAAAATGCCCCCAGAGATGACAAGATTTGCTTGTCATCTCTGGGGTGATTCAATGATCTGAATCAAGATAGTCAACTGTCAAGGCTACCGCCCGGCACCTACCAACCAATCTCTCCCCGCAGTCCCCACGTCCATAGAAATCGCTCCCATAAGGGTGTCATGGGATCGGAAAGATGATTTCCACAGTTAATCACATAAGCAGCGCGAAGGGTAATACCATCTTGCATTACAACTACCACATCAACTACAGGCTCTTCTTCGAGAGTATGCAGAACATACGTAGTTTGTCCTTCAATTTCATGTTCTACCAGAGCTGACCCTGAGTAAGTAGATTCAATCATCTCATAGGACGCTACTTGTTCCAGATCTGCCCCCGAATCCTGTAATAAATCTTCCAAGGTCCAGCCATCTGGATATACCGGGTGCTCTTGCAAGGCCACTGATCCGTAATGCGGATGATAATCCACAGCTTCAGGAGCAGGTATAAAAAGCCAAGTACCTTCATCAAAAACCATTTGCCCTGGAATCTCTAGCGCTATATCTAGGGGAATAGATTTCAAAGCATTGGTGACTTTGAACGATTCAACCAATACCGAATACTCTTGCCCATCAATCTCCATTGTAGTAGCTGCCAGGAAAGACCACCGAGAGCCAGACATAAAGGAGTTAAATACAACATCAGTGACATCAAAACCCAATTCGCCCAAATCAGCTACTAGTTGATTCCATGATCCTACAATCTCTCTAAAGGGACAATGTGTCATACCGTAAACAGTAAAAGTACCTATAGTACTCCACTGATTACTAAAGGTAATAACTATAGCATTATCCAATTCGCGACATTTCGCAGTAACAGTTTGTCCTCCAGGAGCAGCCGACAATTGTGACGTTTGCCACAAGACACTACTGAGGATAACCAAAATCATTAATACACCAACTATGCGAACCCAAAGATTACTTTTCATTGCTCTTCTCCTTAAGTTTCAGAAACTCTAATTTCTCGCTTCCGCAGCGACTTGAGCGCCCCCGTCTCGTGGAGATGCCGCCGGGCTTGGCCCGTGATGTAGGTCTCCGTACTGCCGTGCCATTGCCCCGGACAGACTCACGTCCTCTACGCGGGGTTGCGGCTCTTTGGAAACTGATGTTGTTATCATTCTATCACCACCACCTGCTGGCTACTGGCATTTACTGCCACGTTATGCCTCAAAATGCGTCTTGACCTCGCCCCAAAAATGACTATACTTCCTCTACTCGATTATGGAAATTGCAATGGAAGCGCAAAATCAGACGCTACTCACCCTTTCCGCGCGCGAATTAGCCCAGCACGTCAACGAGGCCTTCAAAAACTACACCAGTCTGCTGGCCCTCTCGCTTTCACCGCTGGCCGTTTCTACGCTAATTTTGCCTGCGTTAGTGCTGGACTCGCGCACACCCACGCCCGATGAACGCGGACGCGCTTTACGCCTGGTGTTGCGCTGGGCCGTAGAACGCCTGGCCCCTGCGGCACCCCACTATCCTCTCAGCGCAACGCGCCCTTTCGATGACCCCAGCTGGCGCGATCCGCTCTGGTGGCGCTACAATCTTCTGCGCCACCGGTATCTCGAACCGCTCTCCGCCGATGAATTGGAAGACCTCAATGCCTCCAGCCTTACCGAAGCGCTGCTCGCGCTGACCGGTATCCCCACGCCAGATACATTCTTCGCCGAACGCGAGCGCGCCATTCAAGAAGTAGCGTTGTTTCTCCGTGAGCAATTGACACAACATTGTTACGATGCTGATTTGCGTTTGTTGGCTGTGACCGAAGCGCTCGCTCCTTTGAAAGTGCAGCCTACAGCGCAAACCTTACTCGAACTTGCCGCAACATTTCGCGATATCTTTCCGCGGGCTTTGTTGCTAGAAATCGCTACACAAGAGCGTGTAACTGGGGCTGGCGTAACGCTTGAACACCTCTTGTTGCAGCGAATTTTACAGGCGGGGGATGGGGGACTAAACCTGTGGCTCCCTCCCGCTTTGCGGGAACACCTGTATGCCAACCAAGACCCGGCACGGGTACAATCCCGTCACCGCGCCATTGCACGCTACTATCAAGACCATGCGCAGCCTTTGGAAGCCGCCTGGCACTGGCAATGCAGCCAACACGAAATCGCAGCGGCCCAATTGCTCTTACCATTGGCCCCGCAATTGTTACTGGACACCCCAGATACGCTGCTTGAATTACTGGAACGCTTTACCCGACTACCGCCCGACTTAGAGTGCGCTGTTCAATTGTTATGCTGTGATCTCCTACGCCGTGCTGGACAACGCGAAGCCGCAGTCGCGGCAGCGCAACGCGCATTGCCTTGCGCTACCGTACCCCTACAGCAAGCCCGTTGCTATTATCGTCTGGGCAAACTGCACGAAGATCACAACCAACGGCGGGCTTTACATTACTACCAACGTGCAAATGCTCTATTCCCACCACAAGACCCGGAGCGGGTAAATCTGCTCAAAGATCAAGGCTGGCTGCACATCAAACGCCGTGAATGGGAACTAGCCGAGGTTACACTCCACACAGGATTAGCCACCCTCGATCCATCCATGTGCCAACAACAAGCTGATTTACACGACGCTCTCGCCAGTCTGTATAAATATCAAGCGCAGTACGATCAAGCCCTGCATTACGCACACCTGGCCCTGGCTACTCTAGAAGAATTGGGAGATCTGACCCGTGCGGCTGACGTGTGGAACAATATCGGGCTAATTTACGAACGCATGGGAGAATGGGATGATGCGCTCGCGGCGTATCAAGACGCCTTGAACCTATATCGTAAATTGAACAATCAAGAGGCCATCGCTACAGCGATTTTGAATCAAGGGGTTGCCCTATACAGCGCGGGACGGTTGCCCGAATCTCTGGCACGTTATCGGGAAAGTTGGTTACATTTCAAAGAATTGGATTTGCCCCGCCCTTTAGCTAAGTCATGTTACAACCTGGCAGAAGTGCTGGCGGATTTAGGGCAGGCAGAAGAAAGCGCGCGTTACTGGCAAGAGGGATACAGTCTGAGCGAAGCACATGCCTTAGAGGATCAACTACAGTTTTACCAGGAGTTACGAGAAGGTTTACAACAGCATCTTGGGGTAAAGATTGACCTACCTGTCACCCCTGAGCACCACGAATCAATCCGGACACACGATTGGGACGCACAAAAAGCCCTGGATATCGCACAGCAAGAAGGCCGCGTGACCGCCAGGCGTTTGATGGAAGTAACCGGTATCTCCCGCGCTACAGCTACCCGCAAACTGGGGCAGCTACTGGAAGGCGGATATCTAATCCGGCATGGCGAAAAACGCGGGGTCTATTATACCTATCCAACCACATAACACCCTCACGTCCCCAACAACCCCGCCCCCACGGCCAACTCCTGCATCTCACGGGTGATGGCCTGCCGCCGCAGAGCTTGCGATTCCATCGTCAACTCCTCGATAAGCCGATCAGCGTTCTGCGTGGCCGATTCCATCAGCTGATAGCGCGTGGCGTGCTCAGCAGTGGCCGCATCAAGCAGCCGTGCATAAAAATTGATCGCCGTCCACTGCTCCACTACCCGCACATAGAGCGCCAGCGGATCAGTCTCCACTATCGCCGGCGGCCAAAAGGGATCGGTGGCAGTCTCTGGAGCAGGAGGGATGTCCGGTGGAATCAAGCGTGCCACGGTCGGCGTGTACTGCCCCACACCGTGATAGGCATTGTAGATCAGGTCTACCGCATCCAGCTCCTCGGCCTCATAGCGGCGCAACCAGACACGAGTGTAATCAAAGGCCAGCGCAAACGACGGCAAGGCCGTGACCGAAAGTGATTGATGTTCACCACCAGTATATCCGTTACGCTCCAACAAGCGCCGCACCCGCCCGCCCCATGTCACCAAGGCCGCCTCCACATTGCCCGCAGCAGATTGCTCAAAGTAGCGGATGGCCCGTGTACCTACGACGGCATTGAAACCACCGCACAGGCCGCGCTCACTGCCCACAATGACCGCCGTCACCCGGCGCGGCACCGGGCGCGAATTCGGCTGCGCACCGGGAAAATAGCGTCGCCACAGCCCCCCCAAAGTAGGGCGCGGGCTTAAATAGGGGAGCAATTGCGGCAACATCAGCTGCAACTGCTCGGTATAACGTAGCAACCCGGCACGCTGGTTGAGCGCTGCCTGCCAGCTGCCCAACGAGATCGTGCGCAACGCCCCCAAAATAGGTTCGACGGTGCGGATATTCAGCAGGCGTTCACGAATGCGTTCACTGTCCACGATGTTAGATTTTAGATGTTAGATTTTAGATTTTGCATTGAGATTTGCTATTTGAGATTTGAGACTCGCTATCAGTAAATAATAAACTGATCCAGATCCCACACAAAGATAACTGCCCCGCCCACCTCAGCTTTGACTTGTTGATCCAGTGGCGAGGTCATCGCTGAGCCAATCATAATCTCGCTGTGACAGTTCTCATGGATAATACCCAGCACTTTGTCCAAATCTTCTTTGGCTACCGCGATGAAGAGCATCGTTTGCGCCTGTTGCAAGACCCCCCCCCGGCTCTCGCTGAACGTCGCCGTATGCCCGGCACGAATCAACGCCTCCAGCACCACGTCCCCCTGAGCACGCGGAATGACTGCCAATACCATCTTCATCTATTTACCCCCTTCCGACCACTGCGCGCGCAACCGCTCCAACGTGTGCAAAAATGCCTCGCGGATTTCGGGAAGCAGTTCGCCCGTGCGGTTGAGCTGCGCAACCATTGCAGGATGCTCAGCCGCAATCCGCTGCACCAGGGCATCTTCGAAGTGTGCCACCTGCCCCGGCAACAATGTATCGAAATAACCTTCCGTAATCGCCAGGAGCGCGGCTACTTGCAACGCCAACGAACGCGGCTGATGTGCCGGTTGTACCAACAGAGCCTGCAACTGCTGTCCCCGTCGCAGCTGTTGTTGTGTAGTTTCGTCCACTTCCGCACCGATACGCGCAAAGCGGGCGACTTCCTCGTACTGCGACAGCTCCAGGCGTAGCGCACCTGCCAACTTGCGCATCGCCGGAGCTTGCGCCGCGCCGCCCACCCGCGACACCGAGCGCCCGGCGTTCACCGCCGGCTTGATGTTCCGGTTGAACAGGTCGGTCTCCAACACAATCTGCCCGTCAGTGATGGAGATGAGATTGGTGGGGATGTAGGCCGAGAGCATCCCGCGCTGTGTCTCAACGATGGGCAAGGCCGTGAGCGATCCGCCGCCTACTGCCGGGTTGAGTTTTGCGGCCCGCTCCAACAGGCGTGAGTGGAGGTAAAAGATATCGCCGGGATAGGCCTCACGCCCCGGCGGGCGGCGTAACAGCAGGCTGAGCTCACGATAGGCATCGGCATGTTTGGTGAGATCGTCGTAAATGATGAGCACATCACGCCCCTCCTGCATGAGAAATTCACCCACCGTACAACCGGTATAGGGGGCCAGATAGCGCAAGGCTGGCGGATCATTAGGGCTAGAAATGACCACAGTAGTGTAGGCCATTGCGCCAGCCTGCCGCAATGTCTCGATAACCGCCAACGTGGAGGTTTTTTTCTGACCAATAGCAACGTAAACGCAGGCCACCTCGGTATCATCCACCTGATTGAGGATGGCATCCACTGCCAACGTAGTCTTGCCTGTCTGCCGATCGCCGACGATGAGCTCGCGCTGTCCACGTCCGATAGGCACCAGCGCGTCAATAATCTTCCAACCGGTCTGCAAGGGTTGCGTGACCGGTTCGCGCTCCACAATGCCGGGCGCGGGTTGTTCCAGATAGCGATAGTCAGCCGCCTCGATAGCGCCATGCTCATCCAGCGGTTCACCCAATGGGTTGATGATGCGCCCCAACAGGTTATGGCCGACAGGGACGCGCAGGCGTTTGCCCGTAGCGTTGACCAGATCGCCGCCCTGAATACCCTCCTCGCTTCCCAACAACACCACATCCGTGTGATTGTGATCCAGATTAAGGATCAACCCGCGCACCCCGGTCGGGAAAATGACCAGTTCATCGGTCCCGGCGCGCGGCAGACCGGAGAGCGTCGCCACGCCATTGCCGATGCGCTGCACTGTCCCGACATCGTGAAAACGCACGCGACTTTCTAGCGTGGGGATATGCTCACGTAGAGCAGTAATTAGCGGACGCAAGTCAGGAGTCGCTTGCGAGAGTTGCGGAAGATGGGCTACCTGCTCACTGATTTGACGCACCAGGCTCAGGTCAGTATCACGCAATACAGGGCCTTCCAAATACTGGGATTGCTCACGCAGTGTTTGCAAAAGCTTCGCCAGATCAGGCGCGGGAGAAGACTGCGGAGCAAAAGATTGCTGATCGTTCATTCCGCCAACCGCTCCCGCAAATTTTCGGCGACGCGGTCACGGAGGGCCTCCAGTTGCCCGGCGATCGAATTATCCACCAGTACATCGCCCATGCGCACACGCACCCCAACATAGAGCGTGGGGTCTACCCGCACATCCAAGTTGACGTTGCGATCGGCCAGCGCAGAGAAAGTGCGCACGAGCAACCCTTGCGCCTCAGGTGCCAGTGGGCGGGCCGTAGTGATGTGGGCCACTGGGGCACGGTCGCCCAGCGAGCGCCGGAAGTGTTCCACCCGTTGCATCTCACTACGCCCCATCTCCCATATCCGATCGCTGAGCTGCTTGACCAGACTGGTGTGCATCTCATCAGGCGCGAGCTGTGCAATCACCATACCGCCTACTTCCAAAATGGTCGTCAGCAAATCTTCATAGAACGCATCCAAGGCCTGTTGCCGCACCCGATAGGCATCCGTATGCGCCTCAGCCAAAATCCGCTCGATCTCGGTCTGGGTCTCACGCAGCAGAACCAACCGCTCCGCTTCAGCATCAGCTTGCGCCTGGCTGATGATAGCGGCAGCCTCAGCCTCCGCGCCGTCGAGCCGTGCCGCCAACTCCTTGCGCAGGGCAGCGGCAGCGTCGCGGTCAGCGTGCATCTGTTGCAACAACTCCGCCTTCTCCAGCGCACGCGCTTTTACCTGGCGCATCACCGGCTGAAACACAAAACGATTCAGCAGATAAGCAATCACCAGAAAATTGAGAATCTCAAAAACAATCGTCAGCAAATTGGGATTAAGCGCCATCACGTCTCCTTAGACCTGGGGCAACCTGAAAAGCATTGCCTGAAAAAACCCCACCACCTCTCCCTCACGAACAGAGAAAAAGGGAAATTGTTTAGAAAGTGTTTGCAGGTGGGCGGCACAAACAGCGGCTCTGGCCCACCCGCAAACATCTCACTTTTTCTCTCCCGCCAACGTAAATGTAAGGAGAAGCAAATTTGAGGTTACAGTCCAGCAACCGGAAAGAAGCGGTTGAGCAACGGATTGGCGAAAATCAAGATGAGCAGGATCAACAAAACATAAATGGCGGTGGATTCCAACAGCGCCATAGCGATAATCATCGTGGTGCGCAGATCGCCGGAGACTTCGGGCTGGCGAACGGTGCCTTCCAGGGCACGGATGGCCGCGCGGCCTTCCACAATCGCCGGGACGGCGGTGCCCAACACGATACACACACCAGAAGTAATGATGGTTACCAAAGTAATCAAGGTTTCAGGACTCATGTTTTCCATACGGTTATATACTCCTCTTAAAATCTACAAATCAACAAATCAGCAAATCAGCAAATGGCGAATGGCGGAAGATGGGTCTCTTTACGCATTACGCATTACGCATCACGCTTCCTCCACCACCTGCACGCCAGCGCCGATATAAACGGTGGTGAGGATAGCGAAGATATATGCTTGCAAGAGACCCGTGAACATACTGAGGCCCACCAAGGGCAACTCGACAAACAACGGGATCAACGAAAAAATAACCGCCACCACCAGCTCGCCGCTGATGATATTGCCAAACAAGCGCAAGGTCAGCGAGAGCGTGCGGCTCAACTGGCCGATAATCTCCAACGGCAACAACAGCGGCAGCAAGTATAGGGGCGAGATCATGTCTTTGAGGTATTGCACCACCCCTTTAGCACGGATACCATAATAATGTACAGCGAAGAAAACGATAATCGCCAGCGCTCCGGGAGTGCTAATATCGCGCGTGGGCGAAGAAACCAACGGCACGATGCCAATGACGTTGGCAACCGCAATGAAAATCGTCAACGCCCCGATGAAGGGAATATAATCTGCAGCTGCATCCCCCATCACATCGGCAATCATATCTGTGAAGAAGTCGAGCAACATCTCCAAAGCCGTGGGGTAGCGATAACGCAGGTACAGTCCCAGTCCCAATATCAGGGCCATCATCACCCAGGTGGATGTCACCGTATTGGTAATCCACACATCCCCCCAGAGCCGTATCACATTGACTGGTTCAACACCCATCGTCGAATCTCCCTTGAAAATGGCGAATCGCAAATACTTACCCAATCGCGGATCTGGCGCTCCGCTCTGAGCACTCTGGCTCTGAGAGGAACGCGCGTTCCCCGGTCAACTCTCAATCCCCCGCGTAACACAGGATTATGAATTTTAAGAAATTAATCCGTAAATTGTCTACCGTACATTTTCCAAGCGCATTCAGTTTTAGCCACGAACTAGCATGAATTTTACGAATTTCTTATTGTTTTCGTGTTAATTTGAGCGAATTCGTGGCAAAAATCTACACGTGTACGGTAGCAAATCCGCAAATAAGGTTTTGTGTAAAGTCGGTCGTTCTAAAAAATAAAATGATACCCGCTGTCCCCCTGCCCCCTTTCCCCCGCAAGCGGGGGAAAGGGGGGGGATTTGCCGCCGCCCAAAAACCCCGTTATTCTTCTCCCCCTCCCCACGCCGCGCAGCGGCGTGGGGAGGGGGCAAGGGGGTGGGGCAAAATTCTCAATTTGTAAATTTTTAAGAAGTGATTCTTACAAATGGTTTTATTTCCGGTTCATTTTCTTAATTTTCATTATCCTGTGTCTGAACCGCAGGATTCACCCTACGCCACAAGTGCATTATTGCAACTTTCAATCCCCAGCGTAGCACAGGATTCATCCTGTATCTGCCCGAATAAATCCTGCACCACAAGCCGTTTCAGCTATTGCAGCAATCGCGCAAACAACCGCCGGCGGTGGATCAGATAAATCAGCGGCCAGCGCATCACCCATAAACCCGCAAACGCCCACAAGCCCGGCACAACGCCTTGCCGTAACGCAACTATCAACAGACTGGCAATCAACATCCAACGGAAAAGCACCCCCGCCACCACCCGCGCCATCAGCGCGCGGGGCGCAGTATGCGCGTGCAACCGGGCCACCGTGAGGGCCTGCGTCAACAACAACAGCCCACTCAGCAGCGCGCCCGCCAGGAACCACAGGGCATTCACTCTTGCTGCTCCTCTTGCTCGCGCTTGCGCCGCGCCTTCAAACGGCGTTGTTGCGTCTCCACGCCCTGCCCAAAGCGCCAGATGTTGTAAAATCCAGCGAACACGCCCAACATCATCAACCCCAGCGTGAAGGTATAATCGGTTCCCATCTGACGATCCAAAAAATAGCCCAACAGCACCCCACCGAAGATGGGCAGGGCCAGCTCCCAACCTAGCGTCGTGGCGCGGATGGCCTCACGCCCGAGCTGCCGCAACCAGCTGCCACTAGGTTTACTCATGGAGCTCCAGATCGCGTGCATTTATTTGCGCCCGTAGCGCAGCAAACAACTCGCGCGCCAGCCGGTCGAAGTGGGCGGCATCATCATCATGTGCGGCGGGCACGAGTTCCTCTGCACGCAGCGCGCTGCTCGTAAAGCACGTTACCAGCCCGCCGGGCGTGATTTGCAAAATTCCAGCATCCAACACCAGGCTACGCACCTCACCGGCGGCATCGGCGTAGCGTAACGGTGCCGCCTCCATCTCGGCGAGCAAAGGCGCATGACCTGGATAGATGCCCAGTCCGCCGCCGTCAACGAGTTGCACCTGAATCCAGGCGACTTCATCCACCTCCAGCAGCGTCTTAACCGGCGTCAACACGCGCAAGCGCAATGACTTGCTCATTCACGTCGCTCTTTCGGGCGCAAGGTACGCGCCTTTTGCACCACCTCATCAATGCCGCCGACCATGTAGAACGCCTGCTCCGGCAGCGCATCATGCCGGCCTTCGAGGATTTCACGGAAGCCACGCAAGGTCTCATCGAGCGGTACATAGCGCCCGGCCATGCCGGTGAACGGTTCAGAGGCGAAAAATGGCTGCGTGAGAAACCGCTGCAGACGCCGCGCGCGATTGACCGCCTGCTTGTCGGCCTCGCTGAGTTCGTCCATGCCGAGGATGGCGATCACGTCTTGCAATTCCTGGTAGCGAGTCAACAGTGCGCGCACCTCGGAGGCGACGGCGTAATGCTCCTCGCCCACGCCCTCCGGCGTCAACAGCGCGCTGGTAGATTCGAGCGGGTCAATGGCCGGGTATAAGCCCAGACTCGCCTGCCGACGTGAGAGGATGGTGGCCGCGTCGAGGTGAGCGAACGTCGCCACCACCGCCGGGTCGGTAAGATCATCGGCGGGAACGTAGACTGCCTGGATCGAGGTGATGCTGCCCTGGCTGGTGGTGGTGATGCGTTCCTGGAGCTCCCCCATCTCCGTGGTGAGCGTGGGCTGGTAGCCCACCGCGCTGGGCAGCCGCCCCAGCAGCGCGGAGACTTCGGCACCGGCCTGGATGTAGCGGAAGATGTTATCAATGAACAGCAATACCTGCCGCCGCTCGTGGTCGCGGAAATACTCAGCCATCGTCATGGCAGTCAGGGGCGCACGGAGGCGCGCGCCGGGCGGCTCGTTCATCTGACCGAAGACCAACACGGTGCTTTCCAGCACACCGCTGCGCTGCATCTCCAACCACAAGTCGTTACCCTCACGGCTGCGCTCCCCCACCCCGGCAAAGAGCACAATGCCGGAGTGCTCGCGGATGGTGTGCCGCATCAGTTCGATCATCAACAGTGTCTTGCCCACGCCCGCGCCCCCGAAGAGACCAATTTTGCCGCCGCGTGGATACGGGGTGAGGAGGTCAATACCTTTGAGGCCGGTAACAAACGGATCCCCAACCACTTGCAAATCACGCAAGAGAGGCGGCGCAACATGAATACCCTGACGTGGTGCGTCTACCAACGGGGGGAGGTTGTCTATGGGTTCGCCCAACACATTGAACATCCGCCCCAGCGTCTCCCGGCCCACCGGCACCTGAATCGCAAGACCAGTATCGCGCACAGGCAGACCCCGTTGCAAACCTGCGGTACTGTCCATGGCAATCGCGCGCACCGTGTGCGGATTGACGTGTTCTTGTACTTCGATGACAAGCACACGCTTATTGGGTAACTGCACCAAGAGCGCGTTGTTGATGCTGGGCAGATCGCCGGAAGGAAATTCGGCATCTACCACCACGCCCACCACGCGGACTACGATTCCCATAGTTTCCAAAAGGTATTCTCCTGAGTATGAAACATGATGCGTAACAGAGTGTAACTACACAGGCGGGACGCACTTTTGGCGGCGGGAAGCACAAAACTCACTAATTGCATGTAAAACAAGTGCGTCCCATCTCTGAGCTGAGTAGTTACAACAGAGGTAGTATACCAAGACTTCGGGAGAGGGCAAATAAGTACACGCTTGCGCAAGGGCGTTACGCAACCAGTGGGGTGGTTTTGCGTAATAGATAACAGGTGAGGCGTGAACCGTGATCAGAAAATCTTCACGTCTCACGTTTCATTCGCCATTCGTGATTTGAGATTTGCCGATTTTACAGGGGGTAAAGCGATGGAAAAACAAAAACTACGACGACAGCGTGGTATGATAGCGGGCGTGTGCGGTGGATTGGCCGAGTTCTTCGGGATCAGCCCGTTCTGGTTCCGCCTGCTCTTTCTGATTCTGCTGCTGCCCGGCGGGCTGCCGGGCCTGGTGCCGTATCTGATCCTGTGGATTGTGATTCCCCGGCGGCGTTAGGCGCACGACATGAAAAGACCTGCCAGGTTTGAGAAAACCTGGCAGGTCTTACAATCTCCCCCACCCGCCCACAAGGCGGGTTTTGTGTGTGTCATCGCAAATGCGCCCCGGATTTCTTAACATTTCATTTGATTTATTCGTTAATAGGTGGTATGATACAAATATCAAACGGATAAAGAGGGGCACGGTCGGAGACCAGCCCCAGATTCACATAAGCAAGTAACCACGATGACGCAAGCAAAAAATTCGTGTTAATTCGTGGCTAAAAACGCAAAAAGAGGTCACTATGTTTCTACGCAATATCGGATTAGGGGAAATTCTGCTACTGCTACTACTCGCGCTCGTTGTCTTCGGGCCGGAGCGCATCGGCAAGGTGGGCAAGGAGCTGGGAAGAAGCATTCGTGGCTTCCAAGAGGGGCTGCGCGGCGAGGAAGAGTCTCACACCAACGGCAACTAAGCCACCGGCCTTTACACGATGAATTTCATGAACGTGGGCCTCGGCGAGCTGCTGGTGTTGCTCCTGCTAGGGCTGATTCTGTTCGGCCCGGAAGAGCTGCTCGCCTTTGCGCGCTCGGCAGGCCGCTGGGCGCGCACCCTCCAACGGATGTGGTACGAGTCCGAAGAAGCCATGCAGTTAGAGCACCTGCTCCACGATGTCACGGATGACGGCGAACACCCCACAAATGACGCTAACTGAGCATCTCCAAGAGCTGCGTCGGCGGCTGTTACGCTCGCTGGTCGCGCTGCTCGTAGGCAGCATCGCCGGATCGTTCCTGGCGCAACCCGCGCTCGCGCTGCTGACCCGCCCCCTCGCCGCCTACGAGCTCATCGTCCTCAGCCCCACCGAGGCCCCCATCGTCTTCTTCGAGGTCACGCTGCTGCTGGGCGTGCTGCTCGCGCTACCCTACATCCTCTTCGAGGTCTACCGCTTTATCGCCCCCGCCCTCGAACCACACGAGCGCAAGCCGCTGCTGCTAGGCATCCCGGCGTTCCTGGCGCTCTTTGCGCTGGGGGATGCTTTCACCCTGTTTGTATTGATTCCCCTCAGCTTGCCTGTCCTCCAAAGTTTTCTGGGCGATATCGCGCGTCCCACCTACTCGCTGGAGCAATACCTGGCCTTCATCAGCACCATGTTGTTGTGGATGGGGCTACTTTTCCAGACGCCGCTGGTGCTCTATTTGCTGGCGCGATTGGGAATCGTGCGGCCCGCAACGCTCAGACGGCTTCGCAAAGCCATCATCTTCGGCGCGGCGGTCGTGGCGGCGGTCATCACCCCCACGCACGATCCCGTCACCATGCTGCTAGTCACCGGGCCGTTCATCGTGCTCTACGAGCTGGGCCTGCTCCTGGCGCGGCTCGCCGGGCGGCAAAAGAACGCGGGAAGATGACCACAGACGACAGACGACCGACCACGCCTTGTTGATTGTGGTCGGTCGTCCGTTGTCCGTCGTCGTTTTGCTACTCGCCCGCCTGCTGCCGGTTGAAGCGCCAGACGATGATGATGGGCGCGAGCGCGCCCACGCCCACTGCAACCGCAAGTAGCACCCCCAATCCCGCCGCGATGAGCAAGGGCGGGAAGAGCACCCCCACGCCGCCGCAGACGAGGCTCAGGATCAACAGCACCGCCGCGATGGCCACCAGGATGAGCGTCATCCGCTGCGCGCGCTGCGGCGAGGCCCGCCGCGCCCCCATCACCTGCCCCATCTGCCCGTGTAGCAACAACGCCTGCGGCTGCCGCTCGTCATCCAGGTAGTAGGTGGCGTAGACCGGCTGCAAGAGCAGGGTCCAGTTGTGCCCGCTGAACTCTGGCGTCCAGTGGAAATCGCGGATGTGCTGGGCGCTGGCGGCCTGCTGGCACTCCTGCGCGGCGACGCGCTGCACAGCCGGCACGGAATCGGGCCAGGCGTCCGCCGTGGAGCGATCGGGCAGGCGCACCAGGGCGCGCTCCACCAGCGCGGGCGCGTAGGGCTGCGCACCCCGCAGGTCATGCACGCCGAGGCCTTGACGGAGCGCGGCATCGGCCTCTAGCGCGGGCGCGGCGACGTTGTGGTAGGCGCGTTGCAAGCGGCCCACGCGCGGCTCCCAACGGATGCGCGTCTCGATAATGCGCTCGGTGTCCCAAGCGCCGCGGTTATCATCGAAGTGCTCGCGGTGACTGGCGGCTTCGTAATCGAACCCCACCTCGGCCTGCCAAACAGCCTGCGCGTCGGCGTCCACCAGCCAGAGGGGCAGGTAGCAGCGTTGTAGGCGCCCCCGAAGCGTGGCCGGATCGAGGTCTTGGGGCGCGAAGGGGATGCTCGCGGCGAACTCCTGAATGCACTGGGCTAACGCCTCTGCGGAGAGCGTGCTGGCCGCGACGAGTTCCGGTTCGGCAGTAGCAAAGGCGAGCGTTTCCGGCGCAGCGAGCGGTTGCAGCTCGGCGCGGGCGCAGTGCGGGCAGCGCGTCGCCGCCGCGCCCGGCTGCGCCAGGTAACGCCAATCACAGCGTGGGCAAAAGCGCGGCTCCAAGTCCGCGCCCCAGACTGAGGCAATATCCACCGGCAAAGTTAGCTCAGACATGTTCCATCTCCCGCGCCTTTTGCACCGTTTTGAAGGCGAAAATCCCCCCCACAATCAGCAGAATCAAGCCGAACACGAGGAAAATCACGCCGATGCCGAAAATCAGCGTGATGATGCCCAGCAAGGCCAGCGCCAGGCCCGGCACTAGCATCAGCGCGACGGCCAGCCACACCTTGCCCCAATCCACCGGGCGTTGGCCCGCCATCGTCCCGGTCTGCCCGTTAATCATCACCTGGTAGGCGCGGTCTTCGTAGCGGTACACGGCCACATAGACGGGGAATAGGGCGTAGCGCCAGGTCTCATCGGAGAAATCGAGCGTCATGCTGAAGTTGCGAATCTCCGAGGTGCTGGCCTGGTCACAGCACGCCTCACGGGTTTGCTCACGCATCTCGGCACGCGCTTGCTGCCAGGCCGCCTCGAGCTGCACATCGTAGGCTTGCGCCTGCATCCCGGCCAGATAACGCGGCTCATACTCCACCAACTGGCGCGTGTCAAAATCTTTGAGGCGATTTAGCAGCACCGCGCTGAGCCGCGAGGTACCGGGAATGAGCAGGTCGTCAATGAAAAGCGCTGCGCGGCCCGATTCCCACTTCCACACCGTGACCGTGCGCGTCTTCCATTCGCCATCCTCGTAGTAGCGCTCGGTTTCGCTATGCCCCACTTCGGCCTCCCAATCGGCGCGCGTGCGAGCGTCGAACGTCCAGAAGGGCAGGTAGATGGGGACGAACTCGGCCAGGCGCGCGAGGCGTTGCAGGGCGCTGGGGGTCATCCAACTGCTGCCCAACCAGTGAGTAGCAAGCTCGCGGCAGGCATCGGGCACCACGCCGAAGGGGATGAGGAAGCGCGGGCGCAGGGCGTTTTGGTCGCCTGCATGCTGCACCACGCGGTTGGAACCGCAGAAGGGGCAGGTGGACGTGAGTTTGCCCGTCGGCAGCGAGGTCGCGGCGCGGCAGTTCTGGCATTGCAGTTCGAGCCGCTCGACGCCCCAACCGTGCGCCGCGCGCGAGAGCGCTTCGAGCGTAAACTCGAACGCCTCCGCGCCCTTGCCCACCACCGCCTGATGCGGCGGCTCGTAGAAGCCGCAGTAGGAGCAGGTCAGGCCGCGCTCCTGAATGCAATAGGCGGTCGTTGCGCCGCACTGCGGGCATTTGAAATCCACCACCGCCTGCTCCTGCTCGACGACCGGCGCGGGCATAAAGAGCTCGATGCCGGGCAGGGCCGAGGCAGCGGGAATGTAACCTTGCGGAGGAAATGGTTGCTGTTGCGCAGATGGCATAGAAAATCTCCTTGTAGTAATGCGTGCTGCGTACTAAGTAAAAAGAGAGGAACAGGGCTGCTCATTCGCGCATGACCAACCACACGCAATGATAGCCTTGCCCGCATATCGCCCCTACTGCGTAAAACGTAATGCGTAAAGAATCTTTTGTGGCTGATTTCTCTAAAACCCTGTAATTTTCAGAGCAGATGTTTCAGGTAAAATTTTACGCATTACGCAGTACGAATTACGCCTTCAGAATCTCTTCGATCTTCTCCACCGCCTCTGCCGGAAGTTTAACGCCCGCGGCTTTGACGTTGGATTCGACATGGCGGGTCTTGGTCGCGCCGGTGATGGCCGAGCTGATCTCCGGTCGCCGCAACACCCAGGCCAGCGCGAGCTCGGCAGTGGTCAGCCCTAGCTCTTGAGCGATCACGCCCAACTGCCGCACCCTCGCCAGATTCTCATCGGTGAGATCGGCATCGAGCCAACGGCTCGTAGCTGCGCGCGTGCCTTCGGGGATGCCATCGTTGTACTTGCCGGTGAGTAGGCCCTGCGCCAGCGGACTGAACACGACGACGCCCATGCCATGCTCCGCGCAGGTAGACAGGATTTCCGGCTCGATGTGGCGATCAAGCATATTGTAACGAGGCTGCTCGACCTGCGGCAGGTAGGCATTGTAGCGGTTGGCCGCGTTCACCGCCGCTTCGATTTGCACCGCGCTCCACACGCTGGTGCCCCAGTAGAGCACCTTGCCCTGATGCACCAGATCATCCATCGCCCGCACCACCTCATCCACGGGCGTTTCGGGATCGTAGCGATGGCAGAAGTACATATCAAGGTAGTCCACCTGCAAGCGGCGCAACGAGTTCTCCAGCGATTCCATGATGTGCTTGCGGCTCAAGCCCCGGTCGTTGACGTTATCGCTCATGGGCCAGAAGAGCTTGCTGGAAAGCACCAGGTCTTGGCGGCGCAACCCCAGCTCGCGGATGACCTTGCCCACGACGCGCTCCGCCTCGCCGCGCGCATAGATGTCGGCCAAATCAATGAAGTTGATGCCGTGCTCCACAGCAGCCTTGACGCACTCGCGCGTGGTGGCTTCTTCCTCAGAGCCGCCATAGGTGAGCCACGCTCCCAACGAAATCTCGCTGACCTTGATGCCAGCTTTGCCTAAACGACGGTATTCCATGATGAACCTCCTTGTGGGTCAGAGAATCTCAAATGGCAAATCACGAATGGCGAAAGTTTTCCCCTTACGCATTACGCGGTACGCATTACGAACACATCCAGCAAATCCCGCAGCATGGTCGCTGCCGAAGGGATGGGGTCAGGCTCATCAATGATGGCGCTGACGGTGCCGTAGATGTCGGTGGTGTAGACGACGCCCACTTGCTTGCTGCCTAAGCGCCCTAACGGATGCTCTGCCGGGAGCGGCGTGGGCGCGACGGAGAGCGTATAGCTGCCGTCGGGTTGTCGCTCGGCCTGGGCGAGCAGGCGGTAGCGATAGCCACGCTCGCGGGCGGCGCGCAAGTCCGCCGCATCCAACGCCAGGATGCCGGTGCGCTGCACATCTTCAAGACGGGCGGGATGGTTCAAGGTGGCATTCGCCAGAATCACGAGCTTGGCAGCGGCGTCCCAGCCCTCCAAATCCCAGGCGGCGTCGGCTTCGAGCACGCCCTCAGCGCGGGCCAGTTCGAGCGTTTCATCCCACGAGCGGCCTTGCAGCATCTCGTCCAGAATGAAGCCTGTGACCAGATTCGGCACGGCTTCCAGCCGGTGGATGATGGCCCCACGCAGGTCGCGCTGGCCCAGGTTGATAGCGGGCAGGCCCCCGGCCACCGTACCATCGAAGAGCAAGCGAACGCCGTGCTCGGCGGCGAGCGCGTGCAATTCCTGGTACGCCAGCACCAGCGGGCCTTTGTTCGGTGTGACGATGTGCATCCCCCGCGTGAGCGCGGTGCGGATGCAGCTGAGGCCCGGTTCGGCCCCCTGCGCCAGATTGACCGGGCTGGCTTCAAGCAGCACATCGGCCTCGCAGCCGGCCAGCAGCGCGAGGGCCTCCCAGCCCGGCTGTCCGCGCCCAGCATAATCCGCTACGGATTGCCCCGCGCGTTTGAGCCGGGCGACTTCGGCCCAGTCCAGGCCGTTGGGATCGCACGCCGCCCCCCGACTATCCGCCGCGCCTACCAGCCGCAACGCCAACCCGTAGCGCTCGCGCAGCAAGGGGTCTTTATCAACAACAATTTCGCAGAAACGCCGGCCCAGGTTGCCCAGGCCGATGAGGACGATACGAATGGTTTGCAATGTAACCTCCCCAAAAATAGCAAATGGCAAATCTCAAATCAAAACCAACGTAACGCGAAGCGTCTGCTTCGCGCGCGAACGGCGCATGATGAATTTTAAGAAATTAATCCGTAAATAAGGTTTTGTGTAAAGTTGGTCGTTTTAAAATAGAATGATCCCCCTATTCCCCTGCCCCCTTTCCCCCGCAAGCGGGGGAAAGGGGGGATTTTTTTGTGGGGTTTTTGGGCGGCGGCTTCGCCGCCGCCCAAAAACCCCGTTATTCTTCTCCCCCTCCCCACGCCGCGCAGCGGCGTGGGGAGGGGGCAAGGGGGTGGGGTAAAATTCTCAATTTGTAAATTTTTAATAAGTTATTGTTGTAAATTATTTTATTTCCGGTTCATTTTCTTAATTATAAGAGGTAAACCCCCGGCTTTGCCGGGGAGACACGCAAAGTTTGACAGTTCCGGGAATAGGTGGCAATGCCATTATCGTTAATGCCCTGTGCATTAATGGTATAGGTGCTAGTGAATTGGTCTTCATGTTACAGATGGCGATAGTGTTGCAGGTTAGGGATTCTTCGGGATAAATGAGTCTTGCTGGTACCTTATAGGATGGGACAAGCGGGAAGCCGTAGGTTCAGTTAGTTCGCGTGTATCTCAATGACGTGAAGGTGGTCGCTGCGTCCCATTAAAATGTCTCGTGTAGGTTTTCGCCGCCGAAGGCGGCTCTCAATAACCGCTTTGAGCGGTTCACATATTTCAAGTCACCGGCTTTGCCGGTGGTCTATGACTTTCATCCTGCGCTGCCAGTTCGCGCTACATTGGCTATCGTCAAACTTCCTCCAATCGCACCCCCAACAACGGCACGAGCATTTCTTCCGAACGCAGGCCGCCGTGCAAGCCCTGGTTTTTGCCGAGTTTTTCGCGGGTGCGCACCAGAGATGTGCCATCAGTGGCAATACAGACCAAATCGCCGAGACGGTGAGGGACTTCGGCGTAGGGTTCGCCAGGACCGAGCAGCCCGCTCGCCAGCACCTCCGCCTGCGTCATGCAATAGAACCGGTCGCCGAAATGCTCAACCAGGTACTCGCGCACCCACTCCACGCGCCCGGCGCGGGGGTAGAAGAAGGGCACGCGCGGCTCGCCCAGCGTCGGCAACAGCAGCGCATCGCGCAACGCGGGGTGATCCTCCAACGCGATGGCGCGTTCGATGGGAGTGTGCATCTGCCCGTGATCGGCCAGGAACAGCAGGAGCGTCCCCTCGCGCTCCGCCGCTGTCAGCCCCTTGAGGAAGTGCTCGGCGATGAAGTAGCTGAGGCTACGCACCTCTCCCTCCACTGTGCTATGCTGCGGCCCCCGGCGGTGTTCGAGCGTGTCCACGATGCTCCAATAACCGCCCAGCAGGAACCGCTCGTCCTGGTGTTGGCGCAACACGGCGCGCAAGGTGTACCAGAAATCGGAGGCCGCTACATGACCGTGCATCTCCCGCACGCCCCGGAAGAACATCTGCGTCAACGCACTGTTGAGCAGCGGTGCAGCAATGACCTGATCGCTGGGGATGCCCTGCGCGGCCAGCTGCTGCGAGAGCGACGGCACGGGCAGGAACTTCTCCGGCTCCAGCCCCCAGTTTTCCAGCAGCACGCCGCCCGGCGCAGCAGTAGGACGGAAGCTGATGCACTCCACGCCCGTGTGAAACTCGCGGAGATACATCTCGTAGGCCAGCAAGCCGTGCTGCACCGGCGGGAAGCCGGAGCGCAACGTAGCCAGCACACTGTTGGTGGTGGAGATAAAGGTTGTGGTGATGGGGAGCAGCCGCCCCCGCTCTGCCAGGCGGTGGAAAATCAAGCCCTCATCGCCCGCCAGCAGGCGTTGCAGCAGCTCCCAGCCCAGGCCGTCGAGCAACACCATGACCACCCGTTCCACGCCATCGGTCAGCCCGGCGAGCAGGTCGGCGCGCAGTGGGGGCAGCGTCCCCGCCGCGAGCGTCGCACCGAAGCACTGCGCCAGCGTCGCCGGGAGATTGCCCAGCGAAAGCCCCTCGTAGCGCGGCCAAACGAACGCCTCCGGCAGCGTCAGCCCGGCAGGACGATAGGTACGTAGATCGTGTTCTAAAGCAGCAAGGTTCATCTTGTTCATCCTAATTGTGGAAGCGCGTGAAACGTGAAACGTGATGCGTGAAGAATTTTCTGGTCACGTTTCACGCTTCACGCATCACTCTTCCAAATCATACCACAAAAGCAGGGCGGGGGAAATTTCCGCGATTGCGCTATAATTGAAGCGTAAGACTTCTGGTCACGTTTCACGCAACACGCATCACAAAGGAGTCACCCATGCGGATTCTTTCTGTTGACGAGATGCGCGCGTTGGAGCAGGCCGCCGATGCGGCGGGACATTCCTATGCGCGCATGATGGAACTGGCGGGGCAAGCCGTCGCCCGTGCGATTCTCAAGCGGTGGCCGGTGAAGAGCCGCCGCGTGTTGATACTGGTCGGGCCGGGCAACAATGGCGGCGATGGGCTGGTAGCCGCCCGCTATCTGGCCGATGCCGGGGGCATCGTCACCGTGTACCTCAGCCGCGCCCGCGATGCCGCGCAAGATGAGGTGTATCGTAAGGCCGTCGAGCGTGAGATTCCCTGCATCGTTGCGGCAGATGATCCAGAACAGCGCGAACTGCGCCGCCTGCTCGCGCAGACACACCTGCTGGTGGATGCGCTGCTGGGGACAGGCGCGACGCCGCCGCTGCAAGGCAGCATCGCCGAACTGCTACGCGCCGTCCACGCGGCGCTGGTCGAGCGTCCTGGCGACCCGCTCACCTGGCTCACCACGCCAGAGCCGCGCCCCAATCACGCACCCACCATCATGGCCGTAGATGGGCCTTCGGGTATGGATTTCGACACGGGCGCGCTCGATCCGTTGGCCCTGCGCGCTGCGCTCACCGTGACGTTCGCCTATCCCAAGACCGGGCACTTCGCCTTCCCCGCCGCCGAACATAGCGGGGAGCTGGTCGTGGCCGACATCGGCATCCCCGCCGGGCTGACGCCGGAAGCAGGATTGCGCGTGGCGACCCCGCGCCAAATCGCCGCGTGGCTGCCCACACGTCCCAACGATGCCCACAAGGGCACGTTTGGCAAAACGCTAATCGTGGCCGGATCGGCCAACTACACCGGCGCGGCAGCCCTGGCTGCCAACGCCGCCGCCCGCGCCGGCGCGGGCCTGGTCACGCTGGCAGCGGCGAGCTCGCTGCACGCCGCGCTCGCGCCACAAACGCCGGAGGCCACCTACCTGCTGTTGCCACACGCGCTCGGCGCGCTGACCGCCGCCGCTGCCCCCATTATCCATGAGCAGCTGCCAGGCTACACCGCGCTGCTGCTAGGGCCGGGACTGAGCCAGGCCCCGGAGACGGTGGAGTTCGTCAAGACGCTCTTTGGCGCGCGGGTGGAGAAGCGCGCGGCAGGCTTCCTCGCTGCGCCTGCCGCGCCCCAGAGCGAACCGCCCGCCCTGCCCCCGCTCATCGTGGATGCGGACGGGCTGAACATCCTGGCACAACTGCCCGATTGGCCGCAACGCCTACCCGCCGACAGCATCCTCACACCCCACCCTGGCGAGATGGCACGGCTCTGCAGTTGCGAGCTACCAACGGTGCAGGCTGAGCGGATCACGCTAACGCACGAGAAAGCGGCTGCATGGGGGCACATCGTCGTGCTGAAAGGGGCATTCACAGTCATCGCCGCACCGGATGGCCGCACCGTACTGTTGCCCTTCGCCAACGCAGGACTAGCCGCCGCCGGGACGGGCGACGTGCTGGCGGGCATCATCGCGGCACTGCGCGGGCAAGGACTGGCCGCGTTCGAAGCAGCGGTCACCGGGGCGCACCTTCACGGGCTGGCCGGCGAGCTCGCGCGCAAGCAATTCGGCGTGGCGGGCATGATCGCCCGCGATGTAATTGCCGCGCTACCAGAAGCGGGTAAACGGTTGCTGGAAACTTGATGCTAGTTGCTAGTTGCTAGTTGCTGGAAACTTGCGACTTGTAGCTTGTGGCTTGCCGCCTTTTCGCCTTTTCACTTTCTCGCTGATTCGTCATAAAGGAGAAATTGTTATGGAACCCAATCCCTTCACCCTGGCTGATTTGGGACGCATTGTGTTGATTTTCATGGGCGTGAGCCTGCTGCTGGCGATTATACTGCTCATCCTCACCTACCGGCGGCTCAAAAACATGCACATACCGGAAGGCGCGGACTTCTTCACCACGCTGCGCCATGTTCCGCTGGTGCTGGTGCTGATTCTCGACCTGCTCGACTTCGGACTGGACATCTTCGCCGCGCCGGTATCGTGGCTACTGCTGGGGCAACTGGGGCTGCAATCGCTGCAAGGGGTAACGGTCATTGAGGGGTTGATTCCCGGCACACAACTGATCCCCACCCTTACTGGCGCGTGGATTCTGGCGCGGATGGGAGTGAAGTTGCCGGGGAGCAAAATCGAGGGCTATGTGCCGCCGGAGCCAGGGCGGCGCATCCAACAGAAATAAAACGTGATGCGTGATTTTCTTTACGTTTCACGCATCACGTTTCACGCTTTACACTATTATTCCTTCAACGCTTCAGCGAAGCGATACCCAAGCGCCTCACCCTCTTTGAGCAAGGCAGCAGTAGGGCCGCCCATGAACTCCCAGACCTCGCTCACATCCCAGCGCAGGGCTTCGGCCAGCTTCGAGAAGTCGCGCCGCGCACCGCCGCTCCAGCCGTAGCTGCCAAAGTAGGCCGCCTTGCGGTTGAAGATGCGCTTGTGTTCGAGCGCGTGCAGCATGTCCACCATCGGCGGGAACAGACCACCCTCGTAAGTGGGCGCGCCCACCAGCACACCCTTGCGCAAGTAAGCATAGGGCAGCACATAGCTGGAATGCAAGTGCCGCACATCAAACACATCCACCGGCACGCCGGCGCGCGCCACGCCCTCGGCCACCGCCTGCACCAGCGCCTCCGTGTTGCCGTACATCGTGCCGAACAGTAGTGTCACGCCCACGTCGCCGTCGCTCTCGGCGTAACCCGCCCAGCGGCGATACAGCTCGATGATGCGCTCTGGCTGCCCACGCCAGATCAGCCCATGCGAGGGGGCCACCACGTCCACCGGCAAGCCGGCGAGCTTCTCCAGCGCCTTGAGTACGGGCTTGGGATACAGCGCCACGATGTTGACGTAATAGCGCAGCGATTCGCGCTCGTAGAAGGCCAAATCGGGATACTGATCGTCGAAAATCGCGCCCTGGAGCGCGCCATAGCCCCCGAAGGCATCGCACGAGAACAGCACCCGCTGCTCCACCGCGTAAGTCATCATTGTCTCCGGCCAGTGGACAAACGGCGTGGAAAAGAACTGCAATGTCTGCCCCCCGCCCAAGTCAAGGGTCTCCCCATCTTTGACCACGCGAATCCCCTCAGTCACCTGATAGTAACCCGCGAGCATCTTCAGCGCCTTCTCGGAGGTGAGAATCTGCGCCTGGGGGGCGATGCGCCGCAGGATGCCCAGTGCGCCGGTGTGATCTGGCTCCATGTGGTTGATGACGATGTAGTCGAGATGCGCCGGCTCCACCACCTGGCCGATCTGATCCAGTAGTTCATTGAGCTTCAAGTCTTTCGCCAGGTCAATGAGCGCCGTCTTTTCGCCCTTGACCAGATACGCGTTATACGAAACCCCCTCGCGGGTGATGGGCCACAGGCCCTCGAAGAGATCGGTCGTGCGGTCGTTCACGCCGATCCAGTAAATACCGGGACGGACTTCAATAGCGGACATAGCACCTCCTATGCAAATCTAAAAATCTGCGAATGGCGAATGGCGAATCGCAAATACAGAATTTTGGCTTCACGTTTCACGCCAAAGTATAACCTTCGCAGTGACGGCTGTCAAGCGCACAGTTGCTTTCTGCACAATTCTGTCTATACTTTACAGTATGAAACGAAAGCGTCACGGCGATATGAAACCCACCATCCGCGAGGTGGCTACCTATGCTGGGGTGTCTGCCACCACTGTCTCACATGCTCTAAGCGGCAAGCGCCCAGTCTCCGAAGAAAACCGCGCCAAAATTTTAGAGGCAATGCGCGTGCTTAAATACGAGCCAAGTATGCTGGCACAACGCCTGGCTGGACGTCCGGCACAAATGATCGCGCTGGTCTTCCCGCTAGTCTCCGGATTGTTTTCTTCAGTAGAGCACCGCTTTATTCCGGCAATGGGTATGCCAGTCGCCGCAGCCAATTATGCTTTCCTTGTAGTTTACTCACCGCAAATGGATATGGAACAGTTCCGCCGGTTCATTAGCAGTGGCGTGGCTGACGGCGTCATCCTAATGCAAGTACAACAAACGGACCCGCGCGTCGCGCTCTTGCGAGAGCACAACCTCCCGTTCGTAATGATTGGACGCCCTCAAGACACAATGGGGCTTGCCTATGTGGATCAAGATTTCCACGCGGGATTACGCGAGGCAGCCAAGCACCTCATTGCATTAGGGCACGCGACCATTGCCCTGCTCCACTACCAAGACTTGGAACTGGGATTTGTGGCGCGGCAGCGACAAGCCTTTCTGGACTTGAGCACCGACCTGGGGTTCACCCCCCAGGTCGCGCCCACCGATTTCAGCGATGTTGCAGCCTATCAGGCCATGCGACAACTGTTCACCACTACGCCACGCCCCACCGCTGCCATCATCTGGAACGACCTGGCCGTGGTTGGCGCGAGCCGCTTCCTCACCGAACAAGGGCTGCGCGTGCCCCAGGATTTCTCGTTGATCTGCTATGACCGCAGCCCCTCGCTCTTTATGACCTCCGGCCCGCTCACCATCATTGATACGCGCATTGACGAGATGGGAGCGGCAGCAGCACACCTGCTGCTCGCGCTCCTCAACGGCGAAACGCAACTCGCCACCCAGGTCTTGATCCCCTCACGGCTAGTGCTTGGCGAGAGCACTGGCTCGGCCCCACGTTAACACCTATCCGAAAAGTCCCGCTATCGAGCATGTCTGCCGAGACCTGGTGCTGGTTTCGGTCAGCTTACCAGTACCGCTACAAATTGGTGGACAGATTTTTAGTGATGGGATAAGCTAATCAGCACAATCCCGCCCACGGTCATCACCATGCCAATGATCATCTGTGGCGAGAGGTGCTCGGCGGCCAATTCCAACCCCAAGAGCTTGCCAATGTATGGCGCAAGCATCCCCATAATCGCGCCAAAGAGCGGCGAAGTGAACGCGATAGGCATAACATGGTTAAGACTTGGTGCGTGCTTGATAGCCGTATAAAAGCACAACATCCCTACCGAGCCGGCCAATACGCCCCCTCCGAGGACCATCATTGTAAGAGCTTTCGGCCCAGCCTGCGGGATCTGCTTCCACTGAGAAAAACTGTAGGTACCCAACACCACAAACGCAATCGCTGTACGGATAGTAATCCCCACTTGCGGCGTCAAGCCACCAAGTTTGAGACCCTGCTTCTCGAAGAAGCCGCCGATACCCCATGCCATCGCCGTGAACAACGCAAAGATCTGTGGACTGATTTCCATGCAATACCTCCATGTAGAAAATGATACCTTCGATTATACCACCAAAAAAGGCCCGCTTCATGAAGCGGGCCTTTTGAAGAAAAAAACGTACTAGTCGTTGATCGTCCAGGTAGTGTCTATGCTCAAATCTACGTTAGACTCCTCCAGGGCGTCTGTAGCACCACAGAATTCCGCCTTGAGGTCGTAAGTGCCAGGCGTAACCCGAACCGTGTAAGATTCACCCGCATCCAGGATATCAAGGCCCAAACGATCACTGCCCCAGTCAGAGGCGGTAGATAACGAAACATACAGGAAACAAATATCCTCGGAACTTTCGTTAATCACAGTCAGTGTAGTCTTCGGGCCGGTGTCTTCCGCAACCGCCCACGTCATATCGCTAGCGATGCTAACAGCATACGTCTCCACCGGATCTACGCCGCCGCAAAACTCGACTTTGATGTCATAGGTACCGGGATCAAGATACACATCATAGGTTTCCCCGGCCCAGATAATTGAAGACTCCAACTGATCATCGCCCCAGTTGCCGCTATCAGCAGGCGAGACATAGAGCCAGCACACATCATCATCTGTAGGATTATCCACAGTGAATGTGATTTGGTTACCGGTTGGCCCAGTCGGAGCAGGATCACTGCTGCCAGCTGAAGGCGACCAGCTAAAATCTTGTTGGATTTCTACCTCGTATTGCTCGCCCAAAGTATTCTCTTCACAATCCATGGCCTTGATGTCGTAAGTCCCTGGCGAAACGAAGAAAATCCGATCGCGCCCGCTTGAAACGACTTCCTTAGCACCCAGCATGTCATCTCCCCAGGTACTTTGCGAAGAAGGCGAGATGAGCATGTAACAAATGCTCGTGTCGGCATCATTGTACACTGTAACCGCGGCCTGGTTGGCGCCACCGACCCGCAGGGTATAGTTCTGGGAAACATCCCACTCTGTTGCTAATGTCGTGTCAGCACAATCGGTCAACATAATATCATACTCACCCGCCGGAACATCGAAGGTGTAGGTACTGTCGCTGCTGATGATGTCCGCATCGAGCCAATCCTCGCCCCACGAGTCGCTATCGGAAGCGGAAATATACACATAGCACACATCGTAATGCGAGCGATTATCTACGGTTAAAGTAAAGCCGTCCCCAGTGGTAGGGAGGGGAGTAGCCTCACGGGTGGGGGGAGCATCCGTAGGCTCTACTGTGGCGGGCGTCTCTGTACCACTACCCAAACAGCCCAATGTAGCCACCAACAACGTCATAACAACTAACCAAAGCCACTGCTTTTTCATCTCGATCTCTCCTTCTGCTTGAAAATGGAACCTAATCTGAAATTGTCCAGGTAACATCGCGGCTCAAGTCCACGCCATACTCGCTGGCAAGCTCAGTATTGTCGCAATCTTGCGCCTGCACATCATAGGTTCCGCTCGTTACATAGAATACCCGCGCACCACCGGAAGCAACGCTTTCTTTAGCGCCCATCCAATCATCGCCCCAGGAGTCGGCATCCGAAGAGGAGATGAACACATAACACACCTCATCAGAGCTCTGATTTTCCAGGCGTAGCGCGAACTCACCCGAACCGCCAATATCAATAGTAGTGTTCGATGAAACATCCGAATCACTATAAACGGTTGCACCGGAACAGTCTTGCACCATGATATCATAGGTATCTTGGGAGACGTCAAAAGTCTTGGAACTGCCCGCAGCCAGGGTATCTGAGCCAAGCTTATCATCCCCCCAACTATCGCTGGAAGCAGGCGAAATGTAGACATAGCAAAGGTCTTGGCTGCTACGATTGTTCACCGTCACCTGCATTCCACTACCGCCGCCAGAGCCGCCGCACGCCAGCGACAACACCAACAACACACCTATCAGTACGATCAAACCGCGTTTCATGTTGACCTCCTTCTAAATAGAGAAAAATTCGGCAAACCTGTATCTTCATCAGAACTTTATATTATTATAAGCATACGCCTCCCCCATTTTAAAACCCTGGCAAACAACACTTTCGCATTATACAACGCATTCTAATCAGCAGCAAGCGCGCCACAGAACCAGGGAGACTGTATAAATTTCGTCACAACCTGAATAATTCTACTGGCACACCGTCACGAAAACGTCACGAAACAAAGTATGAGCATTAAAATGCGCTAGCCCCGCTCTAATTTGACGTACCCGGCAATTTGTGCTACGATAGTGACATCGGCAAAGGAAAATTACAGGCATGAATTATCTCAATCATATGCATGCCCGCTGTGCCCAGGCCCAGCAGCAGCCCCCCCTATCCGGGGAGGTCGCGTAGCGCTGCGTATTCAATCGCCTGATAAACCAGCTACCGGCTCTCCGGTGGCTGGTTTTTTTTGTTGGCATAACGCCGAAAGGAGCTGCATTGGCACAAAACTAAGCAAAACTCCCAAAATCGCCTTGACAGGGTTCGCAAGTCTTCATATACTATCAGCATAAAAAGGGGAACAAAAAAATGGGTAACGATCTCATAGCGCGAGCCAAAGAAGATAATGTCAGTTTCGTCAGCCTGCAATTCACCGATATTCTGGGCGGCATCAAGAGCGTCACGGTGCCGTTCGACCAGCTACCCCGTGCCCTGAACGAAGGTATCTGGTTCGACGGTTCATCCATTGAAGGGCTGGCCCGCATCTACGAGAGCGATCACTTGCTAGTGCCCGATCCGGCGACATACCGCGTGCTGCCCTGGAGCGCGCCGGAACGCCGCCGGGCACGCATCTTCTGCGATATTCACGGCAGCGATGGGCAACCCTCGCCCAGTGACCCGCGCACCTTACTCAAGCGCGCGTTGGCACACGCCGCTAGCAAAGGTTACACCTTCAACACCGGGCCCGAGCTGGAGTTCTTCGTATTCGAGCGCAGCGATGGGGTGCCGCTCCAGCCCGTGCCACATGATGTGGTAGGCTACTTCGATTTCTCGCCGCGTGATAAGGCCCAGCAGATGCGCAGCGACATCGTCTTGGCACTCCAATCTCTGGGAATCGAAGTAGAGATGAGCCACCACGAGGTCGCCACGGGCCAACATGAGATTGATTTCCGCTACGCGAACGCGCTCAGCAGCGCCGACAACGCGGTGACCTTCAAGTACACGGTGCGCGCAATCGCCGCCACTTACGATCTATATGCTAGTTTCATGCCCAAGCCCATCTTTGGCATCAACGGCTCTGGGATGCATGTCCACCAGAGCTTCGCAGATGCAAACGGGCACAATCTGTTCTACGATCCGCAAGGCAAGCACAACCTCTCGCCCCTGGCAGAGTCGTTCGTGGCGGGACAACTGCTCCACGCACGTGCGCTGGCGGCCATCGTTGCGCCCACCGTCAACAGCTACAAACGGCTAACCCCTGGCTACGAAGCACCGGTCTACATCTGCTGGGCGCACCGCAACCGCTCGGCCCTGGTACGTGTCCCGGCAGTCGCTAATAACCCCGGCGCGATCCGTATGGAACTACGCTGCCCCGATCCCAGCGCCAATCCCTATCTGGCCTTTACCGCAATGCTGGCCGCCGGGCTGGACGGCATCGAAAAAGGGTTAAAACCACCCGCGATGGTGAATGAAGACATCTATCACTTTGACAAAGAGGATTTGGAGAAACGCGGCATCGGTACATTACCCGGCACACTGGCCGAGGCGCTCCAAGCGTTAGAGGCCGATCCAGTCATCCTGGCGGCGCTGGGAGAACCGATAGCGGAAACTTTCATGCGAGCCAAATGGGACGAATGGGACGAATACCGCATCCGCGTGACACCGTGGGAACTGGAGCGCTATCTGGAAACTGCCTAAGTTAGTTATGCGTAGTGCGTAGTGCGTAAGAAATACGCTACGCACTACGCAACAATCTGTTATTCAACCATTCGCCTTTTTAAGGGAGCGTCTATATGCCCATCAAACAAATTCCCATCAGCTACATTGCTGCCGGGGGCGTGGTATTACACCCTGACGGGCAGCACATCCTCTTGCTGATTCGCCCCGAACGAGACGAAGTACGCCTCCCCAAAGGGCACGTCGAGCCGGGCGAACCCGTCACCGCTACGGCCTTGCGCGAAGTCGCTGAGGAATCTGGCTACGACGACCTATACATCATCACTGAATTGGGGCAGCAACTGGTCGCCTTTCCGTTGGGCAAACGCACGATCAAACGCACCGAGAGCTACTATCTCATGCGGCTACGCTCGCTGCGAGAATGTGTACGTCCAGATGAAGATACTCAATTTTTCCCTATCTGGCTCACCTGGGACGAAGCGCTAGAACATCTCACCTTTGACGCTGAACGCGAATGGGTACAGCGTGCCCGCCACATCTGGCATAAGCTAGTCACATCGGAGGAAATATGACCCCCACCACCCCAAAATCCGTCTGGGAACTGCACCACCGCCTGGTGGCCGCCTATGGCCCACAAATACGGCTACCAGAGCAGCATCTCGGCCCACTAGAGGAGCTAATCAACACCATTCTCAGTCAAAATACCAATGACCGCAACCGCGATCTAGCCTATGCTCGGCTGCGAGAGCAATTCCCCACCTGGGAAGCCGTCCGGGATGCGCCGCCGGAAGCGGTGGTGACGGCCATCCGCCCGGCAGGGCTAGCTCCCAGCAAAGCCCCGCGCATCCAGGCAGCACTGCACCAGCTCACCGCCGAACAAGGAAGCCTCTCGCTAGACTTCCTGGCGGACTGGACACGAGAGGAAGCCCGATCTTGGCTACTCCAATTGACGGGGGTCGGGCCAAAGACAGCGGCCATCGTACTGCTGTTTGCACTCGATAAGCCCGCATTCCCAGTAGACACCCACATCTACCGAGTAACGGGGCGACTGGGGCTACTACCACCGCGCACCTCACGCGAGCAGGCGCATACACTGCTGGAAAGTATCGTCCCGGAGCCATTGTACTACCCGCTACACCTGAATCTAATCGAACATGGGCGGCAAGTCTGCCAGGCCCGCCACCCGCGCTGCGCAGCCTGCCCCCTCACTGATTTATGCCTATATTTCCAAAAGGAGTTATCCGATGAGCCGTGAGAAAAGAACCCCCTCCCGTTTTCCACTGCTTACCTACCAGCACCCCAGCCGCCAGCAGCTAAACCAAGCTACATGGCTACTGGTGCTCAGTGCCGTGCTATGGTTTATCTCGAACTATGCTCCACAACCAGCCATCTATGCAGGAATAGGCATCAGCGGCATCCTGTTAGGTCTGCTCAGCGGCATTATAGCCCTGCTAAAACGCGGTGCATATATCCGTTGCAAAGAACAGGCCTTCACCCTGCGCGGCCCTTGGATGTATACGGTCAATTTTTCGTACAGCCGCATCGCAAGTGTGCGCCCAGTACAATTCAACACCTTGTTCCCACCGGAAGAGCAAAAGAACCGCTACCGCCGCGACTTCGCCAAATTATGGACCAAGACAGCCATTGTGATTGACCTGAAGAGCTCTCCGGTTGCGTTGAAGTGGCTCCGATTTTGGTACGGCCCTTACCTGCTATTACCCAAAGAAAAGAGTTTGGTGCTGGTGACGAATGAATGGATGGCACTCTCACGACAATTAGAAAATGGGCGCTTAGCCTGGATTGAACGGCGCAAAGCACGTGCGCGTTAAAATACGCTTAGGGACTCCGTAATCTTTACACCAGAAATATCAGCAATACACAAAATGCTTTGGTGAGAAATGTTTTGACCCCTCTGAAAGCAAAGTTTTCCACACCCCCTACCCATACATCTAGGGGCTAGGGTGCCGGAAACCCATAGAGATTGTGCTAACAAGAATTGTTATTAACAACCCTATGAGCAACATTAAAACTAAAACCTTTTTAAGGTAATTCACCCCTTTAGGGATTGCCTCTTACGGTGTTTTCTGGTACAATAAGAACGCTGGCAAAAAAACAATCACCCAAGGGTCCATCCACTTAAAGGACTCTCGTGTAGCCAAGCAGCGTTTTACCCAAAACAAACTTCTTCTCTGTGAGATAGGATTATTGTGCCTGTCACACAACAAGGAAAACCGACATGGAATCCGTTAATCCAAATAGATTGTGGCAGGCCGCGCTAGGTGAATTAGAGTTGCAAATGACGCGCGCCACCTTTGATACCTGGCTACGTGACACTCGTTGTTTAGGCTGCGAGGCCGAGGACACACTGGTCATCGGGGTCAAAAACGGCTACGCTGTCGCCTGGCTTCAGAATCGCCTCTACCCACACATCCGGCGCACACTATACCGGCTGGCAGGCAAAGAAATGCATGCGCAGTTCGTCGTCTGGGAAGGCAAACGGCTCCCCGAATCTACACCGGCACTTCTGGAATCAATTGATGCCCCTGCCCCCCTGGAGACCATAGACCCAGGACTAAACAGACATTACAACTTCCAATCATTTGTCGTCGGCCCTGGCAACCGATTGGCTCAGGCAGCCTCCCAGGCCGTCGCCGAAACACCGGCCAAGGCCTACAATCCACTCTTTGTACATGGCGGGGTAGGACTAGGCAAAACCCACCTACTCCATGCCATCGGGCTGGAATGCTACCGGCGCAAAATGCGCGTGATGTATACCACCTCAGAAACATTCACCAACGAGCTCATCGAAGCCATCCGCACCCACACCACCGATGCCTTTCGTGACCGCTATCGCACCGCCGACGTGCTGCTAGTAGATGATATTCAATTCATTGCCGGTAAAGAAAGTACCCAAGAAGAATTTTTCCACACCTTCAACGCCCTCCGCGATACAGGGCGGCAAATCGTCCTCAGCAGCGACCGCGCGCCCAAAGCGATGGTCACGCTAGAAGCCCGTCTGCGTTCCCGTTTCGAGTGGGGGCTGCTGGTAGATGTTCAGCCACCGGACTTCGAGACGCGCGTGGCAATTCTGAGCACCAAAGCCGAGCAGCTGCAGGTGAAAGTGCCCAACGATGTACTACACTACATCGCCAACAGCATCGCCAGCAACATCCGCGAGCTGGAGGGCGCACTCAACCGCACCCTGGCAATGACCAATCTGACTGGAATGCCGCTGACCATCGAGACAGTCAAACAAGCCATCGGCGCGTTGTTGCCCAACCGCCCCGAGCTCGATCCGACGACCATCCTGCAAACCGTTGCCAGCTACTACAGCCTCTCAATCGACGACCTACGCAGCCCCAATCGTAGTCAGCGCGTGGCACTACCCAGGCACATGGCAATGTATTTGCTGCGCGAGGAAACTGATTTTTCGCTGCCCCAAATCGGTGCGCAGCTAGGCGGGCGCGATCACACCACGATTCTCTATGGTTACGAACGCATCCGCGTCCAAATCGAGGAAAACGATCAAATCCGCCGCGACGCCCTGACACTCAAAAGCCAGCTCTATACGCACAACTAGCCTTTCCCATCACGCCACCCTTGGAAGAGTCGGGGTGGCGGCGCGGACTTGGTTAGAATTTGGATTGTAACCACATTGTAACGTAATTTTTCACCACAACGATTATAATTTAGTTAAGATCGTGTGGAGGCAAAAACGGGCAATGAATCCAAAAATTTTGATCGTGGATGACGACATCGAAACCGTTCGTATTTTAGGTTTGATGTTGGAGCGCAAAGGCTACACCATCCTGGCTGCGGCTTCCGGCAGCCAGGGGCTGGAAAAAGCCCTGCAATCCCTGCCCGATCTCATCATCATGGATGTAATGATGCCTGATATGGACGGCTATCAGGTGACCCAACATCTCCGCAAGAACCCCCGCACCGCCACCATCCCCATCCTGATGTTCACCGCTAAAAGCTCGCTCTTCGGTAAAATTACCGGAAAGCAAGCCGGGGCCGACGAATATCTCGCCAAGCCCATCTACCCGAAAGAACTCCTGCAACAGGTCGAAAAACTTCTGCAACGCCACGCCGTATCTGCATAGGCCCCCCACTCTGCAATACTGGTCGCATTCCATCCGATTGGTGCTGTGGCCGATCCCCTAACCCGCTCCCAAGCTCTCCCCTTGCGAAGACTGCATTGCACTTGGCATCCTTTCAGGATGCGAGTACAATGAGAGTACACACATCACTACACGAGGGAGCTGTTATGAGCGATGAATCTGCCCTTAAACGAATTGCCATTCTGGAACAGCTGTTAGCGATCAGCCGCAAGCTCAACTCTACATTGGAGATGCGCCCACTGCTGCTGCAAATCGTTGAGGCGGCCCGCGATCTCACCGGGGCCGACGGCGCTTCGATTTTGCTTGTCGAAGCCGGCAAGAGCTCGCTGCGCTTTGCCGCTTCCAGCGGCCCTCAATCCAGCCAGCTAGAGAGCGCTGAAGTACCGCGAGAAAGTCTCGCTGGCTGGGTAGTAGAAACCCGCCAGGAAGCCATCGTTGAAGATGCCACCACCGACCCACGCATGTATGTCATGCAAGACATCAGTTACACCCGCTCGATTGTGGCCGTGCCGATGGTCTTTGGTGAAGAGGTCATCGGGGTACTGGAAGCGGTCACACTTGAAGCCCATCACGCCTTCACCACAAATGATGTCGAAGCCCTACAAACCATGGCCAGCGTGGCCGCCGTCGCCGTGAAGAACGCGCAACTATTCCAGCAGACAGACTGGATTGCGCTAGTCGTCCACGAGATCCGCACCCCGCTCACCGCCATCATGTCCTATGCTGACCTATTGCTACGGCCCGAACTCAATCCGACCCAACGTGAAAATTTTTTGGGCATTATCCGCCAGGAAGCCGACCGCCTAGGAACGCTGGTGAGCCAATTCCTCGACCTGGCCCGCCTGGAATCCGGACGCGTGTCGCTGGCGCAGGAGAGCTTCGATTTGGCAACCATCGTTAATCTCTCCAGCAACGTCATCGCGCCGCTGGTGAAGGAACATGCAGCCACCCTCAGTATTGAGCTCGCCGAGAACCTCCTCCCCGCCTGGGGCGACTCGCAGCGCATCCACCAGGTCTTGCTCAACCTCATCTCCAACGCACTCAAGTATTCGGATCAGGGCGCGCAGGTGACGCTTACGGCACAGCGGCACGCCGAGGGCCTGCTGATGGGCGTGCATGACAACGGGCCAGGCATCCCCCCCGAGCAGTTACCACGCCTCTTCCAAAAGTTCTCGCGCCTGCCGGGCAGCGAGCGCCGTGCGGTAGGCGCGGGACTAGGGCTGGTCATCACCCGCCAGATTGTGGAGGGACACGGTGGGCACATCTGGGTAGAAAGCGAGCTCGGCCAGGGCAGTACCTTCTACTTCACCCTGCCCATCGCCAAAGACTAGCCTGCCTTACCCCAAACGCCAAATTGTGGTATACTCAGCCGTATAGCGTGAAAAGACATAACATCACGTTTCAGAGATAACCACTTCTTCGGGGCAGGGTGAAGCCTAAACAGGCCATTCCCGACCGGCGGTGAGAGGGGCACGTCCCCTCCAGCCCGCGAGTGCCGTGAGTTTGCTCACGACATTGACCCGGTGCGATTCCGGGGCCGACGGTACAGTCCGGATGAAAGAAGAAGCGTAACCTACGCTTTGGCTTGCCCCGAATCTTTCCGGGGCATTTTTGTTGCCCCATAACCAAAAAACAGCCGATGCAAAAATCTAATAAACCGCCCCTACCGCTGGGACTACGCACGCCCCTGCTCTATTTGCTCTCGCTGGGCCTACTCCTGCTCACGTGGAGTGGGGCCAGCCTGCTCGTCTCAGGCACCGCGCGCCAATTCCTGTTCCCCACCCCCACCGCCGTCGCCATCAGGCTCGCGCGCATGATCAGCAACGGCACGCTAGCCTATCACGCGGGCGTCACACTTAGCGAGATGGGCCTGGGGCTGTTGATTGGGACCAGCGCCGCGTTACTGCTTGGCTACGCCGTGGCCCGCATCCCCTGGGTCGGCCAACTGCTTGAACCGCTCATCGTGACCTCACAGGCTGTGCCGATTGTGGCGCTCGCGCCGCTGCTTACCGTCTGGTTTGGGCCAGGACTGGCCTCCAAAGTCTTCGTCTGCGCGCTTATCGTGTTCTTCCCCATCCTCGTCAACGTAGCGGAGGGCCTGCGCAGCATCGAGCCGCGCCAGCGCGACCTGTTCCGCCTGCTGGAAGCCTCGCCGCTAGATGTGCTGCTCAAGCTGGAGATTCCCGCCGCGCTGCCGGCCCTGCTCACCGGGCTGCGCGTCGGCGGGACACTCGCCGGCATGGGCGCGGTCGTCGGCGAATTTGTCGCCTCCAGCAAAGGGCTAGGCTACCTGGTGAAACAAGGGCAAAACCTTTACGATATGCCGCTCATGTTCGTTGCCATCATTGCCCTCAGCATGATTGCGCTGCTGGTGTACGGCTTCCTGAGCCTGCTCGAACGCCTCACACTCCGCTGGCGCATGGAAGACACAACACTGATTCACTGATGGCTCTGAGACACTGATTCCACTGATTCGCTGATTTTACACGGAGGTTTACTATGCGTATTCGAATGATGTTGTTGTTTGTGATGCTTCTCTCGCTGCTGGCGGGCTGCCGCGCGCCGCAACAAGAACTCCAGACCATCACCTTGCCGATGGGCTACGTTGCCAATGTCCAGTTCAGCCCGGTCTATGTGGCGATGGAGCGCGGCTACTTCCGGGAGGCCGGCTTTGATGTGACCCTGGATTACCGTTGGGAAACCGACGGTATCCAGCTGGTAGCTGCCGGAACGCTCCCCTTCACCATCGCCAGTGGCGATCAGATCATCCAGGCGCGCAGCCGGAACTTACCCGTCGTGGCCGTCGCCTCGTGGTTCCGCCGCTTCCCGGTAGGCATCATCGCGCTGCCGGAGCATCCACTCAACACACCCGCCGACCTGCGCGGGCTGCGCATCGGCACACCCGTCACCTTCGGTGCATCCTACATTGGCCTGCGCGCCCTGCTCAAGGCCGGTGGCCTCACCGAAAACGACGTGGACATTCAAGAGATCGGCTATGCCCAGCTTGCGGCGCTCACCTCCGGCACGGTGGATGCGGTGGTGGTCTACGCCAACAACGAGCCGGTGGTGCTCACCCAGCGCGGCATCGCCCACGAGACCTTATTCGTCAAGGACTACGCCAACATGGTCTCCAACGCCGTCGTCACCAGCGATGTTATGCTGCGCGACAACCCGGAGCAAGTGCAAGCCTTCGTCAACGCCTTCCTGCGCGGGCTGGCCGATGTGCTGGCTGACCCCGACGCGGCCTTCGAGATCAGCTACAAATATGTGGAGGGACTGGAAGAGAACGCCGAAGCCCAGCGCGCGGTACTGGAAGCCACACTTGAGTTCTGGCGCGCGGAGCAGCTCGGCAGCTTCGACCCGCAGGCATGGGCCGAAGCCCAACAAGTCATGCTCGAAGCTGGCTTGATCGAGGAGGTAGTGCCAGTGGAAAGCCTCTTCACCAACCAATTTATACCGTGAGCGCCGCTTTTCTCGATATTCGAGACCTTTACACCAGCTTTAGCGGCACACAGGGCGATCTGGACGCGCTAGAGGGCTGCTCGCTGCAACTCACGCGGGGGGAATTTGTCTGTCTGATTGGGCCTTCGGGGTGCGGCAAATCCACGCTATTGCGGATTGTCGCGGGGCTATTGACACCTACAGCGGGGGAAGTCTGGCTGGAAGGCGCGGCACTGAGCGCACCAGGGCGGCGCGTGGGACTGGTGTTCCAGCAGCCCACCCTGCTGCCCTGGCGCACCGTCTACGGCAACATCGCGCTCCCGCTGGAGCTGGCCGGGCAGCCCACAGCCGCCATCCAGCAGGCGACGCGCGATCTGATTGCAATGGTGGGACTGATTGGCTTCGAGGAGAACTACCCCCGGCAACTGTCCGGCGGCATGGCCCAGCGCGCCGCCATTGCGCGCGCGCTGGCGCAGAATCCAGAAATCCTGTTGCTGGATGAGCCGTTTGCCTCACTGGATGCGCTCACGCGCGAGCGGATGGCCGTGGAACTGCTGCGTATCTGGCAGCAATTCCAGCGCACCGTGCTGATGGTGACACACAACGTCGAGGAGGCCGTACTACTGGCCGACCGGGTGATGGTGATGAGCGCACGCCCAGGGCGCGTGGTAGACATCGTCCCGGTGAACCTGCCGCGCCCGCGTGCACCTTCGCTACTCACTGCCCCAGAGCTCCAAACCATCGCGCGCCGGCTCCGGCAAAGCCTCTGCCTCGCCGACGCCGACGCGCTACAATGTGAGATCCACGCATAACAAGACCTGGCAGGTTTATAAAATCTGCCAGGTCATCATAAGAATATGAAAGTTTCTACATACAAGCAGTTGTTTTTTTGAACCAATTTTCTCCCAAGCGGCAGGCCTGATCAGTAAAAAAAGCCTTGACTTCTTGCCAGGTGGCCGGTTGCAAAAGTACTGGATCAGGCTGATAATCAGCAATGTCAAAATCTACCAATGCAGTCAACACGCGCATTTGAAAGCCCCGCGAATACGGGTATTTTTTCTCGCTAAGAGCAAACAGCTCGCTCAACCCCACTTGTGATACGATAAAGTAAAGATCGTAAAAATCTTTGCGTGACCCACGCCCAGCGACTGCGTCCAATTTCATCAAACCAATGTCTAGTAATCCTGCGATTTGAAGCCCTTCAACAACTACGGTAGGCTCAACAAGCGTATAAATGTAACTAAAGAAGCTTATCGGTAAGTCATCTGCTTTCAAGACCAGACCCAGAGAAGAATTCTGAACAAAGTAATACGATGGCCTTTTTCCAACTCAGCGATGATGCTTTGGCGCAAAGCATCATCCAAAGTCTCAAGTGGCGCAAACAGATCCAAATCTTGAGAGATACGATGTCCCATACGCAGAGCCAGCGCCGTTCCACCAGCCAAATAGAAATTCTGTATTTGTGGTAAACGTGCTACTACGCCCCACAACGCGCGTGTGTGTGATGGAACTACCTGCCAATGAGGTGTCAGTGCGGCCATACACGACTCCCGGTGGTAGCCTCATCTAAGTCGAAGAAAAATTGCCAATACTTGAAGCGGCGTTGCGGCAGACAACGCCAACCAGCCTGCTGCACCCAAGCCGCTAAACGCTCTCTTGTATAACGCGCAAACAGCCAGCGTAATTCCGGCACATCCCCCCAGGCCAACGCTCGCTCGATTACAATAAACGCATCACGTTCTGGATCGAGATTCTCGAAAACATACTCCTGAAAGTAAGGCTTCAATGTAACTGGGATGGATTCTGGCATCTTGCCTCCTGCGATTAGCTACCCGCCCGCAAACTGCGCCCGCAGCACGCCCCGCCGCTTCAATGTGCAGGTTATCGCCCAGATACCTGGGGCAATGGCGCGCACGGCCTCCGGCGGCAACAGCACATCATCCAACCAGACCCCTGTGGGCCGCGCGGGTAAGGCCAACCAGACCTCTCCCTGCGCCACCCGCCCAATCTCTAACGCAAGCGAGACTACATCAGCTGTCACCTTCCAGTCTGTAACCTCGCCGCCCTGCGAAATGTGAAATGTCGTAGCGACCAGATGCGGCCCTGGCTCGATGGGACGAATGCTAAGCAGCACGCCGCCGTGTGCGGGCAGGTTGAACGTGGGAATCGGCGCTCCCAGTGGTAGCTCGTAATAGCGCCGCGCCCAAAAATCTACAACATGATAGGCTCGCGCAAAGCTCAAATCGGGCAGGTCACGGGGCAGCGCACGCGCCGCCGACTGCTCCTGCCAATTGAACAGCCCCACCAGCCGCCAACGCCCCCACGCGCGCGCCATGGGCACAGTGACCACCTCCGGCAATGGCCGCTGGAAGAGCTCCAACGTATCCATACCATCCGTGAACGATGGTAGCAACGCCTCGGCAATGCGCCGACGCTCCGGTGATAGCTGCGGCAGCGCATCAGAAAGAGCCACCACCCCGCCGTTCAATCCAATGAGCGTGGCCTGCGCCAGCACTTCGGCCTCAGTCAACGCCGTATCCGTATCGCGCATCAACAACGTATCGGGATCGTTAATCCACCAGCGCCCGTGCATCCACGCGCGGGTCAGTGTATTCTGCAAACTATTGCGCAATCCAGGAGCGGTCAACTCCCCACGCACCGGCCAGACCAGCCCTCGGAAATTCGGCAGCCAATGCGGGCCGGTATCCGCCCCGATGCGCATCGCATCCACCAGGCCCAGCGACGGCCCTAGCGGCGCACCGCAACCCAACAGATACGTTTCCGCGCCGGCTGCCTCACGGATAATATCCAATCCATGCCGATAAGCCTGGGCACGGGTGAAGCGCGGATTGTGGTGAACGCCTGGCAACGCACCGGCGTAAAGATAATCCAGTTTGAGATAGCGGTACCCCCACGTCTCCACCGCCGTCTGCGTGAGCGCGCGCAAGTGTTCCTCTACGCCAGGATGGGTGAGATCGAGCGCCTGCGCCAGGAATGTACCTGCCAGGCCCGCGCTCACGGGGCGGCCCCGGTGGTTGCGCAAGATCCAGTCAGGATGCTCGCGCGCCACCTGCGAGCGCGGGTGAACAGTGAACGGCGCGAGCCACAGGCCCGGCGTAAAGCCGGAACCACTGATGCGCGCGGCCAACCAATCAAGTGCGTGCGGAAAACGAGCATTGCGCTCGGTCCAATCGCCCCACACGGCCTCGAAACCTTGATCCAGCTGAATGACTTCCAACGGCAAAGAATCGGAGAGCAACGCAGCAGAGGCCAGGTTTTCGATGACAGCAGATTCGCTTACCTTATCACCGTACATATACCACGAGCACCAGCCCGGCGGGGCCGGGCGAGGCGTAGGCAACGCCATCTGCCGCGTTACAGTATAGACATACTGCGCCAGTGGGTCCGGAAGTGGCAACGGGACCCACTCCAAATAGAACCATTCGGAATAGCACGCATCGCCCGGCTCCAGGGGAATATCATCCGTCTGCGATTGCAAAAGCAAACTGAGTCGCCCCGGGCGCAAATCAGCGCGGAGCTGCACGAACTGCTCAGCCAGCGATGCCCCCCCGGCTACCAACGCCTCGCGTGCAGTGATGATAGCGCCCACAGTGTTGCTCCAAAAGCGACCAGGGCGTGTGTGCCAGGGCGTGCGCGCATTTTTGGCGAACGGGCCAACAAAGGGGATTAACCAGGGCGCGGGGCGATAGCCCTTACTCTCGGCAGGCATAAAACCCGCTGGCGACCAGGATTGCCACCCCGACCCGTAAAAACCGCTGGGCGTGTCCAACGGTCTAAGACCCTGCGGCACAGTACGGATATAGAGATGCTCCAGCGTAAGCGGGACCGCGCCGCTATTGGTGACTTTGAGACGCATCAAAACGAAAGGCCGAGCGGGATACAGCCGCACCTGCCAGGCCAAATCCACCTGCTGGCGCAGCTCAAAGTTGAGTACAATGGCCTCACCACTGCCGTGCGCGTCTTCCACACGCACCGGCTCCTCACGCAGACGTTTGAAATCAGCGGTAGTAGGCCGGAACCGCTTACCCTCACGCCAGGCATCAAAACCGGCCTGCAAACCCAACGTGCGCCCAGGGCTTTCTAACCAGAGAACGCCCTGGGACGACTCCCAACGCACATCAAAGGAAGGACTTTCCAGGAGAATGGCCATCTACACCGTAAGCGCAGGAAGCGCCTGCTCCATCAAAGTTTGCCGACGGCGGCGATATTCCACAATCGGGCGGTCACCCTGGATGAGGGCCTCATCCCCACGTAACGCGCTCAGCTTAGGCTGCTGCGTGTTGACGATCCGCCGATCTTGATGGGCTACATAGACATTGAACGGCATCGCCAGCGCATTGACCAACTCCCGCAACACCGCAACGCGCATGAAGCGCTGATAGAAGCGCAAATATAGCAGCGTGTGGGCCTCATCCACTGGCACAAACGCTGCCAAGACACGCACATCATCGCTAATGTAGTTTTGCCACAAGTTGGGGAACTGAAATTCCAGATGAAACGTAGGGTACGGTTCGGCAATCTCGTCCGGTTTGCACGGTGGCTGACCGCGATCCACATCATTGAAGACATACACCCGGAAGGCATCTTCGCCCTGCCACTTAACCACTGGGCCGTTGACCAAAGCACGATTGCCCCGCCCGATGGTATTGTAATGCACGAACGGCAGATGCACCACATCCAGCTGATTCTCGATCACGCGAGAGTAGTGCGTATCCCAGGGATCGCGCGCAGAGCCATAGGTGAAATCGGGTGTGATGTCCTCGAAAAAGCGCGGCGGCGTCAAAACGGCAGACGGCGCATCGCCCCACCAAATCCAGATGAAACCGTGCGCCTCATAGGTGGGATAGTGATGCACCTTGAAGCGCTCCGGGATGGGCGCAACTTTGCCGTTGGCGGGAATCAGCGTGCAACGTCCGGACATATCGTAGCGGAAGCCGTGAAAGGGGCATTGCAGCGCGCCCTCCGCCACCACGCCCTTGCTAAGCGCCGCGCCACGATGGGCGCACAGATCGCGCAGGCAGCTCACCTTGCCCGCCGCATCGCGCCAGAAGACCAGCTTCTCACCCATGCGCGTCACGCCTACAGGATTGGTTTTCACTTGAGCAGAATCTAAGACAACGTACCACTGATTAGAGATCACGGTTATGCCTCTTACGATGTATGTTTTTTAAGAGTGAGATTTCACCACAGAGAACACGGAGAGTTTTTTTGATTTTTTCTCCGTGTTCTTCGTGGTAAAAATAGGTCTGATGTTACGCGAATCGCTCGAAGCGATCTTTATCCGCTTTGCAGACAGGGCACTTGAGCGGCGGCTGCGGACGCGCGCACAGATAGCCGCACACCTTGCAACGCCAGACCGGGATGCCACTGCGCGTGAATCCGACAAATTCTTCCTCGTGTTCCGCCTCTTCATAGGCGCGCTCTTCGGCTGGTAAGCGCCGCTCCGGGATGGGTTGGAGCTCCTGCACGCCGTCGCGCACGGCATCGGATACATAGAGCGCGCAATAGCACGCACCAAACTCGTCGAGATCGGGATCACGGTAATCGCATGGGCAAATGATGTCGAGGTCTTGCTCGCGCACGCCTGCCGCCAACCGGCAAGGGCAAGCCCAATAGCCATAACGTTCCTCGTTGATTAGCAACCCTTCAACAAGACCCTGCGTGAAAGGCACATCCGGGTTGAGATTATATCCCCCGGCCTTCGCCTCCTTATCCAACCGCGCGTGCAGCGTCGCGATACGCTCCTGCGAAATCTCCGGGCGCGTACTCATAGGCCCAACGCCTCCTTGATGTCGTCCGTCTTTGCACCCACAATGCAGACCTTGTCATCAATGACCAGCGTCGGGAAAGAAACCCGCGAGTTCCAGGTACGCACCTGCTCGCGCGCGGCCTCCAATTCATCGCCTTCCAGTAAATCCAGATAGACGTAATCGAATGCGATGCCTTCGGCTTCGAGAAATTCACGTGTCTTGCGACACCAAATACAGGTGGAGAGCGCATAAAGCGTCACCTGATGATCATTGTGTATTCCCTCGACATGTCCGTGCGCTTCTGCCATGTCAACCTCCTTGGTGAATTGCCCTGAGTCTAGCACGTCCTTGCTAAAAAGCAATCGGCAGGACGGGCAAACAACGATGGCTTGACAAGTCCTGCCCTTATGTTAATATATGAGCGATTACTCATATATTAGGAGATACCATGTCTAAGCCACCAACCTGCCACCATTCCCATCCACCAGGGGAACAATCGCTCGACACGGAGACGGCGGAGCGTGTAGCGGCGCTTTTCAAAGCCCTGAGCGATCCCACCCGCGTGCGAATCATCGCCGCGCTGGCAGAGGACGAACGCTGTGTCTACGACCTGGCGACGGCTCTGGAAATGACCCACTCGGCGATTTCCCACCAGTTGCGCACGTTACGCGCCCTGCGCGTCGTGCGAGCGCGCAAAGAGGGGCGGCACGTCTTCTACGCGCTCGATGATGAGCACATCCGCGACCTGTTCTTGCAAGGTCTGGAACACGCGCGGCATACCTGATTGCGCCTTTTCACACTTTCACTTCTCTGGAGGTAAAACTTGCTCGACACACACACTTACAAAATCGCCGGATTGGCCTGCTCAGATTGCGCCGGACGCATTGAAGCGCAAGTACGCCGTCTCGATGGCGTGCAAACCTGCACGGTAGATACCGCCACAGGCTTCCTCACCGTACAATTGGCTGTCCCAGAGTTCGATATTACCCCCATCGCACGCATTGTGGCAGAAACGGGGCACACTCTGGCTGTTGAGCGCACCCGCATGAGCACGCCGCAAGGCAACGCACTTGTGACCTTCTTCCGCTTCCTGCTCTCGCGCACCGAAACGCTATTAACCGCCATCGCCGGCGGACTGGCATTGCTGGGGCTGGCATTGGCGGTTCTCGACACACCCACCCCAGCAACCACCGTGCTCTTCGCGCTGGCGATCCTTACCGGTGGCATCCCAGTCTTCCGCCAGGCCCGCAACGAGGTGCTACGCGCCCGCATGTTGGGGATCAATACCCTCATGGTAATTGCCGTGACTGGCGCGATGCTCATCGGGGAGTGGGGCGAGGCGGCTATCGTGGTGGTGCTCTTCTCCCTGGGCGAGGCGCTGGAAAGCTACGCCACCGAACGGGCCAGGGGCGCACTGGAGAGTCTGCTCGATCTCGCACCGCCAACGGCGTTGGTATTGCAACCCGATGGGGCAACCCTAGCCACGCTGGTCGAAGCCATCGCTATCGGCGCGCGGGTGCTCGTGCGCCCTGGCGATAGCGTTGCGGTGGATGGAGTCGTACGCGCCGGGCACAGCGCCGTGGATCAGGCGGCCATCACTGGAGAAAGTATCCCGGTGGATAAAACCATCGGCGATGAAGTGTTCGCTGGCACAGTCAACACCTTCGGCGCGCTAGAAGTCGAAGTGACGCGCCGCGCCGAGGATAACACTCTCAATCGCATGGTCGCCCTAGTGCAAGAGGCGCAATCCCGGCAGGCACCGGTGCAGCGCTTTGTAGATCGTTTCGCGCGGGTATACACTCCCGCCGTGACTGTGATAGCGGCATTGATCGCTGTCGGCCCGCCCCTGCTCTTCGGGCAACCCTTCTGGGGCGATACCGGCTGGCTGATGCGCGCCCTGCAACTACTCGTCATCGCCTGCCCGTGCGCGCTGGTCATCAGCACACCGGTCAGCGTGGTGAGCGCGCTGACCCACGCGGCGCGGCGCGGCGTCCTCATCAAGGGCGGGCAGACGTTGGAGACGCTGGGCCGCGTGACCACTTTCGCCTTCGATAAGACCGGTACCCTCACCGAAGGGAAACCGATCGCCACGGATATCCTCAGCGTGTGCGAGGACATCACCTGCACCCGCAACGGCCTGCAACTGGCCGCCGCCATCGAATCGCAATCCTCGCATCCCCTAGCGCGGGCGCTGGTAGCAGAAGCCCAAGCGCAATCGCTTTCCCTGCTCCCCGCGCAAGATGTCACCATCCTCGATGGGCGTGGGGTGACGGGACTGGTCAACGGCGAACGGGTCACAGTCGCCAGCCATCCCTACTTCGACGCCACGTTGCCCCACTCCACATCCGTGTGCCGCGAAGCGGAGCGTCTGGCAGCTGCAGGCCGCTCGGTAATGCTGGTCTGCCACAACGACAGCATTTGCTCTGTCTTCGCCATGGCGGATACACCCCGCGCAGCGAGCGCGGACGTAGTCACCGCCCTGCACAAGTTAGGTGGACTGCACACGATCATGCTAACCGGGGACGGGGCAGCCGTAGCCCAAGTAATCGCACATACCGTGGGTATGGATGAGGTGCGCGCGGGGTTGCTGCCGGAAGACAAAGTCAATGCAGTACAAGAGTTACAAGCTGCGGGAAGGAACGGCACGAACCAGGTGGTTGCCTTCGTCGGCGATGGGGTCAACGATGCACCCGCGCTGGCGCAAGCCGATGTGGGCATCGCCATGGGCGGCGCGGGATCGCATCAAGCGTTGGAGACGGCGGATGTGGTGCTCATGGGTGACGATCTGCGGCAGCTGCCCTTCATCGTGCAGCTGAGCCGCCGCACGCGGCGCACCATTCGCGCCAATATCATCTTCGCGCTGGCAGTAAAAGCCATGGTCTTCGGCCTGGCGGCGGCGGGCATTGGCTCGTTATGGCTGGCAATCGTGGCGGATGTAGGGGCGTCGTTAGCTGTCATCCTCAACGGGATGCGGCTGCGCCAGGGCGGGAGCACTAACCCCGCTTGACAACCCCCATCATCAAGCGATAATTCAAGCATCGCAAAATTCTAGCGTCCTGAAACACAACGAGGAGGGAATTGAAATGGGGAATATACTCAATATTGACGGAAGTATGTTTGAGCAAGAGGTATTACAAGCAGCCTTACCGGTGCTGGTGGATTTTTGGGCAGAGTGGTGTCCCCCGTGCCGCGCGCTTGGCCCAACCCTCGAAGAAGTTGCCGTAGAATGCGCCGGACAGCTCAAAGTTGTCAAGGTGAATGTTCAAGAGGTGCAAGACCTCCCCTCACAATTCGGCGTGATGAACATCCCCACGATGATTCTTTTCAAAAACGGGCAAGAACTTCTCCGCATGACAGGCAACCGGCCCAAGAAAGACCTGCTGCGCGAACTCACCCCGCACCTGTAGCCTGCGCGCACTTTCAAACAACCCATCGCAACGCACTTCAAGAAGTGCGTTGCGATTTCTTACGCTGCACGCTTCGCCGCTTCCCACAGAGCATCCAATGCCTCTAAGGAGAGCTGCTTCAAATCCAGCCCACGTTGGCGCGCTGCCGTTTCTACATAGCGGAACCGTTGGGAAAAGCGAGCATTGGCCTCGCGCAACGCAGTTTCAGGATCAACTTTCAACCAGCGCGCCCAGTTAACCACCGCGAACAATACATCTCCCAACTCACTGGCCTGCGCTTCGAGCGTCTCGGCGGCTTCCAATTCAGCCAATTCTTCACGGACCTTATCAAGCACCCCTGTAATGTCCGGCCAATCGAAGCCCACGCGGGAAGCGCGCTGTCCATAGGCATTCGCTTGCGCCAGCGCTGGCAACGCGCCTGCTACGCCATCCAACAACGATCGCTCCACCTGCCCGTTAGCTTCACGCTCCTGCCGCTTGAGTTGCTCCCAATTAATAATGACCTCATCAGCACCAGAAACCGGCAGCGCCCCCCATACATGCGGATGACGATGCTTGAGTTTAGCATCAACACCCGCAATAATATCGGCCATCTGAAAATCGCCCTCTTCTGTGGCAATCTGAGCATGCAGCACTACCTGCAACAACACATCCCCCAACTCCTCGCACAGTGCGGCATAATCCCCACGGTCAATCGCATCCAACGCTTCGTAAGTTTCCTCAAGCAAGTTGGCCCGCAGGCTGGCATGCGTCTGTTCACGATCCCAGGGACACCCCTCCGGGGCACGCAGGTAAGCGATGGTTTCCTGGAAACCCTCAAAGCTGCTCACCTGTGCTAATGGCGGCACGTAGAGAGAAGTCAACGGGCTATGCTCGCGGCGATCAATCTCGTAAAGCGGCATCCAGACGAGACTCTCGCCTGCTGCGCCAGCTGCCTCAATCAACGCGACCTGATGCTCGTCAGGATACTGATTCATCAGGGTCAGCTTCAGATCAGCAGCCACAGCCCGGCTATAAACTTGCGCCAATACCGCTGGAACATCAGGATTTAGCGGGGGATGATGCAATGCTGCCACATCAAGCGCGTCCACAATTTGCAATCCATCAAGCGCATCTACAGCCAGCAAAGAAAGCAAGGGTTCGATGAAGCTCAACCCAGCCACCAGCCGCGTGGGAATAGCGGCCTCGCGAGCTGCCGCCAATAACCGGGTAACGGTCGCCTCCCCTACCAACGGATGCCCGGGGACTGCATACACCACTCCCTCTGGGCGCTGCGCTAACGCAATCACCTGCACCACAATCGCCGTATAGACATCTGCAAAATCGCGCGCCTGTTCGTACAACACATCAAAGGAGCGCGCTGGCAACACACCCGGCAACGCACTCACCACCGGATGGCGCGCAGTCCGCAGCCAGACCTCACCAGCGCGGCTCAACACATCCCACGCCTCACGAGTCAACTGCTCCGGTGCGCCCGGCCCTAGCCCTACAATCGTCAACTGCGCCATAGCACCTCCCACACACAGAACAGGTAGCCGGTACAAAGACCAGCTACCTGTCGGATGAAATATAATGTGTGAAACGTGATTACACTCACGTTTCACACACCAAATAGACCAAAATACCTCGGATGTTTAGCGCTTGGTGTATTGGGGAGCCTTGCGTGCGCGCTTGAGACCTGGCTTTTTGCGTTCCTTGGCGCGTGCATCACGGGTCAAAAAACCAGCTCGACGCAACGCCTGATTCAGATCAGCATTGATCTTGAGTAACGCACGAGCTGCGCCCATACGAATCGCCTCGGCCTGCCCCGTGATACCGCCGCCCTTAACGAGAACGGTCACATCATAGCCATCCAGCGTACGCGTAGTTTGCAGCGGCGCAACTGCCGTCTGACGATCCAGCTCGCGGCCAAAATATTCCACCAGCGGCTTGCCATTGACTACGACCTGCCCGGTACCGCCCGAATGCAAGCGCACACGAGCCGTGGCCGTCTTACGGCGTCCAATTCCCTCAAAGTATTCAGCCATGCTTATCTCCTTACAACTCCAGGGGCTTAGGTTGTTGCGCCTGGTGCGGATGTTCCGGCCCAGCATAGACCTTGAGCTTCCTGAACATCTGACGCCCCAACGGGCCACGCGGCAACATCCCACGCACTGCCGCTTCAAGAACGCGTTCTGGGTGCGTTTCCAACTGCCGACGCAGCTTGGTCTCGCGCAGCCCGCCAGGATAACCGGAATGCCGATAATAGCTCTTCTGGTCAAGTTTGCGGCCGGTAACGTGGATTTTCTCAGCATTGATGATCACAATGAAATCACCAACATCCACATGCGGCGTGTATTCAGGCTTATGCTTACCACGCAACATGTAAGCAATTTGCGAAGCCAGTCGCCCCAGCGTCTTGTCGGCTGCATCCACAACGAACCAATCCCGCTTCACATCGGCAGGTTTGGCGACATAAGTCTTCTGTATGTTTAACCCTTTCACTTTCTATCCTCACTCCCTTCACAAAGGCGTGCTAATTCCTCTTTAGGCATTGCGGGGTAAGCCACCGCTTTGAGCACCAGACCCGTCGGGGAGACCGCCGGCCCTACGTGCCGCCGCTCCCGTGACTGCAAACAGGCGGTAAACGTCTCAAAACTGAGCTTGCCCGCCCCTACTCGCAGCAATGTCCCTACCAGCAAACGCACCATCCGGTACAGGAAGGCGTTGGCCTCAATATCAAAGTACCAACACGACTCTTGCGCCGTCCACACAGCGCGGATAACCTCGCGTACAGTGCTTTCGCCCTGCGGCGGCATCCCGAAAGCAGCAAAATCATGGATACCCACCAACTGGGCTGCCGCGGTCTGCATCACATCCAGATCAAGCGCCTGCGGCACATGCAGACTATAACGACTCATCAACGGATTGCGTTCGGCTGCCCGGTACAACGTATAGCGGTACCATCTGCTGCGCGCCGCGTAACGCGGATGAAAATTCTCTGGCGCCGGGACAAGCTCCCGCACGGCAACAGCGAGCGGCAACAGAGCATTCATACCACGTTGCAAAGCCACCAGCGGGCGCTCCCAGGCAGTATCAAATGCAATCACTTGCCCTTCCGCATGGACACCGGCATCTGTGCGCCCGGCAGCCAGCACCCGCGTAGGGGTTTGGGTCAACTGCTCCAGAGCTGTTTCGAGCTCCGCCTGGATTGTAGGAGCATTGCGTTGCCGCTGAAAACCCCCGTACCCAGTTCCGTCGTAACTGACGACGGCACGCACCCGCACGCTACAATCCTTACGCTTCCTCGACGAGCTGTAAAAGTACGATGGGCGCGGCGTCGCCTTTGCGTTGCCCTAAATTCAACATCCGGGTATAACCGCCCGGGCGCTCCGCGTAGCGCGGAGCAATCTCGTCAAAGAGTTTTCTTACCACAACCGGATCATTGAGGCGCGCTGCCGCCAAGCGGCGAGCATGGACACCCTGAGCCGGATTTTCTTCAGCTGCCGCCAGGCCACGCTTGGCCAGCGTAATTAGCTTCTCAGCTTGCCCGCGAATAGCCTCAGCCTTAGCGCGCGTCGTACGAATACTCTCGTGGCGTAACAACTGAGTAACCATAGTACGGCGCAACGCAGTTCGGTGCCCTACAGGGCGATTGAGCTTCTTACCCGCGACACGATGTCGCATGATTCATCCTCCTCATCAATGATTCAGGCTTCCGCCTCATCTTCTTCTTCACCAGGCGTCAGTGCTTCTGGGGTCACATCGCCCAAAAAGCCCTTTTCCTGCAACTGCTCGCGCAGTTCATCCAGCGATTTCTCGCCGAAGTTCCGAATGGACAACAAAGCATCACGCCCACGTGCAATGATCTCCATAACCTCACCCACGTTGGAAATGCCAGTGCGCTTAAGTGCATTATACACACGCACTCCCAGCCCCAGGTCTTCAATAGGCGTAGCATAAGCACGATGCGGGATACCCTCTTTTTCCACATCCACCACAATGTGCGTTTGGTCTTCCTCGATTTCCGCACCAGCAATCAAACGCAGGTGAGTTACGAGGATCCGCGCACTCGCCTTGAGCGCCTCAAAAGGTACAAGCCGCCCATCCGACCAAACTTCCATAATTAAACGATCATAGTTGGTCAGCTGGCCCACGCGCGCCGGCTCCACTGTGTAATTCACACGCCGGACAGGACTAAAAATTGCATCCACCGGCAATACACCGATAGGCATCCGGCCCCGGCTATCGCCGGGCGAGTAACCACGCCCGGCCTCGACCGTGAATTCCATATCCAGATGCACATCATCCGCATCCACCGTGAAAAGGTAGAGTTCTGGATTGATAATTTCGATTTCCGGCGGAGCGATAATATCGCCCGCCGTGACAACACCCTCCCCCTCAACGCGCAAGGTCATGTACAATGGCCCTTCGCCATCCATCACCAACCGTATTTGTTTGAGACGCAAAATGAGTTGGATAACATCCTCGCGCACGCCAGGGATAGCCGCAAATTCATGGGACATATCGCTGATGCGCACAGCAGTCACACATGCGCCCTCCAGCGAGGACAACAACACCCGGCGCAGCGAATTACCCAGCGTCACCCCATAACCGTTCTCGAGCGGGCCAATAAGGTAACGCCCGTACTGCTGCGTATTGACATCAATTTCAACTTTGGGCAGAACTGGCGCTGCTAACACGTCGCCTCCTTCTGCTTATCAGCGTGAGTAGAACTCGACGATTAATTGCTCCTGCACAGGAACATCAATCTCTTGCCGAGCAGGCATCGCCAAGACCCGGCCTTTCAAAGTATCCGCATCCAGACTCAGCCAATTAGGCACAGTGCGCTTTCCTAACAAATCCACACGATCCTTGAAATAATCGGAACGGCGGCTTTCGGGGCGCACAACCAATTCATCGTTAGGCCGTAGCGCAAACGAAGGGATATTAGTCTTGCGGCCATTGACCATAAAGTGACCATGCTGCACCAGTTGACGGGCCTGTGCGCGCGAGTCGGCCAAGCCCAAACGGTACACAACGTTATCCAACCGTGTCTCCAGTAGAGACAGAAGCGTCTCACCGGTCAACCCGGCACGCCGTTCGGCCTCACGGTAATAGCGGCGAAATTGCCGTTCCAACACGCCATAAACCCGGCGGGCCTTCTGCTTCTCGCGCAATTGCAACGCGTAGTCCGAAGGCTTGCGCTTGCGGAAGGACGTATCCTTCCCATGCTGTCCGGGCGGGTAGCCACGCTGCCCGAAGGGACATTTATCCGTGTAACAACGATCCCCTTTAAGATAGAGCTTCTCGCCTTCACGGCGACAGAGCTTACATACAGGGCCGGTATATCTTGCCATGCTTTCCTCCCAGCTCGTTTAGATGCGCCGCTTTTTGGGCGGACGACAGCCGTTGTGGGGAATGGGGGTCGTGTCCGTAATCGAACGCACCCGCACCCCACCGGCAGCAATCGCGCGCAACGCGGCTTCGCGGCCCGGGCCGGCCCCTTTGACGAAGGCATCCGCTTCTTGCAAGCCATCGTTAGTGACCGCGTCTTGTATCACCTTCTCCGCAGCCAGACGGGCCGCGAAAGGCGTGCTCTTGCGTGAGCCTTTGAAACCCGCCGAGCCTGCGCTGGCCCAGCGCAAGACATCGCCATTCTGATCCGTGACCGTCACAATCGTGTTATTGAAGGTCGAATGAATGTAGATGCGTCCCAGCGGCACGTTGCGCTTCACGCGACGCGGCGCACGAGCGCGGCGAGTCGTAGTCGTACGTTTAGCCATAAAGCCTCCTCCAGTCCTTCTAAAACCTTTTCTATGCCAATCCGGCTAAGGATTACTTCTTCTTCGAACCACGCCGCCGGCCGCGACCGGGGACCGTCTTGCGCATGCCGCGCTTGGTGCGCGCATTAGTACGGGTACGTTGCCCGCGCACCGGTAAGCTGCGTCGGTGGCGCAACCCACGATAAGCGCCCACTTCAATGAGCCGCTTGATATTCATTTGAACTTCGCGCCGCAGATCACCCTCAACAATGTAATCACGCTCAATGACTTCACGCAAGAGCGCCACATCGCTTTCCGAGAGGTCTTTAACGCGAATCTCCGAGCTAACGCCCGTGCGCTCAAGAACCTTCTGACTGGCCGATGGCCCAATGCCGTAAATGTAGGTCAGGCCCACCACTACGCGCTTATTTCGGGGCAAGTCAACCCCTGCAATACGTGCCATACGTTTTCTCCTCCAGCATCGTTACTTAATAACTTCTGTCCGTGGCCCTGCTGCTCTACCCCTGGCGCTGCTTGTGCTTAGGGTTGCTGCAGATCACCCGGATCACACCCCGCCGCCGAATGATTTTACACTTCGGGCAACGTTTTTTGACAGATGGTGACACCTTCATTTTCCGACTCCTCTCATTTATAGCCGGGTTAATACTTCCGGCTCGCCATCAGTGATGGCGATGGTATTCTCGAAATGTGCAGTGAGTTGACCATTCGCCGAGTATACCGTCCAATGATCTTCCGCAACCACCGTATGGGGCGTCCCGATCAACACCATCGGCTCAATCGCCAAAGTCATCCCAGATTGCAACCGCAAGCCTTGACCCCGTTGACCGTAATTGAGCACTTGGGGGTCTTCGTGCAGCTGGCGCCCGATACCGTGTCCGGTATATTCACGAGTGACGTGATAGCCGCACGTTTCCACATACTGCTGAATCGCATGGGAGATGTCTCCCATCTGTTGCCCCGCGACGGCCTGGGACATACCAGCTTCCAGTGCATCGGCAGTAACCGTCAGTAACGCACGCGCTTCGGACGACACCGCCCCTACGGCAAAGGTACGCGCCGCATCACCGTGAAAGCCTTTGTAACAGGCTCCGACATCAACCGTGATAATGTCCCCAGCCTCCAGCGCCCGAGCACCTGGAATGCCATGTACTAGTTCTGCATTAACTGATGCGCAGATAGTTGATGGAAAAGAGTGTGTGCTGTGGGAAGGATACCCCTTAAAAGAGGGGGTAGCGCCCTGCCTCAGAATCCACTCCTCCGCAATACGGTCTAGCGCACCGGTAGTGATTCCTGGACGAATCCAGTCTTGCATCAGCTCCAACACTTGGGCAACAATGCGCCCAGCTTCCCGCATGGCGAGCAGCTCCATGGAACGTTTGAGAATTACCATATCCGTTTGGCTCGGTGTAACCCGGTCGCGCTTGAGCGCGCACGACCGGGTATTATACCACACTTTTCGGATTAGCGCAGGAAGCCTTCATAGTGCCGCATTAGCAGCTGTGCTTCCAATTGCCGCATCGTATCCACCACCACGCCTACCACAATCAACAAACCAGAGCTAGTGATCAGCATGGCTTGCGTCGTCATGAACAGGCCGATGATATATGGCAACACCGCGATTGCACCGAGGAACAAGGCCCCGACCAGCGTGATGCGCCGGTAAACATTGTTAATAAACTCTTCCGTCTTCTTGCCCGGACGGATACCTGGAACAAATCCCCCTTGTTTTTGCAACATTTCCGGCAGGTTCTGCTGCTGCACCATAACATCAGTATAGAAGTAGGTGAAGCCCACGACTGCCAAGAAATAGGGAACCGCATACCAGGGATTGCGGCCTCCGAAGAAACCAATCGTCCAATCGGCCACAGCGCGCACAGTAGGATTGGTGGTCGCCTGGAAGAATTGTGCTATGACCGCCGGAAAGGTCAAGAACGACTGCGCGAAAATTAGCGGGATCATGCCTGCGGTATTGACTTTGAGCGGGATATAGGTACTGCCGCCGCCGTAGACTTTCATACCGCGCACGCGCTTGCCATACTGCACTTTGATCCGCCGCTCACCTTCTTGCACATAGACAATGACCAACACCGTCAACAAAGTGATGATGATAAAGGCCAGCACTCCCCAGAACTTATCCGAGACTGAAATCTGGTACAGGTTAGGGAAGATTTGCGAGACAATACCACCAAAGATGATCAGGGACAACCCATTACCTACACCTTGTTCGGTAATGAGCTCGCCCATCCACACCGCAAACATCGTGCCAGCGGTCATAGTAAACAACACTGTAAGTGTAGGCAACACTTGTCCAACCCCGAATCCGAAGTTGGGCAAAATCGCGCTACCGCCGCCCGCGGTGAAGAGTCGCACCTGACCAAACGCCTGTAAGGCAGCCAGGGGGACCGTCAAGTAAAAGGTCCATTGATTCATCTTGCGTTGCCCGGCTTCCCCCTCTTCCTTGATCATCTTCTCAAGTTTGGGGAAAATAGGCAACAGCAATTGTAGAACAATTTGCGCTGTCACATACGGATAGACACCGGCCGCCAACACAGAGAAGTTGGAAATGGCCCCACCCGACAGCAGGTTCAACAGATTGGCAAGTTGAGCAGCTGCTGAAGATTGCTCGAAGAACAGCCGCAGCGCCTCCCGATCCACGCCCGGCACCGGGATATTGGATGCCAAGCGGAAGATCACCAGGATCAAGATCGTATAGAGAATGCGCCGCCGCAAATCCGGCAACTTCAACGCATTGCGCAGGGCTTCAATCATGGAATTGCCTCCATCCAGTCTGAGTTAGCGAGTACGATAGCCGCCCCGCTGCCAGGGCAACAGTTCTACCTGCCCCCCAGCGGCTTCGATCTGGGCACGCGCACTTTCAGAAATACGATGAACGCGCAGGGTAAGAGCGTGGGGCAATTCGCCCCGGCCCAACACCACCACCAAATCGCTTTCTTTTTTGATCAACCCGCACGCGGCCAAAGTTTGCGGAGAGACTTCAGCCCCCGCCTCAAATCGTTCGGCCAGTTGATCCAAATTGATTACTTTGAATTCAACACGCCAGGGGTTGAAAAACCCTACACCACGAGCAAAGGGGAGCTTGCGTATCAGAGGCAGCTGCCCGCCCTCAAAGTAAGGGCGCACACCACCACCACTTCGCGCATTCTGTCCTTTGGTACCCCGACCAGCGGTCTTGCCTTGCCCAGCGGAAATACCCCGCCCAACACGGCGCTTACGCTTTTTGGAACCCTCAGCGGGTTGTAAATCATGTAGTTTCATTGCTCTCTCCCGCTATGCCTGTTCAACTTCCTCGACGAGAAGCAGGTGTGAGACTGCATTGATCATACCCCGCACAACGGGGGTATCACGATGCTCAACAACCTGATTCATCTTGCGCAACCCTAGCGACCGCACGGTACGCTTCTGTCGCAACGTGTAGCCAATCGGGCTGCGCACCAGCTTTACACGCAGCAGTTTCTCTTCCATTACGCCTTTCTCCTCAGCCAGAAGGGCATCACCCGAGCCTCAGGCACACCACGGTCTTCCGCCACCTGCTCAACCCAGCGTAATTTATTTAGCGCATCCATGGTGGCCTGCGCAACATTCACCTGGGTCGCACTGCCCTGTGACTTGGTCAACACATCCCGTACCCCAACCGCTTCCAACAACGCGCGCACACCACCACCCGCGATCACGCCAGTACCATGGGATGCCGGACGTAAGAAAACTCTCGCCCCACCACAACGACCCGTAATCTCGTGAGGAATAGTGCTGCCTTCCAGAGCAATGGGGTGCATATCGCGCCGGGCGCGCTCAGTCGCCTTGGCAATAGCATCCGGCACATTTCGGGCCTTCCCAATCCCCAGGCCCACTTGGCCCTTGTTATCGCCCACAATGGCAACAACACGGAAGTGGAAGGTACGCCCACCTTTGACAACTTTAGCAACGCGGGCAATATCTACCACGCGCTCATCCAGTTCTTCCTGCTCTTCTGCAAAGCCTTCTCGATCCCGAAGGTTTTTCCTTTCCATCAATGCCTCCCAGCGGCTCAGAAGTCCAGGCCGGCTTTACGAGCCGCCTCGGCCAACGTCTTCACACGGCCGTGGTATTTATACCCGGCGCGGTCGAACACGACCTGTTCGATGCCTTTTGCCAACGCCCGCTCAGCGAGCAGCTTGCCCACGGCCTGCGCCTGTTCCGTCTTCTTCATACCTGCCAGCTCCGCTACCAGGGCTTTATCCATAGTGGATGCCGCCGCCAGCGTGTGACCCACGCTATCATCAATGATCTGCGCATAAATATGATGTAGACTACGGAATACATTCAGGCGTGGACGTTCTGGCGTCCCCACGACCTTTTTACGGACGTGAAGACGACGCCGTTCGCGGGCTTTATAACGATTAACTTCCGGTTTCATATTTCACCCTCAGTACCACGCTTAAAAATTAGGGAAGCGGTTTAACCCTTCCCGGATTTACCGGCCTTGCGCCGGACAATCTCACCCTGATAGCGGATGCCCTTGCCCAGGTAAGGCTCCACAGGACGCCAGCCGCGAATCTCAGCAGCCAACTGTCCCACCACTTGCTTGTCAATTCCACGCACGGTGACGCTATTAGCGCGAGGATTCACCTCAAATACCACGTCCGCTGGCGCGGGAATTACCACAGGATGTGAATATCCCAAGTTGAGCACCAATGTCGAACCCTGCAATTCAGCCTTGTAGCCGGTTCCGCTGATTTCCAGAGTAATCGCATAGCCCTCGGTCACACCCACGACCATATTGTTCAAAAGAGCACGGCTCAGCCCATGCAAGGCACGGTTTTGCCGCTCATCATTAGGGCGCTGTACAGATAATACATTCTCTTCCAGAACAATTGTCATGTTCGGGTGAAAGGTCTGCGACAGCTGCCCCTTAGGCCCTTTGACCGTAACTTGTGGGCCATCAAACTGCACAGTTACACCGGCCGGCACCGGAATCGGCATTCTACCAATCCGCGACACAGCTACCTCCTTCAGGCTACCAAATGTAGCAAATGACCTCGCCGCCCACATTGAGGCGCCGGGCCTGTTGCCCGGTCAAGACCCCCTTGGGCGTTGAAAGGATAGAAATACCCATCCCACTGCGTACCCAGGGAATCTCTTGCGCTGGCGTATAAATACGCCGTCCAGGCTTACTCACGCGCTTCAAACCGGTGATAACAGGCCGTTGGTGCTTGAGATCACCCACATACTTCAAGTGAACGATCAGGTGTGGTTGTGGTTTATCGTTGGTTACCTGGTAAGCCTGCACATAGCCTTCTTCTTTGAGAATTTTAGCAATCGCCACTTTAATTTTAGATGACGGCATCGTCACACTCTCATGACGTACCATGAGGGCATTCCGAATCCGCGTCAACATATCAGCAATTGGGTCAGTGGTCACCATTACTCAACTCCTTACCAACTGGATTTGACCATGCCGGGGATTTTCCCCTCCAGGGCCAACTCACGCAAACAAATGCGGCACAAGCCGAAGCGGCGATAATACCCTCGCGGGCGACCACAGCGGTTGCAACGATTGCGCACCCGCACTTGATACTTACGTCGGGTTTCCCGAATGGGCATTGACGTTTTAGCCATAGATAACTCCTTTTCCTACCTTGTGGCTATGCATGCCGGAAAGGCATTCCCAAGAGTTCCAGCAATCGCCGGGCTTCTTCATCTGTCTCAGCGGTCGTGGCAATACAAATTTCCATCCCTCGAATTTTGTCAATCTTGTCGTAATTGATTTCGGGGAAGAGCAGTTGCTCACGCAACCCTACGGTGTAATTACCACGCCCATCGAGCTTGTCCGGCACCCCGCGGAAGTCGCGGGTGCGCGGCAACACCACGTTGAGCACACGATCCAAAAACGCCCACATCCGCTGTTGGCGCAGGGTCACTTTGACCCCAATCGCCCGGCCTTCACGCAGCTTGAAGGCTGCGATAGATTTACGGGCTTTGGTAATGACGGGCTGCTGGCCAGTGATGATCCGCAAATCACTAACCGCATGTTCCAAAGACTTGGGATTATCCATCGCCTCGCCCATCCCAATGTTGATTACCACCTTACGGATACGCGGCACCTGCATCACATTGGTATACCCGAACTCTTCCATAAGAGCCGGGACAATATCCTGTTCATAACGGGTTCGCAGTTGTTGCATGGGTATCTACTCCTAGCTGATGGCCTCGCCACACTTACGGCAGACGCGCGTCTTGGTGCCATCTTCCAACACCTGGAAGCTTACACGAGTAGCCTCGTCGCAATGGGGGCAAACCAGCAAGACATTGGAGAGATGGATTGGCGCTTCATATTGAATGCGCCCCATCTGTACCTGCGCACGCCCAGCTTGCTGCTTACCCTGGTGTTTGGTGATGATATTAACTTTGGAAACCACCACCCGATTTTCTTTGGGTATCACTCGCAAGACCTTGTTGCGCGCACCCTTGTCATTGCCGGCAATGACTTCTACGGTATCATCTTTTACAATCCGATTCATCTTTTCACCTCTCTGCTGGTTACAACACTTCGGGTGCCAGCGAGACGATTTTCATAAACCCCTTCTCGCGCAGTTCGCGGGCCACCGGCCCGAAGATACGAGTTCCACGCGGATTGAGGTTAGAAGCATCGAGGATTACAGCTGCATTGTCGTCAAAGCGGATGTAGGAGCCATCGGAGCGGCGATATTCTTTGGTCACCCGCACGATGACAGCCCGCACCACATCACCTTTTCGGACAGAAGCAGTCGGCGTCGAAGATTTCACTGCGGCCACGATAGTATCACCCACCGAACCGTATTTGCGACGTGACCCCCCGATAACCCGGATACACAGAATTTCCTGTGCTCCCGTATTATCGGCGACTTTTAGGCGAGTTTCGGTCTGAATCATCGTTCGCCCCCCTTACGCCACGCGCTCCAGAATCTCTTCCACGGCCCAACGTTTTTGACGACTGTAAGGCCGGGACTCGACGATCCGCACCATATCACCGATACGACAGGTGTTTTCTTCGTCATGCGCCATATACTTCTTAGAAGTACGCACCACTTTCTTATACAAAGGATGGCGGTACTGGCGATCCACCCGGACCACCACAGTTTTCTCCATTTTATCGCTGGTCACCTGACCGATCAGCCGCTTGCGTTGCTCTTTCATGCGGCGTCTCCTTTCCCCATCTGACTAGCTATCTCGCGTTCACGTAACACGGTCAACACACGGGCCGTATCTTTGCGTAACACGCGCAGCCGATTTGAATCCTGCAAGCTACCGGCATACCATTGCTGGCGCAGATTAAACATTTCGCGCCGGGTCTCCCGCAATTGTTGCCGCAACTCCTCTACTGTCAGTTCGCGTAATTCGCTGGCCTGCATAATTACTCTCCTGTCTCACCCTCCAGGCGAGTGACCACCTGGGTTTTAATGGGCAGCTTATAGGCAGCTAAGCGCAGAGCTTCGCGCGCGACATCTTCTGGGACGCCATCAATCTCGAACATCATCCGACCAGGACGCACCACGGCGACCCACTGGTCCACCGAGCCTTTCCCTTTACCCATGCGCGTCTCGGCCGGCTTGGCCGTGATGGGCTTGTCCGGGAAAATGCGCACCCAATACTTGCCACGGCGGCGCATATGCCGCACAATGGTACGACGCGCAGCTTCGATCTGGCGGGCGGTAATCCAGCACGGCTCCAACGCCTGAAGTCCATATTTGCCAAAATGGACATCCACGCCCCGGCTTTCCTTGCCCTTGAGCCGCCCACGTTGCTGCTTGCGATACTTGACACGCTTCGGCATCAACATGTTTTTTTCTCCTCAGTTTAGTCCAGGGGCGCTTCTTCAACGTCCACGGATGCGACTGCCGGTTTCTTCGGCAGAATGTTGCCTTTGTAAATCCACACCTTTACCCCAATACGTCCGTAAGCGGTAAGGGCTTCTTCCTGGGAAAAATCAATATCCGCACGCAGTGTTTGGAGTGGCACCCGCCCCTCGCGCTGCCATTCCCGGCGGGCCATTTCCGAACCGGCCAACCGTCCACTACACATGATCTTGACACCCTGCGCCCCGGCCCGCATGGCCTGTCGCACAGCACGCTTCATAGCCCGGCTGTGATAGATACGGCGCTCCAGCTGCGAGACAATGTTCTCCGCCACTAAACGCGCATCCAAATCAGGCTGATCAATCTCCTGCACATCCACATGCACACGCTTGCCACCAGTTAACGCCTCAAGGCGTTGGCGCAACACTTTAACGTTCTCGCCCTTGCGTCCAATCACCACCCCCGGACGTGCAGTCCAGATGATGACCGAAACTTGATTAGGCGGGAAGCGTTCAATCTCGATCCGCGACACGCCGGTTTGGTTGTCTTTGGAGCGCCCCCGCATCTCATCTTCGACGAGTTTGCGGATGGCCTGATCCTCTGCGAGTAGCGTAGAGTAGGTGCGCCCTTCAGCATACCAGCGCGATTTCCAATCCCGTATGATTTTTAGACGAAACCCGTAAGGGTGAACTTTGCGTCCCAAGATGCGCCTCCTTCTTAATCAACCCGTTCTTCAAGGATGACGGTGATGTGGGATGAGCGTTTACGGATGGGGCGATAACGCCCCCGGCTGCCCCAACGGGCCCGCCACCCCTTACCTGGGGTCCGTCCCGGCCCTTCATCGGCGAACAGTTGCGCGATGTAAAGGCTTTCCGTATCCAGGCCCAACTCGTCCGCGTTGGCGATTGCCGAACGCACCAACTTGGCGACCGGGGTCGCAGCAGCATGGGGCATAGCCCGCAACAAAGTTAGTGCCCGTTCGGCCTGCATCCCTCGTAAGGGATTCATGATACGCCGCACTTTGTTGGGCGTCATCGGAATATGTTTAGCAATAGCTCGCACTTGATCCGACATACCAACCTCCTACCGTACCCGGCCCTTTTTCTCTTTGACGATATGTCCTCGGAAGGTACGGGTCGGCGCAAACTCGCCGAGCCGATGCCCTACCATATTCTCCGTGATGTAGATGGGCACATGCCGCCGTCCATCATGCACCGCCAACGTATGTCCCACCATCTGCGGAAAGATGACCGACGCACGCGACCAAGTACGGATAACCCGCTTCTCACCAACGCGATTCATGGCCTCGATCTTCTTCAACAACTTGGGGTCTACAAACGGCCCTTTCTTCAATGACCGTGACATCTTTTACCTCCCCTTCACCTAGCGGCGCCCGGAGCGCCGGCGGCGGACGATAAGCTTATCGGTGCGTTTATTGCGCCGTGTCTTTTTGCCAAGTGTATACCAACCCCAGGGCGATTTGGGCCCCGGCATACCGATGGGCGAACGCCCCTCGCCGCCACCGTGGGGATGATCGCGCGGGCTCATAGCTGAACCACGCACCTCTGGCCGCCGCCCGAGCCAGCGACTGCGGCCCGCCTTACCGAGTTTCACGTTAGCATGTTCCACATTGCCTACCTGGCCGATGGTCGCCATGCACTCTTTACGCACCAAGCGCATCTCCGCGCTTGGCATACGCAGCGTAACATAATTACCCTCTTTTGCCAGTACTTGCGCTGCAGCACCCGCCGCGCGCACTAATTGGCCGCCACGACCAGGATTAAGCTCGACGTTATGAACCATCGTACCTAATGGGACGCGCTCCAACGGCATCGCATTTCCCACGCGCACCTCGATATTCTCCTGCCCGCTTACCACGACATCGTTGACCTTGAGACCCAACGGCGCAAGGATGTAGCGTTTCTCACCATCTACATAATTCAACAGCGCGATACGTGCCGAGCGATTCGGGTCATACTCGATTGACGCCACCCGCGCAGGGACACTCGGCTTGTTACGCTTAAAATCAATCACCCGATACCTACGTGCATGCCCGCCGCCCCGATGGCGCACAGTAACACGCCCGTAAGCATTCCGCCCCGCCCGCTTGCGCAAAGGCTCTACAAGACTACGCTCTGGCTTGCTCTTGGTGATTTCTTCAAATGTGTACCCGGTCATCCAACGCCGACCGGGTGAAGTCGGCTTATGTTTCTTGATTCCCATCGTTAAGCCTCCAACGCCTGGATACGCTGATTAGGCGCCAATGTGACAATGGCTTTTTTCCAGGGCGCAACGCGCACAATACGCCGGCGGCCCCGCATTTTCGAGCCTTTCGCGGGCATGTTCATCACATTCACCGCGACCACACTCACGCCATAGATTTCCTCAACGGCCTGCTTGATCTGATTTTTGTTAGCCCGGCGGTTGACTTGAAAGACATACTGCCCTTGCTCCATCAACGTCCCGGTCTTTTCCGTTACCCACGGTCGCACGATCACATCATAAATATCCATACTTCACCCCAAAATCTGCTCGATGAGCTCCAGCGCGCCCAACGGCAACACCAGATGATCGGCACCCAACACATCGCGTACATTCAAGTACCCAGCGCGCAATGTCTGCACCTTCGGCATATTGTGCGCTGAGCGTTGCACATTCTCGCTTGCCTCGGGCAACAAAATCAATGTCTTGCCTTGATCTACGGCCAGATTGCGCAGCACTCCCTGCAATTCTTTAGTCTTGGGGGCCACCATTTCCAACTGCTCTAGCAGCACAATTTGGGACGCGCTCGCCTTGACAGAAAGCGCCGAACGTAACGCAGCGCGACGCATCTTGCGCGGCATCCGCTGCTCATAACTGCGCGGCTGCGGCCCATGAGCAACACCACCACCAACAAAGATGGGGGCATTACGACTACCGTGTCGGGCGCGCCCGGTACCCTTCTGACGGTACCATTTTGCCGTACTGCGATTGTTTTCGCCACGCGTCTTAGCCTTGTGCGTACCCTGCCGCGCATTTGCCAGTTGCCGCACCAACGCCTGATGCATCAACGGGACATTGACGGGCACCTCGAAAATTTCCGGACGCAGTTCAATCTCCGATACCTGTTCGCCCTGCATATTCAACACTGGAACACGCATTGCTACTTACCTCCCTTTGCAACCTTTTGCTTGCGCGCTAGTTTCACCAGCACCAGCCCGCCGTTCGCCCCAGGGACGCTACCCTTGATGGCCAGCAGATTGCGCTCGGGGTCTACCAGCACCACCTCAATATTCTGCGAGGTGACACGCTCCGCGCCCATGTGCCCACCCATGCGGGTGCCTTTCCAAACACGTCCAGGTGTAGCACAAGCGCCGATAGAGCCGGGATGTCGCTGGCGATCAGACTGACCATGTGTGGCCGGCCCACCTGCAAACCCGTGGCGCTTAACTACGCCCGCAAAGCCACGCCCCTTGGAGATGCCCACCACATCCACCCGTTCACCGGGGGTAAAGACATCCACCTTGATCTCCTGACCCATCTCGTAAGTTTCATCCTCGCGAGTGCGCAGTTCCCTGAGATACCGCAGAGGCGGCAACTTAGCACGTTCAAGATGACCGCGCTGACCTTTAGTAAGGTGTTTAACTTTGGCCGTCTCGTAACCCAGCTGCACGGCACGATAGCCATCCCGCTCTGGGGTGCGTACCTGCACCACATAGCACGGGCCAGCTTCAATCACCGTGACCGGCACTACTTCGCCGCTCTCTTTGATGATCTGGGTCATGCCCACTTTCTTGCCTAGAATACCTTTCATGTTCTACCTCCAGGGACTGCCAGCGCCAGGCACACGCCGCATCATCCCAAATTTCCCATACTTACCCCCCTGGGCATGAACTGCAAGCAGTCACACCCAGGGGGGCGCAAATCACGGTTACCTTTAGCGCCTGTAGCGCTAATGTTCAACTGTGACTTACAGCTTAATTTCGATGTCTACACCGGCGGGCATATTCAGCCGCATCAGTGTATCAATGGTCTTCGAATCTGGCTCCACGATATCAATCAGCCGCTTGTGCGTGCGAATCTCGAAATGCTCGTGGCTGTCCTTATCAATGAAAGTTGAGCGCCGCACGGTGTACCGCTCCAGCTGCGTGGGCAAAGGCACCGGGCCAACGACCCGCGCACCCGTGCGCTCAGCAGCCTCGACGATACGCCGGGAGGACTCATCCAGAATACGATGATCGTAGCCCTTCAGGCGAATGCGTATCCGTTGTTTAGCCATACACCACCAGTTTAACCTTGAAGCAGACTAGTCCAACACCGCGGTGATCACACCCGCGCCAATGGTCAACCCACCCTCACGGATGGCAAAGCGTGAACCAGACTCCAATGCCACCGGAGAGATCAACTCCACCGACATCTGGGTGCTATCGCCGGGCATAACCATCTCAATGCCATCCGGCAACGTCACCGAACCGGTTACATCCATCGTGCCGATATAGAACTGCGGCTTGTAACCCGTGAAGAAGGGATTGTGACGCCCGCCCTCATCGCGACGGAGAATATAGACATTGGCCTCGAACTTATACTTGGCCTTCACCGAACCGGTCTTAGCAATCACCATACCGCGTCCCACATCATCCTTACCGATACCGCGCAGCAGCAAGCCCGCGTTATCGCCCGCCTCGACCTTGTCGAGAATCTTGTGGAACATTTCCATCGAAGTCACCACGGTCTTGAGGGGCTTCTCATTCAGGCCCACAATCTCGACCTCGGTGTTGGGGACCATCGTCCCGCGCTCGACACGCCCAGTCACAACCGTACCGCGACCCTTGATGGAGAAAACATCCTCGATGGACATCATGAAGGGCTTGTCAGCATCGCGCTCAGGAGTCGGGATATACTCATCCACCACCCGCATGAGCTCCCAAATGCTGGCGTACTCCGGGGCATCAGGATCACTGCTGGTGCAATTGAGCGCAGTCAATGCAGAACCACGCACGATAGGAGTTTCGTCGCCAGGGTACTTCTGAGCACTCAGCAGCTCGCGGATTTCCAGCTCAACAAGCTCCAACAGTTCAGGGTCATCCATCAAGTCAACCTTGTTGAGGAAGACTACGATAGAGGGAACTTCAACCTGACGCGCCAACAGAATGTGCTCGCGGGTCTGCGGCATCGGGCCATCCACTGCGGAGACCACCAAGATCGCGCCATCCATCTGCGCCGCGCCCGTGATCATGTTTTTGATGTAGTCGCGGTGTCCAGGGCAGTCAACATGCGCATAGTGCCGATTCTCTGTCTGATACTCAACGTGCGAAATAGCCACCGTCAAGATTTTAGTCGCATCACGACGGAACATTTTAGCGTCCGCCTTAGCAACTTCATCATAAGCCTTGAACGTAGACCAACCCTTCAGGGACAACGTCCGCGTGATAGCGGCCGTCAAAGTGGTCTTGCCGTGGTCAATATGACCGATGGTACCAACATTCACATGTGGCTTAGTGCGCTCGAACTTCTGCTTACCCATGTTTGCTTCTCCTTCTCCTTGTACTGATGAGAACTTTTATGATTTGATGTGTATTTTAAGTGCCATACAGAATGGCTTCCATCTGCCGAGACTCCACCGGTTGATAGTGGCGGAACTCCATCGTAAATGTGCCCCGTCCCTGCGTCAAACTCCGCAAGGCGGTAGCATACCCAAACATTTTAGCCAGGGGTGCGTGCGCACGTGTTGCTTGCAGCCCTCCCGGACGCGGCTCCAACAACTGAATGTCAGCCCCGCGTGCATTCAAATCACCCAACACTTCTCCGACAAACCCTTCCGGGGCGATGACTTCCACATCCATCACCGGCTCCAAAAGAGCTGGACTGGCTGCCTCAATCGCTTGCCGGAAACATTGTGCCGCCGCCGCTTTGAAGGCCGCTTCAGATGAAAGTTCTGGGTCTTCTTCTGCATCCACCAGGCGAATCTGTAACCCCACCAAGGGATAGCCTGCCAGAAAACCACTATCCAACGATTCTAACGCACCTGCGCTAATGGCTTCACGATACTCAGCACGCAATGCAGCAGGTTTAAGGTGCGATTCAAAGCGCGTACCCTCACCCGGCTCCGCCGGCAATACTTCAAGGGTCACACTGGCCCATTGCGGCTTCCCACCTAACACACGATCGAATATCTGTGTCTTGCGGGCTAAGCGTGTCACCGTTTCTTTGTAAGCTACCCGGGGGCGTCCCACATTGGCTGCTACCCGAAACTCGCGGAGCATCCGATCCACCAGAATCTCCAGATGCAACTCTCCCATCCCAGAGATGATGGTTTGACCGGTATTCTCGTCAATACGCACCTGGAAGGTGGGGTCTTCTTCAGCCAATCGCGCCAGGGACTCATTTAAGCGATCTTGGTCAGCAATTGTCTTGGGTTCCACGGCTACACCAATAACCGGCTCTGGGAAACGAATGGATTCCAGAATAATGGGCGCGTGCAAAGCGCAGAGGGTGTCACCCGTAGCCGCGTTCTTGAGACCAACTGTAGCCCCGATGTCGCCTGCCGCAATCACATCCACTTCTTCACGATGAGAGGCAAACATGCGCAACAGTTTGGTTACACGCTCCCGTGTGTTCTTGGTAACGTTATTAAAAACTTCACCGCGCACGAGCTTGCCGGAATACACCCGGAAGTAAACCAGTCGTCCGACATATGGGTCTGTCGCTATCTTAAAGATCAAGGCGGCCAACGGCGCTTCAATATCCGCCAGACGCTCTTCCTCACGCTCTTTCTTAGGGTTCTGTCCTCGTACCGGCGGCACATCCGTCGGGGCGGGGAGATAATCTACAATCGCATCCAACAAACGCTGTACGCCTTTGTTGCGTAACGATGAACCACACAGCACCGGCTGAATCAAGCCTGTGATAGTAGCCTGACGTAACGCACGTCGTAAATCAGCCTCAGCAATGTCCATGCCCTCAAGATATTGCTCTGTGAGCACATCATCGGTCTCAGCAATCGCCTCGATCATGGCCTCACGTGCTGCCCGTGCTGCGGGTTCTACTTCCACTGGAATAGCGACTTCCTGTGGCTGCGCACCAAGTTCATCATCCCAGATGATGGCTTGCCATGTCAACAGGTCAACCAGCCCCCGAAAGGTGGACTCTGAGCCTATCGGCCACTGGATCGGCACCGGGTTGGCCTGAAGGCGCTCCCGTATCGTGGCAACCGCATGAGCAAAATCCGCACCCAGCTTATCCATCTTGTTAATGAAGGCTACCAATGGGACTTCGAAGGCCCGCGCCTGCCGCCAAACGGTCTCGGATTGCGGCTCAACACCGGCTGCCCCATCAAACACCACCACCCCACCATCCAGCACACGCAAGCTGCGTTGCACTTCGGCGGTGAAGTCAATATGACCGGGGGTATCTACAATGTTAATCTGATGCTCGCGCCAAAAACAAGTCACGGCAGCCGAAGTAATCGTGATCCCCCGCTCTTTCTCCTGTACCATCCAGTCAGTGACTGTGGTACCTTCATCTACATTACCTAGACGATGTGTGCGCCCGGTATAGTAGAGGATACGTTCTGTCGTCGTGGTCTTGCCCGCGTCAATGTGGGCAATCACGCCGATATTACGAATATTACTCAGTAAAGGTACTACAACCATCGCCGGCCTCTTTTATCGCCAAAGTAGCTCGTGACGGCAATGGCGCTTAAAATAACTACCAGCGTAGATGAGCAAAGGCGCGGTTAGCCTCCGCCATCTTGTGAGTTTCTTCGCGCTTCTTAACCGCAGCACCGATATTCTCGGAAGCATCCAGCAACTCCGCCGCCAGCTTCTCCGGCATTCCACGACCGGGGCGCTTCTTGGCCGCCGCTAACAACCAGCGAATTGCTAACGAAACCTGCCGATACTCGGGGACCTCTACCGGGATTTGGTAGGTAGCACCACCGACACGCCGAGGCTTAACTTCCAACGCCGGGGTCACATTGCGCATTGCGTGCTCGAAGACCTCCAACGCAGGCTTCTTAGCGCGCTGTTCAGCCGCGTCAAGGGCCTCATACATAATAGCTTGTGCAGTGCTTTTCTTGCCGGCACGCATCATACGATTAATAAACTTCTGCACCAACACGCTGTTATAGCGCGTATCTGGCGCAATCACACGTCGAGGGGGACTAGATCTTCTCGGCATATCTCAGCTGCTCCTCTACTTCTTACCCTTGGTGGCTGTTTGGGGCTGATTTTGCTTCGTGCCATACTTCGAGCGCTGCTGCTTGCGATCTTTAACACCGCCCGTATCCAGTGTACCACGAACGATGTGGTAGCGCACACCGGGCAAGTCTTTCACACGCCCACCACGCACCAACACCACCGAGTGCTCTTGCAAGGTATGACCCTCACCAGGGATATAAGCCGTAACTTCAATACGATTCGAGAGCCGGACACGCGCAATTTTACGCAACGCCGAATTCGGCTTCTTGGGCGTCGTCGTACGAACAACAGTACATACACCGCGCTTCTGCGGGTTACCGCCCTTAACGCGCTTCCGCTTGTTGCCCTTAATGGTATTCAGGTTTATCTGCAACGCCGGCGCGGTTGATTTCTTACTCTTCGGTTTCCGGCCCTTGCGAACTAGTTGATTGATTGTCGGCACTTTTTCCTCCTCAAAAAATCCAGTGAAGAAGGCCATCTCGTGCTACGATGGCCTCTTCTTCAATATGACCATTTTCTTTTAATGCGAGACAGGAGTTATAGCTGTCCCTACCTGCGATTGAGCATTCTACCACAAAGGGGGAAAAGGTCAATGCGCAAACCTACAGGTCCGGCGCAAATCCAAGCAAGCCCATACCTAGCTTGGGCAGCTGCGCCCGCCGCTCTTCGCGCCCGAAGCGCAACACCTCACCAGAGTCAGTGACAGCTTCCACTGCCAACGCCAGACTTTGCAATTCCTTAACCAAGACCTTGAAGGATGCCGGAATTCCTGGTTCTTCAATGGGCAAACCCTTGACGATAGACTCGTAAGCTTTGACCCGCCCTTGTACATCGTCGGATTTGATAGTGAGCATTTCCTGGAGGGTATAGGCTGCGCCGTAGGCTTCCAGCGCCCACACTTCCATCTCACCAAAGCGCTGTCCACCAAACTGAGCCTTACCGCCCAAGGGCTGCTGCGTCACGAGTGAGTATGGCCCAGTAGAACGCGTATGCACTTTATCTTCAACCAAGTGTGCCAGTTTGAGCATATAAACTACGCCCACAGTCACCGGTTGGTCAAAGGGTTTGCCGGTCTTGCCGTCATACAGAATTTGCTTACCTAATGTGGGCAACGGCTCACCGATCTGCTGGCTATAGGCCGTAGCCTTAAGCGCCAGATCATCGCCGGTCACAGCACTCATGTCCTGACCGCGCTCTTCCATCCAAATGCGCAACGCAGAGTCATAGGCCAACTGCGCCGCCCGCTCGCGTGCAACAAGGTCTTGTGGCTCGCCCTCAAAGGTCAACATCGCCTCCGGGTCGTACCCCGCCTCACGGAGCCACTCACGCAACACCGAGGCCCGCGCATAGACGGTATCCTCACGCAAGCGATCCACATCGTAGCCCTTGGGAGTCAGCCAGGCAGCCACATAGAGCAACCGGGCCTCCTCATCGTCATGCAGTGTTTCTAGCGGATAATCCTGTGCCTTGAGCCAGGTCCAAGCGCGCTCCAGGGCTGCCTCCCAGGCACGGTCAATTAACCAAGCACGCGCCAGTTCAGCAGCGATTTCCTGCTCATTAGCGCCATCAAAGACTGGCGAGAGCGCCCGGAATCCTAGCCGATACGCCGCCCAGCCCAGGTGTGCTTCCAAAATTTGACCGATGTTCATCCGGCCCGGCACACCCAGCGGGTTGAGAATCATATCTACCGGTACACCATTGGCCAGGAAGGGCAGATCTTCCAACGGTAACACCCGCGAGATCACACCTTTATTGCCGTGTCGCCCGGCCATCTTATCACCTTCGGTGAGCTTGCGGCGTTGCGCTACACCCACCCGGACCACTTTTTCTACCCCAGCGGGCAAATCGCGGTACTCTTCGCGATCAAAATCCTTGATTTCCACCACCTTGCCATGCGCGCCATGCGGCATCCGCAGACTGGTATCTTTCACATCGCGCAGCTTCTCACCAAAGATAGCGCGCAACAGTTTCTCCTCCGGCGTGAGCTCTTTCTCACCCTTGGGCGTGATCTTGCCAACCAGAATATCCAACGGCCCAACCTCAGCGCCCACACGCACCACGCCGACCTCATCTAAGTCACGTAAGGCTTCATCGGAAACATTGGGGATTTCACGGGTGATTTCCTCTGGGCCAAGCTTCGTATCACGTGCGGAAACCTCATGCTTCTCGATATGCACCGAGGTAAAGCGATCATCGCGCACCAGCTGCTCGCTTACGAGGATTGCGTCCTCATAATTACCACCCTCCCAGGACATGAAGGCCACCAACACGTTCTGCCCCAGAGCGAGAAACCCATGATCGGTCGAAGAACTATCCGCAAGCACACCGCCCTTTTCCACATACTGGCCTTTCTGCACCAGCGGGCGCTGATCAATGAAAGTGCTTTGATTGGAGCGCATATACTTGCGCATCCGATAGTTCGCCATCTGCCCATCATCCTGCTGTACCACCACACGCTCACCAGTCACGCTGATGACTACGCCCGGCTCTTGCGCCGTGACGATTACACCAGCATTAGCAGCGGTCGGCTGTTCAACGCCCGTACCGACATACGGAGCCTCCGGCATAATGAGCGGCACGGCCTGCCGCTGCATGTTAGAGCCCATCAAGGCCCGGTTGGCGTCATCGTGTTCCAGGAAGGGAATCAACGCCGCTGAAATGCCCACGATTTGGATGGGGGCAACATCAATATAATCAATACGATCCGCCCCGGATAACACAAATTGATCACCCCGACGCGAGGCCACTTGACCAGAGGTAAAATGCCCCTGTGCGTCAAGTTGCGCGTTCGCTTGAGCGATCGTATAAGGGCCTTCCCGATCGGCAGAAAGATAGACCACCTCATCGGTCACGCGCGGGACGATTTTCACCTGCTCCTTGAGGGGCAAGGCGGTAATTTGCTGTGCCAGCGGCGCATCTACCACTGTCCCCGCAACGGCTACGACCGCCCCAGTATCAGGATCAGCGATGTCCTCGCGCAGCGTTTGTCCCACAAGTTCTTCGACCCGATTAGAGACAAGGCGCAACACCTTGCGGTAGGGAGTCTCAACAAAACCCAACTCATTGACACAAGCATACGCGCCCAAACGCCCAATAAGGCCGATATTAGGGCCTTCGGGGGTTTCAATAGGACAAATACGTCCGTAGTGACTGTTATGCACATCGCGTACATCGAAACCAGCCCGCTCACGCCGCAAACCGCCCGGCCCCAAAGCCGAAAGCGTGCGTTTGTGTGTCAGACTGGAAAGCGGGTTGGTTTGCTCCATAAATTGCGAGAGCTGGCTTGACCCAAAGAACTCGCGAATCGAGGCCACAACAGGGCGGATATTGATAAGGTTAACTGGGGCCAACGCTTCTTCGCGCAAGCTCATGCGTTCCTTGACTACCCGCTCCATGCGCAACAGGCCAACACGAATTTTAGCCTGCACTAGTTCCCCCACGGTTTTTACCCGCCGATTGCCCAGATGATCCATGTCATCAGGACCGGCTACACCATTGTTAATGTGGATCATGCGCCGCACAACAGCCACCATATCCTCTTTGGTGACGGTACGCACAGAGAGTGGTACTTGCAGCCCCAAGCGCTGATTGAGCTTGTAACGCCCCACCTTTTGCAGGTTATAGCGTTGAGGATCAAAGATCTGCGAGATCAAATACTCTTGCGCATTATCGAGCGTGGGCGGATCACCAGGGCGCATCCGCCGGTAAAATTCAATGAGTGCCTCTTGGGCCACAGTGCGATTAGGCTTAGGTTCCCAATTTGGCTCCTGCCGGATCGTCATGGTAATCCAGGGATGTTCGGGATCATTGTCAGCGTCCGCGAAGAGCGCAAACAGTTCCTCGTCCGAACCTTCGGTCAACATGGCGCTGGAAACCTCATCTTCAATAGCAGCCATCGCACGCAGGAAAATCGTCACCGGCACGATGCGCTTGCGATTAAAACGGAGGGTAAGATAACCCGTCTTGCGCGTCTCGAACTCCATCCACGCCCCCCGGTCGGGGATCATCTTGGCCGTCGCCAAGCGGCGTGCACCATCTTCATCCATACCAAAATACACGCCAGGCGAGCGGATGAGCTGACTCACCACCACACGCTCAGTGCCATTGATGATAAACGTGGCGTTATCAGTCATCAACGGCAAATCACCCAGGAAAATTTCCTGCTGCACAATCTCACTGGTTTCACGATTGACCAACGCCACATCCACATACAATGGAATGGAATAAGTCAAATCACGATCCAGACACTCTTGCTGAGAATATTTCGCTTCGCCAAAACGATACCCCAAATCGAAGCCGGCCTCAGCAGCTTTTGCACCCGGCAAGTACAGAATAAGCAAACCGTTGAAGCTCTCGATAGGCGATATCTCGCTGAAAAGCTCATACAAGCCTTCGCCTTTTAGCCAACGGTAAGATTGTAATTGTACTTCTACCAGGCCAGGCAACGGCAACGCACTCAAAATACGCGCGTACGACTTCACCCCAAGGTCAGTGATTGACATGCTGTCCCTTTCCTCCCGGGATTCCCGATCTCAAATACCACAGTCGGGCCCTTGACCGTGATTGATGCACAACAACGCGCGCTTAAGCGCGCGCAACTATAAGCAAATGATTATTATACCACGCTTTTGTGGAAGGCAAAACGCACCTTCTAAATGACAGAATCGGCATAGACACCCCGATATTCAGCAGGCAAAAGACGCGCTAAGCGAAGCATCAAAGACTCAGTAGCCATCTCTAAATCCGCAGAGGATAAACGTCGCCCCGTGTCATTGGTAATGTACAGGGGTTCATCAAAGACTACCCGCAAGCGCAAGCGACGCAAACGGCACAAGTCTTCGAGCATGCGCTCAGTACCAGTCACCGCCACCGGTACAATCGGTACATTGGCCCGTGAAGCAAGAAACGCAACGCCAGGTTTACCGTGCTGCAAACCACCCGTGGGCGAACGTGTACCTTCAGGGGCCAGTCCGACTACATTACCGGCCCTGAGCGTCTCAAGAGCAGCCTGTAACGCCTCACGGTCAGCCTCCCCACGCCGCACCCAAATAGCATCTGCCCACTTGAGGATGAGATTGAAGACGGGAAATTTACGGTACTTATCCGCCACGAAAACGAAGACGCGCCGGGGACAGGTAATCATCAGCAAGGGTGTATCCAATCGGCTAAGATGATTGGTTGCCAATACAAAACCACCGGTCTGCGGGATCGAATCAAACCCGCTGACTTCTATCTGAGCCAACAGGCGAAACAAAAACGTAAAGAGCCAGTGCAGCCGCTTATAAGGCGCAGGGAATGTTTCAACAGGTCTAATCTTCACTCAACCCGACTCCCCCATGCAATAATATCCACATCAGCCGGCACAGCAGCCCCCTGGGGGGTCAGTAAAAGTTCAAAACTGAGCGCACTCCCCGCTGAAAGGGTCTGCTGTGACAGGACAAGCTTGCGATAGCCCATCACCTGCCCATCAGCAGCATACAGGGTCGCCGTAACAGATATACGGGCAAGGGCATAGGACGAGGTATTATGCAGCTCGCCGCTCACACGATACTGCGGACCTGAAACCCCCCAAAGCATGTTCTGTACCGTCAACGGGACGAAGCCCAGCGTAATAGCAGTGATGGGTTCCGCGCGGATCCAAAAGACACGCACATCCGTGAATCCGCTGGGCGCTTGCGGGAAGAGTTGCGCGAAGGGTGCGCGAGCGCCCGGCGCAAGATAATCAGCAGCGGCTAAGACACTGCTAGAAGCCAATGAATTGCCCTGCCCATCGAGTAACACAACCTGCAATTGCAAGTTGGAAACCGGCTGTTCGCTAGTGTTTACAACGCTCCCCATCGCCCAAACACCCCCCAAAGGCGTACCATACAACGCAACACCTTCAATACCCAACGGCAAAGGCGTGGGGGTTGGGAGGATAAGATTACCAGCTAATGGCCCGGAAAACACCGCTTCTGGTGTTTCCTGCGCAGTAGGAATGATAAGCGACTGCCCTACACGCAAGTATTGTGGATTATCAATGTCATTGGCCGCTTGCAAGACAGGCAACGTCAGCCCATATTCCAGGGCGATACCCAACAGGGTCTCCCCCGATTGTACAATATGAATAACAGGCGTGGGTGTGGGCGCAGGCGTCAACGTAGGTGTAGGGGGAATGGGTGTGAGGTAGCTGCCTAACGCAATAGTCGGCGTGGCGACTACATTCAATCGGGATGGCGTGGGAGTGACAGTTGGTTGTGGTACAGGCGTAAGGACGCTGCCACAACCTGATAACATCAGCAAAGCCAGCAGCGCAGCCCTCCGATTTAACCATTCCCTTACCTTGCACCCCACAAAGATAAATTATACCACAAGCTATCAAATGGGCAATGTCATCGAGCTAAGACCTGGCAGGTTTCGCATAAATTGGATCGGGCAGTATTTTACCGGTGAATAACGATCTCTTGTAGACTCAAGACCTTGAAACCTGCCTGGTCTATACCCTAAACTTAATGACATTGATCAAATAGGCAATGTGTAACGCAGCGTAAAAAGTAGCATTGTGTCTGGCGCGGTATGGGAAGGCTTTGGTTAATACTTTCGAAAACGCTGTGACTGTGCGGCAGAGATCACACGTTTTTCAGTACAGTCAGCGGGTGAATTTTTATTGTAGCTGTGCGCCCGGTAACGCATCTCACTTTCTTCTGCCAAGGCGCTGATCCGCGCCATGATGGTACCGGTAGCAGCCTGGACAGTGGCGCGATCTTCAACATCCCCCTCAAAATAGAGTGGTTCCCCCACAGTGACAGTATAAGGGCCACGCCAATACCAATACCCCACTGTGTCGCGTTCACCAATATGCGCGCGCGTAATCCAATTACGCGCGCGCAGAATATGAATGCCCACGGGAATCACCGGCACGCCAGTCGCTAACGCCAGCCGTGCAGCACCTGAACGCGGGCGATGGTAACCGCCCGTTTGGGGACTAACCCAACCTTCAGGGAAGAGTGCGACTGAATCACCGGCGCGGAGACAAGTCAAGCTAGTTTCCATAGCTGGACCGCCTTCGCCCAACGTAACAGGAATATGTTCTGACCAGCGCATGTACGCGCCAACAAGCGGCGCAATAAAGGCTTCACGAATCACTAATATCTTAAGCGGCTCAGTAGAAAGGGCAGTGAGGAGTAGCGGATCAGAGCAGCTAGGATGGTTAGCAACGATAATTTTAGGCCCGGCAGGTAATGGGGCGTACCAATGCACATCCAACCGCAACAACAACGCAGCGTAAGTACGAATGCACATTCGAGTCATATTATAAAGCAGTTGTGCCCGTTTTGACATGGGAGTATCCTTATGTTATACGAAGACTACCACACTCGGTATCAGCCCTCATCATAACTCGTAAACCCTGGATTTTCTACATCCAATAGCTCGCCGCGCACATCTACCACCACGCGAAACCCCATCATACCCAGTCCAGCACGCGCCTCTTCGGGAAGTCCCACCTGGAGTAACTGTTCGAAATTTTCGTCAATTTTGTTGAGCGAGGCCTCGATCATCGCCTTAGTGAACAAATCCTCTTGCCCCAACATCTGCAACGCCCCCGCTACAACAGCCTCACGGTGTTCCATGACTTGCTCGCGCATCACCGCCAACACTTGGCGGTCAATCTGCTCCGCCAACACATGCCGCTCGAAGCCGGCATCATCAATCACATAGTATGCTTGATTGCCAAGATAACGCACGTTGACGGCGTTATCGTTCTCATCCACAACCAATCCCGCAAACACAGCCGTTATTGCCATCGCGCTCCTTTTACTTGCCTATTGTGAGCCTCGGTGTACACTGTAAAACGTGAACTGTAATCAAAAGTCTCCTATTTAACCTAAGTTGCTACCTTGCGTCTTACTTTAAGCTAATTAGCTATTCAAGGGACAAAATGAGCTGGTAATGGCGGCTTCAGCCGCTTCTCACAGCACCAGAACGCCTAAAGGCGTCACTACAAACCATAGGTGGCAACTTAAGCTATTTATGTAATTGAGACACGGTTACCCAATCTTCACACTTCACATTTCATTCCCCTATCCTACCAGAAATTCGGTGGATTGCCAATGGAGAAGCATAAGATGACGCAACAAGCAGTAGCAATTGTGACGGATTCGGCGGCAGGGTTGCCTGGGTCTCTAGTGGAGACCTTACGCATCGGTGTAGCGTGCTATTGGGTGCATGTGGGCGGGCGCTCGTATGTTGACGGGGTAGATTTGCTACCCGAGGCCTTCTATCCGATGTTGCGCGCGCAACAGACACCAGACGTGAGTACGGGCGTCCCTGCACCGGAGATGTTCACCGAGCTCTACCGGCAAGCGGCACACTGGGCCAAAGCTGTGGTCTCTGTCCATCTAGCAGGCAAACAAAGCGGCACATGTGACGCAGCCAGACTAGGCGCGCAAGCTAGCCCTGTGCCAGTGACGGTGATAGATACCGGCACAACCGCAATGGCTGAGGGCTTTGTCGCCCTGGAAGCTGCCCGGCTGGCCCAGGCTGGTGCATCGCTAGAGGAAGTGACAGCACGGGCACAGCAGACCGTTGCCAACGTGAGCCTGATGGCGCTGCTGGAATCCGTGACATTTGCGGTGAAAGGGGGCCGGCTGGCCGGCGCCGCGCGGCTATTGGGGAATTTGTTGCAAATACAACCGCTTATCCGCGTGGAACAAAACAAGCTGGCGGTCATCGGGCAAGTGCGTCGGCGGCACACGGGCCTGCGCCAGCTCTGCGTGCGCATCATGGAGCGGGTGGGGAACGCGCCGGTGCGCCTGACGGTGCATTACACGGAAGATGAAGCCGAAGGGCAAGGGGTACTAGATGAACTCACGCGCCGCTTGCATTGTATTGAGACATTTCTCACGCGGACGCCGGTAGCCTTGGGCGTCCATGCCGGGCCGGGCGCAATTGGCGTGGCCTATCACATCGAAAAAGGATAAGTATGGCAGTTCAAGAACGTGAACGGCAGCTCCGCCTGGTGGCGGAAATATTGTTGATTCATCTACCGGCCCAGCTGGCCGAAGACCAACCGCTGGCACATGATCTATTGGCGGTGGTAGGGACGGCGTTACACGCTATCCACGAGGATGCGGAGCAATCGGCGAAGGCGTGGGACAAAAAGGCCTATCACGTCAAGGCTGATGAGCTACGCCGCGAGTGGGATTGGGCGTTGGGCGCGGCAAACTACGCCACGGGGCTGGCCCTGCGCGCCGAGCCGCTCACGCTCGATACACTCGTCAAGGTGCGGCGCATAATTCGCCCAGAACTCACCCGCCCCTCGCGTCGCCAGATTCCCGATCCCGCGCGCTTCCGGGGCGCAGCGCAAGCGGTCAAAGTGCAACAAGCGCAGAAACGCGCACCCGTGCGCGGCGGCTGAGCCTACCGAAGCCGCGCCTGCCGGTGGCTGAGCTTGCCGAAGCCCTCCGCCGCTCACTCGCGCGGTTGCCCACCGACGCGCATGGTCAAAATCACCGCTTCTTCAGTCACCCGCACTGCTTCTAACGTACTATTGGCCTCTTGCTGGCTGGCGAGCATAAAGAAATCAGCAATGGAGTCGCTCCAGCCTGCCATCCACGCGGGATCAATGGACATACCGTTAAGCGTGACTTCGGAAATCTGTGCGTCCACCGCCCCGTCCCGCATCGCCAGATCGAGCCGGAACAGCAGCATATCACTGCCCCCGCCAATCTCTCGCGTCCGCGTGCCAGAAACCAGCATATAACCGTCGTGCAGCGTGACGCGCACATCTTGAATCTGCGGATCGTTTAAGGAAGCCTGAAGCTGACGCTCGATGGTTTCTTGTGTCAGTTTGACATCGAAGCTGAATGAGCCGTCCTCGTTACGTTTAGGATTCAACCCACAACCTAGCGCCAACACTATCAATATCCCCGTCAAAATCAGCAATGAATAACGTTTCATGGTGTAGCCCCCTAGAAAATCTGCAAATCAACAAATCTCAAATCCAAACTTGGCAATACCGCAAAAGCAACCCTGCACTACGCTCAAAATGTAGCGCAGGATTATGAATTTTAAGAAATTAATCCGTAAATAAGGTTTTGTGTCAAGTTGGTCGTTCTAAAAATAAAATGATACCCCCTTTCCCCCTACCCCCTTTCCCCCGCAAGCGGGGGAAAGGGGGTTTTTGTGGGTTTTTTGGGCGGCGGCTTCGCCGCCGCCCAAAAAACCCGTTATTCTTCTCCCCCTCCCCACGCCGCGCAGCGGCGTGGGGAGGGGGCAAGGGGGTGGGGCAAAATTCTCAATTTGTAAATTTTTAAGAGGCGGTTCTTGCAAATAGTTTTATTTCCGGTTCATTTTCTTAATTTTCATCATCCTACATTGGCGGACACAAGATAATCCTGTGCTACGCTGATTGATAATTGACAGGGTGGTTTTTGCGTTACTGCCAAACTTGTCTACCGTACATTTTCCAAGCGCATTCAGTTTTAGCCACGAATTAGCATGAATTTTACGAATTTCTTATTGTTTTCGTGTTAATTTGAGTGAATTCGTGGCAAAAATCTATAAGTGTACGGTAGCAAAATCCTAACTAGTAGTTTAACAGAGACGATTTGACGGATAAGAAAAGTGTGGCATTCTTGTA
>CAZDDI010000014.1:0-82677 GCA_964504195.1 uncultured Anaerolineales bacterium
CAGGGCCCACAGCCACCTGCGGGACCGCCATGTGGAAGATGCGTCGTCGAGGATAGCCACCAGAAGGGCGAGGGGGCCGGCCATGATCCCCGACTCGTGAGCATACGGGGCCAGGGCAGCCAATCCAATAGCGACGAAAAACCAGCGGAGGCGCCCAGTGTGCCGGTAGGCGAGAGCCGCCAGGGCCGTTCCTAGCATGAGTAGGGTGACAATGGGATGCATGATGGCCGCCACATGGGCGATGGGAAGGGCCGCATAGGGATAACAGGCCAAGAAAAGGGCGGCCACGAGGCCGGCCAGGTCGTAGGCTGCCAGGCCCAAGATGGGGCGGCGCCACCAGGACTCCTGAGAGCGGGGGACCAGCAATCGCCGGGCCAGGCAGCCGGTGAGCACAGCGTTTGTGGCGTGCACGGTCAGGAGGATGGCGTGGGAGGGCAGCGTCGACCCCGGCGCCTGTAGGAGGAACAGGAGCTTGTACAGGATAAAGGGGATGGGGCGATAGTAGGCGCCCAGGCCTTCGGCGTTGGTCAGAAGCAGGAGAAAGGGACGCGGCTTGACGTGCAAAAAGTGGACGATGTCGTCCCAGAAGTAGGGGTGCGAGAGGGTTTGCCCATAGAGCCCAAACACGACGACAAAGGACAGGATGGTGGTCAGCCAGAAGGTGCGGCGGCCGGCTTTTCTGGTCGGTTCATTGGCTGGGAGGGTAGCTGCCTGTTGGGTTGGCGTCGTGCGCTCCGACATCGTAGCAAGTGCTCCTTGCCTGGCTCCGGGCTGGAATGGGTGGCGCAGTAATGCTCCGGACACATCAGGTTTCTATTATACCGGATGTTGGGCCCGACGCAAGCCGGATGCAGGCTGGCGCAAGAGGCATGGGTGCCCGCTGCTCGGTCGTCGCCCCCGCGAAAGCGGGGGCCTATGGGTTCCCGCATCCGCGGGAACGACGGCGCAGGAGCCATCCGCTGGCTGGTTGTTACCCCTGCCCACCTGGGCATGGAAAAGGTGACGCATGCATCGCCCGGTCGGGTTTTGGCATTGTGGGGTGCCGGCTGATGCCTCCGCGGCAGCAAGCTGCCGCACTCCAAAAGTTGTCGCTGCGGGCGCACTGTCATCAGCGCGGAGAGGTGATCAATTCGGGGTTTTTTCCCTCATGACAAACAGGCTCCCTTATGACAGGGAGCCTGTTTGCTTTGGTCGGTCTATGCTTTCTCTGGGGACCACCGTGGTCCCCGTAGTGGCGAAGGGCAGATTTGAACTGCCAACCAAGGGCTTATGAGTCCCCTGCTCTGCCATTGAGCTACCTCGCCGCGAGTAGCGGGGGACGGATTCGAACCGCCGACCTTCGGGTTATGAGCCCGACGAGCTGCCACTGCTCCACCCCGCATCGTGAGTCACATTATACACGAGGTTGGAAATTCGTCAAGGTCGCAACCCAGCCAAAAACCAGCTCGCATTACTTACTCCTGTAGCGCAAGACATGCCGGGCAAATAACGGCTAAGTCCAGCACAAGTTGTCCACAATGCTCACAGGGTTGCCGTTCCTCAAGGTCATATTCCTCCACAGTCATTTCTATAGCTGCATCAGCAAGGGTGTCTTTGCCACATACAGGGCACAACACTGTATCTTCGGTAATGATGGATATGCAATACGGACAATGCAACCGATAGCCCATGAGTATCTCCTTTCAAAATCGGTAGGCCCAACCAACACCTACCTGTTCCATAAACAGTGGCGATGACATCAATCTCCGGCATGAGGCGGGCGGTTTCAGCAAAGAGAACGATAATCTTACTTGTGTGTCACCCTTACTGTTGACAAGGATAAGTTTCACGCCGCCGGACTCCATCCAAGCACGGTCCCTGCCGGACACGGACGAATCACATCGCTACCCAACGCTTGACGTAAAACGGAATAAGCTTCCTCACCAGAGCAATGATTGAGGTAGATGTGGCGCAGGGTTCCCCAGCTGGCTAACGTTTGGGCGATGCTATCTAGAGTAGCTGCATCAGCGCTGACCAGGTGCGTGCCGCCCGCAACCGTAACAATGGGCCGCTGCCATACACGCTGCACATGCTCCAGAGTATTGAGCAACCCGGCGTGACAACAACCGCACAACACCACCAACCCGGCAGTACTTTCCACCACCAACGAGAGATCGTCGCGGTAAAGATCAGCGGTATAGCCCCCCCCGGCGCGGATCTCCTGTAGGGAAACGTAGCCGCCGGGATGAGGACGCTCGGCAATCACGCCAGTGGTCCACACGCCAGGGAGTACCTGCTGCGGCATATCGTTCAAATACAATGTGAAGTGCGCGTGTAACCAATCCGCATTCACTGACAAACCGATGGAGCGCCGTTCTCCGGTACTGTGGGAGAAACGTTCGCGCAGCAGGTCGCCATTGGCGTAAAGGGGTAATCTCGGCACGAGGCGCTCAGCAAGGGCAAGCAAACCACCCGTATGATCATAGTGGGCATGACTAAGTAGCAAGGCCTGAAGCGTAGCTGCATCCAGGCCCAGCGCATCCAGATTGTGCAATAACACCGTGCCGCTCTGCCCCGTATCAAACAGCAGCGCGCCAGTTTCTGTCTCGATCCAAAAGGCTAGACCATGCTCGGCCCATAAATGGCTGCTACGTTGCGCAGCATTATCCACCACACAGATAATCTTAAATCCCATTTCTGGCTCCCTAGAAGTAACTGGGAAATCGGTGAGCCGTGAAATGACGTACAGAGTTACGGATCACGGCTCCAAAATCAACAATCTAAAATTAAGCATGCCCATGTTCAATGCTCTCGTCACACGGGGCTGCACCGTGCAGCCCGCCGGCGAGATAAAGCGCCAAGGATTCACCCACAATACCAGCGGCGCCGGTAGCCGGCTCAATGCCGTAGTCACGGAAGAAAGCCACCGCACGTCCCCCCATGCCCCCAGCGAGCATCACTTGCGCCCCCAAAGTATGGATAAATTCGGGGATCTGACCGGGTTCGTGGTTGGGGTAATAAGGATTGGCGATGGTTTGCACCGTGCGCACTACCCCACCTTCGATATCCGCCACCACGAAGTACGGGCAACGCCCAAAGTGAGGGCTGATTTGGGCCTCCAGACCATTAGCATCTAACACAGCAATTGCAATTTTCGTCATTATGAGAGCTCCTTTCCAAAATTTGTCATCAACAACATCAACCTAGAGCCGGGTCAAGCGTTTGGACTGAAAGGCCTGAAGTGCCTCGCGCACGGTTGCACCTTCCAATACATACGTAGAGACACCAGCTGACTTGATCAAGCCAAATGCTTTAGGCCCTAAACTACGCGCCAAGATAGCATCCACGCCCTTTTGCAAGACCAATTGCGCAGCCTGCACCCCGGCACCGCCAGAAACGTTAACGGCTGGGTTAGGCAAAACTTCAAACTCCAACGTTACCGGATCAACAAAAATAAAAGTCTGACAGCGTCCGAAAACCGGGCTGGTGGGGGCATCCAAATCAGCCCCATTAGCAGGAATGACTAAGCGCCTGATAACCTCCTCGGTAATAGCTGGGAATGTTGGCACATCCAGTTCATGCTCCGCAACAAGGTCTTCGTACAGGGCCAAGAAGTATCCAATCACCTGGCGTGTGTCTTGTAGCTGTGTGACGCAACAATGTAGCACCTCGCGCCCGATAGAAGTGAGGGCGTAGACACGACGCGGTGGCCCGAGCGTATCCTCCGCATCTGTGGTAGAAGTCACCCAACCTTGCGTTTCCATTTCACGCAAGGCGCGATATACTACAGTAGGGGCGAGAAATTCCAGGCCGAACTCAGGCAAACGCCCCAAGAGCGTGTAACCATGAGCCGGAGATTGTTCCAGCAAAAGCAGTAACGCCGGATCGAGAAATTGCCCCATCCGCCGATTACAGCCGCGGCCACCACATTGTTGTCCACGATTGCGCATGTGTGCCTCCATTTACAGTATAGCATCTACTGTCACAATGTCAATAGTATGCACTCAGGGGGTATCCGTCATTTTTTTGCGAAACGGGTATGTGACCCACATGCCCTTTCTGAAACGCAGGGAAAGACATTTTTTACTGCCTCCCCAGCGCAGACGCCGAGGAGGGCACAAAGTAAGGGTAAATTCCGGTCTTGCTCAAATCCTTACCACTGGCGTGAAAAAGTGACGCGTGCACTATGTTCGGAGCTACGCATCACTTCTTCTGCGTTTTAAGAACCTCACACCAATCATACACGAAGTGCTAAAGTACAGATTGTGTTTACTTCGGATGCAACGACCGGGCCACTAGCGCCGCCCCCACCACCCCGGCCTCGTTGAGCAGCTGAGCTGGAATGACCTCAGTGCTAATATCCAAATGCGCTGCAAAGCGAGGAAATTTCTTACTCGCGCCGCCCCCCAAGATGATGAGATCAGGCCAAAGCAATACCTCTAACCGCTGCAAATACCGGTTAAAGCGCACCGCCCATGCGTCCCAGGCAAGCCCCTCGCGCTTGCGAGCCGCATCCGTGGCTTGCAACTCCGCATCGGCGCCGTCCATCTCGATATGGCCCAGCTCAGTGTTGGGCAGCAGATGCCCGTCTGTAAATAAGGCTGTCCCCAATCCTGTACCTACGGTCACAATGAGTACCACGCCAGAACGTCCCCGACCGGCTCCGAACGTCATCTCAGCCAGACCCGCCGCATCCGCATCATTCAGCGCCCGCACCGGGCAACCGGTCGCCGTGGCGAACAGAGCTGACACGTCCACACCAATCCAGCGCTTGTCTATGTTCGCAGCAGTCATCGCCACACCCTGACGAAGCGCAGCAGGGAAACCACAGCCGATAGGCCCCTGCCATGCGAAATACTTTGCGACAGCTGCGACTGTTTCAGCCACAGCTGTGGGGGTGGCCGGCTGAGGCGTTTTTAGCCGGTAGCGCTCGGCCAGCAGCTCCCCGCTGTTAAGGTCTACGGGCGCGCCCTTGATGCCAGACCCACCAATATCAATGCCGAGTATGTCCATGAGGCCTCCTGCGGATTCTGTTGTGAGTTCAAGTATGCGTTCTAATCACATTTCACATTCCACGCTTCACGTCTATTTGTACGCCAAATACTAAAAAGTGCAACCACGCCTTGCCTTGAAGTAAAAGTTAGCGTAAAATGAAGGAAACCATACGCTGCTTCAAAAACATACGAGGTGACAGAATGTCCCCAAGCGACGACTCGAAACACAAGGCTACAACGCCCGATCTTGACAGCCCCGCACTCTACATCAACCGTGAGCTCAGCCAGCTGGAATTCAACAAGCGCGTGCTGGAAGAAGCCCACGATAAACAACACCCGCTACTAGAACGGGTCAAACTCCTGGGGATCTTTGCTAACAACCTCGATGAGTTCTTTATGATTCGCGTCTCCGGCCTACGTCGGCAGCTCGCGGCCGGCGTGCTTGAAGCCCCGCCCGACGGTATGAGCGCCGCTGAACAGCTGGCCGCTATCCGCAAGGAATTACTGCCCAATCTGGAGCGCCAAACGGAATGTTGGCGCAACGAGCTACTGCCTAAACTAAAACAAGCGGGCATTGAAGTCTTACACTACCATGAGCTCAAGAAGAAGCAAGGTAAACTACTGGGGCAATACTTCGAGCAGGAAATTTTCCCAGCCCTCACCCCTCTGGCTTTCGATCCGGCCCACCCTTTCCCGCACATCTCCAATCTAAGCCTTAACCTGGCTGTCGTGATCAACGATCCTGTCCATGGGGAACGCTTCGCCCGCCTCAAGGTCCCGAACGTCTTTCCTCGGTTGATCCCGATACCTACAGAGGAATCCGCGAACAGCTACGAGAGTCTGGGGTTAGCGAAGAACACGTCTACCAGCTTTGTGTGGATCGAAGAGGTCATTGCCGCGAACCTGGCCCTGCTCTTCCCAGGACTGGAGATCACTGCGGCGTATCCATTCCGAATCACCCGCGATGCCGATTTGGAAATCGAAGGTGACGAAGCCGCCGACTTGCTGACCAGCATCGAAGAGGGGATGACCCAGCGTCAGTTTGGCTCGGCTGTGCGCCTGGAAATAGGTCATAATGTCCCGGAACATACCCGCAAATTGCTCATCGAGAACCTGCAAATCGCACCCTACCAAATCTACACCGTAGATCCGCCGATGGGCATGGCGGATTTGCTTGAGCTCACCAAGATCAACCGCCCCGATCTCAAGGATGCCCCTTTCTTGCCAGCCACACCGCCGCCCTTTACCACTGGGGAGAGCTATTTCTCGATCCTGCGGCGCAGGAACGTGCTACTGTACCATCCCTACGACAGCTTCAACCCTGTGGTGGACTTCATCCAAGAAGCCGCGCGCGATCCACAAGTCATCGCGATCAAACAAACACTGTACCGTGTGGGGCAAAATTCACCAGTGGTGAATGCTCTGCTCGAAGCTCGCGAGGAACACGGCAAGCAAGTGGCGGTGCTAGTAGAGCTCAAGGCACGCTTTGATGAGGAAAACAACATCGTGTGGGCACGCGCGTTGGAGCGCGCGGGGGTACATGTGACCTACGGCCTGGTGGGCCTCAAAACACACGCTAAAATCTGCCTGGTGGTACGCCGCGAGCGGGACGGCATTGTGCGCTACGTCCACATGAGCACGGGCAATTACAACGCGGCCACCGCCCGTATGTACACCGATTTAGGGTACTTCACCTGCGATCCCGACATCGGCGCGGATGCCTCAGATATATTCAATGCGCTCACCGGCTATTCGCGTAAGGAGACCTATCGCAAACTCATGGTAGCACCGGGCCAGATGCGACAACTGTTGATTGAGCGCATCGAACGTGAAATAGCCCATCACGAAAAACATAGAAATGGCTACATCGCCTTCAAGATGAATTCACTGGTGGATAAAGACTGCATCAAGGCGCTCTACCGCGCCTCACAGTCAGGAGTAAAGATTGATCTCCAAGTGCGTGGCATCTGTTGTTTGCGCCCTGGCGTGCCGGGCGTGAGCGAGACGATTACGGTCACATCCATCGTGGGCCGCTTTCTGGAGCATACCCGCATCTATTATTTCCACAATAACGGACAGGAAGAGGTATGGCTGGGCAGCGCCGACCTGATGCCCCGCAATCTCGATCGCCGCATGGAGACACTGTTCCCGATAGAGGATCTACAGATCAAGACAGCACTACGCGAGTATATCCTCAAAGTTCATCTGCAAGACAATGCGCAGTCCCGCCAGCTAAGCGCAGATGGCAGCTACGAACGGCTGCGCCCCAAAGCCAAAGAACTGGAACTCAATTCGCAGCTATGGATGATTGAACATCGCGGTATGTGGAATCTTGAAGATTAACGGGAGGGAGCGTCATGAGGGTGGCGTTGCTTGCCGATATTCACGCTAACTTACCGGCGTTGCGCGCCGTGCTAGCCCACTCGCGACGTTACAAGGCCGAGGCCGCCTGGAACATGGGCGATTCGGTCGGGTACGGGCCATTCCCCAACGAAACGCTCGATCATCTTCGGGCGCAGGGTGTGTTGAGCATTCTTGGCGATTACGATAACAAAGTGCTAAACTTTGTGCGCAAGGAGAGCAAGTGGCGCAAGAAGAAACACCCGGAGAAAATCATCGCGTTCAAATGGGCATACCAGACACTCACGCCCGATAACCGCCTCTACTTACGCAGCCTCAGCTGGACACAACGCTTTGAAGCAGAAGGGTATCGCATTTTACTGGTACATGGTCGCCCTGACGCCCCTGCCGAATATCTCGATCCTCACGCCGCAGACGAGCAACTACACACAATGGCGGAGCAAGCCCAAGCCGACATCATCATCTGCGGGCATTCCCACACGCCCTTCGCACGAGAGATCGGCGGAGCGTGGATCATCAACCCCGGCAGCGTGGGACGCCCCGATGATGGCGATCCGCGCGCCGGCTACACCCTGCTCACTTTTCGCCCAGGACAAGTAACCGCCCGCTACTACCGCATCCCCTATAACGTGACGCGGGTCGTAAGCGCGCTGGAGCGCCACGGGTTACCTGCAACCTTCGCGCGGATGTTCACTGAAGGCCGCAACCTCGATACGATCCACAAAATGCACTGAACACAACAACGCCGCAGCCAAAGCGGGGAGCCGGAGCTCCCCGCTTTGGCTATGCGTACTGACCCTCAGCTAAAATCTGCCACTGCCGCTGTAAGAGCCGCCGTGACTTCATCAATGGCCCGGTTCCCCGCGATGTCTACCAGCACGCCCTGCTGACGATAGTAATCAATCAACGGACTGGTCTGCTGATGGTAGACGGATAACCGCTTGCGCACGGTCTCAGGCTGGTCATCGTCCCGCTGATAGAGCTCGCCCCCATCCCGGTCGCACACATCTGGCTGTGCGGGTGGATTATACAGAATGTGATACGATTCACCGCAAGCGCGGCAAATACGCCGCCCACTCACCCGCTCGACAAGCGACGCATCGGGAACCTGAATATTGAGCACCCGATCAATGCCCCGACCCTGCTCTGCCAACGCCGCATCCAACGCCTCCGCCTGCGCAATGGTGCGCGGGAAGCCATCCAACAGCGCACCACCCGCGCAATCGGGACGGGTCAGACGATCCATCACCATCGCAATAGTGAGCGCATCGGGCACGAGCTCGCCCCGATCCATGTACGTCTTCGCCTCTTGCCCCAACGCCGTGTTGTGCTTGAGGTTTTCACGGAACAGGTCGCCGCTGGCAACATGTGCCAATTGCAACATATCCTTGAGCCGCACCGCCTGGGTGCCTTTGCCCGAAGCTGGCGGGCCAAGAAGAATGATGTATTTGGGTTTGTGTGACATAAACGTAACTCCTCTGGAAATCTCAAATCTACAAATCGCAAATCAAAACTAGCGTAACGCGGAGCGGCTGCTCCGCGCGCACGAACGGCGCATCTATGCGCTGACAATTCGCACTACAATTTCAGCCAACCTGAATCACAACGCCGCACCGAGTTCTGTCACCATGCGTTTGAAGTCACGGCTTTGGAAACGCAACCAGACTTCGGGGAAGGTCGCGGTCAAGTGTTCCTGCTCCGCCCGGCGTTCAGCCAGATAGCCGCCCCACCCCGGCACAGTAAGCGGCGCATACAGTACGTCGGGATGCGCGCCCCAATGCCCTTCCGTGATGAACGCCGCCACCAGCTCTTGCGCTACGACAGCATCTTGAAGCGCGCCCAGGTGATCCTGCAAAACTTTGACATCGGCGATTACCCGTGCTGCCTGCGAATCAAGCACTTCGCGCAAAAATTCACAGGTGTAACGCAAACGCTTAGCAGCGATGCGCAACTGATGCAACCGCTCTGTGGACGGGTCAGGGCCACGCACCCACTCATCATAGGCCAGCACCGCCGCCAGCGCCGTTGCAAGACACAACGGCGCAATATGCCGCACCCGATACGGACACGGCATCCCGTCCGCATTGAAGGGGACCACCCGCCACAGCTCCGGCGCGCGTAAGTGCGCACCGAAGTCTGCCGTAAAACGCGCATAAGCTTTACTGTCCAGGTAAGCGAGCATGTCTGCACGCGCCGTCGCATGTTCGGCAGCCCAAGCGGTCAGCAAGGGTTCGGCATCTACCCGTGCCTCTGAGTCCAGACCCCCCAGGTAGGGCTGGAGATGCTCAGAGAATACATCCAAATCACGTACCTGGCCCAACACGCGCCCGGTTTTGCGCAACGCTTTAAGAAACGGGCGCAATGGCTCTATTTCGATGTACGGCCCAAAAACGTCCAACACCGCGCGCATCCGGCGCGTCGCCACCCGCATATCGTGCAACGCCTCGATGTTCTCGCCCGCGCGCGTATCCGGCTCGTGACGCAGCATCACCTGGAAATGGAAGAGCAAGAGCTTCCGCACCGCCTCCGGCAACGAGTCATCAAGCAACACACCAGGATTGGCCGCTTGCGCGCTATTGTCTGGCATAGAAGCCGGAATCACAACAACCTGCTCCGCATTCAAGAAATCCAACGCCACGGCCAGCTTGGAACGTGGTTCGGGAACCACCAGCCAGTCTTGACGAAGATGCTCCACTACGCGATGCAGATCCGAAGGCTGGCCCTCAGACACCAGTTCCACTTCAAAGAGCAGATAGGTCTGTGCGCGCCCCTCGGCAGTCATCTGTACCCGATCCAGGCTGGACTCAGCCACGACGCGCTCCCCATCACTCAGCAGGCGCACAAAACGCACCTGGCGCAAGGTCGCCACGGGCAAAAGCGGCGCTGCGCCGCAGATGTCCAACACCCGCGCACGCACCGGGCCTTCCGGCCAGGTTTCCGGTACACCAGCTTCCGAAAGGTATTGCTCCAACTCCTCGCGGTGATGGATTACGCCCCCGCTCCCGGCCAACGACTTGAGCGCCACAATGATCTCATCATCCTGCACACGCAAGCGACAAGCATACCCGGCAGCACGCAGATTATGCGCCGCAGTATCAAGATAAGTATCCTGCACCTGAAGCATCCGTCCCAACGAGAGCACAAAGCCGGCCAAGGTTTCAGCATCTAACAATTGCTGAAACGTCGCCAGATCGGGAATGCTGAATTTCGCTTCGATTTCCACCGCCATCGAGCCAACTCTCCCCCGCTCAAAGACATTTTTGTCGCAGAGAACACAAAGAACACAACGCGAACCGAAAATTTTCTTCCGGTTCAATTAAAACCTCCCTGCGAAGGTTAAGGTGTCCCTTCGCAAGGAGGCACTCTCGGTTTTCAGGCAGTGACTGCCTCCTCTGGTGCCGGCGGCACAACTGGCGCGACCGCGTCTGGGCGGATAGCGAGCAAATCAGGCAACGTCATCCCGGCAGTCTCGAAAAGTGACTGCAAGGGGGGCAACGACTTGAGCATCCCCGCGAGGAAGCTAGCCGTGGTGGGCGTACCTGAAGCCGCACCGGTGTCCCATACGGTGACATTGTCTATCTGCAAGTTCTTGACCGCTTCTACCTGAAGGGCTACCAGCTCGGGCAGTTTCTCGGTGATGAGCAGCATCGCCGCCTGTGAGGGATCGCCGCCTGCCGAAGCAACGATAGCCGCCAGACCCTCGGCCTGCTTGGTGAGCAATTCCCGATTACCACGCGCTTCAGCATCCAACCGTGCAAACAGCGCGTCAGCTTGACCTTTAGCCTCACGGCGCAACCGCTCGGCAACAGCATCGGCCTCCAACTGTATGCGCTGCTTGGCGATTTCCGCCGCGATGATAATATCGGCCTGCTGCGTAGCACGCTCGCGCTCAGCGCGCTGCATTTCAGCCTGCCGCTCAGCCTGGTACGCCTCTTCAAGCGCCTTGGCCGATTGCACCTTTTCTGCCGCCGTACCTAACCGCTCAGCTTCAGCCTCTTTATCACGCCGGTTAGCATCAGAATTGGCAACTTCAATCTTTGCCGTGTTCTCACCATGCACCGCCGCCGCGTTAGCCGCCGCAACCTGAATACGCTGCTCGCGCTCGGCTTCAGCCTTGCCGATTTCACCATCGCGGGTCTGCACAGCCACCTGGCGCATCGCCTCATTGACAGCGCGCGCAGCAGCCTCGCGGCCCAACGACGTGATGTACTGCGATTCGTCGGTAATATCCTTAACATTCACATTGATGAGGCGCAAACCAATCTTCTTAAGCTCCACCTCAACGCCGCTCATGATTTTCTCGACAAATTTATCCCGGTTGGAAATGATCTCTTCGATGTCCATCGTAGCAATCACCACACGGGTCTGACCGAAGATGATGTCTTCCGCGATACGGCGGACTTCCTCGCGCGGCAGCCCCAACAACCGCTCCGCCGCGTTCTCCATAATGCCCTGCTCTGTGGAGATACCCACCGTGAACGTCGAAGGCACATCAATGCGGATATTCTGTTGCGAAAGCGCCCCGCGCAAGTCAATATCCATCGTAATCGGTTTCAAATCCAGGTATTGAAAGTCCTGAATTACCGGTAGGACAAATGCCGCGCCACCGTGTAAACAGTGTGAGGAACGTCTGCCGCCCGGGCCAGCCCCGACCTTACCATAGATGACCAAAATACGATCCGGGGGACAGCGTTTGTAGCGACTGAGCAGCGCTACCGCTGTTGCAAAAACCACAAAAGCCAATGCCAACACCAGAAACAACCATTCCATACCCATCGTTTACCTCCGTAAAATTAGCAAATCAGGAATCGCCTGGCATTATAAAGCACAGTAACATCGCGCAAACAGCCCCAGCTACACCTCAAGCCGTCGTACCACCAGGGTATCCTGATTGAACAACTTGACCACGCTAATCTGCATGCCTGTGGGCAACGCCTGGGGTTCATCGGTCACAGCTGCCAGCTCACGTAAGCGGCCCTGCACCACCACCTGCACATACCCACTGCCCTCCCCCGCTGCCGGAATCGGCACATACACAGTCCCGGTCTGACCCACCGCGTTGACGATTTCGATGTTACCAATATCGCTAAAACGATAGATAGTCCGCATGACCCAGTAAACAACACCCATAAAGCACAACCCAACAAAAAATGCCCCTAATACCACCAGAGCTCCAGGCAAGTCACTCCGCGCCAGAATAACACCGCTCCAACCAAACCCGACAAAGAAAGCCAAAACCGTGCGGATCGAAATGATGCCCAACCCGGAAGTGTCTATATCTTCATCAAGAATGCTGGCTAAATCCATCGGTGCGTCGTCTGGCAAGTCTACGCCCATATCTCCGGGCATATCGTCCTCATCCAATCCCATGAGATTGAGGACAAACTGCACAATCAACACGGCTGATGACAAAACCGCCACAAGATAAAAAATTTGCTGCATCAACTCAAGGGATGTCCACCAATCTGCCATAGCACTCCTTCCCCTCCTTTATAGTTGTGTAACTCACTAGACGTTCGAGGGCGCGCAAACCGGCATTAGCAGCCCAAGCCAACGCCGCGACGCTAAGCGCGCCGGCCCAGATTTTATCAGTGCGCCCAGACTGCGAGATACCCTCGAAGAGCAACTGCCCCAGGCCCCCCGCGCCAAACTTCGCGCCGATTGCCGCGATTGCCAACGCCGTCACCAGCGCGATCCGTTCGCCCGCCAGCATCACGGGCAACGCGAGCGGGATATGAACGCGGCGCCACACCTGCCACACGCTCATCCCCATCGCCCGCGCCGCTTCGAGGATGGCGGTATCCACGCCCCGCAGGCCCGCCACGAAGTTGCGAACCAAAATGACCTGCATATACAGCACCAAAGCCGCGATGACGGCTCTAGCGTTGAGGCCGAAAACCGGAATCAACAAAATGATCAGGGCGATGCTGGGCACGGTATAGAGCGCACCTAGCACACCCAGCAACGCCACACCGAAACGCGGATGCCGCACGGCTAACAAACTCAGCGGCAATGCCACGAGCGTCGCCAGCAACGCTGCGCTTCCCACAATAGTCACATGCTCCAGCAAGAGCCGCAGCACGATGCCGGGATACGCCAGGATGTAGCTCACGGCGACTTCTCCCCATGCAGCGCCCCGCGCAGCTGCTCCAATGTCAACCGGCCCTGGGACGCGCCATCCGCACCCAAAACCGTCAACGCGGAGACGTTGGCCTGTAACATGGCGGAAAGGGCTACCCGCAAATCGGCCTGCGCGGTGATGACCGGCACATCCCCCATATAGGCGCGCGACGGCAGCGGGGTCATCACCTGCGCCACACGCAGCAGGCTCAAACGACGCATCATATCGTCCGCACCCAGCAGCTCACGCACAAAAGCATCGGCAGGATGCGCGAGCAGTTCGTAAGGCGTCGCCGCCTGCACCACACGCCCAGCACGCAACACCACAATTTTATCGGCCAGCCGTAATGCCTCATCTACGTCATGCGTGACGAAGAGAATCGTCTTGCGCAGGAGCTGTTGCAAGCGCTGCAACGCATCCTGCAACGCGCGGCGAATCATGGCATCCAACGCGCCGAAGGGTTCGTCCATCAGCACGACCGCCGGATCGCCCGCCAGCGCACGCGCCACGCCTACCCGCTGCTGCTGCCCGCCGGAAAGCTGCGCCGGGTAACGGCTGCAATACTGCTCCGGGGGCAGTTCGACCAAGGCTAACAACTCATTGACCCGCGCACGGATAGCGTCCTCTGACCAACCCAACAGTTGCGGCACGACAGCGATGTTCTGCGCCACCGTGAGATGCGGGAACAGGCCCACCTGCTGGATCACATACCCGATTTGGCGGCGCAACGCCGTTGGCTCCAGCGTGCGGATATCCACCCCGTCCAGCTCGATGCGGCCCTGGCTCGGCTCGTACAACCGGTTGACCATCTTGAGCAGGGTGGTCTTGCCGCAGCCGGAAGGCCCGATCAGCGCGACCAGCGCCCCCGCAGGGACAGTAAACGTGCAGCTATCCACCACCGGAGGGCCGCCATCAACAAAAGTCTTGGAGACTTCCAGGAAACGTAAGGTGCTCAAGAGTGTTTTTCGCCCGTTTCTCTCAATAGGTCACCATCGAGAATAGAATGCAAACTGGAAGTGTCTAGCCCCTGCTGCAAATGCTGGAAAGCTCTGAGTAGCTTTGCAGTGGTCTCCGTCACGAAGCAGTCCATGTCTTCCGCCGCCAAGTAGATACCGGGCCGTTGTATGTACCAGGTCTCAACTTTATCATCCGTTCTTTGATAAAATTCCTTGATATGACCCAGCTGCCGCGCAATGGCTTCTTGTGGCAAAAAATCCAGGAAGTCTCCGGCATAGTCGCCCGGCAGAAATACCCGCCAGAAAAGCGAATCGCGCTCGCTACGAACGTAGGCGAAATCAAGCCCATACCAATCACGTTTCACTTGCCAGATAAACTTGGGATCGGCCTCGAATTCAGCCGCGAAGCGTTGGCGTATGGGCTGGCCGATTTTCATACGCCACAGATTGTCTGTAAGCAAATGGAAGAAGTAGCCGAGCAGGAACGAAAAGCGTTGCGAGGAGGTCTCCCCCTGGCGCAGTAGGGCCAGGTATCGCCGGTAAAATTCAAGATCCCCACAACGGCGCGTAGCGTCCCAAACATGCGTTACCTCAGATGGCGGGTCGAAATTTTCCCAATTGGCATCTGGGATGCCCGAATCCGGCGCGACGTTCCCGATAGCGAAATACGTCTCGTCCAGCCCCCCGATTAGAGGCAGCAAACGCTCAGCCAGCCGCAGATGCACAATCCAAGTAGCCATCAACAGAACCTCACCAAAATCACGGATGGATCAAGCCCACCTGGGTCAGGAATTCTTTGGCGACTTCGGATGGCTCGCGTTGGTAGCCGCTCACTTCATAGTTGAGGCGCTGCACCGTCTGATCGGTCAGATACGGGGGCAGCTGATTGAGCAGGCCCCGAATTTCAGGATGGGTGTCCAATAGTTCGGCCCGGAGCACCGGCGCAACCTGGTAAGGGGGAAACATGCCCTTGTCATCCTCCAACACGATGAGGTTGAAGGCGCTAATCTCGCCATCCGTTCCAAAAGCCACCGCGACATCCGCCTGTCCGGCAGTGAGGGCCTGATAGCGCAGCCCCTTTTCCACCGGCAGGTATTGGCGCAGGGTGAAATCACCGTAGGTGCGCTGCAAACCCGGTAAGCCGTCCTCGCGTTGATCGAACTCCGGCGGGCCAACCATCACCAGCCCACTGGCCTGCGCGACCATATCGGAAATGGTGCGGATTCCCAGCGCATCTGCGTGCTCCTGCGTCATCGCCAAGGCCTGTGTGTTGTTCATGGGGGCCGGATCGAGCCAGAGCAGGTCGAATTGTACACGATAGCCTGCTTCTACCAGCCGGTAAACCTCAACCGGGTCGCTGTTGACCGGCAGCTTGAGCACGGTCAGCAGCCCGGTGCCGGTGTATTCGGGGTACAGGTGAATTTCGCCTTGCAGAATGGCGGCCTGCGCTACGGCAGTGCCAGCCAGGCCGAACTTGCGCTCAACGGGCAAGCCCGCATCTTCCAACAACAACGCATACATCTCACCGATCAAATACTGCTCAGTGAAGTCCTTAGAACCAACAACAATGGTCTCTACGCCGCGATTGCAGCCGAGCAGGAGCAGCACACCGCCCGCCAGCACACTCAAACGCCCTAGCCACTTCCACATCGTTTTTCTCCTCTCACACACCAGCTACAGTTTCATGCTTCTCGGCGCGCGTACACATCTGCCGCGCGTTGCAAGCGTGCCAACAAAAGTTCTGCGAACAAGGCCAACAACGTGACAGGAATCGCGCCAAACAACAAGATAGCCGTATCATACAAGGCGAAGCCGCGCGTGATGTAGATGCCCAGGCCCCCCGCACCGATGAAGGCCGCGAGTGTAGCGCTGGCGATGACCTCCACTGTAGCCGTGCGAATTCCAGCAATGACCACCGGCAAGGCTAACGGAGCTTCCACCCGCCACAAGCGTTGCAGTCGGGTCATCCCCATCGCGGTCGCAGCTTCGAGCATCGCCGGCTCCAGTGTGCGAAACGCCGCGTCAGTGTTGAGCAATACGGGCGGCAACGCCAGGATAGTCAGGGCTATGATTGACGAGGTGAAGGTCAACCCGAAATAGGGAATCGCCAGGAACAAAATTGCCAGGCTAGGCACGACGCGCAACGCATTGCTGGTATTGATGATGACCAGTGCCGCGCCACGCGAGCGGGCCGTCCAGATCCCCAACGGAACGGCCAGCAACATCGCCAAACCCAGCGCCGTTGCCGCCAGCGCCAGGTGACGCCCCAGCGCCCCGCCGAACTCGGCGGTATGACTCAGTGCATAGAGATAAAGGCGTTCGAGCATATATGCAACCAGATGCCACCTATCCGAGGGTAGTATTTTACCGGTGAATAACGACGTGGCGCACCCTATCACTCCGGCGTCACAACCGAGAGCGTCGCGCCGCCAGTGCGCGCCCAGACCTCTGGGAAGTAGGTCTCGTAAACCCGTGCGGGTAACGCGCGATAGTCACCGGGGAACGTTGCCCGCAGCCGATAGACAGCCTCGTAGACACCAGGTTGCAATTGGGTAGCGAAGAATAAGGTGCGATCCGCTCCCAGCACACACTGCTCAAAGGGGTTCTGCTGACCAGCAAATTCTGGCGCGACGCTACCCCCTTTGACACCGACAAAGCCTGCGGGCCAGGGATCTTCCAGAGTAACATAATAGCGCGTGACCGGGACGACCAACCGTAAGCGCACCTCTACCTCGTCTCCCAGACTCAGCTGCCCCACCGGAACGCAAGGGGCGCGCAACAGGTGCGCAATCAGCGTATCCGCTGGAGACGTTGCAGGTACACAGTATTCACGGTAGAGCGTCATACCACGCGATGCAGATGTAATTTCCGTAAAGGGCGTGACTAGCATCGTCCTAGCGGTGTAGTAAAGCACGCCAGGGCCTTCACCACGGGTAATCTTCAATATATTGGGTTGATCAAATAGCTCGTCAAATTCCAGGCGCATCTCAACCGCTTCTGTCAGCGCATCAGAAGCCGCCATACCGCTCTGCATAAGCACATCGTTGAGACGCACCTCCCACGTATACGCCCTCGGCGAAACGCCCTCAACCTGAAGATAATCACCCAAAGCAATCAAGGTCCAGGCGGTCTCGCGTGTTGTCGCCCAACGTTCACCACCGCGCGTCATTAACCAATCCACCGCCTGCGGCAACAACGGGTCATGCGGCGCAAACCGCGCTAATAACACTGCCATCGCCGCGGTAGCACGCGTTGTGGTAGCTCCGGCATACACCGAATCGTCATACCAATGTGCAGTTCCCCCAGAGACAAGCGCTTCACCACGCAAGGTATCCAGCAACGTTTTAAGGCGCGGATCAGCGGCATCCGCCGATCCGAGCGCCAATGCAAGGTAAGCACGTCCAGTGACACCCAGCGCAGGGCGCGCGATATAGAGCGCCGCAGCAGCACCCTCCGGCCAGGTACGCTGTGCATAGGTCAACACATATAAGGCAAAAGCGTGTCCACGTGTCAAATCACCATTCGTTGGCTGGGCGCTATGGCGCAAGACCTGCACCAAATAATCCAACGCTGCATTCAACGCGCCCTGACGTACATCAAAACCCGCACGGCGCACCACAAGTAGCCCATAAGCGGCATAAGCCGACATTTGCACATCACTCTCCCCCTGCCACCAGGCCCAACCGCCGTCGGCATTCTGGGAGAAATACAGCTGTTCAAGCAGGTGGGACATCTGCGCTTCATATTCCACTTCAGACATGGGAAACGCCTGTTCGGTATCGTACACAGTTTGATAAGTGACCATCAAACCTAGTAACCGGCTCACCACACCTTCAGTCGTATCATGAGCGTACAATTGCAAGAACTCCAGACCATTAAGCAGCGTGGCAGCAAGAGAAGGTTCCAGGCGCACAGTGACCCGCCCGCGTGTGCTACCATCAGGAAATGCAAATACCTCAACCCCACTACCAGCCTCGGTCAAACGGCCGGCAATACTCACGGCCTGGGGCGTCTCATAGCGGTAGATTGGTAACGCCCCGTCTACCGCACGCCCTCGCAACGGCAGCGCCACGTCCGTGTAGCCCCCACCCTCTGCGGAGAAAGTCAACAGCGCCAACGGCCCAGCGGTGGCAGCCACATCCAACACCCAAACTACACGCACCCAGTCCTGCGCCGGGACAACGATTTCCTGTGTCGTGGCACCAAACACCGTCACGCCGGATGCCTCAAGACGCACTGTCGCAGTGAACGTTGTATCCGTGTGATTATAGACAAAAGCCGCAAGTTCAGGCCGGTCGCCCGCTACCAGAAAGGCCGGGGTCAACGGGCGTACCAGCAACGGTTTGTCACTCACGATTTCCAGCTGTGCCTCCCCGGCCAATGCTTCACCAGTAATAGCGCGCGCGTCTATGATCCAACGTCCCGACGTGGCCGGCAACGGAATGAACAACTGCAATTCACCCGTTGTGTCGGTACGCGCAATACCGTTCCAGTACACAGTATCCGCCAACGCTGCATGCGGCATCCCCACACCAGACAAGACCTCCGACTGGCCCCTCACTGAAGCCGGCGCCCAGGCTCCCGCCGCATGTAATAGTGCATCGCCAGTCAACACGCTGAGCGCGCGCTCACCATACAGCCAGGCAAAGATACCCGGCACGGGGGGGGGAGTTGAACTAGCAAGCGATGCGTCCCGAATGACCACGTTGACGGCAGCGGGCACAGGATTACCATCCGCATCCAACGTGCGAACGGTCAATGTGAGCAGCTCGCCAGGGCGGAGATCTGCCGCCATATCCGGCAACAGCTCTAGCGTCAACGGTTGCACGGGAGATACCACCGGCAGGTTGACGTATCCCACACGCACGGCAGCCGTAGATTGTGCAGTGTCCACACCTTTGATAACGACAAAGCCAACGTAGACATTGGGAGCATAAGCTTCGGTAATCGGAATTTCAACGATAGGGCTGCTCTGTTCAGCAACGAACTGCCGCACGGTGAGCACCCCCTCCCGCTCAACGGTCATCAAAACCTGGAAAGGCGGTTCGAAGGGGGTAGGTAGCAGTACCCGAGCCGTGTCACCGGGGCGGTAAGCACGTACATCCGCCACTGGCATGAGCTTGTCGCCGGTGGGCATCAAAACGGCAGATGCGCCACCGACCCAAAACTGAAGTTCCGTGCGTGCAATGTGCGCGCGCGTATCCTCCGTCTCGGCAGTGACGATGTATACGCCGCTGCGAGAGGGAGTGAACGTAGTCAAGGCTACTCCCGCACTATCCGTGGTAAGAGCCACCTCAGAGACAGGAATTTCTGTCTGAGTCCAAGCATATCCTTCCGGTGCCGTCTCATCGGGCGACTGCCGCCACTCGCGCTGGACAAACCGCAACGTCACCGGCTGATTAGCGATTGGCTGCTGCATGATGTCCAAAACAAGCACACTAAAGTCGGTACGCTGGCCTGTAGCGGCAACCCAGCGGTGTGGAAGCAATCCGAGCTGCACTTCTGCCGGGTACACAGGCACGAAGGTATGCCCTTCCGCATACAGGCCGCGCGCGTCGGTCACGGCGACCTCAAGCAGCCAACGCTCCTGTTGTACAGCCGTAACCGGCAACGACAGCTCCCAGCGCCCCGCAGCATCGGTCACCCCTTCCCCCGCCATCCGCGAGTGCGTCGCGGCCGCCGTATCCGCCCCCCACACCCAATCGCCGTCCACGGCTGAAACAACATCATCCGGGATAGCAAAGACGCGCCACGTTACCTGCGCCGCAGCGACAGGCAGGCCGGAAGCATATTCAGCAACAATCAACGCCTGGAGCGTATCGCCCAGCACATACTGGGACTGCTCCGGCAACACTGTAACGGCAAAATCGGCGGGAGTTGGCGCATGAACTGAAAAGGGCAAGTGCCAAACCCGTGCCACCCCTGGTAACGTCGCCTCCAACGTGTACTCTCCCGGCGTACACGTCGCCGGCAACGTAAATGCTCCCGTCCACACCCCCATGTCCGAAAGAGCAATCAACGCCGTATAGAGCACTTCATAGTCGGGATCACGCAACGTCACCTCTAGCTGCTGGTTGGTGGGTAAAACATAACCACGCGCGGCTAAAGTACGTTGGGCCCCCCAGAAATACACCGTTTGTCCGGCCTGGTAAGCTGAGCGGTCACTATAAAGATACACCTTTTGCGTGGTGTAAGGCCCTGCATCTACGGCTAAATCAAATTCTGCCAATGCAGCTCCGGTATCCCAGGAACTCAATGCCAGGCCAAAACCGGAACGTCCCGGCTCACCGACCACAGCGGCAAAAGGCGACCACAAGGACTCCAACGGGGCGATACGAATACGGGCCACGCCCTCAGTATCAGTGGTACCGGCAGCAACCAGGACCCCCTGATGATCTAACAGGCGCACTTCGGTGCGAGATATAGGCATCCCACTGCGCAGGTCTGTCACCCACACCAGGGCTTCCTCAGCAGCCAGTTTCAGTGTAAGGTGACGATCCACCACCGCGAGATGCACATAGTCACGCGCCGTCCCTTCCGCCTCCCAGGAAAGCTGATAGTAACCGGTAGGTAACGGATCACGGCGGGTAAGGGGAACAGATTGCATGGTGATAACATTCGGCACACCAGCGAAGTCCTCGCGCCACTCATCCTGCGGCGCACCGGGCAAATCACGCCCAGAGATGAAGGCCTCCTGGCGCAGAGCAAAGAGCGTAAAATCGGCGCTATCCACATTGCGTACCGCGAAATCCAGGCTGTGTGGCGCGGCTGCATCCATAACTAGGGCCACACGCTCCCCACCAGTATCGAGAAATGGCAGCAAATCCCCGGTGGTGAAGCAGCCACGAAACCCTTCCGCCATCACGTTGCCGTAAATGTCGGACAAACCCGGCTGCAAGCCCATACAATAGGTCGCGCGTGGCTCACGCGCCCAGGACAAGCTGGCGATGCTCCCATCCCAATGAACATAGAGGTCTTCACGGGCCACGGTAGGGGTAATCATCAGATAAGGTGACAGATCCGGCGCATCGAAGACCCCCATTAGCGCCAGACGTACAGGCTCATCTACAGGAATAGCCTGCGCGCCGTCCTCTGGCGTGATACTCACGGGATAGGGCGCAGGCACAGTGATGAAGGCCCACTGGAACGGCTCGGCAACGGGCAGACTGGTCGCGGCACGCGCCCGCTCCCCCAACCGCGCCTGATATTGCGTCCCTAGCAGCAAGGGGGTGGCCGGTGTAAAAATAAGGCGCGCACCGCCGTCTTCCCAAGTAATCGCACCGGGTACCGGCTCGCCATCCGGCCCTAAAAGCGTGAAGGCTGTCGCGGTAGGCTCTTGATCCATCGGCGTTGAGAAAGTCACCCGGACTATCGTATCCAAGGGTTGATTAAGCGCGTCCGGCACAGGGGTCACGGATAAGACTTGTGGAATATTCGTCGTGAAGTTCCAGGTGTAAGGCACGACAAGCGTCGCGCCATCAAGCGCCGTCACACGGGCATCCAACGTGGCGACATACGCCTGTGCAGAGGCAAAAACATTGCGGGGGGTGAAACGATACACCGCCGCATTCACCCACTCGCCCTGCCCAGGCGCAGCCGGAACGAAACTCAGCGGGAGTTCGGGACAGTCGGCGCTGGCTGCGGGCCTCCCGGCGCATGCCGCCGGCACTATGGGGCGATTGAAGGCCACCAGCACAGGCGCGTCAATGCGCACAGCATCTGATGTTGGGGTCACACTTGTTACGAGCAATGGGCTAAGCGTCGAAAAAGAGAATGCCAGATCACCGGAAAGAGGCACCCCAGTCTGTGCGCGTGCCTCCGAGCCGAGGTAGACCTGGTAGCGGGTGCCAGCGGTCAGGGCTTGAGGCGTAAACGTGACCGCACGATTACCCTGCCACGAGAACTCGCCTTCAAGCGACGGAAGGATATGCAACGCAGCTTCGACGCTGGCGCGATTCATGTCCTGATCAAAGCGTACCAGCAAAGCTGCCCCTTGAAGGGGCAATTCCACACCCGGACGCGGGGAAAATTCTATCACGGTTGGTGGCAAAGAACCGGGTGAGGGTATCGGGGTGAGCTGGGGTGACAAAAACGGCAACGTCACCTCGGAGCAAGCCATAAGCAAGCCCATCAAGAGTGTCAGGAACAGCCAGGGCCATGAACGTTTTGTAGATGCGGGCCTCCGCAGCATAATAATTCCATTCCTCCCCATAAGTCTCATCTACTAATGATAGCACGGGGACGGGGGAAAGCAAATGCCACACAATCCAGGGCTATCGCATTTAGAAAACTCATCCTCCCTCGCGTTGCCTGTTGCACCGCTAAAGCGGTGTTTTTAGAGGGGCTTTAGGCCGTATTTCTGCAACAAGTGGTCAAATGCGATAACCCTACCACACAATCATTGACAGACGCTTCTGGCGTGCTATACTTACTCGTGAAACGTCAAACGTGATGCGTGACCGAGAAATATATACCATTTACCCAATGTCATTAAGTTTAGGGCATAGACCTGGCAGGTTTCCAGGCCTTGAGCCTACAAAGCGTCGTTATTCACTGGTAAAATACTACCCGACCCAATTGGAACGAAACTTGCCAGGTCTTAACTTAATAACATTGACCATTTACCAAGTCGCCAAGTCACTGATTCACTGATTCGCACAGGAGGGGCCATGCAAACCAACAAACACAAATGGATGGGATCATTAATGATGGTCGCGCTCATATTGGGGGTGTTCATACTATGTTCATCCTCGGCAGCGCTCCTGAACCTCTATGCTGATTATCTATGGTTCGAGAGCCTTGATTACACCCCCTTACTCACCCGCCGCCTGGGAGCGGAAATCGGACTGGGTGTGGTTGGCGTGATTGCTGCGAGCCTTTTCCTGCTCTTCAACTGGTCGCTGCTCCCCTTTCTCCGCATCGGCAAGACACAACTAGAGGCCCACCTGGGTAGACAAAACATGGCTATCGCCACCCGCCCGTTGCGACTATTCTTCAGCGTGACGAGTATGTTTGTGGGCCTCATGTTCGGACTAGCACTGAAAAATCACTGGGAAAAGTACCTCATGGCAGCTAACGGCGTCCTGTTCAACTTCGTTGATCCAATTTTCGGGCAGGATATGGCCTTTTACATTTTTGACTTACCCTGGTACAACACGCTGCTGGGTTGGGGCAAGACGCTCATCGTAGTTGCGTTCTTCGGTGTGCTCCTACGCTACACACTATTTCAACAGCTCAAGTCGCGCCGTAGCACCACGCACCTCTCGCTGATTGGGGTCGCATGGCTGCTCCTGCTCAGCGCTGACCGCTGGGTGGCCCGCTACGCGCTGCTGCAATCGCGCGATGGCGTGGTGGTGGGCGCGAGCTATACCGACATCTTCGCGCGCATCCCCATCTACAACATCGGCCTGGCGCTCTTTGCGGTGGGCGCACTCATCCTGATTATCAACGTTTTCACCCACAGCTGGAAGCTCCTGTCATTCGTGGGCGTGGGCTGGGTAGTACTCTCCTTCATTGGTGGCATCTACCCCACCCTCGTCCAACGCCTTAAAGTCGAACCCAACGAGTTCGCCGTTGAGCGGCCGTATATCAACTATAACATCGCCTACACCCGCTACGCTTACGGAATTGATAACATTCGAGAGTTTGAGTATTCTGGCAATGGCACCATCACTGAAGGTGATCTTGACACCAACAGCGACATTGTGCAGAATATCCGCCTGTGGGACTACCGCCCGCTGCTGCGCACCTTCGGCCAGATCCAGGAGATTCGGCTTTACTATCACTTCGAGGATGTAGATGTAGATCGCTACACGCTCGACGGCGTGCCGCGCGCCGTGATGCTCTCAGCACGGGAGCTGGATGTGGATCAGCTGGCCGACCAGGCGCAGACCTGGATCAACCGGCATCTCATCTTCACGCACGGCTACGGCGTAACACTCATCCCGGTCAATGAAGTTAGCCCAGAGGGGCAACCCCGCCTGCTGGTGCGCGATATTCCGCCGGTCAGCGCCCACCCCGAACTTGCCATCACGCAACCGGAGATCTATTTTGGTGAGATGGCGCACCAATATGTTGTCATCAACACCACTGAGGATGAATTCGACTATCCTCAAGGCAACACCAATGTCTACAGCCGCTACACTGGGCCAGATGGTATCCCCCTCGGTGGCTTCTTCCGCCGCCTGCTGCTGGCAATGCGCTTCAACAGCGCGCAGATGCTCCTCTCGCCCGCGCTCACCAGCGAGAGCCGCATCCTCTTTCACCGCACCCTCCGCGACCGCGCCGACCGGCTGATGCCACTGCTCTGGTACGATGACGACCCCTACATCATCATCCACAACGGGCGGCTGGTATGGATGATGGATGCGTATACCTGGACGGATCACTTCCCCTACTCGGAGATGCGCAGCGGGCTGAACTATATCCGCAACAGCGTCAAAGTCACTATAGATGCGTACACGGGTGAGACGCTCTTCTATTTGATTGATCCGAGCGACCCCATTGCCGCAACGTATGCGCGCATCTTCCCCGATTTGTTCCGGCCCGCCGAAGCGATGCCCACCGCCTTGCGCGCCCACTGGCGCTACCCGGAAACGCTCTTCGTCTACCAGTCCGAACTCTACGCCACCTATCACATGGAAGACCCCCAGGTCTTCTACAACCGTGAAGACCTCTGGGCCATCCCTACTGAGATGGTGGAGACCTCACAGCGGCGCATGGAGCCATATTATGTGTTGATGCGCCTGCCCGACTCCGACCGCCTGGAGTTTATGATGATTCGTCCTTACACGCCCGCACAACGCCAGAACATGATTGCCTGGCTCTACGCAGAGAGTGACGGGTCCGATTACGGACGGTTGGGCATCTTCAAACTCTCCAAAGACCAGCTATTCTATGGGCCACAACAGATCGAGGCGCGCATTGACCAGGACCCCATCATCTCCCAACAGCTAGCGCTGTGGAACCAACGCGGCTCGCGAGTGCTGCGGGGGAATCTGCTGGTCATTCCGCTGAATGACACTTTCATCTACGTCGAACCGCTCTACTTAGAGGCCGAAAGCGGACAGTTGCCCGAACTGCGGCGCGTCATCGTGGCTTATGACGAGCGGGTCGTGATGGCCCCCACCCTCACCGAAGCACTGCTGCAAGTGCTAGATGCAGCCGCCGTCCCCATCCCCCCAGATGGCTTGCCCGAAGGTAGCCTGGAATCGCTGGCCGAGCGGGCCTGGGAACACTATCAAGCAGGGCAACTCTGCTTGCAAGCTGGCGATTGGGATTGTTACGGGCGCGAGCAACGCTCACTGGAAGCGCTCTTGCAGGCGATGGTGGGGACGCAGGAACCATGAGCGCGCCGCCACGCCTCATTCTCAAGCCGGGCCGCGAGGAGTCGCTACAACGCCGCCATCCGTGGCTCTTCTCCGGCGGGCTGGCGCGGGTGATAGGCACCCCCGCGTCAGGCGACTTAGTCAGCGTGGAAAGCGCTAGCGGCGAGTTTCTGGCCTGGGGGCAGTACAGCCCACACTCGCAGATCCGCGCGCGGCTGGTCTCCTGGGACGCTGCTGAGGCCGCCGACAGCCCGGACTTCTGGCGCGCGCGGCTCCAAGTCGCCATCGCGGCGCGCGCCACGCTTCTGGATGATGCCACGACCGCCGCTCGCCTTGTCCACGCCGAATCAGACGGCATCCCTGGCCTGATTGTGGATCGCTACGGCGAGACGGTGGTGGTGCAATACCTCACCGCCGGCAGCACGGCGCGACGGGAGCTATTCGCGGAGCTGCTCATGGAACTACTCGCACCAACTACGCTCTACGAGCGCAGCGAAGGCGAAGCGTTACAAAAAGAAGGCCTTGTCGCACGCACAGGCTTGCTGCGCGGCAATGAACCGCCGGACACGGTAGAAATCCTCGAAAACGGCCTGCGCTTTCTGGTAGATGCGCGCCACGGTCACAAGACAGGCTTCTACCTGGATCAGCGTGAGAACCGGCAGCGGCTAGGCGATGCGATTGCAGCACAGGCGCGGCTAGGCCACCCGCCCGCGCTGCTCAACGTCTTCGCCTACACCGGCGGGTTCGGCATCTACGGGCTGGCGCGCGGCGCGGGATCGCTAGTCAATGTGGACACCTCGCGCGAGGCGCTGGCTCTGGGACGCGCGGCGCTCGCGCGCAACGGGCTAGAGGGAGCTAACGTAGAAGACATCACCGAAGACGCTTTCCAGGCATTGCGACAGTTCCGGCAAGCCGGGCGGCGCTTCGATGTCATCGTCGTGGATCCGCCCAAGTTCGCGTTCAGCCAGAAGGACGTGCAAAAGGCCGCGCGCGGCTACAAGGACATCAACCTGCAAGCCCTGCACCTGCTCAATCCCGGCGGGCAGCTATTCACCTGCTCCTGTTCTGGGGCGATTTCGGCAGACCTTTTCCAGAAGATTATCTTCGGCGCGGCATTGGATGCCGGGCGCGATGCACGCATCACCGGCTGGCTGGCGCAAGGCAGCGATCATCCCGTCGCGCTGACCTTCCCGGAAGGCGCATACCTCAAGGGGTTGCGGGTACAAGTATAGGTAGAGGCTTGCGGAACATCCTCGTGCATCGTTATCTGGATATCAACAGCACTGAGATATGGCAACACTATGGCAAAGGGCTAGAGGTCTTTCCGCAATTTGCACGCGAGATCCTTACATGGTTAGACAATGGTTAGTAGTTCAATACCAACAAATAAGAAACAACAACATTGTAATTGAGGCGAATCCATGCGGCTATCAAAAACTTTACTCAGAATTTCACTAGGCGGCGCCGTGCTGCTCTTGCTGCTGGCTGGCGCGCGCGGCGCTGTGCATAGCCAGACCGAGCCACAGCACCCGGAAATCAGCGCGCAGTACGCCTGGAATGGCGTCTTTGAAACACCGGGCTGGGCCGAAATCCAGGTGACGCTTACCAATGAAGGCCCAGATTGGACAGGGGAGCTATTAATCCTAGACCCTGACAACAACTACACCTATCGCCAACCAGTGTCATTGCCGACGCGTTCCAATAAATTCTACCGCATCCCTTTCTATGTCCAGCGCAATGCGTTCGTGAGCCTCCAGAACTCACAGGGGACCCTGCACCATGCGGGGATCGTCCCAACACGCTTCACACAGCCCGGTGAACGCGTCTGCGCCATCAGCGATGCGCGCGGGCAGTTACAGCTCGGTAAGCAGCAATACTGCGATGTTAGCATCACGCTCAACACGCTACAAACCCTTCCAGAGACGCACCAGGCCTGGGACGTAATAGATGTGTTGATTATCAATGCGACCGACACGAGCATCTTAACCCCTGCGCAGCAGGAGGCCTTACTCTCGTGGGTAGGGGCAGGCGGGCATCTGGTGTTGAGCGGCGGAGCAGCACTCCCCCAAGTCCTGCCAGGAATGCCGCCGCCATTGCGCAGCGCGACGCCCGGCGCAACACTCATGCTAGAAGCACCGGATAGCAGCGGGCAACATTGGCAAGCCGTCGCGCTCATCAACCCACATCCGCAAGCCACCCCACTGCTAACGCAAAACAATGCGCTCCTGGCAATCAAGCAAGCCATAGGCGTGGGACGGGTAGACCTTATTGGGTGGGACTTGAATCATACCAGCGATCAATCCTGGTTGAGCAATCTGTGGGTCTATGATACCATCCCCGCAACAGCCTTCCAAGACGATAACCTGCTATCCACCCAAGGTTCTTCCCTGGTAGGGGGGGCGACTACACTCCCGATCGAAGCACTACCAAGGCTGTGGCTCTTACTACTCTTTGTCCCACTGTATATCCTCCTAATGGGCCCTGGTACACTGTTTATTGTGCGCCGCCTGCGCCGCCCGGTGCTCGCCTGGGTATTGCTGCCCACCTGGATTGTATTGACCGTGTTAAGCGTCGCGTTGATGCTCAACAGTACGTTTTCCCGCGCGCTACCGGCCTCCCATGAGCTCGCCCTCATCACGATACCAGGAGCAGGCCTGCCCGCGCGCGGGGTACAAATAACCGCGATCTATGCCCCCGGCATCAATCGCATCACTTGGCGAAACACCAGCTACAACCGCCCGGTAACAGATTATAGTTCTCCCTACTATTACGGCGGACACGACACTAACTCGCCCACACTGCGCATCACACACGACACTGATAACTATAAAATAGAAGGCTCGCGCGTTCAGGGCGTTGCCACATGGACTAATGACGGGCTGGTACAGTCCCCCCTCGACGTCGTTGTGAATGTGGTCCGCGAGCAGGAAACCTTCTTCACCGGGCAAATACGCAGCGATTATCCAATACAGGATTTGAAGCTGATTTATGGCACTAGCGGGTATACACTGAATCTACTTGAAACCGTCCCCGCAAACAGAACAACCGACTTCAGCGCACCGCTCAACGCCGTTATGGCAGGGAACAACGACCTGTACAGCCTATGTCCTCCCGCCAACCCCCACGATTACTACGGCTACTGGGCTGGCAGCAATCGCGCGCGCATGCGGGGCTGTTATCTGATTGGCGTCTTAGAGGGGTACAGCCCCTTCCCCAACGTCGCGCTGACCGCCAATCGCACAGCAGAGACCTGTTTCTTCTATGTCGTACCATGTCCACAAGGGCAACAGACATCTATCGTGCTGACCAGCAGCCAGGCTCAAACCGACCAAACCTGGATTGATGATAGTGGTTTTTTCTACATCCAATCATCCGAAATCATCCTGGTTTATCACATCCCGGATATGGTCAAAATCGAGGCGCTCCAGCAAATGACGATCCAATTGGAAGCCCGTCCGTGGGCCGATCCGAAATCACTCCTGCAACCACTACGCTTGGAACTGTGGGATTGGAGACTCAACGAGTGGGCTATTATGCAAGAAGAGCTCGTCATAAATCAGTCGGACCTTGTGTTGAACAACATCAGGACACCAAGATATATTACCGCCGACGGCGACTTCCACATCCGCCTGACCACTAAACCACTAGCTGGCGGTAGTTCAATGGATGGCATTGAAATCAAAATGACCATTATACTGGAAGAATAACAGGCCCTACGCCTGACCTTGCACCTAACCGAGGTAAGCATGAACCCCTGGCATATTCTCATGACGGCGCTCCGGATGTTTTACGAAGAGCTCTTCCACCTACTACTCATAGGCGCGCTTGTGACAGCAGCCGTGCTCATCCCGCCAGCATTGGCCCTTTGGTTGATGCTGCAACTGCCTGCGCCCCCCTTGGTGCTGTTGCTAGGTCTCCCGCTAGCGCTGAGTTTGCCGGGAATGGCAACCCTGGGCGGGGTATGGTGGGCCGCCCACGCGGCACTGGAGGAGCGTGGCGTCACTTGGCCGCTCTTCTGGGAAGGTGTGCAGCTGCATGGCGGACGTGCCATCAAAAGCGTCGCGCTGCTAGGGGGCGGCTACCTGGTTATTGCCAGCAATTTGCTCTTCTACGGTAGCCCGCTCTCCCCTTTAGCGCCGGAGCTGACACTATGGGTCAACCTGGTATGGAGCGGCGTCGCCTTAGTCTGGACCGGTATAGGGTTCTACCTGCTCAGCTTCCAGTTCGAGATGGAAGCGCCGCGTTTGTTCCTCTCCTTACGCAACAGCTTCTTCATGACGCTGTTGCACCCGCTCAACACACTGGTATGGCTAGTGTGTACCGGACTATTTAGTTTGCTGATTATCATCCTGCCACCAATTCTGTTCTTACTGCCGCCCTGGATTGCCATACTCAGCCAGACCGGACTACGGGCGCAGCTGGCTCCGGTACGGGAAAAAATCAAAACAACACCAGACAACACGTCCCATGCTTAACAAGAAGGAGTTATTATGGAACTAGGGATTATCGGCTTGCCGACGAGCGGCAAGACCACGATTTTCAATGCGTTGACACGCAGCAACCGGCCTACAACGCCCGCCATTAGCGGCAAGCCAGAATTGCACAGCAGCGTGGTGGATGTGCCCGACCCGCGCGTGGATCGCTTGAGCACCATGTTCAAGCCGCGCAAGACCATCTACGCCAAGGTTACTTATGTAGACATCGCCGGCGTTGAACCCGGTCTCGCCAAGAGCGGATTGAGCGGACAGCTGCGGAATCAAATCGCCCGGATGGATGCGTTCGTGCATGTGGTGCGCGCCTTCGAAAACCTCCAATCGCCCCACCCGGCGGGCAGTGTAAACCCCCAACGCGATTTGGATGCACTCGATAACGAATTTTTGCTGGCTGACCTGATCACGGTAGAAAACCGCCTCGAGCGGATCGCCGAGGGTCTGCACAAGGGCGCGCGCGCCGAAGAGCGCCAGGCGCTACAAGCCGATCAAGTTCTCTTCGAGCAGCTGCATACGGCACTGGAAAATGGGCAGCTGTTGCGCGATTTAGGCCTGCCTGCCGAAACCTGCGAGAAGCTGCGCGGCTTCGGGTTCTTGAGTCTCAAGCCGGTACTGGTCATCGTCAACACCGGCGATGATCCCCAGACTCCAGAACAGGCCGGCATCCGCGAATACACACATCAACAGAGCCAGGTGTTGGCCTTGCAGGGCAAAATTGAGATGGAAATCGCGCAACTCACGGAAGACGAGGCGGCGATGTTCATGGAAGAGTTCGGACTGGCCGAACCGGGCCTCAACCGTGTCATCCACGCCTCTTACGCGCTGCTGGGGCTACAATCCTTCTTCACTGTAGGCGAAGATGAAGTGCGCGCCTGGACGGTGCATATCGGTGCGACGGCGGTCGAAGCCGCCGGGGTGATCCACACTGATCTGGCGCGGGGCTTCATCCGCGCCGAGGTCATCACTTACGACGAGCTGCTGGCCGCCGGAAACATGGTAGCCGCACGCAAAGTCGGTAAGGTACGTTTGGAAGGTAAGGAATATCCAGTGCAGGATGGCGATATTGTACATGTGCGCTTCTCAATCTGACGCCGTCCAGTTTGGTGTTTGGCACAAGTCAGGTATAATCAGTTTGACTCCACCCGCAAATACGGGAGCACGCGCATGAATGAAACGGAATTCAAAATCGAATGGCTATACAGCAACCTGCGCTGGTTCTTCCTGATTGCCACAGCTCTAATATCCGGACTGAGCACCCTGGCTACAGAAGATATCTTTCCCACCACCCTGATGTTACTCCTGATCATCGGGACCGTCGCCAATTTTATGGTGATGATTCTACTGGTGCTCAACGCCTTTCGTCGGCCTTTCCGCTTTTTCACCCTGCTGTTGGATATTAGCCTGGCACTGGGACTCATCGGTAGCACCGGGGGCACCAGTAGCCCCATCTTTTTCATTTCCTTCATCCCGGTTGTTACCACGGCACTACGATTCTCATGGTTGACCAGCCTCACCATCACACTAGCTATCGTAGCCCTTTATTGGGCCTTGGCCCTACTACCACAGGAAAGCGGTTATAACATCCTGGACATTACCTTCAACAACCTGGCTGTTGTCTCTAATGGACTGGTCATGCTACTAGCTGGCAGTGCAGCCACTTACCTGGGATCAAAAATCAAACAAAGCCTGGTCATTGAACGTGATGCTAAAGAGAAAGCGTCCAGTGCCGCCCTGGACGCGGCACACCAACGCGTGCGGCTGATCTTCGAGCTAGCAAGTACATTGAGCGCCACCCTCAACTACGAGCGGGTGCTGGAAGCCGCGTTGGACGTGAGTAACGCCGGGCTACGTGAGTTTATGAAACAGGACATCCCCCAGGTCGGCATGATTTTGCTATTCGGCATGGATCAAAGTCTATATGTAGCCACCGGGCAAGGCCTAACATTGACAGACAATCGCGCGCGTTTCCCGGCCCGTGAAGGCGTGCTCGCTGCAACGCTGCAAAAAGCCGAGCCTATCGTGATCCAGGAACCCGGTTCAGACCCTGAACTGGGCCGCACCGTAGCCATGCACAGCTGCCGGCAAGCGATTGCGTTACCGCTATTGGCGGGTTTCGAAAGCTATGGCTTGCTGGTGCTGGGCAGCCCGGAAGCCGCAACCTATACCCCTGATTTTCAAGACCTGCTGGTGGCCGTCTGTAACCAGGCCGTCATGGCGTTACAAAACGCGCGCCTATATCAGGAACTGGTGGACGAGAAAGAGCGCCTGGTAGCCGTAGAAGAAGATGCTCGCAAGAAGCTAGCACGTGACCTACACGACGGCCCGACCCAAACCATCGCAGCGATAGCCATGCGCCTCAACTATATCCAGATGCTCCTCGAACGCGATCCTTCAAAAGTGATGCCAGAGCTGCTACAGTTGGAAAACCTGGCGCGCAAAACCACCAAAGAGATCCGCCAAATGCTCTTCACCCTGCGCCCGCTGATTCTGGAAACGCAGGGCTTAGGGCCAGCACTGGAACAATACGCGCAAAAACTCGCCGAAACCGACCCGCTCCCCATTCACTTGCAGTTGGATGCAGACATCAATAAGTTGCTAGAATCCGACGCGCAAGGTGCTATCTTCTACATTGTGGAAGAAGCCATCACGAACGCGCGCAAACATGCTAAGGCCAAGAACCTCTGGATCCGCATCTACCAACGGGGCATGAGTATCATCACCGAAATCGAGGATGACGGAAAAGGATTCGATGTCGCCAAAGTAGAAGCCGGCTATGCTGAACGCAGCAGCCTGGGAATGCTGAACTTGCAAGAACGCGCTTCACTGGTGGGGGGCAAAACCATCATCCAATCCACTCCGGGTCAGGGAACCAAGGTTACAATCACTGTCCCTATCCGCAGCAAGGCGCTCAGCAATGTCGCCTGAAGCGACAATTTCCTTGGAACAACGTTGGCTCTGGATAGGCGGCTCGATATTGCTCGCCATCTTTGCGGCCTGGGTACGCTGGGCCGCTGCCCGCCCGCCGCTGCCAGAGTGGCAGGTCAAGTTAGAGCGTTCACCTGCTGCACCGTGGTTGGCGCAAGCCGCCCGCCTGCTGTACGCGGTGGGCATTCCCGCCACCGTATTACTTGCGCAAGGTCAGTTGACCCTGCGCGGGCTGGGACTTCAGCCGCGCGCAGGGCTGGACTGGATGCGCGAAAGTGGCTGGTCTCTGGCGCTAGGAGTCGGCGCACTGGCGATTTTCGCCCTGGCGCGGCGTGCGTCCGCGTTACTCCCGCTCCATCGCGCAAAACGGCAGGATGGCTGGGTGGCTCTCCGTGAAGCTGTCTATCATCAAACCCACTGGGCCTTCTACCGCGAGCCATTCGTGTTGCTCTGGGGGCCGGCGCTGGGCGCGTGGGCAGGCCTGTTGCCGGTCGCGCTCGAAGCTGCGCTCAACCCGGCCCGCTGGGCCGATTTGCGTACCAATTCGCCCCAGAGCCGCGCGCTGCTCTTCCGCGCCGCGTTGGCAATTATCAGCGTATTGGTCTATATCCAAACACAAAACTTCTGGCTGGCATTACTCGTAGATGCCGTGTTGGGCTGGGCCACAATTACAGAAACCTGAACGTCCCCCGGTCAATAGATGTGGGTGTCTTTTTTTCGCGGTAGCGCAAAACCAACCCTGTAAAGCGCAAGGAATCACCTAGCACACGATTTTAGAGCAACGGGAAGTTATACAGAGATGCACAGAATATCTCAGAATTACCTAACACCAGGAAAAACTCTGTGTCTCTCCGTGTCGCCGCTGTGTAACTCTGTGTCATGTTAGATACTCTCAGCAGGGCGACTTTTGCGATATTGCCTTTTTTCAGTTGAAAGTAACCACGCTTTCCAAATCGCGCGCTATGGAAAGCGCGGCTACCAACTCATTTGAAACACATCCAATTACCCCTAACCCTCGCTCACAAGTGTGCCCAATACACGCAACAAGATTGCGGGGAAAATCATGATTCGTATTGCCATTGTGGATGATCACCCAATTGTACGCGCGGGCATGGCCGCCGTACTCGCTTCTGCCACCGATATGACGCTTGTAGGACAGACCGGTGCCGGGGCCGATGTACCTACCCTCGTGCGTGACTGCCAGCCCGACGTGCTGATTCTCGATGTAAATCTCCCCGACCTAAATGCTCAAGCAGTCATCGCACAACTACCGGTCAATAATCGGCCAGCAATCCTCATTCTCACCTTACACAGCGACGAAAAGACCATCTTCAGCCTGCTCAACAACGGCGTACAAGGTTATCTACTCAAGGATGAAGCGGTAGAATCGCTAGCCCAGGCGGTACGCGCCGTCGCCCAGGGTAAGAGCTGGCTCAGCCCAGAAATCGCCCATAAAGTAGTCCGCCATGCCCTAAACGCACAACAGCCTGTACCTACCGCGCCTCCGGCGGAAGACCCCCCGCTCACACCCCGCGAACAAGAAATCCTCGGCTTGCTCGCGCAAGGTCTGGACAATGCTGCAATTGCACAACGCCTAATTGTGACTAAACGCACGATACAGAACCATGTAAGCACAATCTATAACAAATTGGGTGTGACGAACCGCACGGAGGCAACCCTCTATGCCCTACGCCACGGCTGGGCAACGCTCTCCGAAGATGGACGCTGAACAACCGCCGCTATCACCCTATCAACGCGCCGGATTGCTCCTGTTGGCGCTGTTGGCACCCACCCTGGTGGGCTATGCGCTCTACAACCAGTGGCGCACCCCTGTAGTTGATTTCAACTTCGACACCCGCACCGGTGAGATTCTCACCGTAGAGCAGAACAGTTACGGCAACTATGCAGGCTTTATGCCTGGCGACGTCTGGCTCTCAGTGAACGGAGCAGCGTTCGACAGCTGGCACACATTGCCCCCCGGCCTTTACCCGGCAGACATCCACCGCGACGGGGAACGACTCACACTGGAATTGCCCATTGTGCCGCTGGCAAAGGTGAATTGGCCCGCGCTAGGGAGTGCGACCCTCACAACCCTGCTTTACTGGGGGATTGGGCTACTGCTATTTTTGCGCCGCAGCCAGTACCGCGATGTGCGCCTGCTCTACCTACTCTCACAGGTCTTCGCCATACTCATCCTGTTTCCCCTCGCTTACCCCTACGGGATACCTACCCCTCGCTGGACATTGGATTTAAGCTCTACCGCCCTCTTCATCGCCGCGCCGCTGCTGGTGCATCTGTATCTGATTTTTCCGGTATCTCTGGGCAAACCAGCCTATCGACACTGGGGATTAACAGTTCTCTATGGAATGGCAACGCTCTCGCTGCTAGGGTGGCTTGCCGGGCCACCACCTGTAACAGGTATCGCGGCGAGTTACGTCATCATTGAGATATTAGTGGCCCTGGGGGTGTTACTTTACAGCTACATCCAGCGTGCCAACTACGCTGAGCGTCGCCGTGTGCGCCTCATCCTTTTCGGTAACTTCATTGCTGCTAGCCCAGCCCTTCTGGGCTATGTGCTCCCCCAGCACTTTGGGTGGACATACCAACTCCCTGAATGGAGCGTCGCACTCTGTCTGGTAATTGCACCACTCAGCTATTTGTATGCCGCGATCCGCCAACAGCTGTTCGACATTGACCGGTTTCTCAATCGCGCCCTGGTCTATGCGTTGCTTTCCCTTAGCATTTTCCTCGTCTACCTAGGGCCTTTCATCCTCCTTTATCGCTTGGTCCCCGGTGATGTATTGGCACAAACGCTGGTAGGAACCTGGCTCACACTACTGCTGGGGCTGGCCTTCAATTGGGGGCGCGAACGCATACAACAGCAAGTAGATCGGCTCTTTTACGGCGGTTGGTACGACTATCCGCAAGTGGTAGAAACCGCCAGCAACGCTCTAGCCCGCACACTGGAACGTACACAACTAAGCGATGTCCTCACTCGGCAAGTGCCAGCGTTGATGCAGTTGGAACCGGGTGAGCTACGACTGGGCGAGGCGATGGCCTTGCCCAGCATTACCGGAGACAGGCAAAACGCCTTCCCCTTGCGCTTTGGCGAAAATGTACAGGGGTACTGGTTCGTCGGCCCGCGACGCGATGGCGACGAGCACTCGATGACCGATCGGCGCATTCTGGAAACCGTTGCGCATCAGGCCGAAATTGCTCTGGGGAATGTGCTACTGGTAGAGACCCTGCGTCGCCAGATCGAGGAAATCCATGCCCATCAAGAAACACTCGCCCGCACCCAGCGCCAGCTCTTACGCTCTCGCGAAGAAGAGCGTGCGCGGCTTGCCCGCGATTTGCACGATGGGCCATTACAAACGCTAGTCGGGCTACGGTTACAAATGGAGCTATTGCGCTCACAGCAGGCGGGCGCAGGTTTCCCCAACCCATCACTGCAAGAGATGAGCGCGGAAGTAAAGGCCCTCCTCGGCGAGCTGCGCCGGGTGTGCGCCGCACTCCGCCCGCCATTGCTTGACACGCTCGGATTGAGCGCCGCCCTTACCACCCTGGTTGAAGAATGGGTAGAACAACAGGGCATTCCAGCGCAAGTGCAAACCGCACCAGAACCGCTCAATGCCCCGCTGCCGGATGAAGTCGCGGTCAATCTCTATCGCGTTGCACAAGAAGGTCTCGCCAATATAGCGCACCATGCTCACGCCGAGCACGTCATACTCCGCCTGGAACGTACCCCCCAGGCGCTGCGCCTGACGCTCACAGATGATGGGGTAGGCTTCAATGTACCGGAAAACCTCAGCCCACTGGCAGCCACGGAACACTACGGCCTGTTGGGGATACGCGAGCGCGTCGAATTGATTGGCGGGCAATTACGGTTACACTCCGCCCCCGGCGCAGGCACAAGTATCACCGTTACCTGGCAACCAACGTAACGGGCAAACAATGTCATTAAGTTTAGGATATAAACCTGGCAGGTTTCCAGGCCTTGAGTCTACAAAACGTCGTTATGCACCGGTAAAATACTATCCTACCCAATTTGGGCGAAACCTGCCAGGTTTTAACTTAATGACATTGAACGAGCACAACATTAATAGTACCAGACTCACATCTCCCGGTACATAGTACCAGATGCCCCCCTTACACAATTAGTACCCTGCCCTGATGACGCCCCGCAGTCTTTATGCTATGCTAAAAGCAAGCTTTGAGGCAGAACGAAAGGCCGCCCATGACTACCGTGTTTATTGTAGACGATGACCCCGGATTCCGGCGCTCTTTGCGACAATTACTCACCTATGCCGGATTTGAGATCATCGCCGAAGCCGGGGACATTACCACAGCCGAACGGCTCCTGCGCACCCACAATCCAGCGTTGGCCGTCGTGGATGTGATGCTGCCGGATATCAATGGGCTGGAAGGGATTGCCCGGCTCAAATCACTACGCCCCACCCTGCGCGTGATTCTCGTCAGCATCCACCACAATGCCCGCTTGCAACAGTCCGCGCTGGCGCACGGAGCGGAGGCCTTCATCCCCAAAGAACAACTCGACCTGGTCACGGTTCAAGCCTGGCGCCTACCCAAAGCGATATCATAATTCACCATTAAAATAAGGAGGATAACCATGAAGCTCTATAAATATGGTAGTTACGGATTGTTGTTGCTGGGATTGCTGCTGCCGAGCGGCGGAATGCTCAATGCAGAAACAGGCCCCCAACCCCAGGCGGATTTCAACCATGATTTTGTGGCAGATCTGGCTATCGGGGCGCATCGGGAAACGCTAGGCAGCACCAATTATGAGGCAGGCGCAGTCCACGCGCTCTACGGTCAACGCGGGATCGGTATCACCTCAACGGGAAGTCAGTTCTGGACACAGGACGTGAATAACACAGTAGGTACGGCTGAACCCTATGATCATTTCGGACAGGCCCTGGCTGTAGGGGATTTTGATTGTATCGGCGGCTTAGACCTAGTTGTTGGTGTACCCGGACAATCTGTAAACGGATACGCCAACGCTGGAGCCATCCATGTTTTCTATGGTTTTAGCAGTGGCTTGGGCACTTCTTTCGATGAAATCTTCCATCAGGACACTGGCATCATCGGCAGCAATGCGGAAGAAAATGACCGTTTCGGCTGGCCGCTTGCCGCTGGGGATTTCAACGGCGACGGCTGCGATGATCTTGCCATTGGTGTACCTTACGAAGATTGGAACGTAGAACAGGCTGGCATTGTCCAGATCCTCTACGGCTCACCTTTCGGCCTGCGCGATACCGGCACCCAATTATGGCGTCAGGGAGCAGGGGGCTTGCCAGATGGCGAAGAGATCGGCGATCACTTCGGCAAAGCGCTGACTACTGGCGACTTCAATGGTGATGGCTATGCCGATCTCGCCATCGGCGCGCCGGATGAAGATTTTGCCAGCCCGCTTCGCTATGACACTGGTGTGGTTCACATCCTCTATGGCTCAGCCAGCGGCCTCACCACTACTGGTAACCAATACTGGCATCAGGACAATGGCGGGCTTATTGGTTCTGCCGAAGCTTATGACAACTTCGGACAATCACTGGCTACTGGGGATTTCAACCGCGACGGGTATGCCGATCTGGCTATCGGCGTGCCGGGGCAAAATGTCGGCGGCGACGCCAACGCCGGCGCTGTGCATATCCTCTATGGCGGTAGCAGCGGGTTGATCGCCACCGGGGACATGGTGTTCAATCAGGACATCCTCGGAACCGGTGCCCAGGCCAACGATCATTTTGGTTTTTCGCTGGCTTCTAGCGATTTCAACGGCGATGGCTATGCGGATTTGGCTATCGGCGTGCCTGATGAAGACTTCGGCCTGGATAACATCGGCTGTGTGCAGATCATCTACGGCACACCTGCCGGACTGGTAACGAGCGGTTCCCAAGTCTGGTTTCAGGGAATCTTAGGGGTGGCTGATGAAGCAGAAGCCAACGACCGCTTCGGATACAGCCTGGCTGCTGGCGATTTCAATAGCGACGGCTACGGAGATCTCGTCATCGGCGTGCCTTACGAAGACGTAATGTTCAACAGCGTCAACCAAACCGATGCCGGCGCTATCCACATTCTCTATGGCAGAGCTACCGGACTCTCCAGTGCCGGGAACACTTTCTGGACGCAAGCCAGCAGCGGCATTACCGGCGATCCAGAAGCCAACGATTTCTTCGGCTTCGCCCTGGCCGCTGATCCCAGAGTCTTCCATCACGTCTACCTACCCCTGGTGTTACGGAATTAGTGAAAGGAGAAATCCCCAATGACCCAGACACACACACTGAATTGGTCGCGTTTATGGTTCTGTTTCGGTCTATGTGGCATTTTGCTGGCACTGTTGCTATGGAGCATAGGCCCAACAACGCGCTACGTAACCGCCAGCGGCAACGCTCACTTTGCGGCTTCGGGTGGGAGTGGCGATTGTTCCCAGGCAACGCCCTGCAATCTGCACACCGCCGTAGCACAGGCCAACGATGGCGATACGATTTACCTGGCGCAAGGGAGGTATACCAGCACAAACGAAGTTGTCATCGCCCTCAACAACAGCATCACGCTCACCGGTGGCTGGGATGGTGCTCCCACCGGCCCGGTGACCCATGACCCTGTAACCCATCCCTCCACACTGGATGGCGAGGGGGTACGACGGGTCGCCGCTATTACCGGCCCGGCCACCGTTACACTGGAAGGACTCACCCTTGCCAATGGGAAAACCATCTCCACCACCACAGGCGGTTGGAATGGCGCCGGTCTCTATGCACAAGATGTAAATCTCACATTGCAATCCACCAACTTCTACAGCAATGTGACAGACGTGTATGATTATGACACCCCGACCTCTTACGCCTATGGCGGAGGGGTGTATATGGAAGGCGGAACGATACAAATCTACGCTTCTACCTTCCAGGCCAATAGCACCTGGGCGCGCAGACAGTCCGCAGGTGGCGGTGCAGCTATCTCCGGCACAATTACGGCAATCATCGAAAACAGCCGCTTCCAAGAAAATGATGCCTGGAACGCTAGTGGACTTTACTTTGCAGGTACAGGCGGCACGCGCCCCGCTTTTGCCCTACACGACAGCACCTTTGTAGATAACGGTCTGGGGCGCAGCCTAGGCCGTGCCTCTGGCGGTTATGCCGGAGCATTACAAATTATTAATGCCCAGGGCCGCATTGCGGGAAATACGTTTACCGGTAACAATGCCAGCAACGATTACGGAGCCGTTGGCGTTTTTTATACCGACTTGTTTTTTACGCGCAACCTGATCTACAACAACCGATGCGCACGGACAGCAGGACTGTACCTCAACAGCGTTACCCCCTTCACTATCACCAACAACATCATCGCTGGGAACCGCTCCACATACGATTGGTTTGATTCGCCTGCCGTGCGAGTGCGGAGCGGCAGCGGCGACTTCTTGCACAATACCATCAGCCGCAACCACAGTGCCTACGGCGTTCAAGTGGATTCCGGGGCCAATGTGGCCCTGACCAACACGCTCTTGGTCAGCCACACGGTGGGGATCAGCGTTACGGCAGGGAGCACTGCCCTGCTCGAAGGCACACTCTGGGGGAGCGGCTACTGGGCCAACGGGACAGATTGGGATGGCGCAGGCAACATCCTCACCGGGACAGTCAACCTGTGGGGGCCGCCGGTCTTTGTAAACCCTGCCAGTGGCGACTATCACATCGGCCCTGGCTCAGCAGCAATAGATGCCGGAGTAAGCACCAACATCACGGTTGATATAGATGACGATGCGCGACCTATCGGTACTCGTTATGACATCGGCGCGGATGAAGTTTGGCAGCAGCGTATCTATCTGCCACTTGTGTTGAAAGTTCTCACGCCAAATCGCTGAAGCACCTCGCTCAGAGTGGCGGGCTACTTTCACGCACCCTTAAGATCAAGCGCATTATAGCAAGACCTGTATCAGTAGATCGCGAAATGCTCAAAGAGGATCGCTAGATCTCCGTTCTGAGCTGGGTCTGGCGATCCAGCCCGAGCAAACCGTGATCCACTATATAGCTACAAATTTACCGATTCGCAAGGAGTTCTAACCATGAAAATCTGGGGCGGTATTTTGATAAGTTTACTTCTAGCCTTACTTTGCGCCACAAACCTTGTGCCGTCCCCAAAGAGCAGTGCAGCGCACGCCACAGCGACCCTTACCCCACAAGCATATCTCCCGCTGGTCACCGCTACCTATGCGCCGCCGCCCTCCGACGAGCTGGTTGATCCGAACAGCATTGTCTATGTGGGAGCATTCCGCCTGCCGGATGACGGTGAACGCCCCCACACCTTCGAATATGGCGGCAATGCGATGACCTTCAACTCCGATAACAACTCGCTCTTTATCATGGGGCACGATCGCATCGCGTATGGCGACCTCCCCGACGGCAATCAGGTTGCTGAGGTGAACATCCCTACCCCGATCAACTCGCGCAATTTGGATGATCTCTCCACGGCCACCTTCATCCAGGGCTTCCATAATGTTACCCAGGGGTACTTCACCAATGTGGAAGAAATTCCCCGCGTAGGGATGGCCTATCTCAATCATCCAGACACCAGGGCGAAAATTCATCTGGGTTGGGGACAACACATGCCACCGGAGAACAACGAAGCAACACACGGCTGGTTCAACCCTAATCTAAGCAACCCCGATTTTCAGGGCGTATGGCACATCGGACAGCAAAACTACAATAGCGTCAATGGCTATCTGTTGACGATCCCTACGACTTGGGCCGATGCACATGTGCAAGGACGGCTACTCGCTACCGGGCGTTATCGGGATGGCGGCTGGTCGGGCATGGGGCCGGCGCTCTTCGCCTATCGCCCGTGGCAAACCGGCGGAGTACCGCCACCAACCGGCACACGTCTGAACGAAATCCCCCTGCTGCTGTATGCCAACTCGCAAGAAACAGAAACCTTCGAGCGCGCGTTAAACAACTATCAACACCCCGACGAATGGGAAGGTGGGGCCTGGCTGATCACGCCCAGCGGCAACACGGCCTTGCTCTTCGCCGGAACCAAAAGCACCGGAGCCAAATACTGGTACGGCTGGGTCAATCCTGCCGGAGCAGAGCTGCCCTGTGTTGAAGCCGCGTTGATCGGACAATTCACCCTCTGTCGGCTTGCGGATGGGACGCCCTGTCCCCCTGAAGACTTGCAAGAATGCGCCGGGCACAACGACTTTCGCGGCTGGTGGAGCAGCCGCTTCGATGCACAATTCATCCTCTACAATCCGGCAGACCTGGCGCAGGTGGCCGCCGGACAATTAGAACCGTGGCAGCCACAACCCTACATGGTTATGGATATTGATGCATACCTGTATTTCACCCCCCCGGCATGGGAACAGGATATGCTGGGCCGAGGTGATCAGCGCCGGCAACGCATCGGCGATGTGACGTTCGACCCCGCCACCGGGCGCCTCTATGTGCTGGAGCTCTACGCCGACGGGGCCAAGCCGGTTGTCCATGTCTGGCAAATACCCTAAGCGGCTGTCCTAAACTTCCACTAACAATCGAGCCAGCACAGTAACCACAACGCGGGGCAGGTCAATGACCTGCCCCGCGTGCAGTTTAGCGCCCGGCGCGTTATACTAGCACAAAGGCTAGAATTAGCAGAAACGCGAGCATGCCCAGCGCAATGAGACCGATTTTCTTCAGATCGTCCAACACATACCGGTACTCATCAGCTAACTGCGCCTCAGAGGGCAGTGCGCGCGCGAATGTGACCCGCGCCGCGGCATCTCCCTCAACAGTCGCCACCTCAGGCCGGTGTAATTGCGCTCCCGAAAGCCGAGGCACGGGTTTCCTACGAGTCTTCCTTGCCATGATACCTCCTCAATTATCCCAAAATACTTCTCGTGAACTATGACGCGCTGCTCACGCTTCACGTTTCAAACCTCAGGGCACTAACGCCGCGCTAACTACGATCCGATGCGTATTAACACGATAGGGATAGCACGAAATCAATGTGAGCACCGGCGTGCTAGTGGGTGCCATCACACTCACCTCGGTCGGCAACACAATGCGCGTCTGCTGCACCACATACCGGTACTGCTGCGATTGCGTATGCACCACCACCTCATCCCCAATGTTGAGCTGCTGCAAATCCCGGAAAATCTCGCCGTAGATATCATTGTGTGCCGAGATTACGGCGTTGCCGCGCTCTCCCGGATTGGCGCTGCCGATATGATGACCGGCTCCTTTCTTGAGCGATTCCCAATCGTCGCCAGCCACCACCGGCGCATCTACGCTAAGCACAGGGATGACGATACGCTGCGCGTGTTCCGGGCCGGGCGTCGGTGCAGGCATGGGTGTAACCGCCGCAACGAAAGCGCGCAAGTGCGCGGGGATGGGTTCCGGCTCAGCACGCCCTAACTGATCCGGTGGCGTATGACCACCCGGCAACAATACCACTCCGATGACCGGGCCGACGGTAGGTGTAGAGGGCAGTTGCAGCACCCGGCTCTCTTCGTTCAGGTCTTGCACAGTAGTGAACATTTGGAACACCACCCAGAGCAAGCCAATCAGCGCCAGAATCTCGATAAACAACAGGAAGCGATCCCATACCCAGCCCCAGCGAATCCCGCGTCGCCGTGGTGCCGTCTCGACGCGCGTACTGTAACGCGGTCCCCCGGCCAACTGCGGCTGTCGTATTGCCCGTGGATCCGGTGCCACCACTACCGGTGATGGCGGCGCAAGTGGATCGAACGAGGCCCCAGAAACGGGCTGTCCCTGGTCACGCACACGCTGTAGCCGCGCTGCGCGCTTACGTAGCCGCAGATACTCCTCCAGTTCTTCTATCGAGAGCTCATCCACCGGGCGGCGGTCTTTCATTTTTGTCCTACAGCAAAGACTTCACGTTGGAAAAACCAACGAAATGGCGGATAGTCGAACAGCACCCGTCGGGCGACACGCAAGAGCAACTGCTCCTGGCGATGTTGGGGCGGCGTGCTCAGCCAGCTTCGCAAGCCGTGAAAGCCCGCCTGCCGCAGGTAGCGACGCAAACTCAGCGCCGATTGCTCATTGACATGCACTTCCAAATTAGCAGGAATCAACGCGCGCGGATTGCGCGGATAGCGTGCCCCATCGCCCATCCAAATACGTATACGGCGCACCAGTGGATAGGCATAGCGATCATACCAGACATTTGGGGCCGTGTGGATGATGATACGTCCACCGGGTCGCAACACGCGATGCGCCTCACGCAAAGCAGCGTTCAACTCCTCCGGATACAAGTGCTCGACAATGTCCAACATCAACACTCGGTCAAAACTCGCTGTAGGGAACGGTAGCCGCTTTGCGTCGGCCTGATAGACACCAGTAGCGGGGGATGCCGCCTGCCGTGACAACCGCATCGCCACCCAGGCATAATCAATGCCAAAGGTACGCGCCCCCAGCCGGGCTGTATGCCGCAAAATTTCACCGCGCCCACAGCCCACATCCAACACGCTCATACCGGGCGCAATACCCGCCACGCCCAACGCTTCGGTCAGTCGCCGGGAAAGATACTCACCCTCACTAGTCACAAACTCCTGGTAGCCTTCGCAGACACTCAGAAAGTATTGTTCGTCGTATAGATGTGAAGATACGCCTGCTTCAGATGGCTCCATGTAATACCCTATACTCTCCAAAATTAACCCACAACCAACCCTACTATTTTACCACAGAGATCACAGAAATTTTGTAACTACCAGCCATGTCATTGCGAGCCATCTGCGGCGAAGCAATCTCGTGCGTAGTTTAGATTACGCCATTCGCCGACGAATGGACGCCGTGCAGACACGGCTCGTAATGACAAACAAAGTTTAAGCCTGAGTAGTTACGGAAATTTTATACCCACGACGGGCACTCAACACGTTTTTACACGCTCCCGCTGGTCAAATCCAATGGCGGATTTAGCCATCCGCCGCGAGCAAAGTGCCAGGTAGGCATAGCGCTCAATATGCATTGGGCGAATGGAAGATCTGCAAGATGGTACGGATAAAAATTTTCACGTCCAACAACAACGACCAGTTCTCAATATACCATAGATCATATTTGGTACGCTCTACAATGGACGTGTCGCCACGCAAACCATTGACCTGCGCCCAGCCAGTCATGCCGGCCTTCTCACGGTGGCGATCCATGTAACGGGGAATACTCCGCCGGAATTGTTCCACATACACCGGGCGCTCCGGGCGCGGCCCGACCAGGCTCATATCCCCCAACAACACATTGATAAACTGCGGGAGCTCATCCAGATTGGTCTTCCGCAGCACCGTGCCAGTGCGCGTGCGCCGGGGGTCATTCTCTGTTGTCCAGCCAGGCCCTTGCTTCTCCGCATCCATGCGCATAGAACGAAACTTGAGCATCGGAAAAGGCCTTGCATCCAGCCCCATCCGCTCCTGTACATAGAAAACCGGGCCAGCTGACTCCAATTTCACCAGAAACGCAATCAACAGCATCACGGGCGAAAGCACAACCAAAGCTGCCGCCGCACCAAAGAAATCCATCGCGCGCTTGGCCGTCCCACGCCAGCCGGTCAACGCAATATCGCGCACCGTAAGCATGGGAATGCCGCCTAGCGCGGCGATGCTCACCGGCCCAGCCATGATCTGGAACAGGTCGGGATAAACGCGAATGGTCACGCGGCCCCGTTCGCACTCGGCAATGAGCCAGAGGATTTCCTGATGGGTGGTATCTTCCGGCAGTGCAATGATGACCTCATCCGCCTGCTGCTCACGGATGATGTCCGAAAGATGCTCCACTGACCCCAACACCGGCACCCCCAAGAGCGGCGGCATCTCTAGGCCCTCGTTAGTGATAATCCCCAACACATCATAGCCCAGTTCGGGCGACCAAAGAATCTTCTGCAAGATCATGCGCGCGATGTCGCCCGTGCCTACCAGCAACGCGCGCTGCCGTGCCCAGCCCCGCCGCACCAACCAGCGCCGCACCCAACTGTTGACCACCCGGTTGACTGAAACCAGCAAAACCGTGCTGAACCAGGCATAGAACACCATCACGCGGGAATAATCCTGGCCCACGGTGAGGTCACGCAAAAGCAGCGAAACCAACGCCACACCACTCAACGTGCCGATAATACTGGTGGCGAAGATACTGTAAAACTCATCCACCCGCGAAGAACGGCGTACATCGTAGAGAGGGGCAAAGAAAAAGGCCACCAGCACGGCCCCGGTATGAATCAACAACATGGGGAAATAATCCCCGAAGGGGCGCAGGTCTTGCGCCAGATCAGGGAAAGGAATCCACTGGCGCAGCTGATAGGCCAATGCGAACGCCAGCCCGGCAGCGAGGAAATCCGTCAGCGCCAGCAACACCACGAAAAAGCGGCGACCTTGTGCAGCTTTCATCGTTGCCACCGTACTCGCAGTTGCGTCATCCAGGTAAGGATGCGCAACGTTAAGATGACCAGCGCATGAAGCATCCGGGGCGTATCTTCTGCATAGTGCTTACGATAGAAAATTTCCATCGCGCGCCAAAACGCCACTCGCGAATGTGGATTCTGGCGGCTGGCGGCGCGTTTGACGTGCAGCACGGTCACAGCGGGATAATAGATCACCTGCCAGTCCGCCGCTTTAATGCGATAGGCCCAATCGAGGTCTTCCCCATACATGAAGAAGGCTTCATCAAGCAAACCCACCTGCGCCAACGCTGCCCCGCGCACCAGCATAAACGCGCCCACCACAGAATCCACCTCAGCCATTTGATCGGGATCGAGATAGGTGAGGTTGTAGCGGGCAAACCGGCGGCTACGCGGAAAGAGCCGCGAGAGGCCCACAATATGATAGAAGGCTACCGCTAACGTCGGGAACGAGCGGCGGCAAGCGCGATCCAGCGAACCATCTGGGCGCACCAGCTTCGGGCCGACCACGCCCACAGCGGGGTGCGCATCTATAAACTGCACGACCTCCGCAAACGCCGTCGGGGGCACTTCAGTATCAGGGTTGAGCAGCAGCGCATGGCGACAAGGGGCGCCCACCACCCCTTCACCGAAGCCCAACGCGCGCAAGCCCTGGTTGTTGGCCGTGGGATAGCCCGGATTATCCGCGTTAGCAATCAAAAGCACCTGCGGGAAATCCGCAGCGACCATCGCCGCACTGCCATCAGCAGAGGCGTTATCCACCACACACACACAAAACGTCACACCCGCACTGGCAAACACCGTTTCCAGGCAACGGCGCAGCAGCGCGCGCGTGTTGTAATTGACGATCACAATCCCCAGGTCCATCGAGGCTATTCTAGCACAGAGAGCCAAGTGAGCAAGTTGTGTAGTGGCGGCTTCAGCCGTTCTGCCGCCCCTCCAAAAAAAACACCTCAAGGCGTTACTACGAGAAAGATTCGTCAATGTCCAGTTGTGTATAATAACTCAAGTTGCCACCTGGGCTAATTCAGAGATTTAGGACACGGATTTTACGGATCACACGGATTTTTTCTGGTTCTTATCCGTAAAATCCATGCAAATCCGTGTCCTATAAAAATTCTGGCGGACGGGTAGCAACTTGTAGGGCTTAGACCTGGCAGGTTTTCAGGCCTTAAGTCTACAAAACGTCGTTATTCACCGGTAAAATACTCCCCTACCCAATAAGTGCGCAACCTGCCAGGTCTTAACTTAATGCCATCGCATGTCCAGTTATGTAGAATATTAGGAGGTACATAGCAAAACAGCGTTTTACGAAAAAATTAATGGACACCCTAAGTACAAAAAACATTTGCCTTTTACAAAACTCCATATACACTAAGAATTTATCCGACAAGGCATCAAGGCGGTGGTTGAGCCTGCCGAAACCAGCACCGAGTCTCAATAGGCTCAACCAACGGCTAAATTTTCGGATAGGTATTCATGCTAAATACAGGCTCGCTATACGGTGATAGTTCATACATGGTAACTACTCAGGTTCAAACTGTATCTGTCATTGCGAGCCGTCTGCGGCGAAGCAATCTCAACCATGAACGAGATTGCGCCGTTCGGAGACGAACGGACGCCACGGAGACGTGGCTCACAATGACAAGGCTGAGGTAGTTACCATATATTACGGATCGCACAACTAATTTTACTGTGATAAAGGTTAGGACGATGCAATTGCCGAACTGGGAAACGGTGAAACAAACTGCGCGGGCGCGTTTACAACGGGACTTGCCAACGCAATTGACCTATCACGCGATAAGACACACGATGGAGGATGTGTTGCCCGCTGCTGAGCGATTAGCGACGCTGGCAGGTGTGGATGGAGAGGCCCTACTGCTGTTGCGCACCGCTGCCGTATACCACGACATTGGCTATACCGAACAGTACTTTTCCAATGAACCGATCGCTGTGCGTATTGCTTATGAAGTCTTGCCCGCGTTTGGATTCTCGCCCGCGCAACTCACCGTTATCGAGGGGCTAATCCTGGCGACCAGAATGCCCCAGTGCCCCCAAACGCCGCTGGAGGAGCTACTCTGCGATGCGGATATGGACTCGCTAGGGCGTGATGATTATTGGGCCACCAGCCTGGCCCTGCGCGAGGAGCTGTCCCGACAGCTCGTGGTGGTGGAGCTGCCCGTGTGGATCGCACGCCAGCACACGTTTCTGAGCGGGCACACCTACTTCACCACAGCTGCCCGCCAACTGCGCGACGCGAAAAAGGCCGAGAACATCGCCATGCTCAAGGGGTGGATGGATAACGGCTATCGTGAGGCATGAAATGAATCCTTGCACCTTGGCGGCTTGGCATTTTTAACACCAGGGCGCAAAGGCGCGAAGAATTTCTGTCATTGCGAGCGGTCTGCGGCGAAGCAATCTCGTCCATGGTTGAGATTGCGCCGTTCGGAGACGAACGGACACCGCGGAGACGCGGCTCGCAATGATAGTATGGCGTGATTGCAGATCGAGTGTAACCTCGTAGATCCTTGAGCATTTTTAGGTTTTTAATCCCTTGTGAATGTAAGTTACAGAAGGAAGGGTAAAAATGCAACCATTACTATTTGACCGAATTGAAGGGGATTCTCAAGAAGACAAATCAGAGGAAGAAAGGTTAAGAGAAGCAAAACAAGAGAAAGAAATACAAAAGATTCTTAACAACTTATCTGCTGCTACTGTAAATACACTTAGAGATAAAGTTGCTTGGGTACTTAATCAAAACCCTGCAGCAAGAGACTCTGATGTCACTCTTATGCTTGACTTTTGGCGGACTTTTGAGCCTAATATTTATAATGGTCAGTCGATTAACCCAGATGATTTATATCGTTTGACTCGTATGACATCTATTGCTCGGGAAAGGGCAAGAATCCAAAATACTTACAAACTATTTCAAGCAAGTTCTAAAATTCGCCATCATCGTGGAACTTTATCAGAAGACGAGAAAGAAAAGGCGGTTGAAGATAAACCGGTAGGTTATCCTTCTTTGACTGTGTATATGGATGAAAGTGGAAAAAATGAAGATTATTTGATTGTGAGCAGCGTTTGGTTTCTTGAGGTTGGGAAATCACATTTTGACATTTATAAGAAAATAGCAGATTTTAAAAAAAATAAAGGGTTTACTAGAGAATTTCACTTCGCCAAAATGGGACGCAAGGACTTGAATATATACAAAGAAATGGTGCAGATATTTTTAAGCGAAGCCCCAGCATGTAGTTTCAAAGTTATAAGTATTCCTGCTAGGGGTATTCAAAACAAACAAGAAGCTCTAAGACAATTGTTTTATCATTTGATCGTTAAAGGAATTGATAATGAAAATGAAACAGGTAGAGCGGTTTTGCCTAGATCTCTTCAAATTTGGAAAGATGCTGAAGTCGAAGGATCTGACCGTTTGTTGATTGCTGAGCTAGATGATAGGTTAAGGCAAGCGTCTTCAAATTTATTTTCTGGTAATCTACAAATTGATTATATTAGATGTGCAGATTCAAAGCATAATTTGTTTTTGCAAATCGCAGATCTTTTAGCTTCTAGCGCAAACCGTGTTTTGAATGAACCTAGTATTGAAAGAAATCACAAAACTGATTTTGCTGATTTCTTTCTAGATTTACTGGGGGTTGATAAATCATTTTGTCCGAATGATAAAATAGGGGATACTACAGTTTATATTTCTCTGTGATTTTAAGTGTTTTTGATAATAGCACCAAAGCAACCTCGTCAAAGATAGCCATACTTTTGTTTAGTTTTGCGATACAGCGTTTTTCTTGAGCGCGTCTCAGTTCTGGGGTGGTTTAATAAATGTCAAAGAAATTAGATGTTGTGGTGCATCTGCAGAACATGCCTGATGCTTAGGGATGGTCTGTGTCGAGGGAACAATCTCAGCTATGGCAGCGGGGAGCGGGACTTATCTAAATCGAAATACAAGATGAAGATCATCTGCGTGGGCACACATTACGTTTCATAATTGTAACTACTCAACCTTTGTCATTGCGAGCCGTCTGCGGCGAAGCAATCTCGTTCATAATTGAGATTGCACCATTCGCAGACGAATGGACGCCGCGGAGACGCGGCTCGCAATGACAGATAAATCTCGAGCCTGAGTAGTTACTCATAATTTGTATACGTCAGCCTGTTGCCATGTGGCGGTTTTGCGCTTTTTAACGTAGGGGACCAAGTCGCAAAGGCAAAACATGAAATTTGCCATAGCACCTTTTCGCTCACGCTCTGGTCAGTCCCTGACCGTGCAAATCAGGAGCAGCGCGGTCTGGAGACCGACGACAGCAGAGAAATCTTCACGCATCACGCATTCCTATCTCCCCAATCTCCCGATTCACCCGCACCTGCGCCAGGAACACCTGACGCAGGTCTGCATCTCCAATCCGCTCGGCCTGGGATAGCATGGCGGCCTCCGCCTGGCGCAAATAGTCCCCCGCTTCAGGCGCGGCGTTCGCCAGCAGCGCGCGGTAGTGGACGAGATACACTTGCTGCACCTCTTCCACGTTGGGCTGCTCCTGTAACCCGGTGATAGCCTGCTGCGATGTGCTAAGCGCGGTCTCGGCCTGGCCCTGCCCCAATTGCGCCCGCGCGAGTTGCGCCCGCGCGGGGATAAGCTCCGCCTTTAGCCCCAACTCCGTGTACAGCTTCACCGCCTCGGCCAGCTGCGTCTCGGCCTGCGCATACTCGCCCCGCGCCAGCGTCACCCGGCCCAGACCCTCGAGCGTATACGCTACGCCGCGCCGGTCGTTGATTTGCTGGCGCAGGCTCAGCGAGGCTTGCAGCCGCGCCTCCGCCGCTTCCAGCTCGCCCAGCGCCAGCTGCGCCATGCCGATCCCAAACAGCGAGAAGCCCTGCCCCATCCGATCGCCCACGCGGGTCTTCATCTCCAACGATTGCTCGAACTCCGCCAGCGCGCGCGCATACTCGCCCACGCGCAACGCCACGCGCGCCGCGTTGGTGAGGTGGATGCCCAACTGGAACATATCCTGGCGCTGCTGCGCTAACTCCCGCGCGTGCTCGTGCAACCGGGCGGCTTCACTGTAGTTCCCGGCGAACAGGTGAATCATGCCCAAATACATCACGCTCCAGGCTTCGCCCTTCGTATCCCCAATCTGACGGCGCAGCGCGACGGCCTGCTCCAACAGCGGTTGCGCCTGCGCGTGCTCGCCTCGAATGTACGCTATCGCCCCCAACTGGTGCAGCGCGGCAGCCTGCCCGGCCGCATGGCCCAGCGTTTGCTGGATGCGCAACACCTCGCGCGCCGTCTGCTCAGCCTCCGTATACCGCCCCGTCCACTGGTAGAGATCGGCCAACTCCGTAAGCGCGTCGGCGTAGCGGCTCTCGTCGCCCAGCCCCTCCGCGAGCGCCAACAACGCCTGGATGTCGCGCTCGCGCTCGCGCTGCTGCCCGCGCAAGCCATAGATCGCCTGCCGCCGCAAGAGGGCGGTAGCCTGTGGCTCCCCACTAGCTGAGCCATGCACTTGCGGCAACAATTCCAGCACATCACTATACAGCTGAATAGCGGTCTCGTTGGAGAAATCCTCCTGCGCCTTGTGGGCAGCTAATTCCAGGTACTTGAGAGCATGGGGGAAATCCCGTCCCTGTTTGAAGTGGTGGGCCAACAACGCGCTCTCCTGCGCGGCGCGCGCACCTAATGTCTTTTCCAGCGTCTCGCCCACGCGCCGGTGAAATTCCTGCCGCCGTTGCACCAACAAGTTCTCGTAGGCTACCTCCTGGATAAGCGCGTCGTTGAACATGTAGGTAGATTCCTGCGTCGCCTGGATCAGGTCGCTACGCTCCAATTGGGCCAACCACCCAGCCAGCTCGCTCTCGGTTTGTGTCAGCCCGCTCAACACCTCCGTCTGGAAATGCCGCCCGATGACGGCAGCCATCTGCAAGGCCTGGCGCGCATCCTCCGTGAGCCGGTCAATGCGGGCGATGATGGCCCCTTGTAGCGTATCGGGCACGGCAATCGTCTCGATCTTGCTGGTGACTTGCCAGCGCTTGGGCTTGCTCGCATCGCTGCGTTCGCCCTTGCGTTTGAGTGAGCGCGCGAAGCTGGCGATGTTGTCGAAGGCGTCGTCTCGCGTCTCCAGCGGCGTCACCGCGCCGGTCTCGATGAGTGAGCGCACCACCTCACCCAGGTAGAAGGGATTGCCGCCAGCCTTATCGAGGATGCGCTGGCGCACTTCCGGCGTGAACTCCGCGCCGGGCAGGAAAAGCTCCAGCAGCTCCGCGCTGTGCGGCTCGCTAAGATTTACCAGGCGGATTTCTGCATAGCGATGATGGAACGCGCTATCGGCCTTGCTACGCAGTCGCCAGCAGCCTTTTTCGCGCTGGGGCCGGAAGACCAGGATAAACACCAGCGGCGCGCGGTCGGTAACGCTGAACAGGTCTTCGAGCAGCGCCAGCGAGGCTTCATCGGCCCAGTGCAGATCGTCAATGGCAACCACGGTGGGCTGCTTTCGTGCCAGCAGCGTGAAATATTCGCGCGCGGCCCAGAACGTCTGCTTTTGCCGCACTTGTGGATCGAGACCCCGCACGAGTTGCCCCCATTCCCCCTCCAGCTCGATACCCATCATCTGCGCCAAAAACGGAACTGCCTCACGCGCCGTCTCGCGCCCCATCAGCTCGCCCCCCTGCTCCCACAAATTGAAGAGTACATCATTCTCGTTGGCATTCGACGGCAAATTAAGCGCATTGCGTAACAGCTGCGCCGCTAACCAATAGCTTATCTGCTCACTAAAGGAAAGCCCCTGCACTGTGATGTGCAACAACTGCCCCCCATCGGCCTGCTGCTGGAGCGCGGACAGTGTCTCACGCAACAGCCGCGACTTGCCCAAGCCGCTTTCGCCCAGCACCGTGACAATTTGCCCATAGCCCCGCCCAGGACGGGTGGTATGCTCGTCCTGTAACACGCGCACCAGCGCCAGCAGGCGGGCCAGCTCCTCGTCACGGCCCACCATCGGGGGATCATTAGGATGGAGCACATGTAACTGGCTCAAATCCTCGCGTTGCCGCTCCACGGTGAAAGTATGAATGAGCAGGTCTTTGCCCTTCACCTTAATTTCACCCTTATCGGTCAACTCGAAATAATCCATCACGCGCTCTTTGGTTTTCTTGCTGATGAGAACCTGCCCCCACGCAGCATAAGACATCAACCGCGCGGCCATATTGATGTCATCGCCCATCAGGGTGTATTCCTGGCGTAGATTGGGCGCTCCGGCATTGCCGGCAAAGAGCGCGCCGGTGTTGATGCCAATGCGCTGCTCGAAGCGATACACGCCAGCGGGCGTTTGCAGCGCAGCGAAGTGCTCGCGCACGGCACGCTGCATATCCAGGGCCGTCCGCACGGCGCGCACCGGGTCATCCTCATGCGCGCGCGGTGCGCCGAAGAACACCACCAGCCGGTCACCGGTCGTGTACTGGTCAATACGCGCCAGCGTCCCCTCGTACCGCTCCACAATCTCCGCCATATACGCGAAGTAGTTGCTGAGCTGCTGCGTGATGATTTCCGGGTAGCTCGTGCCCAGCTCCTCGATCAGATCACTGATACCCAAATAGTTGATGAACATGACCGTTACCGGGCGATGGTCGGGCGAAATACGGATATTGCGCGGATTGTTGACAATGCGGCGCAACAGTTCTGTGTTCATGTAGGGGGCCAACAAATCCAGCCGGTTGACCAGGTAGGTGATTTGCGCTTCGACCGCCCCTTCCGGCGGCTCGACCACCACGAAGCGCGCGTCAGTATGTTCACCGGATGGCGCAACCAGCACCTTGTAGAAGCCCGGCTCCGGCTCCTTCTCCGCCGGCATGACTTCCAGTTGCGCACCGACGAGCTCGTAGACGGCCTCGGTGATAACGACATCACCGGGATTGGCGTGGCCCTCGGCGGCATCGGCACGGTTCACCGTGCGTCCGGTGGTGACGAAGGCCATGCTCTGCGTCGAGCCGATGTGCGCCGAGAAGTACGGGCCGGCAGAGATGCCGCACTTGATACGCAGCGCGCGCACCGCATCGCCCACCTGGATGGTGGCAAACTGCGGTTGCTCCATCACCTGCTGGAATTCCAGCGCGGTCTGCACAGCTCGGAGGGCGTTGACGGCCAGCTCCGCGTCATCCGCCGCCGCGAAGAAGCCCAGCAGCGCATCGCCGCCGAACTTGAGCAGCGTGCCGCCATGCCGAAAAAGCACCTGCACCAGCTCCGTAAAAAGGTTATTGATGAGCTCCGTAATCAGCTCCGCACCCACCTGACCCAACGGCTTGAGCTGCTCGGAAAGCGGTGTAAAGCCGGAGACATCGCCAAACAAGAAGACCCCCTGGCTCATGCCCCCGGCAGGCTGTCCAGCAGGCCGCGGATTTTCAATGACCGGGCGCGGCAAATACGTTTTAGATGTATCCAGCAAGGCCATGAGATGATCGCGTACCTGGTTGAGATGGTGGGCAGTAGGGCGACGCTCCAACGGTTCGTAGAGCGCCTGCGGCAGATACCGCTTGAGTGAGGGCAACATCTCGGCAATGGGGCGTGGTACGGGCAGCTCTGGGTGTGTCACATCCGGCTTGGGCAGGAGCGGCGGCGCAGGTGCAAGGTCAGTCTCTTCCAACGCAGGCGCGGCGACAGCCTGTGAGATTGGAGCAGGAGCCACAAGTGGAGGGGGAGCAGGTACAGTAGCCGACACAATCTTCTGCCCATGCAGCACTACAATCGCGCCGCAGTGGAAACAATAGCGGGCATAGGGCGGCAGCAGCGTGTAACACGCCGGGCATACCAGCCCATTCAGCAGCGCTTGCCCGCAGTGCAGGCAAAACCGCGCCTGGCCAGGATTTGTCGTACCGCAATAAGGGCAGTTCATGGGGAGCTCCTTTTGTGAATGGCGAATGGTGAATGAAACGTGAAACGTGATGCGTGAAGACTTTCTGATCACGTTTCACGCATCATCCATCATCCCACATCACGGATTATTAAACAAGTCCCGTATTCGCTCCACGCGCTTCCGGTTCACCTGAAAATCGTAGTAGGGGACGCGCGCCGAGGAGCGGACGTGGATGACCTGCTGGGCGTCATCGAAGTAAAATTCTACATCGTCGGTATAGCGGAAACCCGGTGTGACTACTTCGGCGTAGATGTAGGTGGCGTCGGCGGTGATGAGGGTGGTATGTTCCATATCGCGCAAAATGGTCAGGATACGGGCGCGGGCTTCATCGCGTGTACCCGTATATATGATAGGAGCGATAGTATGTGCATCGTCATCTGGCGCGGCTTGTGAAGAAACGCACGCCGGATAGCTGGGGCACGGCGCGAGCTGCCCATCCTGCGCGCCCAGGTCATCCGGGCGCGGACTGATTGCGCGGATCAGCAACCGCGCGCCGATAAATACCGCCCCGGCGAACAGAATGACAAATCCCAACAGTTGTAGTCTTTTTTTGCTCATAAGATCTCCAATTGTAATGCGTACAAGGGTTTTTGGTACAAATAGCAACCTGGCACATTCATAATTATAACGCAGCGCGCCGGATTGTAAAAACAATGTAGGATGGGTTGCTCCCCATCCTACATTTTCTATCGCAATGCCAAACCGGGTATAGGCAGTTATCCGTGGTCAAAGTTCCAGCGCGAAGTACACATCCCCGTCTTGATAATGGGTTATTTTGAAGCCGAACCGTTCATAGAAAGCAATCACCTCCACCCAGGTCTCAGTAGTTTCGAGGATCAATTTCCGGTAGCCGCTTGCTTTCGCGTGATCAATGAGCGCGCACAATACTTGTGTGCCGATACCGGCACGGCGCATGTCGTCGGCTACGGACATCCGCACGATTTCTGCCGTGCCCGCATCTCTGGGCGCGAGCGCGCCCGTACCGACGATGCGCTCCTCATGCCAGGCGACCAGAAACACCGCATCCGCATAGCTCGCGCTGATGTCGTTAAGGTCGGAATTCAGAGTGGGATCGAGCTCGCCCCAATGGTCGGCCAAGCCTGCCAGAATCAGTGCTTGGGTCTCGACCTGGTTTTCCGGCTGGAATGGGCGGATGGTGATGGGTGGGTTCATAGTCAGTCCTGAATGTTTAGCCACGAGTTGTGGACGGCACAGTAAGCACTATTTTCGTAATAGTGTGGTGCTCCGCTAAGGCGATGATAACAATTGTCATTGCCGAAGCGATCAATTCCCATACGCCTTCCAATCCAAAATGTCGTTCATTGGCTTGCACTTGCAGAAACAATGGCAATAGACCGTACAACAACATTATTGTCCCAGCTATCAAGTATCCTGAGCTCAGTACTGTGTTCTGCTGTTGCGCGTGATTTTTTGCTATCATCAGCAAAACTCCCCCTGCCCCTAGAGCTAAGAGCCGCACTGGTAAAAGCGTATGTGCGTCTGCGTACCAAGCAAGCAGAAGTGCCACCATGAAAACAAAAACCAGCATGCTCTTAACCTTGAATTCGCCTTTTTCGATATTCTTTTGGGTAAAGTCAAATACATACCCATAACGCCGATTATAGTAATAGCGTTGAATAAGCTTGTAAAGCATAAAGGCAATAACTTGGCCCAAAAAGGGCACGCCCCCGTTTGTTTCCCAGTTCAACCATTCTCGATCAAACGTGATAGCCGTCAAAAGCAACAGAAACGCGAAAGGGAGCAATGCGAGACCCCCAAACAAGAAAGGGGAGGATTCAAGCGTATCATCCATTGCGAAGCTTCCCTCTTTCTTTACCGCGTCAACTGCCGGTACTTGATCCGATGCGGGCGCTCTGCATCCGCGCCGAACTGCTGCTTGCGATAGGCCTCATACTGCGAGTAGTTGCCATCGAACCACACTACCTGGCTATCGCCCTCAAAGGCGAGAATGTGGGTGGCGATGCGGTCGAGGAACCAGCGGTCGTGGCTGATGACGACGGCGCACCCGGCGAAGCTCTCCAGCCCTTCTTCCAGCGCCCGCATCGTGTTCACGTCGAGGTCGTTGGTCGGCTCGTCGAGCAGAATCACGTTCGCGCCGGATTTGAGCATCCGCGCCAGGTGGACGCGGTTGCGCTCGCCGCCGGAAAGCATCCCCACAAGTTTTTGTTGATCCGCGCCGGTGAAGTTGAAACGTGCGACATACGCCCGTGAGTTCACCTCGCGCTTGCCCAGATAGAACGCATCCAACCCATCCGAAATCACCTGCCACACGGTCTGCTCCGCCGGCAGCGCGTCGCGGCTCTGATCCATGTATGCCAGCTGCACCGTCTCGCCGACGCGGAATGTCCCGGCGTCTGGCTGCTCCTGCCCGGTGATGAGACGGAACAGCGTGGTTTTGCCCGCGCCGTTCGGGCCGATGACGCCCACGATGCCGCCCGGCGGCAGGCTGAACGCGAGATTCTCAAACAGCAGCTTGTCGCCGTAGGCTTTGGTCACGCCCTGCGCTTCAATGACCAGGTCGCCCAGACGCGGCCCTGGCGGGATGAAAATCTGCAAATCCTGTGATGCGCGCTCGTACTCCTGCCCCAGCAATTTCTCGTAGGCGCTGATGCGGGCCTTCGATTTAGCGTGGCGCGCTTTGGGCGACATGCGAATCCACTCCAGCTCGCGCTCCAGCGTTTTCTGGCGCTGGCTCTCGCCCTTCTCTTCGACCGCGATGCGGCGTTGCTTCTGCTCCAACCATGAGGTGTAATTGCCCTTCCAGGGGATACCGTGCCCGCGGTCAAGCTCCAAAATCCACCCGGCGACATTGTCGAGGAAGTAACGATCGTGCGTGACGGCGATGACCGTGCCGGGATAGCGGTGCAGGTGTTGCTCCAGCCACGCCACCGATTCCGCATCAAGGTGATTGGTCGGCTCGTCGAGCAGGAGGATATCGGGGGCTTGCAGCAGCAGGCGGCAAAGCGCCACGCGCCGCCGCTCACCGCCGGAGAGCACCTGCACGGGCGTATCGCCCGGCGGACAGCGCAGCGCATCCATCGCCATCTCCAGCTGCGAGTCGAGATCCCATATATCCAGCGCATCAATCTTTTCCTGCACATTGCCTTGTCGCTCAATGAGCTTGTCCATCTCCGCATCGCTCAACGGCTCGCCGAACCGCGCGCTGATGTCCTCGAATTCCTTGAGCAGCGCGACTTTCTGCGCTACGCCCTCTTCCACAACCTCGCGGACGGTCTTGGCATTATCCAAATGCGGCTCCTGCTCCAGCAAACCCACCGTATGGCCCGGCGCGAGCACAGTCTCGCCCTGAAATTCCGTATCCACCCCGGCAAAAATCCGCAGCAGCGAAGACTTGCCCGAACCGTTGAGTCCCAGCACGCCAATTTTGGCCCCGTAGAAATACGAAATCGAGATGTCGCGCAAAACAGGTTTCTGGTCATAGAACTTGCTCACGCGGATCATCGAGTAAATAATCTTTTCACCTTCGTTGCTCATGGTTCTCCTTAATATGATGATTTTATAAGTGCTGCGTGAAAACGTGATTTCTGCACATTCACATTAGTACAAGCAAGGCTACCCCAGCCACCAGCCCCAATCCCAGCCCAGCAGCGATGTCGCCCAGGTAGTGGGCGCGCAGGGCGATGCGGCTCAAGCAGACAGCTATCGCCCACAACACTAAAAGCGTAATTCCCCACAGGGGCAACACGCGCGCGGTAACTGCCAACACGCCCCCCAGTCGCGTGGCGTGCCCGGAGGGAAAACTATAACGATCCGGCCCTAGGTAGAGCGTATCATTTTGTGACTTGGGACGGGTGCGGCGGATGAGGGCCTTGAGGAGACTGCTCACTGTAGCCGTGACCAGCACCGAAAGGATGAGGCGGAACCCCAGTTGAGGGAAGTCACGCACCCACAGCAACCCGCCCACCAGCAGCACGAGCCACGAATCGCCCGTATGGGCGAGCACCCGCGCGGCAATGCGCCGCCAGGGGATACGCTCCAGCGCGGCGATGCAGACAATGCGGGCAGAGACCCGCGCGTCCCAATCGAGCAGTGTGTACAACCGGCTCATGGCTGATGCGCCACGAGTTCGCGGCGGCAAAGCTCCAGCTGGTGCGGCTTATCTACATCCATCGCTAGTTCCGCATACGGAGAGACAATCGGCTCGACGCGCAAGCCAAAACGGGCAAAAACAATATCACTGGCTTCGGACAATGTTAACTGGCGTAAAATGAACTTGATGAAGAACTTTGGCCCCAAGCGCAGAGCTTGCTTGAGCATACTTTTGCGGTTACGCACAACATCTTCCCAGACATCCTGGTTGCGTGTGAGCAGATAGGGTGAAGCAACATGCAGATCACCTCCGGCAAATTCCCCGTCTTTGAAGTGTATGTAGCTGCGGGCAGAGTCAGGGAAACGCCGCTCCATCACTGAGCGTGAAACGCAACTGTAATACATATCCACCGCCGGATCAGACGACTGCGCGATGAGCCATTCGACCTTCTCCGCTGTGAGGAGCGGCACGTCACCAGAACAAGCCAGCAATTGTTGCATATCTGGAGTTCGCTTTAGCAATTGCTCAACCCCGGCCAGAGCATTGGTTAATAAGTCCCCCTGATCAGGAAGATACGCAATGATTTTGGAGGATACCAGGCCGACACTAGCAGGAAGCCCGACGATGACGATACTCTCAATAGTTGGCGCAGCATCAAGCGCGGCTAGCACCCATTGCACCATCGGTTTGCCAGCCAGCGCGATAAGGGATTTGGGCCTGCCCCCGGCCTGAGTATACAGCGGATCCTTCAAGTCGGGGATACCGCCAGCCGTCAAAATACAATCCATAGTGTCTCCTGTGCGAATAAGCGAAAAGGCGAGTCTGCGAATCTGCGGAGAAACGTGATCTTTCTTCACGCTTCACGCATTACATTTCACGTCATAACCGCTCGATTTGCGGGCGCAAATCCAGTTCAAGCACCAGCGCCCGGAGCTCATCATGCGTGAGCTTGCGCCCCTTCCCGGTAACCGCAACGAGCGCGGCTTCGAGCATATTCGTACCGAAGGTACGCCCCTCATAGCGCGGCGTGGTGGTGATGAGATACCGCGCCCCCGCTTGCCGGAAGCGTTCCACATCGGCCTCGGTGGTGGTGTTGGTGAGGATAGTCTTACCGCTCAGGTCGGAAGGCATGTGGCGCTTAGTGTAGCTGCAATCGCCCGCGATGATGGTGGCCCACTGATACCAGCGCGTGAAACGCGGCACAGTTTCCTTTTGCTTATCACCCGTGGGATAAATCATGCTAGCTGGCAACAACCGCCCTAGCACAGGCGCAAGAACAGCCGAGAGTATATCCAAAGCACGCAAGCTCTTGAGAGGAAGAGGAATCCCTAGCGCAAATTGCAAGTCGCCCAACACCAGCGCGTATCCGGCCTCGGCGAGACCCTGGGCCATCCCATAGCGATCCAGCGCCGAGTTGACCAGCGCCCGCTTGGGTTGCAATTCCGCACCGATAGCAGCCTCGATTTGAGCGATGCATTCGCGCTCCAGCGTGTGTTTGAGGCCGCGCCCGTCCAGTACCGGCGTCCGATGCACGCCCCGAATCAAGCGTTGCGCACACCCCAACGGATAGGCATGGTCTGCGGTACCAACGGAGAGATCAATCCCCCCTATCCCAAAAGCATCTACCTGCCCGTCCAGCTCTGTAAACAGCTGCGCGGCCTTGCGAATATCACCATCCACACCGATGCGCTCGATGCGCACCGGCTCGCCAAGCAGCATAATCTCCACACTTTTATCGCGTTGGGAGCTGCCCAGACTGATACTAACAGCGCGTTTCATAAGTTTCCTGCTTCGCATTGCCCGCCGCCCGCAGCTCGCGATGTGCGGGAACGCGCTCCAGATAGCTCTGCCGCAGGCGTGCATCGGAGATGTTCGCGGCCCCGGTTTCCAGCAGTCGGCACGCTGTGGCGAGCAAGGGTTCTTGCCGCGGATCGTCAAGTGTATGTAATATCCGGTAACAAATCAAGTAGATGTTTAGCGGCTCATACGTTCCTTCCAGAGAGCCATGGCGTAAATATTCCAGAATCACCTCGACTTCAGCAAGAGCCGCGTCCGCCGCACCACGCGCCAGATATAGCTGCGCCAACCCCGCACGCGGCTCGCAGGCCAAATGCAGTTGCCCGAACGCCTTCCGCATTTCAATCGCCTCGACGTAAGCGGCTTGAGCCGCATTACCTTGCTCAAGGGCCTGCAGAACATGCCCGAGGAAAGTGAGATTAAAGGCCGTGATATGGCTATCCCCGACCTCCCGGCTACCCTCAATGGCCTCCTGCGCACGACTTAGTGCGGTTTGCAGATCATCCTGCCGCAACAGCATAAGGGCTACATGGCCCAAAATCTCGCTTTCGCCCACCCGGTCGCTCATCTCACGGCGCAAGCGCAACGCCGGATCAACAGCGCGTTGCGCCCGCCGGTACGCGCCTAGCCGATAGTTGACAATGGCCTGTTGGTGAAACGCACTGGCTTCGATCAGGCGATCGCCCAGCTCTTGCGCCAGTATCAATGCCCGCTCGTTACACGCCAAGGCTCGCGTGTACTCGTACCGGTACAAGTATAGATTGCTTTGATTAAGTAGCGTTGTACTTTCTCCCCGACGGTCACCCAATTCTTCTTTGATTAACAAAGATTGCTGATAGTAATGCGCGGCCTCATCAAAATTCCCCAAGCGTTCCTCTTGCAAACCCAAATTATTCAACGAGGAACTCTCTCCCCAGCGGTCGCCCGTAACAATTTTAAGATCGAGCGATTGCTGATGATAGGCCCGGGCCTGATGATAATCCCCTTGATGATAGGCGATATTACCCAGGTTATTGAGCAAAGCACTTTGGCGCAAGCGATCGCGCCCCTCGCTGGCAAGGCGCAATCCTTCGCTATAGACTTGAGCAGCGCGAATATAATCACCACGCTGGTAATAAACATTACCCAGGACGCGCAAGCTATCGGCCTCTAGCTGACTTAGCCCAGCAGCACGCGCCAGCTCCAACGACTTCTCAATATAGAGCAACGCGCCATCCAGATCACTCCGGCGCACCCGAATCCACCCCAGCAGGTTATAAATGTGACTAATTTCCGCGCCGGGCTGCGTTTCATCGAGATAAGTCAACCCTTCGGCCAACCATTGCTCAGCCGAGTTATAATCTCCGCGCGTCTCCTGAGTTTTAGCAGTGCGATAGCACAAATCAGCCATCTGCCGCGCATACTCCGGCGTTTTGGAATGACTTTTGAGCAGTGAGCGAGCTGTTGCATAGTGATCAAGCGCTTGATTATAATTCGCACCCAGCGCCAAAATTTTACCCAACGCCTGGTGAATTGTGATACGCCGCTCAATAAACGCTGGCTCACGGCTGCCAGATTCCACCTGTTCCAGCATCACCAACGTGCGCTGATACCAATGCAGCGCAGCATCGTTGTTGTTAGTCTGTTGCGCTTGCTGGGCCGCCTGTAACGCATACACCACGGCACGGTCAAACTCACCGGCCTCGTTGAAGTGCTGTGCCAGCTGTTCGGGCGGGGCCGTCCCACGCCGCTCCAGTGCGGTACCAGCCTGATGATGTAACATACGGCGGCGTAACGGCCCGAGATCAGTGTAAAGCACTTGCTGAATCTCGTTGTTACGGAAGCGTAGCGCGATTTCACCAGGTACCTCTTCAATGAGATGCCGTTCCAGAGCTACATCCAGCTGCTCCAGCGTCTCCCAGCGAGTCAAACCGCTCATCTCCTGCAAATCCTCAAAGCGGAACGTCTGCCCCAAAATAGCCGCCTGACTGAGCAAAGTCTGCGTATCGGGTCGCAAACTCTCGATGCGTCGCCACACAGCCTGATGCACACTTTGCGGCAAACGTAGCTCTGAAAGCTCTGGCAAGCGCCAACTACCGTCTTTCAGTACAACGATACGGTCATCAATCAAACCTTGAGCAATTTCTTCAATGTAGAAGGGATTGCCCTCAGTATGTTCATAAATGCGTCGTGCCAATTCTATCGGGGCCGGCCGACGCCAAATCTGCGTAAGCAACTGCTCCACATCTTCCAGACCTAAGCGCTCCAGCGTGAGATGATGATAACCAGTCTGTCCGCTCAAATCGCGCAGCATCTCGACCAGAAAATGTCCCCGCTCCAACTCCCCCTCGCGATAAATCCCTATAATCATCAACGCCATGCCAGGCAAATGATGACCCAAATAACGCAAGAGCTCCAAGCTGCTGGTATCGGCCCATTGTAAATTGTCGAAAATGAGCATCCAGGGCCGCTCCTGCGTAGCATATTTGATGAACTGCGTAAGATTTGTCATCAGACGCAGCTGCTCTTGCTCTAAATCCACTGCCGGAGGCTGGGGAAGATCAGGGAGCATCTGATGGATTTCTGGCACAAGGCGTGTGAAATTAGCAAGCAGATGGCGACTACGCTGATCGAACACCTCCGGCGGTACTGTATTAAAATAGGCGCGCAAAACCTGGGTAAAGAGATGGTAGGGTGGATTGCTCCGCGATTCCTTACAGTCAGACATCAACAACACCGGCGGCTGGCTCTGGGCCGCCACCTGTTGCGCCAGGCTCGTTTTACCAATACCTGGCTCACCGGTAATGAAGACCAGCTGCCCCCGTCCCGTAACCGTTTCTTCCCAGCAGCGGCGGATGATCTGCCAATGCTCGGTGCGCCCCACCAGAAGCGCCCGCCGCTGAACGAGCTCTTCTGTAGGCGCCAACAAACTGGTAGAAATGCGCAAAGTTTGCTGAGCGCTAGTGTAACGATCGTTGGGGTTTTTCGCCAACAGTTTAAGGATGAGATGTTCCTGCGAAGGGGTTAGGTCCGAGCAGAGTTCACGGGGCGGCCCAGGCATCTGCCGTAAGTGCGCATAAAGCACCTCGGCGGCGCTGCCACTAAACGGCATTTGCCCGGTGAAAATCTCGTAAAGGACCACTCCCAGCGCGTACAAATCGGTACGCGCATCCAAGGGCTGTCCCAGTATTTGTTCTGGGGCCAGATATTCTGGTGTAACCAACAAAAAGGGAGCTTCCAACAAGTTACGCTCTTCCAGCAACCGCCCCAGCCCAAAGCCGTTAATTTTGATCCCTGTAGGGGTAACGAAAATGTTAGCCGGTTTCAGGTTGCCGTGAATGACACCCCGACTATGGGCATATTCCAGCGCGCGCGAGATTTCCACGGCAATATCCATCAGATGCTCACCGGTGGGCCGGGTCGCCGGATCGAGCAGCAGTTCTTCCAGTGTCGGCGCTTCGATATAGGCCTCTACCTGGAAAATATGCTCGCCGTCCTTACCCCCATCCAACAATGTCACGATGTTGGGGTGGTCGAGATGGATGGTTTGTGTAGTGCGTTGCAAGAAACGCTCAAGCGTCTCTTCGCTAAAAGCCGGCGAGAGGAGCTTAATAGCGACAGTTTGCTGTGCTTGCATATCAGTGGCCTTGAGAGTGGTTCCAAGCGGACTATCACCCAAGAGCCGCTCAATCTGGTAACGCCCTTTGAGCCGTTGCCCACGCAAATTAAGATTTTCGCGGGCCTGCACCGCCATCATCGCCGCTTCAACGGTAGGATAGATGGCGAAATAATCGAGATAGCCCGCCAGCTCCGCTACCCGACGCACGCTTTCTGAAGGCGCAGCCAATACGATGGGCGCACTCCCTTTATGCTGTTGGCGTAGGCTTACCAACATCTTCAACCCGGCAATGTCAAGCGTTTTTACTTGCGACAGATCAATGATGGAGCCTGCGGTAGTGTTACGATCCAAACGGCTTAACTGCTGGACCACTTGTTCCAGCCCGGCCTGATCTACCACCTGTAAGGGCGTGAGAATGGCCGCCGCTCCTGCGGGTGTGAGTTGCACGTCTACTGCACCCGGAGGGGTCAAATCGAGCATTAAACCCTCATAAGCCAAAGCCACCTGACAACGCGGAAGATAGGCGTGTTCTGTTTGATATTCGTCAGCCTTAGTACGAATCCCCTCAAGTTGGTCATCGGTGGCGCTGGGATCATGATGAAAGAGCAATAGCTGCCTGACTCCCGCCCGGCGAGCAATATCAATCCCGATCATAGCGGAACTATGCCCCCAATCCTCTTTCATCCAGGCTTCTTTGAGCGAGTATTGCGCATCGAAGATAACAACATCGGCGTTGCGGAAGAACTCGATATGGGGATGGAGCGAGACCTCATCTAAGTACTTGTACTCAGAATCTGTAGCATAAACTATTACATTATGAGCATCCTCAAAGCGATAACTGTATGCATCGCCAAGATGCGTGTTACTCAACGCGCTGATGCGCGTCTTGCCAATATAGAGTGGCGCGTCAAGGCGCAAGCGCACAAATTCAAGCGTGGAGGGCATATAGTCGAGCGCAACGGGCCACGTATCGAAGTTTTGTTGGCGCGTCAAGACAGTCTCTAAGTCATGTAAGCTATAGATGTAGAATTTGTTACCTTTGACAAAGGCTGGATCAAACATGGGGTATCCCTGAATATGATCCCAGTGAGTATGCGTGATGAAGATATGAGCCACGCCGCGCCCTTCGCCAAAAGGCCCCCGCATCAGCTCTTGCCCCAGCTTACGGATGCCCGTGCCCGCATCAAGAATGAAAAGCGTACCATCGTCCGCTAGCAACTCAACACAGGGGGTATTACCGCCCACTGTGCCCCGTGCTAAGGGCGGCAAGCTATGAATATACGATTGTACAGCTACCGGGTCGCTCGTATCAAGCGCCGGCATATTGAGAATGGCGCGATAGATCTTCTGCTCCACCTCTGCTGACCCGAGAGGAGACGGAATCGAACCACGCGTACCCCAAAACTTGACCTTCATGGTCGCCTTTCTTACCAGTTTATAACCTTAAGTATATCTATAAGTCGAAAAATAGTCAATCAGCGTTATTGATAATAGGCTACGGCCTACCCTAAGCATCTAGCAACTCCACTGGCGGACGGATACCACTGAGCAGCGAACTCCACTCAGAAGCATGCCATAAGCCAGCCGCATCCCGTTTAACAGTCACTGGGCGCGGCCTATCGGCGCCACTACATTGCAAAAAGACCTTGTACACACCTTGCACCGGATCACCGCTGTACGGATTGGTAGATATCTCGCAACGATAGGGTAATGATGGCAGAGCATAGCCGTTTTCTGGACTGGTCTCTTGAAAATAAGAGCGGGGCAGATAAGCGCGATCGCGCAATTGCGAGATAACGAATTGTTGATCGCGCTTGCTTAGCGGGGCCCCCAGGTCTCTTGCAGCCCGCCGCTCCGGTGCCGCAGCCAATGCCAGACAGGGTGCTCCAAGATCCGGCGTTTCACTGAAAAGCAACAACGCTAACGCAAACAGAGCCGCACCACCTTCGGGCGTTTGCGCTATTTGCGCCTGCAACGCACTAAAACTTGTCACCGAGTCCGGTAGACTGGTGATTTCAACTATCACGTTATCCATATGTACCCCCCTCTTTTCGCAAATAAATGTAGCGCGAAACGCCCGCTTCACACGTAGGCTAGACAGCCCGCGCTACATTTTCGTCCTTGCTGCTAAGCCCAAGACCTGTGAAAGCGCCTGTGCAAAAAATGCAATAGCGCAAAAACCACCCTGTCAATTATCAATACTCAACGTAGTATGTAGTACAGGATTTATCCTGTGTCTGCAATGCAGGATAAATCCTGCGCTACAGGTTGAGCGTATTACAGGGCTACTTTTGCGGTATTGCCAAAAGATACCCTCAACAAATCGTAACTACTCAGCCAAGAGGTGGGACGCACTTGTTTTACAGGCAAGACCGTGAGTTTTGTGCTTCCCGCCGCCATTTCAGGCGCAAAAGTGCGTCCCACCTGAGTAGTTACAACAAATCAATGTGAAACGCCATGGTATTAAGTTGAGTGCATAGACCTGGCAGGTTTGAAGATTTTAACGCTGCGCCAACCTCTTGTTCCCCGGTAAAATACTCCTAAACAGACTTTGTGCGAAACCTGCCAGGTATTAACTTAATGACATAGGTATGAAACGTAATGCGCCCATCAGCAGAAAGCACATTTCACGCTCGCCCACCCTAGCTTAGCCCCCTACCCTAAGTACCGCCTTAAAAAGGGCGTTCAGCCATGTCAATGAGATAACCAAAGCGGGCCTTAAACTGATCCAGCGTCAGGTTCGTGTATGAGGCCATGCGCGCCAGCAACATCTCATCCTCGGCATATTGTGACTTGAAACGGATCATAAATTTGTAAGCCGACTTATACGTGAACGAGTCAATATTGACTGTGCGCACGCTAGTACGCCCAGTTTCCGGATCAATCAAATCGGCAAAGGGAATCGGAACCACCTGGTTCTGCTGGATGGTAATCGTGGCATTGGTCCCCCCCTGCATGAGGTAAGTCATCGCCGCCTCACCTAAACTGCGTGTGTAATCAATATCAAACGCGATTGGGTCGGCACAGCGCAATTCATAGCCCAAATCCTTACTCACCACACGTATGTCGATTCCCAAAACTTCCAAATTGCGGCGGAGCTCACGCTTGAGGATTTCGGCAAAATTAATCTCCGATAGGCGAATATGCCCATGGGCGTCACGCTCTACATTTTCTAACTGGGCTAAATCTTCCCGCGCAATCTGCTCAATCACGCCCTCAGCTACCAGCGCCACACCGTAAGGTTTATGCTCTGCCATCCGTAAAATTATCGAGCTAGTGAGGATATCCACCACTTCCTGCATCCGAATCTCGCGCTTCCCCCATTCTTCAGGAATGAGTGTCAGTGTGGCCCCGGAGCTCTTACCAATACCCAACGCTAAGTGTCCCGCCTTACGCCCCATCGTAACAACCAGAAACCAGCGTTGACCGGTGAGTGCATCTTCCATAAGGTTCATTACCAGCCGGGTGCCCAGCTCGCGCGCTGTCTCAAAACCGAAAGTACGAATCTCTTCTGGTAAGGGCAAATCGTTGTCAATTGTCTTAGGAACATGGACGACATTGATACGCACACCCAGCGTCTCCTGCGCATGCTGGGCCACCCGACAGGCCGAAAAAGCCGTATCATCCCCACCAATAGCGATAAGATAACGAATATCCGCATTAACCAGCGTATGAACGCAGTTGGCAAGGAACTCCTCGGCTTTGGTGGGGTTGGCCCGTGAAGTGTACAGAATACTGCCACCATTTAGATGGATACGGCTCACATCGTTAATGGTCAGCACACGGCCTTCCAACTGCCCTTGCATAAGATACTTAAAGCCGTTGTAGATGCCGAAAACCTCATAACCATTGTTGATCGCTTCAATGGTGGCAGAGTGAATGACGCCATTGATGCCCGGGGCCGGCCCACCGCCAACTAAAATGCCAACTTTCCCGTTTCTTTGTTTCATAATCACAATTTCCCCCTTAAAATTTTGAATCTAAAATCTGCAAATAGCGCAAATTTATTCTAGCATTCACCCATCAATTCATTAAAACTAACCCTGTAGTATGCTCAAACCACGCATATTGACGGCTTTGACAGGGTGTCTTTTGCGCGATTGCCGTCAAAGGCAATGCCGAAGGACAACCGGGAGAGGCTTCGGCAGGCTCAGCCACCGAGATTCGCCAGTCTCCGACCGCGCCCCTCTCAACTCAGATGAAATACACCCAATTCATTAAGTTTATCACGTAGACCTGGCAGGTTTGAAGGGTTTAACACTACAACTCCCCCCCTTGTTCACCTGAAAAATGTAGTGAAACACAATTTGAGCGCAACCTACCAGAAACTCCCCATAGTAGCAGCATTTGATCGCCTGTTCTTGTACGCTCCTGCGCAATAGAGGCAGCATTTCACATGCACAACTCCTGAATTACATGCAAATCATACACAGTTTTGGAGAAAATGCCAACGAAGACTGAGCGGCTTAAACCATCCTGAAGTAATATTTAAGCTATGGGAAGACTGAACCAAAAAGTACTCCCTGTGCCTTCGGCACTCACAACTCCGACCTCCCCATCCAATTTTTGAGCAATCCGAAACACGATGGATAACCCCAACCCATGGCCCTCTGCACGCCCTTGCTCCAACCGGGTAAATTCTACAAAAAGCTGCTGCTGAGCAGCCGCACTCAACCCAGGGCCGTTATCATGCACCCAAAATATGATTCCGGATTTCGAATTCTGAATTTTAGAAAACTGGGACAGGGCTTCTGAATCCAACCTTGTGTAACCTAATTCCACCTCGGGCGGCTGCCCGCCATATTTGAGCGCATTGCTGATATAGTTGACCCAGATTTCTACTACCCATGGGGCATAACCATTGACCGTGGGCCAAGTTGAGGGCTGCCGGATGACAGCCTGCTGCTCGGCAATCTGCGTTTCTAATCGTTCCAACGCAGTCGCAACAATTCTCCCCATATCCAACGGGCCGAGGTGTGCCGCTTGAGCTTTGCGCACACTGGCGAGCAACAACAACTCTTCGATGATGCCTTGCATCCGCAAACCGGTCTGGTGGATACGCGCCGCATTCTCGCTGACCTGTTCTGGGGTCCACCGCTCCACACGTTTGTGCAACAGCGCGCTGAAGCCAATAAGTGAGGTCAATGGCGTTTTCAGATCATGTGCAACCGTATGTGCGAAGGCGTCCAGCTCCGCATTGCGCGTTTCCAAGTCATGAGCATACTGACGAATCGCAGCTTCTGCTTGTTTACGCTCGGTAATATCGCGTAGCAGAAGCACATACCCCACCAGCAGCTCTTGGCGTCCGTACAATGGGGTGACATGGATTTCATGGCAGCGCTCAACCCCGGCTACAACGATCTCCCATTCCAGCGCGGTATCGGGCGTAGCAGAAGCCAAATGCACTTGCAACACGTCCCAAGGCGGCAGCCGCTGTGCCACAATGTCTCCATCCCGCCGTATATCGTTCACATGCAAGGTGCGCTGTGCTGCCGGGTTGTAATCCACAATGCGCCCATGCGTATCCAGCACCAGCATCGCGTCTTGCAATCCTTCAATAACCACATCGCGAGCCAGGGGCGAAATCTCAAAGAGGCGCTGACGGTAGAGCGCCCAAGCGAAGAGTAGCGCTGTAAGCGTAAACACCAGCGGCGTCAAATCTACTGTGGCAACGATAACACGAAAGGTAATCAGGATGTTGATCCCAACCGGCAGAGAAATCCCTAGTAAGATGTAAAGCATTTGCCGACGCTTGTACCCACGAGTACGCAGCACACTTATCAGCATCAATAAAATGGCAATGAAGATAAGCACAAAAGAGTAAACAGCATGAACTATGAACCACCCGAAGCTAAGTTGGGTATTCTCAGTCCAGCGTGCAACAAAATCAACCCAACAAGCAATCTGGGTGATGATGGGAATCAGGCACAGCCCCCACCAACGCCAAGGCTTAAGCCACCGCCCCCAACCAAGGTACTGGATGACAAAGGTAAGCAATGCGACCGGCGCGAAAGCGAGACTGACAAATTGCAAGCTGCGCCAGATATTGGAGATTCGCCAGGTTGAACTGAGCACTTGCAGCGCGGTGAGAATAGACCAGAAAGCGATCAAGCCGAGCAAGGCAGTGAAGCTGGATGCACCGGGCGCTTCACGGTTGCGCCAAGTAAACAACGCCAGCAGCAGGTTAAGCGCTGCGGCCATAAAAGCCGCCACGAGATACGCAACGATGTACCAGGGCATAAAGTGTTCCTCACCGCAGAGTATAGCCGGTTTTGAGACAGTGTCCAGCAAGGCTAACCCCGCACTTTGACTTTTTATCTGGCTACTCTATACTGTGTGTGTGAAATCAATGATATTAAGTTTAGGGCATAGACCGGGCAGGTTTCCAGGCCTTGAGTTTACAAAACGTCGTTATTCACCGGTAAAATACTACCTCACCCAATTTTGGAAAAACCTACCAGGTCTTAACTTAAAGCACCGCCCCCATGAACCATTGGAACAGCTTGCCAAATCCGCACCGGGTGCAGGAGGAAGACTGTGACACCAGCTATGCAAAAAAACCTTGGGTTGGGCATGGCGCTCATCAGCGTCATCGGATTGTGTTTAGGAATCTGCCTGGCCTGTCTCGCCATTACGTTACAAGCCATAGACCCAGGCGGCTTCAGTAACAACCTGACGGGCTTTGTCGTCATCTTCGGGCTATGCCCTCTGCCGTTGATGGTGATCAGTGGCGTGTGCCTGCTCATCGGGTTAGCCGCGGCCTTCTTTGCCCGCGGTGGAGAGGCATAAACGCTACCACTACCATGCACGATATCATCTTCCTCCACGCCCCTAGCGTCTACGACTTCCGCCAGCGCGCCGCCCTCTGGGGACCCATCTCCGACCTCGTCCCCTCCACACCCGTCTTCGACATGTACCCGGTGGGCTTCGCCACCCTGCTGGCCCACGTCCAACAACACGGCTACCAGGCGCGCATCCTCAACCTCGCCGCCCGCATGGTGCGCTCGCCCCGCTACGACGCCGAGCGCGCCATCGCCAACCTCCGCGCCCGCGCTTTCGGCATAGACCTGCACTGGCTGCCCCACGCCCACGGCGCACTCGAAATCGCCCGGCTCGCCAAACAGCACCACCCCCACACCCCCATCATCTTCGGCGGCTACTCCGCCACCTACTTCCATGCAGAGCTCATCCGCTATCCTTTTGTGGATTACGTCCTGCGGGGCGATTCCACCGAAGAACCGCTGCGGTGGTTGCTCGATCGCATCCTGGCGGGGGACACACCCAGCGACGTGCCGAATCTCACCTGGAAAACCGCCGCCGGCGAGATACACATCAACCCGCAGACCTACATCCCCGACTCCTTGGAGCACCTCACCCTGGATTTCCAACCCGTCGTGCGCTCCGTTGTGCGCGACCGCGACCTGCTCAACTACGCCCCCTTTAGCCATTGGCTCGAATACCCCATCATGGCCGCCCTCACCGTCAAAGGCTGCACCGAACACTGCACCATCTGCGGCGGCTCCGCCTTCGCCGGGCGCAACCTCACCGGACGGCACCAGCCCGCCTACCGCCCCCCCGAACAACTCGCGGCAGACGTGCGGCGCATCGGCTCCCTCAGCCGCGGCCCGGTCTTCCTCCTCGGCGACCTGCGCCAGGCCGGGATGGACTACGCCCACCGCTTCCTCCGCGCCGTCCAGGGCCATCGCGGCCCCGTCATCATCGAATTCTTCCGCCCCGTAGACCGCGCCTACATGGAAGCCTTCGCCGCCGCCCTGCCCGACTTCATCGTCGAGTTTTCACCCGAATCCCACGATCCGGCTGTGCGGCGCGCCTCCGGCAAACCCTACACCAACGCCGAGATCGCCTCCACCATCGCCGCCTGCCTGGAAACCGGCGCGCGGCGCTTCGACCTCTTCTTTATGATTGGCCTCTCTCAGCAAACGCCCGCCTCTGCCCTGGAGACCGTCGCCTACTGCCGCGAGCTCCTCACCCGCTTCGATGATGGTCGGCTGATCCCGTTCACCTCACCGCTCGCGCCCTTCCTCGATCCCGGCAGCCTCGCCTACGAACACGCCGACCGGTTCGGCTACATCCGGCACGCCTTCACCCTGGAGGATCATCGCCGCTTGCTGCTCCAACCCACCTGGAAACACATCCTCTCCTACGAGACTCGCTGGATGGATCGCGACGCGCTGGCGGATGTCACCTACGAAGCCGGGTTCCGGCTCAACCGGCTCAAGCGCGAAGTGGGACTTATCAGTGTGGAGAAGGCGGAGGAGACCGAGGCGCGCATCGCTCAGGCCCGCGCCCTGCTGGTAGAAATCGAAGGGCTAATGGAGCAGCTCGAAGGTGCGGCGCTAGAGCAAGCGCTGCTCGCGCACAAAACCCGTATAGACGCGGCCAACACCTCCACCGTCTGCGACAAATCCGAGCTCGACGTCCCCGTCGGCCCGATCCCGTTCAGACTCCTCAACCTGGCAAAAATCGGATTGAGCAAACCGTAGCCCGGCCTGCTCCAAAAGTGTGGTATAATGGGTAGTTCGGCGCACGCTGCGCCCTACGCCCCGTGCGTCCGACCATACCATCAGGGAGGAGGTACGCAGTGCATATCGGGATAGATTTTGGAACGACCAACTCTTCGGTTGCCCACTTCGACGGGCAACACTTACACCCTATCGAGTTAGACCCCCGCAACGAGAATCCCCACGTCCTACCTTCGCTCATCTACATCCAACGCGACCACGCCACACAGCTAGGGAGCTCCGCCGCCGCTGAGTATTTAGAGCAGGAGACGGGCCGGCGGCCCGCCTGGGAGCGGCATTATATGGGTGCCATCGAGATGATTGTGACCGGCACCGGCTCCAGCCCCATCCGCTATATGCACGACATCTTCGATATGGTGGATATTGCCGCCAACGGGCGGCTCTTGCAATCCATCAAAACCGGGCTACGCGATCCCGGTTACGAGGGGACGCTCATCTTTGACCGCTACTACCCCATTGACGAGCTAATCAGCCGGATGTTAAGCGCGCTCAAGGCACGCGCCGAAGCGCAGTTGAGCGCAACCTGCGAACGGTTGGTGCTGGGGCGCCCAGTGCGCTTCTCCGACGACCCCGCCGTCACCGCGCGCGCCGAGGAGATTCTCTACCGTGCCGCCCGCTTCGCCGGATTCCGGGAGATTACGTTCCAGATGGAGCCGATTGCGGTGGCCCATCTGTACCACCGGCAGACGCCCACCCGCCAGAACGCCCTAATCTTCGACTTCGGCGGCGGCACGCTCGATCTCACCATCGCCGAGGTAGGCGGCCCGCAACCAGCGCATGTGCTGGCAAACCGGGGAGTGCTCGTCGGCGGTGACGATTTGGATCGCCGCCTGATGGAATCGCTACTCAAGTACTTCGGCGCAGGCTCCCGGATTGGGTCAGAGATTGATTTCCCCTACGAAATGCTGGAACTTCTCAAGAGCTGGCAAACAATGCCCGACCTCTCGCGCCCGCACCAGCTCGGCAAGATCCGCGACTTCCAGAAGACCAGCAACAATCCCCAAGCCATGCGCGCGTTGGAAACGCTGGTAAGCGAAAATGTAGGCTTTGGGCTGTTCAAAGCTATCGAGCAAGCCAAAATCCGCCTCTCCCGCGACCTGTTCACCCGCCTGGACTTCGATTACAAAGAAATCGCCATCCACGAACGGTTACTGCGCCGCACTTTCGAGGAGCGGATCGAGCACGAGATCATGCTAGTGCGCGAGGGAATTGAGGCAGTATTGGCCGATGCCGCCATGCGCCCAGAGCAGGTCAACGTGGTACTGCGCACCGGTGGAAGTTCGCTGGTGCCAGCCTACATCGAGCTGTTAGCGGACATCTTCGGCACAGAGAAGCTACACCAAATGGAAGCGCTTACGTCGGTCGTGGGCGGCATGGCCGTGAGCGCCTACGAAGAGGGCGGGGCAACACCCGGCGCTTATGCACGCTGCTACGAGTCCCCCATCCACAACATCTGCGCCGCCAGCGGGCGGGAATATCGCCCCACGCATCTACGCTCATTCACGCAAGCCTACACCGACCGGCCCTACACGTTCACCCAGATGCCGCTGCTGGTGAGCGGCCTGCCCGCCATCCAGCCCGCCGATTTGGACTATGAGGCTACACGCGCCAAACACCTGCACTTCGACCTGGAGCGCCCGGCAACGGTGTATGTAGCGTATCAATCCACCGCGACGAGCCTGCCGGAGTGGCTGCGCCGCTTCAAGCCGGAGCCACGCCATATCGAGATTGACACGCCCGGCGGGCGGATGTTCTTCCCACTTTACAGCCGCAATTTCCCCGCTGGTACGGTGACGTTAGGCGGCAATCAGGCCAAAGGCTGCCAGGGGCCGGCATTTATGAACTATCTGGTGGCCGCGCGGGCGCGGGTTGGGGAGAAGGGTGAGGGGGAGAGGGGGTGAGAGGGAGTAAGAGAAGATGACTAAAAGCCCGACTACCGACTACCGACTACCGCCTACTGATTACCGCCTACCGACTACCGACCCTATCGCGCAGCACGCACACTATTGCGGAAAAATTCAGATCGCGCCCAAAGTCCCGGTTACTTCAACGGCGGATTGGGCGACATGGTACACGCCCGGTGTGGCCGAACCCTGCCGCGCCATCCATGCCGACCCAGAACAGGTGTGGGAACTGACCAATCGCGGCAACACGATTGCGATTGTGAGCGACGGGACACGGGTGCTGGGCTTGGGCGATATCGGCCCGAAAGCAGCGCTACCGGTGATGGAAGGCAAGGCGCTCATCTTCAAACTGCTTGGTGGGGTGGATGCAATTCCGCTGGTGCTGGATGCGCGCGACCCGGAAACGCTCATCGCTACAGTACGCGCACTCGCGCCGGGCTTCGGCGGCATCAATCTGGAAGACATCGCCCAGCCTAAGTGCTTCGGGATTCTGGAACGGCTGCGCGCGGAGCTGGATATTCCCGTGTGGCACGATGACCAACAAGGCACGGCCACCGTAGTGCTGGCGGCGGTGCTGAATGCGTTGCGGCTGGTAGGAAAATCATTGCCGCAGGTGAAAATCGCCATGCTGGGGATGGGCGCCGCTAACGTGGCGACCTACCGGCTGCTCAAGGCTGCTGGGGCCACTCCCGCCGCCATCATCGCCTGCGATGAGCACGGCACGCTGCATCCGGGGCGCAACGATCTGGAAGCGCAAGCCGAAATCGCCCCACAGTGGGCAATCTGCCAGGAGAGCAACGCGGAGCTGGTGGTGGGCGGGCCGAAGGCGGCCATCCGAGGGGCGGATGTGCTGCTTGCTTTCAGTCGCCCCGGGCCGAATGTGCTGCTGCCGGAATGGGTCGCACTGATGGCCGTCGAGGCTATCGTCATTGCCGGAGCCAATCCCACGCCGGAAATCTGGCCTGCCGAGGCGCACGCCGCCGGCGCGCGCATTGTGGGCACGGGCCGCAGCGATTTTCCCAATCAAGTGAACAACTCGCTGGCGTTCCCCGGTATCTTTCGGGGTGTGCTTGATGTGCAAGCGCGGGCGATTACGGATACAATGGCGGTGGTCGCCGCCGAGGAACTGGCACGCTGCGCAGAATTGCGCGGCTTGCGCGAGGATCACATCCTGCCGACGATGGACGAGCCGGAACCCCCGCTGCGGCTAGCGGTAGCGGTGGGGCTGGCGGCGCAGGCGGAAGGACTGGCCCGACGGCCCGGTACAGCAGAGGAATTGCGCGCACGGGCAGAACGGCAAATGAGGGGAACTACAGCGGTTTCAACCGCAAAATCCGGCTACTGCCGTGCTTAACTGAATCGTATTGCCGCTAATAGCAGCCAATGAATTTATCTACGGCTCAATGGCATTCAGTTTAGCCTACAGACCTGGCAGGTTTGCAAGGCTTAACGCTAGGAAAAACGCTTGTTCACCGGTAAAATACCGCTAAACGCAGTTTCTGCAAAACCTACCAGGTCTTACTTAGTGAATTACTCATCGCGCGCTGTGGAAAGCGCGGCTACCAACTCATTTGAAACACACCCAAATCCATTGTGCAGGTCAAACTCTATTCAATTGCCAACACGAGCGCCAAAGCCTGAGCAATTTTCTGCATGACTTTTTTCCGGAAGCCGCCCTAAAGGACGCACAAAACGTTCTTGGGCCACCGAACGCACTTGAAAAGCATCAGCAGCAGAGGTTATAGCCAGTCCATTTTGGCTATCAGGCAAGACTTGAACCATCCAGGGGGCGACGGCGTAATGCTCTTTCCACTCGGTCAACGGCATGATAATACGCAACGGTAAAATTCCAATCGCGTTATCATTGACCACAACGGCCGGGCGAGTTTTTTTGATTTCAGCGCCAACGGTTGGATCCAGGTTGATGAGCCAGATTTCACCCCGGTTCATGGAATGCCTCGCCATCCAATGCCGTAAAAGCGGTGAGATCTTCATCCGTCATATAGTATGGCGCTAATGCTTCTGCCGCCAGATGAAGTTGCCACTTGTGCTCTGCATGCGTTTGAAGGGGCATCTCCGGCACCACAACATACGCCTGTGTATTTTCAGGCAGCTCGATGTCCTCAGTAAGCAGGATTTGCCCCTGTTTGATGATTCCACTAAATGCCATCACGCTCATAAGATTTCCTTTCAACCGGTAACTGTGCGCCTCTGTCTGGCGGCGTAATCAAGGATTCCAAGCGATTCTGGCAACCGCCTAAAACCCCTCCAGTTTGCTCAAATCCACGATACCCTCCGCCAGCCCGGCGATGCGCTGCAACAACCCCAAGCGGGCTGCGCGCAGGTCGGCGTCTTCGGCCATCACCAGGATTTCATCGAAGAAGCGCTGAATCGCCGGGACCAACGGCTGGAACGCGGCGAGGAACTCGTCCACGCTGCTGTGCGGGCTGATGCGCGCAGCCACCGCTTGCCAGGCTTGTTGCAGTGCGATTTCCGCCGGTTCGCTGAGCCGCTCGTCCCACAGGGCCAGGCGCGGCTGGTCGCGGGTGATGCGCACACAGCGGGCGTAGTTATCCAACAGCAGCGCCCAATCGTCGCGGGCGATCCAGGCGGTCAGCTGCGCCGCCGCTTCGCGGGCGCGATGCGGGTTCTCGCCCTGCGTCGCCAGCACCGCTTCCACCACGTCATGCGCGAAGCCCGCCTCGCGCAGCACACCCTGCAACCGCCCGGCGATAAAATCCACCGCCGCATCGAGCGCGGTCTGCGAGGCGGCAACGGGCAACGCGCGGGCGGCTTCCGCCAACCTCTCACGCACCGAGAAGACGATCTCCCGTTCCAGCAAAATCTGCACCAGTCCCAGCGCCGCCCGCCGCAAGCCGTAAGGGTCAGCAGAGCCGGTGGGGGCCAGCCCTACCGCAAACAGCCCGGCGATGCTGTCCAGCCGATCCGCCAACGCGAGCGCGACCCCGGCAGGTGTGGCGGGAGAGGTGTCCCCGGCGGCGCGCGGCAGGTAATGCTCAAAGATCGCCAGCGCGACGGCCTCCGGCTCCCCGGCGGCGCGCGCGTACTCGCGGCCCATGATGCCCTGCAAGCTGGTCATCTCCACCACCAGCTGCGTCGCCAAATCCGCCTTGCAGAGATGCGCAGCGCGGGCTAACGCCTCAGCCTCAGCCGCCGCCAACCCCAACTGCGCGCTGAGCCACGGAGCGAGCTGCTCCAGCCGCTCGGACTTGTCGTGCATCGAGCCGAGCGCCTCCTGGAAGGCAAGCGTACCCAGACGCGGCAGATACGCCTCCAACGGTTGGCGCAAATCCTGCTTGTAGAAGTAGTCCGCATCGGCGTACCGCGCGCGGATGACGCCCTCGTTGCCCTTGCGCACCACGTCGAGATGCTCGCGCCCACCGTTGCGCACGGCGATGAAATACGGCAACAGGTTGCCCTGCGCATCGAGCACCGGGAAATACCGCTGATGCTTCTTCATCACGGCGATCAAGACCTCTTTGGGCAACGCCAGATAGCTCGCCTCGAACGCGCCCAGGAAGGCGGTGGGCACTTCGACCAGATGCGTGACCTCTTCCAACAGTCCGGCATCCGCCAAAACGTGCCCGCCCACGCTCTCCGCGAGAGATTGCGCTTGCGTCAGCACGGCGGCGGCGCGCACGTCGGGATCAACCAGCACGCCGTAGCCTGCCAGCACATCGCTGTAATCGCGCGCCGCCGCCAACGCCGCTGCGGGCGATCCGGCAGGACGCGGGCCGCGCGTCACGCGCCCGCTCTCCACCCCGGCATAAGCCACCGGCACGACGGTTTCGCCCAACAGCGCGACCAACCAGCGCAGTGGGCGGCTGAACGCCACACCCGAATCATTCCAGCGCATGGATTTGGGGAAGCGCAGCGCGGCCAACCAGCCGCCGAGCAATTCGGGCAGCACCTCCAGGGCCGGACGACCCGCGATGTGCTGCGTGGCGACGACATATTCACCGCCATCCACTTCGGCGATGCGTAGTTGGTCGGGGGCAATCCCCTTCGAGCGGGCGAAGCCCTCGGCGGCGCGGGTGAGGTTGCCATCCTTATCGTAAGCGGCGCGGGCCGGGGGGCCTTTGACCAGCCGCTCTTCGTCCGGTTGCCGCTCCGCCAGACCTTCGATATATACCACCAGTCGGCGCGGCGTACCCCAGATATGCAGCGGGCCATACTCCAAGCGCGCTTCATCCAATGCAACCGGCACCAACACCCGCAACTGCTGCAATGCCTCGCTCAAGTGGGAGGCGGGGAGCTCCTCCACGCCGATTTCGAACAGCAACGCCGGGCGGCCATCCGCCGCCGCAGCAGCCAACGGCGCAGCGAGCGGCAACAGCAGCGGCGCACCCTGCAATTGCGGCGCGCGGCGCAGCCCTGCGCGCCCCTTCCAGGGGAACGCGGCGCGCTCACGTTGTGCCAGGTACGCCTCAGCCACCCGGCGCGACAGCCCGCGCATCCGCTTGAAGAAACTGGCGCGCTCGGTCACGCCCACCGCGCCGCGCGCATCCAACAAGTTGAAGGTCTGCGAGCAGCGCAGGATGTAATCCAATGAAGGCGTCACCAGCCCATGCTCCAAACAACGCTGCCCCTCCGCCTCATAGACTTGGTACAACTGCTGCAAGCTCCCCACATCCGCCAGCTCGAAGTTATAGCGGCAGTAATCCACTTCTTGATCGAGCAAAATCTCGCCGTAGCGATGGTTCTCATCCCAGGCCAAATCCCACACGGAGTTGACATCCTGGAGGTACATGGCGAGCCGTTCCAGGCCGTAGGTAATCTCCACCGCCGGGACTTCCAGGCTGATGCCGCCCGCCTGCTGGAAGTAGGTGTACTGCGTGATTTCCATGCCATCGAGCCAGACCTCCCAGCCCAGCCCCCACGCGCCCAGCGCCGGGCTTTCCCAGTTATCCTCAACAAAGCGGATATCGTGCTCCTCACGCTTGATGCCAAGGGCTTCGAGGCTTTGCAGATACCGCTCCTGCGGATCGCCCGGATCGGGTTTGAGGATCACCTGGAACTGGGTGTGCATCTGCATCCGGTTGGGGTTTTCGCCGTAGCGCCCATCATCAGCGCGGAACGACGGCTCGACATAGCCCACAGCCCACGGCTCCGGCCCTAGCACACGGAGAATCGTCGCGGGGTTCATCGTCCCCGCGCCCACCTTCTCGCTGAACGGCTGCCAGATCAACGCACCCTGGTCTTGCCAGTAACGCTGCAAACGCAAAATAATTTCCTGAAAAGTCAGCATACCATTACCTCGGTTAAATTAATGGTTCACCACAGAGAGATACAGAGAATACAGAAGATTTTTATGAGACAAATTGTAACTTTGCCTGATACAAACGCCCCCTTTCCCCCTATCCCCTTTCCCCCGCAAGCGGGGGAAAGGGGGATTATTTTTTGAGGGGTTTTTGTGGGGCGGCTTCGCGCCGCACAAAAACCTCATTATTTTTCTCCCCCCTCCCCGCGCCGCACAGCGGCGTGGGGAGGGGGCAGGGGGTGGGGCAAAATTTTCACAAAGCGTTACTACAAAAATTTCTTAAGAATCTCTGTGAACTCTGTGCCTCAGTGGTGAAAAATCTCACATTAGGGAAGCCCAATCACCTGAATATCACGCGGGTGTTCCGCGCTGAACTCGAAACGCACGGCACGCTCCTCGCGGGGGGCCAGGGTCAGCTCCCAGCGCAGCAGGCCCAGCTGCGTCTCCTCGGTGGGTTTGGGTTCAGCCGATTCCAACCGCACTTTGATGAGCTCATCCCGCGAGACGGGCAGTTGATCGTGCAGCGTCAGCTTGACGAGATCAGGCAAGCGGTTATCCAGGCGGATTTCGTACCCGTAGCGCAACCGCCGCTTGTCGCCGATGAACTTCTTGTCCACCTCGCGCCGGGCCAGCTCGCGCTTGATTTTGATGCGATCATCCACGCCCAGGTAGAGCTCGAACTTACCGCCGGGCGCGATCAAATCCAGCGCGGTCACGCCGATGAATTCCTCGCCCGCAAACAAGTTCGCCTTGCCCGCCAACAGCGTGTAGGGGCTGGCGTTTTCCGCTTCCGCGCGCCGGTAGACGGCTTCGGTCAGCTTGGGCGCGGCGACGTAGTCCAGCGTGGGCTTGAGTGTGAACACGGCCACCGTGACTTTGTGGGGGGCGCCGTCGGCGGGGATCGTGACCGCGCCGGGGACGCGATAGGTCACTGCCGTGCCGGAGGATTCGACCGTTGCTACCACCGCTTCTGCGGCGACCTTCGGCACAATGCGCTCCTCGGATTCTTCATCCGCCATAGCGGCAGCAAAACTATCTTCATCGGCGCGCGCGACGGCCATCTTCGCCATCCGCGGGCGTCCCGGCGCGGGAGCAGGCGGCAGGGGAACAAACTTCGTCACATACCAGGGCTTGAGCTCCGGCAAAGTCTCTGAAAGCGCGGGGCGTGCGGTTGAAAGGGTCAGCGCCGCGTCGCGCCAGTCTTCGCCGGTGCGCTGCGTCACCTGCGCCAGATAGCCCACCTCCAGCGCGGGCGGTTGCCCCTCGGCATCACTGAGCCGCAAATCGTAGAGCGGCGTCCACCCGGCGTTGGTGATGACGTAGACCAGGTCTACCGTTAGCTCGCCCGCTGCGGCCAGCTCCACTTCAACCTCGGCCACGAAGCGCTCACGGCCCCGCGCGCCCTGCAACTGTTGCAACTCGCGCTGGGTCTTCTCGATGCGGCGCTTGAGGTCGCGGCGGCGCACGCCCAACGCCAACAGCTCTTGATCGAGCTCGGCGGCACGCGCTTGCAGATCGTTAAGCAGCGTCATCTGATCGGCCACCGCCAGCTTGCCATAAGCCAGCCCGCGCGCGTAGATGTCGGTCGCACCCGCGAGGTTCTGCGTCACCGCGCGCTGCTCCTTGAGCAGGGTATGCTCGCTTTCCAGCGCAGCCAGCTCGTCCTGCTGCGCTTCGAGGCGCTCCTCTAGCGCGCGCGCATCCGCAACGGGCGTGACTTCGTAGAACTCGCGGCGCACGTTCACGCCGCGCAAGCGCGCCGGGGCCGTGCCGCTGGCCGTCGCCCGCACCGAGGCGGGATCGAGCGCCATCGGCAAGCCGGTGAAGATCAGCCGGTGCAGGCCCAGCTCAAGCTGCGCCGCGCCCTGCCGCACCACCCGCGCCCGGTCGGGGTACACGGTCACTGCTTTGACGGTTGTGGTTACTTCGGTCATGGGTTTCTCCTTGAGAATGGCAAATCTCAAATGGCGAATGGTCAGTGTTTGACCCGTCCTGAAATACGTTTACAGCAAATTAGGTATACTGTACATCACATCA
>CAZDDI010000015.1:0-69902 GCA_964504195.1 uncultured Anaerolineales bacterium
TAAGAAGTGATTCTTGCAAATGGTTTTATTTCCGGTTCATTTTCTTAATTTTCATCATGCGCCGTTCGCAACCATGCGAAGCAGACGCTTCGCGCTACACTGATTCGCCATTCGCCATTTTCAAGAGAGATGCAATTTTGGTTTGACTCCATCTCGATTTAGTGGCATAATTGGAAGAATAAACAGCGATTTTATCCCCAAAGGCGCACGACCATGGAACACGATTTGCACCCGCAGGAAGACTACAGTCATACCTTAGGTTCTGACGAATACGAAGCCCTCTATTTTTGCTTCACCGCCCCGGATATTAGCCTGTTTGGTTGGATGCGTTTACTTTTTAGCGTGGAGCGTGTGCTGGAGATGGTGGTGCTGCGTGTTGGCGACCGGACATGGGTGCATCAACAATACTTTGATTGTGTGGCGCGGGTAGGGGGAGCGGCGCGCTCCGTGGGACGATTTCTCTCCCTCGCATGTACCACGCCGTGGCAGACATGGCAGCTTGATTACAGCGCTGCAGAAATCACACCTGTAGAGGGCGGCTCACCCGCTACAATCTACGCTGCATTGACTTTCCACGCGAGCAATCCCCCAGCACGGTATCGCTTTGGGCGCTATCAGCAGAGTGAACAAGAAGGTCGCCTGGAGGGTCAGCTGCGCATCGGCGAACGGCGTTGGGCTGGCCCGTTGATCTGCTATCGCGATCACAGTTGGGGCCTACGCCCCGTGGGCACGGCTGTCGGCTGGGATGCGCTGGTGCATCCTGAGCGCTTCTATCTGGCGGCAGTGCAGACGCAAACCGGACTGTTCAGCATGGGGCGGGTGCTGACAGGCGCGGGCGAATATCGTCCTGCGGGCCGGCCCATCTTAGCACAGGTTGACGACGTGTGGCGCTTCGAAGATGCTGAGGCCGGGCTGCCCCCCCTAACGGTGCGCCGCCCCGTCGCGCCGGTGCGGGTTTATCTTGACCCTGTCGGGCATGAGACGGTGCGCGATGTGGCCCTGCCGGGCGATTGGCTACGCGATGAGCTAGGCCCGGCGATTTTCACTGACGCGGAAGGCACCGAGTCCCTGGGATTTTGGGAACGGGCATGCCCTGCGGTCATTCTCACTCCCTGAAAATCTATGTTCGATAGACAAAAAATCTGGCGGTCGCCAGAACACGCTCCCCCATGCACCTGGTTGAGCCAACTGTGCCGAACCTTCGCAAGAGGGATGTAAAAATTTGTAGCTACTGAGGTTTCATTGAAGCAGGAGGTGCTGATGATGGAATGGTTACTGAGTGGGCAGAATACTCAAGAGTCAATGCAGGTCTCACGTCCCATGACGGTAAGCACCGCTGAGTCACAATTGAATAACGAGATCACATGGTTTACGGAACAGCTGGCAGGGGACACCGCGGACTTCGACCAGCGGATGCGCCCCACGGCGGTAGTTCAAGACTGGGTCTATCTCAACATTAGCTATTTTGTGCGCAACGTCGGCTCAGTGATGCCTTTCGACCCGACTTCGCTGGGCGCGCCGCCCGACCTGCTCACCGAAAAACCCTCAGTACCGCTTGGCCGACAGCTACAACTCCCCTTACGTTTCTACCGCGTCTATCGCTGGGCCGCCCGCTACTACCGGGAAACGTTGCCGGCTTTGGATGCCCAACTGCGGGAGATGTATGGGGCTTTACGCGCAGGCCGTGACAACTCGCTCGAATTGATCTGGCAGATCTTTTCACCGGAGTTCTATGCTGAATGCCGACTGCCGGGACGCGCACACATCGTCATTTCGATGATCGTGACTGGCCTGGATAGTACATTACGCCAACAAGTGCCGGAACTCCTGGGACTTTTTGCGGGACATGCGACCACAACCTCGTTGATGGGACAAAGAATATGGGAATTGAGCCAGTTGGCGACGCGTTGCGGCGTGGCCGTCTGCCAACAGCTCCAGGCTGGCATCGCCGATTTGGACATCTATGCCGCCATGCCGGAAGCTGCGCTGTTCGTAGCTGGCATCCACGACTTCTTGCAAACCTATGGCCACCGGGGCTTCAGCCGCGAACTGGACTTCGAGGCTGAGCGCCTGGCCGATCACCCAGAGCATGTGCTCTTGGCAGTGGGTAATCATTTGAATGAACACCAGCCGCCCCAGGCTCGCGCGGCTGAGGCGCGTCTTCCTGCTGAGGCAGCGTTGGCGCGCCTGGTCTTTCCCAAACGCTTCCTCTGGCGGCGCATTCTAAATTGGGGACGCCAGCTGCTTTCCTGGCGCGAGGATTCCAAAAGCTGCGTTTCAGCGTTACAGGCGGTCTATGGATTGGCAACGCGCCGCCTTGCGCGACACTTTTATCCAGACGCCCCTGATGATATGATGTTGTTTTACACGTTGGAAGAGTTCCTGGCCTTCGCTCAGAGCCGGGGGGAACACCAGGTTCCCCGCGCCCTGCTCGACCGCCGGCGCGCTGAGTTCGAGCTGCACCTGAACCAGTCCCCGCCCCCTGAATTGATCTGGTATGATCCTGACACCTATGGTTGGCGGCCCGTGTTGGCTGAAGCAGACGTGACCCCGGTGACAGAGGCACCGCGCCACTTCCAGGGGATCGGGGCCAGCATGGGGCGCGGCTTTGTAGAGGGGCGCGCGCTGGTGACCAATGATCCTATCGAAGCCGGTAGGCGACTGTTGAATATGGAAGGGCCGGTCATCCTGGTGACCCGCCTGACCGATCCCGCCTGGTCCAGCCTGTTCGGGCGTTTGACCGGGGTGGTCACAGAACTTGGCGGCTTGATCTCCCATGCTTCCATTGTGGCACGCGAAAATGGATTACCGGCTGTGGTAGGCGTACAAGATGTGACACACTGGCTTCATGATGGTCAACACCTGCGGATTGATGGCGCGCGGGGCACGGTTGAAATCATGGAGGACGCATCATGACAGAATGGCTTTTGAGTGGACACAACACACAGGAATCCGCCGGGCTAGTGCGCCCGTTCAGCTGGTCATTATTCCTCTCCGTTATGGAAGAACCCGGCACCTGGTTCGTCGAGCAGCTGGCTGGAGATACATCCGACTTCGACCCCACGCTCACGCCCACGATAGCCGTGCAGGGCCGTTCCTATGTCAATCTCAACTACTACACCCGCAACATGGGGCGCGTGCTGCCCACCGACCCCGCCTCTATCGGCGTGCCGCCGGAAGTGGTAATGGATGTGGAAAAAGTCCCCACGCACCGCTTGTTGCGCCTGCCCTTCCGTTTCCGGCGCGTCTACCGCAAAGTGGCGCGCTTCTATCGCCGCAATCTAGCCAGTCTGGCTGATGAGATGCACACGCTCTACTGGAAATTACGCGAGACGCCCACCGCCGAGGCGCTGCCCCTGATCTGGCAAACGTTCGAGCCAACCTTCTACGAGCGGTGCCACGCGCTGGATCGAGCGCACATCATCCTCACCATCACGGCGATGGCGTTGGATGGTGTCTTACGCGCCCGCGCGCCCGAGCTACTCGGCCTGTTTACGGGCCATCAGACAGCCACCTCGCTGCTAGGACAGCGGATCTGGCAGTTGCGCGAGACGGCGGAAGCCTGTGGCGAGGGTGTCACACGATGCTTGCTCGCCGGAGATGTAGAGTTCAGCAATTACGAAGCGTTGCCGGAAGCCGCGCCACTGGTGGCTGAAGTACGCGCCTTCCTGCATCAATACGGGCATCGTGGCTTTCAGCGCGAGTTCGAAGCCGAAGCCGAGCGTCTGGCCGATCATCCCGAACATATTCTGCTGGCTATTGCCACGCAGCTGCAAAATGGCCGCGCCCCACACTTCCGTGCTGAGGAAGCGCGCGCGCTGGCGGATGCGGCCTTGCACGCGCGTAACCCGCTCAGCCGCACATTCTGGAAACGCTTCTTTACCTGGGCCAGCCAGATCATCTCCTGGCGCGAGGACTCCAAGAGCGCGCTCTCGATGTACTGGGCACTCTACGGCGTGGCACTGCGCAAACTCGCGCCCCACTTCTACCCCGATTATCCCGATGATATGTTCTTTTTCTACCAAAAGGATGAGTTGCTGACATTCACGCGCAGCGAGGGGCAAAAACAAGTGCCGCTGGAAGTATTGCTGCACCGGCGCGCAGAGTTTGCGCTGTACGAGAAGCAACCCGCACCGCCGGAGCTGATCTGGTACAATCCAGAAACGCAACACTGGCGCGCAGCGATTGAAACGCCCGCAACACATGAAGCCGCTGCGCTCACCCGGCTGCAGGGCATCGCCGCGAGCGGGGGGCAAGGGCCGGTGGAAGGCGTCGCCCTGGTGACGAACAACCCGCTCGATGCCGGCCGCCGTTTGCTTGAACTCGAAGGAGCCGTGATTCTGGTCACACACATGACCGACCCGGCCTGGTCAAGCCTGTTCGCACGGTTGGCGGCGGTGGTGACGGAGCTAGGCGGCGTGATCTCCCACGCGGCAATTGTGGCCCGCGAGAACGGCCTGCCCGCCGTCGTGGGCATCCCCGACGCCACCCGCCACATCCGCGACGGGCAACGCCTGCGCGTGGATGGCGCAAACGGACTGGTAGAAATTCTGGAGTAACCGATGGTCGCTATAATCCGCACTGCACGCGAGTGGGTGGTGCGCCGGCTGATAGGCCGCCGCGCCCGCACGGAGTTCACAGTAGACCCGCAAGCCGATGCGCGCCACCCGCTACGTCTGGATGAGCACGAGGCCTTTTACTTCCTCTTCACTTCAGAAGATGGCACGCTCACAGGAGGATTACGCGCTCTGGTTGGCCCAGACAGTCTGCTAGAGATGGCGGCACTGCGCTCCGGTGACCGGGCCTGGCTCTACCAGCGGCGCGCACCGTACCAGGCGGGGACTGATCCGTATGAGATTGCCGGGCCGCAGCTCCGGTTCCGCTGCCATACGCCCTGGGAACACTGGGCGGCACATTTCAACGGCATGGCCCTGACCCCGACGGGCGATAGCGAGACATTGGACATCGCCCTGCATTACCGGGCGACCACGCCCCCGGCGGCATTACATCTGGGCGCATACACCCAGGTACAACAAGATGGGCGCTTGCAAGGCACATTATGCGCACCCGGGCTGGCATGGGAGGGCGAACTCTTGTGCTATCGGGATCACAGCTGGGGGCGGCGCGGCGCGGGAAACATCCCCGGCTGGATGATTATTGACATCCCCGAACACCTGTACGCTTTCATTCTAGGCGATATGGATTTTCAACCGGTGGGGTTGGGGCGGTGGATCGCGCCAGATGGCACACTGCGCCCGCTCGTAGCGCCACGAGTGATGCCCCAAGGCGCGGGCTGGCGCGTGAGCGATCCGCGTGCCGGAATGTCCACATGGACGTTCACACGGCTGACGCCGGCTGGCGTCTCCTATTTGGGCGCCGCCGGAGAGGAAGCGGTCAAATCCCAACCCGGCCCAGGCGACCGCTTTGTAGATGAAATCGGCCCGGCGGTCTTCACGGCAGAAGATAACCGGCAAATTGTAGGATTTTGGGATCAAGCAAGGAGACTACACACATGACCGAATGGCTACTTAGCGGACACAACACCCAAGAATCCATCGCGGTAGCGCACCCGCTCACACTGACTTCGATGGAGAAAAACCTCGAAGAATCCATCCAATGGTTCATGGATAATTTCGCCGGGGATATCCTCAACCTCGATCCCCGACTCCGTCCCGCGCAAATTGTCCAGGGGTGGATTTATCTCAACATCAACTATACCGTCGCCACAGCCCTCACGCCGGTAGACCCCGGATCGCTAGGCGTACCGCAAGAGATCCTCGACGCGCACCCAGAAATGTTTGTCAACACCGTTAAACTCTCGCCGCTGCATGTACCGCGCCTCTTGCTACGGTTACGGCGTCTCTACAAGGATGCCCGCACGTTTTACAAACAACGCTTATCATCCGTAGAACAACCCATGCGGAAGTTATATTGGGACCTGCTGGCTAATCCCAATATACCCGTAGAACCGTTGTGGAGTTTTCTCGATCAACACCGGGAAAAAACCGAATTACTAGGCCGAGCGCATGAAACTGTCTCCATCATCATGATTATTTTGCAGGGGATTCTACAGAAGAGCGCACCGCAACTCGCAGGGTTGTTCGTAGGACAAAATACGCCAACTTCATTGATTGGACAGCGCATCTGGGAACTCCGCGAGCGTGCGGCCCAGGCCGGCCCGGAAGTGACGCGTTTATTGCAAGCCGGAGTAACCGATCTGGAAACATACCGCGCACGGCCCGAAGCCGCCGCCTTTGTCACTGGCGTAGAAGCCTTCCTACATGAATACGGTCATCGCGGTTTCCGCTATGAGTTGGATTTCGCTGCCGAGCGCCTGGTCAAATTCCCCCAGCACTTGCTCCTGGCAATAGGCAGCCAGCTTGCCGCCACTGAAGCGCCCGCGCACCGCGCTGAAATGGCCTACCAAGAGAGCTTGCACGCCTTGCAAACGCTGAACCCTCTTAACCGCCGCATTTGGCGCAGCTTACTCAATTTTGCGCAGCGGTTAATCGCCTATCGGGAGAATTCTAAAAACTGCCTTTCATTGCAATCCGCCCTGTTTGGCTTATTGATTCACCGCTTTGGGCGGTACTACTACCCCAACCAGCCGGATGATATCATCTTGTTCTATCACAGAGAGGAATTTTCCCAATTCTTAGAGAATCACGGGGAGCCATTAGTAGCGCCGGAGATACTGGAACGGCGACGCGCCGAATATGAATTACACCGCAAACAGCCTATGCCAGGGGAACTGGTTTGGTACAATCCGGAAACCTATCACTGGCGGTCAGCTTATGCGCAGCCGGAACCCATGCCAGACGCGGTTGCACCAACCCGCTTCGCGGGCATTCCGGCCAGCGCGGGCAGCGGCGCGGTAGAAGGAATGGCGCTCGTTACCAGCGACCCACTCGAAGCCGGGAAGCGCTTGCTGGAACTACAAGGTAACGTGATTTTAATCACGCGCCTCACCGATCCTGCCTGGTCGAGCCTATTTGCGCGACTGACAGCAGTGGTGACGGAGCTGGGCGGCGTGATTTCACATGCAGCGATTGTAGCCCGCGAGAACGGCTTGCCTGCCGTCGTGGGCGTTACCAATGTTACCCAGCACATCCGCAATGGGCAACGTCTGCGCGTGGATGGCGCGACGGGCAACGTCGAAATTCTGGAATGACGCCATGGACAGCCGCCTGCCCCCACACAATGACTATCACCACATACTGCAACCGGGCGAGCACGAGGCGGTCTACTTCGTCTTCACCACGCCCACCGGCGACGCCTTCGGCATGGTGCGTGCGCTCTTCAGCCACGATGCGGTGCTAGAGATGGTGGCGATACGCGCAGGCGAGCGCACCTGGGTTTTTCAGCAACGTCAGCCCTGGCCCGCCAGCGCGCAGCCCAACCCGGACACCTCCGGCCCAACGCTGCGCCTGCCTTGCATCGAACCCTGGGCACGCTGACAACTGGCCTACGATAGCCCGACCGATAGCGACACCGGGCTGCCCTTGACGCTGGACTTTGAGTTCCAGGCAACCATGCGCCCGGCGGGGTACCGGTTCGGCCCAGCCTACTATCAGGCTGAGCAAGGCGGCGTGCTGACCGGCGCACTCACCCTCAGCACGCAGACCTGGCACGGCGAATGGCCGTGCATCCGCGATCACACCTGGGGGCAGCGGCCCATGACGCTGATGGAGAGCTGCCAGGTCGTAGCGATTCCGGGCCGCCTGCATCTGGTGCTGGTGCAGACGCCCGGCGGCCCGGCCTTCTTCGGGCGGGCGATAGATGCCGCCGGCACAAGCGCGCCCGCTGGTTGCCCCCCAGATCAAGGCAATAAAGACTGGCTGGCGGCTCAGCGATCCGGCGTTGGACGCGCGCATCTGGGACTTTCATCGGCTGGTTGCGCCGCTCATTTGGCATCTGGGGCAAGCAGGTGTAGAATCAGTGCGAGACACACCCCAACCCGGCGATTTATTGCGTGAAGAGACCGGCGCGGCGCAGTTTACGGCCAACACTGGCGAGAATACGGGATTTTTTGATCAACTTTGGAGAGTGAATCTATGACCACCGAATGGCTGCTCAGTTCACACAACACCCAGGAATCCAGCGGCGTCGCTACGCCAATGTCCATCACCATGTTAATCGGTGCGGTCAACACCCAATTACTGTGGTTCCTTGAGCAGCTCGGCGGCAACCTCTCAGACTTCGAGCCACCGCTCGATGCCCTCACTATCGTCCAGGGGCAGGGCTACGGCAACATGACCTTTTACGCCCGCAACATGAATCGCGTGCTGCCAACCGATCCTGAATCGGTCGGCGTCCCCAAAGAAGTCTTCCCCGAAATGGCAAAGCCCCCCTTAGGACGTTGGGTGCGATTACCATTCCGCTTCTATCGCACCTACAAATGGATGGTACACTACCATGACCGGGATCTCCCGGCGACTGAAGCCCAGCTGCGGGAACTGTATCAACGCTTGCGTACTACCATCATCCCCCTCGATGAAATCTGGGCGCTTTTTGCACCGGAGTCTCTGGAACGCAGCACCATCGTGGATCGCGCGCGCATCATGTCAGCGGTGATGGTAATGGTGTTGGACAACATCCTCCGCGCCCAAGCGCCGCAACTGCTCAACCTGTTTACCGGCCTGGAGACCTCCACCTCGCTGATTGGGCAACGCATTTGGGAGCTGCGGCTTCAGGCTGAAGCCTGCGGCCCAGAGGTGACGCAACGCCTGCGTGCGGGCGAAACGACACTGGAAGTTTATCGCGCGCTACCTGCCGCCGCCCCCCTCGTGGCTGCCGTGGAGGCTTTCCTGGTAGAGTACGGACATCGCGGCTTTGGCCGAGAGTTGGATTTCGAGGCCGAACGGCTGGGCGAGCGTTCCGATATGGTATTGATGGCCGTCGCCGGGCAGTTGAATGAGGGCCGCCCACCAGCCGAACGCGCGCGCGCTTCTCGCACCGAGGCTAACCAGGCGCTCAGCCGAATGAGCATATTCACCCGTCCCTTGTGGCGACGCGCTCTCGATTGGGGACAACGGCTGATCGCCCGGCGCGAGCGTTTCAAGAGCACGCTGGCCCTGAGCCAGGCGCTGTTCGGGCTGGCGACGCGGCAACTGGCCCGTGAGTTCTACCCCGATCAACCAGATGACATCCTGTTCTTCTACACTTACCCGGAATTTCTTGAGTTTGTCAACAGCCGAGGCACAGAGCGGGTCAGCATGGATATACTCCGCCTCCGGCGCGACGAATTACAGTTACACCTGCATCAACCCCCACCACCAGAGCTGATCTGGTATGATCCGGCCACACAGCACTGGCGCCCGGTCTTCGAGAGTGGCGAGATTGCTGAGGATGTGACCCCGCGCACGTGCTTTGAGGGCATCCCGGCCAGCGCGAGCAGTGGCGCGGTAGAAGGGCTGGCGCTCGTCACCAACGACCCCCTCGAAGCCGGACGGCGCTTGCTAGAGCTGCAAGGCGCGGTCATTCTGGTCACACGGCTCACCGATCCGGCCTGGTCGAGCCTGTTTGCACGGCTTGCAGGCGTAGTGACAGAGCTAGGTGGCGTCATCTCCCACGCGGCGATTGTGGCCCGCGAAAATGGGCTCCCGGCTGTCGTGGGCATTCCAGAAGCGACCCGGCATATCCGCAACGGCCAACGCCTACGGATAAATGGCGCAACAGGCATCGTTGAAGTCCTGGAAAGCCTCTAAGCGATAGGGGATACTATGAGTATATTGCCTGAAGAGGACGTCCGACATCTGCAACGTGAGACCATTCCGGAAACCTTCTTCTTTGCTTTCACGACGGCTACGGGTGAGCCATTTGGTCTGGTGCGGTTGATTTTCGGCGCGGACAGCCTTCTGGAAACCGTAGCTATACGGCTCGATGGCCGCTATTGGGTAGCACAATCACAAGGCCCGTGTGAAGCGCCCGACGCTGGACAAGCGAAAATCTCCGGCGCACAGTCGCGCTTGGTGTGTATTACACCCTGGCAGCATTGGCGGTTGCAGTTTGCAGGAGATGTAGCGGGAGTTCCTGTCACATTGGCGCTGGAATTTCGCCACAGCAACGCACCGGAGCGGTATCAGGTAGGAGCGTATACGCAGGTGCAACAGGATGGCATTTTCACCGGCGCGCTCACTTGGGGCGAGGCACAATGGCGCGGCAGGTGTGTGGGCTATCGGGATCACAGCTGGGGGCGGCGCGCAGGCGATTTTCGCGCAGTGGCCTGGACAATGGCAAGCATCCCAGAACGGCTCTACGCTACGTTCGGCCAAACAATGACACAGCAGCGCAGTTTTGGCCGGGTGCTGCGGCCCGATGGCAGCACTGTACCGGTAGTTGCGCCGCAAATTACCCGCGATACAACCGGCTGGCAGATTAACGACCCGGACGCCGGTTTCCCAACCTGGACAGTCGAACCGCTGGCGCCGCCACTCGTAACGTATTTGGGATCAGAGGGGCGCGAAGCAGTGCGAGACCAACCGCAACCGGATGATTGGGCGCGCGATGAATTTGGGCCGACGATGTATACATCCCCGGAAGGCGAGCGCCGGATGGGATTCTGGGAACAAGGGGGAATATTATCACGATGACAGAATGGCTATTAAGCGGACACAATACACAAGAATCTCTGGCTGTAGCGCGTCCTCTGACAGCAACGGCTGTCGAGGCCAATCTCAATATCGCCGTGAGCTGGCCCATCGAGACCCTGGCGGGCGACACGTCCGATTTTGATCCGCAAATTCACGCCTCCACAGTGGTGCAGGGCTGGGTCTACATCAACATTGATTATGCGACCCGGAACATGGCGCGCGTGTTGCCTTTTGATGCTGAATCGGTGGGGGTACCGCAGGAACTGGTGGCCCAATATGAGAAGGTCGTACCTGGTCGCCTGCTCAAGTTACCCTTCCGCTATCACAAACTCTACCGATGGACAAAAAACTTTTACCACAACATCCTACCAGAACAAACACAAGCCACCCGCGAACTCTACTGGCATCTACGCGACCAATCCCGCCCCCCGCTGGAACGGCTCTGGGAAACCTTCGAACCGGATTTTGTGACCCGCTTAATTGATGATGCCCGCGCTCATGGCTTAGTATCCATCACGGTTGCGGTACTGGATACCATTCTGCGCCAACAGGCTCCAGCGTTGCTCTCGCTCTTTGCCGGGCGGGAAACGGCGACCTCGCTCATCGGGCAGCGTATTTGGGAGCTCAGCCGGGTCGCGTTGACCTGTGGCGATGCGGTGCTGAAATTTTTACGCTCCGGCGAGATGATGCTGAGCACATATGAAGCCTTGCCAGAAGCCGCCCCGCTGATAGAGGGTGTCCAATCTTTTCTACGCGACTATGGGCATCGTGGCTTTCGCTATGAGCTGGACTTCGGCGCGGAACGCTTTGTGGATCACCCCGAACAAGTCTGGATAGCCATCGCCAATCAGCTTCAGGAAACCCAGCCGCCAACAGAGCGCGCCACAGCAGCCCAAGCGGGGGGACGCGCGGCTTTGCAAGCCATAAATCCAGTCGCACGCCCTATCTGGCGCGCACTCTTGCGCTGGGCACAGCAGCTCATTGCCTGGCGCGAGGCCTCCAAGAGCTACACCTCGCTGCACCACGCACTGTATGGACTGGTGGCCCGGCATCTCTCGCGACGATTCTATCCCAACGCTCCCGAAGATGAAATGATGTTTTACACCTTCGAGGAATTCCTGACCTTTGGGCGTAGCCAGGGCGAAAAGCAAGTAGCGCAGGAGATCCTGGCGCGGCGGCGTGCGGAATACGAACTGCGCGATCAACAACTCGCGCCGCCGGAACTCATTCGCTATAATCCCGAAACGCAACACTGGCGACCTGTGCTGGAAAAAGATCAGGAGCGCGCCGCAGTTGCGCCCACCACCTTCCATGGCATCCCGGCCTGTGGCGGCAGCGGCCCGGTGGAGGGTATCGCCCTGGTCACGAACGACCCTGTCGGCGCTGGGCGGCGGCTATTAGAACTAGAAGGCCCGGTCATCCTGGTCACACGCCTGACGGATCCAGCCTGGTCAAGCTTGTTCGGACGCCTGACCGCAGTCATCACCGAATTGGGCGGGCTAATCTCCCATGCGACCATCGTAGCGCGGGAGAATGGCTTACCCGCTGTGGTGGGTGTACCCGAAGCTACCCATTGGATCCGCAACGGTCAACGGTTGCGCGTTGACGGCAACACCGGTTCGATAACAGTTCTGTAGTAAAAAGGTTTTCTCAGTCGCATCATTCGTGTAATTCGTAATAAAAATAAAATTTACTACCGTACACTTGTAGATTTTTGCCACGAATTCACTCGAATTAACACGAAAACAATAAGAAATTCGTAAAATTCGTGCTAATTCGTGGCTAAAACTGAATGCGCTTGGAAAATGTACGGTAGACAAAAATAAAAAATACCCGGTAGTGAAGTATCGCGCAGCCAATGTCATTAAGTCAAAACCTGGCAGGTTTCGCACAAAGTATGTTTAGGAGTATTTTACTGGTGAACAAGAGGGTGGCACAGCGTTAAAATCTTCAAACCTGCCCGGTCTATGCGCTAAACTTAATGACATTGATCGTGCAGCTATTGTCTAGCTAACTATTTGCAGTATAATAGAGTTAGATTTAAGTAAGGAAACACAGCCCCGGGGCACAGTGAGGAGTGTAATATGGGACTTGGGCAGATCAGAAAATTCTCTTTCAATCCGTTAGAACCAGGATGTGGCACTGACAACATTCCCCCGCTCATGGAAATCGGTGGGAAAGCGTATGGATTGTATTGGTTAGCTGCCCATGGGTTCCCATGCCCGCAAACCTGGGTCCTCAGCACCACCCTCTTTGATTTAGCAGTGCAAAACGCCGGGCTGGAAGCCACGATTGCCGAAATCTGGCGCAACATTCTGGAAACAGAGAATGATTGGGCCGCTGTGCAGCGGATGCTGGATCGCCTGGAATACCAACGCTTGCGGGTGGTGGAATTACTCGCCAACGTCACTTCTTTCGGGCGCGTATCGCTCGCCCTGGCCGATCTACCTATTGAACCACGCTATTGGGCGGTACGCTCCTCCGCCACGGTGGAAGATGATCCCCGCTACAGCTTCGCCGGACAATTCCTATCCTTGCTTGCTGTACCTACCGGCCCGCAACTGTGGAATGCCGTGCGCAAAGTATGGGCCTCCGCCTTCAACCGGCAGGTATTGGCCTATTGCGCGCAACGCGACACCCCCCTGCCGCGCATGGCGGTTATTATGCAACCGATGACAGCGATTGGACCGCAGGATCGTTCCGGCGTGATCTTTAGCCATTCGCCAGTGCCGACCATGCCCGGGGTGCTCATCCAAACAGCTTTCGGCACAGGACAAACCGTAGTCGGTGGGCGCGGCGGTGATCTCTACAGTATCCATGACGGCAAAGTCTCACTGCAACCTGTCCCGACCGAGCAAATTTTTGTCACATCTCACAACGGAGATGTGAAGATGGCTTGGCCCCCACAAGGGCACCCGCTCACGGACGCTGAGGCGTTACAATTGGCCGATCTAGTTAGCAAAGTAGCCGAAACATGGGATGGGGCGGTAAATGTAGAGTTTGTCTGGCGCGTAAACGAACCACCACTACTGGTACAGGTGCGTTCAACCACAACTTAATGCTACACAGTCATTAAGTTAAGACCTGGTCAGTTTCGTCAGAATTAAGTTGAGTAGGTTTTTACCGGTGCATAACGACGTTTTGTAGACTCAAGGTCTTGAAACCTGTTAAGTCTATGCCTAAACTTAATGACATTGAATACTGCTATGGCTATCCGTGCGTTAATCTTCGATTTCGGCGGCGTTCTGATCTATGACGCTGATGACCATAAACGCCGCGCTTGGGAATCACGCCTAGGGCTTGAAGCCCATCATCTCGACGAGCTGGTATTCCACTCCGAAGTCTCTGTGCGTGCCACGGTAGGCAAGGTCCCAGTCACCGCGATTTGGGACCATGTGGGTAAAATCCTGAACCTCTCCCCAAAAGACCTCCAACAATTGCAAGCCGATTTCTGGTGGGGCGACCGGGTTCGTCAGGAATTGCTCGATTTCATAGGACAAATGCAGGCCGAGTATCGCATCGCTATCCTTAGCAACGCCTGGTCAAATGCACGCCAGGTCTTCATCGAGCGCTTTCACTTTGACATAGTGAGTGAGCTCATGATCATCTCTGCTGAAGTCGGGCTGGCCAAGCCTGATCCTCGCATCTACACCCTCACGCTAGAACAGCTAGCCGTCGCGCCTGAAGAAGCCATCTTTGTAGATGATGTGCTCGAAAACGTCCTTGCCGCGCGCGCCTTGGGCATCCACGCAATCCAATTTGAAACCACCGCGCAAGTAATTACAACTATCAAAGCCCTGCTCTGAATCGCCAATAGCCCAGCGGAACTTGAAATTGACATAGCGCGGGCCAGTCGGTCCGCGCTATATCTTTGCGCCCGTTTTTGCTGCGCTTCTTAAAAAAGCAGCCCCCCACGCCTATGGCTTGACTAGGCTCTGGTTTTGTAATACCATAAGGTACATCTAAACACAACAGTGACGCGGTTGCCGTCTGCGCCACTGGCTCAAAGCGAACTTAGCGACTAAAGCCGCTTAAAAAATCACTTTTTGAGATTAAAGAGCGTTCGATGGAACAAACCGCGTAACTACTATAAACAAACAACTCGTTGATAATCGCTGAGGGGCCATGACGGACGAAACTTTCGAGCAACACCTGCAAGCAGGAATCGCAGCGGCGCGTAGTGGCAAAAAAGTCGAAGCGCGAGCTGCGCTACGTAACGCGCTCCAGAAAAATCCGCGCAGCGCAACCGCCTGGTTGTGGATGAGCGGCGTCATCGCCACGCCACAGGAGCGCGAGAAATGCCTGGAACGGGTGCTCGCACTAGAGCCGGACAACACCGCTGCGCGCAAGGGGCTGCCCGCTGTCCGTGCGCAAGTGACAGCCGCCCTTCTCCGCGAAGGGCTGGCGCAAGTTGAAACTGGCCCGCCCACGACAGCACGGGAAACGCTGATGCACGTTCTGGAACGCGATGAGGAAAACGTTGCTGCCTGGTTGGGATTGAGCGAGGTTGCGGAAACGCTTGAAGACATCGAAATCTGCCTGGAGAATGCCGTCACGCTTGACCCAGAACACACTGGAGCGCAATTCCGTTTGGGCGCGTTGCGTGAGGAAATGGCGGCCCGCGATAGCGGTATTTTCAATCCCTGGACTAGTGCCCCCGAACCTGAGCCGCCGCCCCGCTATGCGTCCGTAGCTACCGAAGTGCTGGGGGAGGAATTCGCCCGTCGGCAAAACCCTGAAGAGCCGGAACCGCTTGTGCCTCCCGATCCGCCATCCGTGCAGCTCTGGGCGAAGTTCGATGACGAGCGGCGTTGTCCTTATTGCGCGGCATCCACAAATTTCGACGACCGGCGCTGTGCTGCCTGCAAGCATTCCCTATGGTTGAAAGTTCCCCGTCGCGAGAAACACTCCACGTTGTTGTTGGTGCTGATGGCGTTACAAGCCGCTAACACACTCTTCATGGCCCTGGTCCCTATCATCGCCCTTTCAGGGGTTGGAATGTTGCTGGGCGTGCGTGATCCTTTCAGCCTGTTACCACTTTACTTTGGCGGCAAAAGTGAGGCTGCTCCTGAAGCGACCCGGCTCGTTTTGCAGATGCTCCCCCCGCTGCTGTTCTTCCTGATGTGGCTCCCCACGCTGTTTTCTACCGCAACGCTGGTAGGATTGTACTTGCGTTGGACGCCCCTGTATTACATCATGTTAGTCTCTGCGGTGTTACAAGTACTGGTTTCATTCATCGCGCTCTTGCAATCGGCCCTAATCCCAGGCGGGATTGGCGTAGGATTAGCCGTATTTCAGTTTTTCATCATACTACAAGTAGAAGATGACTTTATAAAGGATCGCATCCGGATTCTGTTACGGCCCGATGAAGACATCAAAGGCACAACCGGCCTCTTGATGCGCGGACGATTGTATGCCTCTCAGGGCCTATGGGCATTGGCGGCCATTCACTATCGGCGCGCAGCAGCGACGGTGCGTAACGAACCCAGCGCGCACCTGGCATTGGCTGCGGCTTGCATCAAGCTGCACGAGTACGACCTGGCCGCATCCACACTGGCCGAAGCGCGCGTGATGCTGCCTAACGATCCCAAAATCGCACAATTGGAACATTTGTTAGAACAGCAAAGACAACGTAGCAGTGATGGTTAATTTCCCCGGACACCCACCGATTTCCGCTGCGCACCGCCGCATCAACGTCGTCGGCACGAGCGGCTCCGGCAAGACCACAATGGCGGCAAACCTTGCCACACGGTTACAACTACCCCACGTCGAAATGGATGCACTGTACTGGAATGCCGACTGGGAAGGTTCGCCCGATCCGGTGTTTCGGGAGCGGGTGGCGGCGGCCCTGGCGAGCGACAGTTGGGTAATTGATGGTAATTACAGCCGGGTACGAGACATTGTGTGGGGGCGCGCGCAAGCAGTAGTGTGGCTGGATTATGCGCTGCCGATCATCATGGAGCAGCTACTATGGCGCTCGGTGCGGCGCGCTTTGACCCGTGAGGAACTCTGGGGAGGGAATCGCGAAAGCTGGTGCCGCTCTTTCTTCAGCCGCGATTCCATTCTGGTGTGGGCATTGCAGAGCTACAAGCGACGGCGGAGACAGTATCCCCAGCTCCTGGTCGCCCCCGAACACGCGCATCTGGCGGTGGCGCATCTGCGCTCCCCCGCGCAAGCGCGGCACTGGCTGGCAAGCTTGTAACCCACCTCACAGACAACAAACCGGGCCGGCAAATGCCGGCCCGGTTTGTGTACTTGTTTATGCTTAGCGACCGAAAAGGCTCAGCGCCGCGATTACCGGCGCGAAGAGCGATGACACCAGGCTCATCACCGTGATCAACGTATTGAGCGATGGGCCGGCAGTATCCTTAAACGGATCGCCTACCGTATCGCCCACCACGCTGGCCTTGTGCGCCTCTGACCCCTTACCGCCGAAGTATCCCGATTCGATGTACTTCTTGGCGTTGTCCCACAGGCCACCGGCGTTCGCCATCAGCAGCGCGAAGATAATGCCGGTGAAGATCGCCCCACCCAGGAACGCACCCAGAGTCTCTGGCCCCATCACGAAGCCGACAATGAGCGGCAACACAATTGCCAGAAACGCAGGCAACAGTAACGAGGTCAACGCGCCCTGCGCCGCCAACGACACACAGGCTTCGTAATCCGGCTCGACGGTACCGGCGAGGATACCCGGCTCCTTGCGGAACTGCTCGCGGATTTCCTCGATCATGTCGAAAGCGTTGTGCGTTACCGAGAGCATCGTCAGCGCGCTGAAGAGGGGAGGCGTCATCGCGCCCAGGAACACACCCGCAATCACGCGCGGGTCAAGCAAACTCAAGGTAATAATGATCCCTTCGGCCCGCATTTCTGAAGCGTAAGCGGCGAAGAGCGCCAACACGGTGAGCGCCGCAGCGCCAATGGCGAAGCCTTTGGTGATGGCTTTCGCGGTATTGCCGGCAGCGTCCAAGATGTCGGCGGTCTCCACGACCTTCTCGGACATGCCCGCCATCTCTGCGATACCGCGTGCGTTGTCCACAATTGGACCGTAGGCATCGGCGGAGACGATCATGCCCGTGACCGAGAGCATCCCCACGGCACTAATGCCAACGCCATAGACGCCGCTTAGTCCGGTAGCTTCGGCAACGTAATAGGCAATGAGCGTAGCAACAACGATGCCGATAATCGAAGGCACAATGCTGATCAGGCCGTAGCTATAGCCGGTGATGATGGTAATCGCAGCGCCGGAACCGGAGACTCTGGCCGTCTCCACAACGGGCGGGCGATCATCGCCGGTGAAGAAATCGGACGTGAAGCCGATGACCATCCCGGTCACGAGACCGGCCAGCGTGGCCCACAGCACACCGATATTGTACCCACCCAATAGCACCAGCGCGGTCGCCAGCACTGCGAAGATAATACAAGTGAAGATCGTGCCGTTATTAAGCGATTGCCCCGGCTTGCCATCGTCCTTGACCCGCACCAATTGCAGGCCCAACACTGAAGCCAGAATGCCCAGGGTGCAGAGGATCAGCGGGAAAACGATGTACTGCGCCCGCATCTCGCCGGTGAAGGCCGCACCCAACAGCATCACTGCCACCGCAGAGGCCACATAGCTATCGAAGATGTCCGCGCCCATACCGGCCACATCGCCTACGTTGTCCCCCACGTTGTCGGCGATGACGGCGGGGTTGCGGGGGTCATCTTCCGGAATGCCTACCTCTACCTTGCCCACCAGGTCAGCAGCGATGTCGGCGGTTTTGGTGTAGATGCCGCCACCAGCCTTCGCCAACAGCGCCAGCATCGAAGCGCCGAAACTGAAGCCCAGCACGAATTGTGGTTCGCCAGTGAACAGGTAGATAGCGCACATGCCCACGACGCCCACACCCACCATCGCCAGACCCAGCACCGCACCGGCTCTGAAGGCCACATTGAACGCAGGCGATAGCCCCCTCTCAGCAGCGGTCGCACTGCGCACATTGGCTTCAACGGCAATTGCCATGCCCATATAACCGGCGATGGAAGAAAGTACAGCCCCCAAGACGAATGTTACGGCCATCGTCATACCATAGCCGGGGTCCTGATGCGTCATGCCGAAGACAACAGCGATAATCAGCGCCATCACCACAGCCAGCATCAGCAGGGCACGGTAAAGCATCTTCAGGTACGAAATCGCCCCGCGCTTAATCCAGGCAGCGACCTTTTGCGCTTCTGGCGTGCCGGCGTCTTGCTTCAAGACCCATCTATAGTACACCCCCGCCAAGCCAATAGAAATCAAACCACAGACAATCCCAATGATTAACCAAATTGTTTCAGCAGTCATGTTTCCTCAACTCCTTCCTTGTTGCTTGTTTCTCGTCACTGGTTGCTGGTTACTCGTTGCTGGTTGCTTCCATAATTAGCAACCAGCTTGCAGCAACTAGCTCCCAGTAACCAGCTTCCAATAACTAACCTACATATTGGCCGAGCGCCACCACTGATAATACTTAGCGCGCAATTCCTCCCGCGAGGGCAGGGGGAAATAGAGTAGTTTTTCTTGATTTCCGATGAAAAGGCCGCTCTTGATAGTGCGGTAGGGGAAGGTGGCCGGGTGAACGCGATCCACCATCTTGGTATGAACAGTTTTGGTACGCAGGTCTACCAAACACTGGCGCAAGTGATCAATATTGCCATAGGGAAGATCGCCCACATCACCGTATTCGGGGTTTTCGGCGAGCTCGCCCAAGCGCAACTCCACAAAACAAATAGCGGGCAGGGTGAGCAGCGTATTGGGATTGCGAACGATCAGGTCATAGAACTCGTAAGGGGGCAAGTTGCTGACAATCAACGGATGGACAGGAGCGATTTCCTGGTAGAGATGCAACCCAGCGTTGTCTTCGGGGAACTTATCGCTGGGATCGAGTCCCAACACGCGCCCGTCCTGTGTGACCAGGTGCAGTTTACGAATTGCGCCGAGGTCCACTTGCTCCAATGCCCGATAGACGGAGATATAAACCGAGCGCTTCGGCTCGCCCTCCTCGTGGGGCACACAGCGCGCCAGACCTTCTTCGATAGGGAGTTCGGGGTTGCGATAGTCGGGGTCGAGCTCGAAGAAAATCGCTTGCCCGCGCGCCTTCTTCTGGCTGCCCACCGCGTAGTAGATGCCGAACTCTTCCGGGGTCAACATAGAAGCGATAAGGGCTTCGGGCATCATCGAGAGGTACAAATGCTTCGTCATGGCTATATCCTCCTGCTAATTATGGTGAAGGCATCATCATAAAGCTATTATAGCACCAATCGCTGTCCGTACTGCATGGGATTGCCGTATTCGGGGGCAAGCACGCCGCAACTCGCGCTATTATAACACAATTCTTACTTTTAGTGCGTTTCAAGCATACAAGCGGATATGATCCGCGTACATGCAACGATTCTGCACAAATTGCACGCCAGTGGCTTCAGCCAGTTGCCGCGCGATCTCGTTGTGAATGCCCAGCTGGAGCCAGATCACAGCAATATCGCCGCGCGTGCGGTTGCGCTCCAGAGCTGCTTCTACTACTGCAAGTGCATCTTCGGAAGGCCGAAAGACATTGACGATTTCGATAGCCTCTGGTACATCCGCCAGCGTGGGATAGCATTTGAGACCCGCAATTTCTTCGCTCATTGGGTTGACCGGGATAATCGTATAGCTCTGCTCGCGCATATAATCCGGCACATAGAAAGCGGCCTTTTGCGGGTTGCGCGACATGCCCACAACGGCAATCGTGCGATACTGGTCAAAGATAGCGCGTAAGGTTTCATCAGTGGTCATGGTCTATTCCTTGGAAATGGGCGAATAGCGAATCTATTGAAGCCGGTGGCTGAGCTTGCCGAAGCCTCTCCCGGTTGGTCTACCCCGTTGCCTTCGACGCGCACGGATGCCTTCGACAGGCTCAGGCACCGGAAAATCTCGGCGGCTGAGCCTGCCGAAGCCTGCGCCCGCCGGTGGCTGAGCTTGCCGAAGCCTCTCCCGGTTGGTCTACCCCGTTGCCTTCGACGCGCACGGATGCCTTCGACAGGCTCAGGCACCGGAAAATCTCGGCGGCTGAGCCTGCCGAAGCCTGCGCCCGCCGGTGGCTGAGCTTGCCGAAGCCTCTCCCGGTTGGTCTACCCCGTTGCCTTCGACAGGCTCAGACACCGGAAAATCTCGGCGGCTACACTTACAACGGCACGCGCACGCGCAGCCCAGCTTGCTCCAATAGCCTGACGGCTTCTGCCTGGGCAGCCGTGTGCTTGCACTGCACCAGGAGCGTCTGTTCTTTGTGCTCGGCGTCGTGATAGCGGATGCGTAACGCGGGCTTATCGCCCCAGCCGTACAGCTTGCCCGGCTCGATGCTCACCACATTCCCGGTGTCCAAAAAGACACCCCAATCGCTCTCAGTGGTGGAGTAACGGCTTTTGACGATGTGATGGATGTAAACCAGCACTTGCTGTTCCGTCAGCGGTACGAAATTTGCCACGGCCCGGTTAAATTTCTGCTGGCCCTTGCCCACAACAATGGTCGGGCGCACGCTGGCAAGCCGGTCAAATGTTCCGATAGCTTTATAGGGCGCTTCTTTGCTCTCTTTGGCGGGCGGTTGCGCGTAAGGATCGAGCGGAGCTGTGTTGAACACTACACCCGGAAAGAACATCACCGCCACGCACAACAAAAGAACAGGCAGGCTGATACCGCCCAACAACACCACCGTAAGCGCGTCAACCGGCCTGGCATTTTCGTCAATGTAGACCCGGGGATTGGCATCAAATCCATAGCCACGGATCTCAACCAAATCTTCCTCCATCATCTTACGTAAATCGGTGGGCGTGCTTTGAAGCATTCCGGTCAGCGTGGTGGCTTTGCCGCTGTTCATCCGCGCCTCAACGTAGAGCCGGTCGGATTTCACCAGTACCATATTACCGCTGTGCCTATCTATGAGGAAATAGTATTGGGCTTTCAACCGCCCATCCTCAGTCATTTCATAGGCGGCTTCATAGTTGGGTGCGCCCTTAACAGTAATATAACGACCGCTACCAACCTCCCCGTTGAAGATTTGCGCCATCGTCACTGGCAAAGGTTCACCGCCTGGATTTTTGACAACCTGCGCCGCTAATATGAGTGCTACAATTAGCATAACCCCAGTAATCAACAATCCAATAATCGCTAAAGGCTTCAACGCGCCAATCCGCGCCTTCCAACGCAAGATAGTTTCGTTCATATTAACTTCCTATACGCGAGATTTGTTATGCTGCTGGCTGACATAATCTTCGGTTGTGCTGGTGATGAATTTGTCTACCTCTCACCCTTGCGCAGATTCAGAACCCTTCGCAAGGTCACAATACGCCGCCACGACCTGCGCGCGGGTGGCTTCTTTTGGCCCATCCGTGTGGATGATCACATCCGCGCGCGCGAGCTTCTCCACCTGCGGCGGCTGGGCGCGGATGCGGCGCAGCGCCTCGGTGCGCTCCAGTCCCCGACTGGCTTGTAGACGCGCTACCTGTTCTTCCTCAGCGCAAGTGGCGACCCAGATGGCGTCGTAGGTCTCGGCCATGCCGCTCTCCAGCAGCTTGATGGCCTCGACGACTACCACAGGGGCGCCGCTGACCACTATCCGCCGCTCGATCTCGGCGATGGTGGACGGATGCACCAGAGCTTCCAGGCGGCGCAGAGCTGCCGGATCGCTGAACACGATGGCCCCCAACGCACGCCGATCAATCGTGTCATCGGGCGCGAGAATGTCCGGCCCGAAGTGCGCCACCACGCCCGCGTAGGCAGCGCCGCCGGGGGCCAGCATCTCGTGCGCCACCCGGTCGGCGTCAATGTGGAGCGCGCCCAGCTCGCACAGCACCGCGCCGATGTGCGACTTGCCCGTCGCAATGTTGCCGGTCAAGCCGATGCGGATCATCCAAACAACGCCTCGCCGCCAATGCACGCTTCCTTTTTAGCAGCCGCGATTGCACCATACAGCTCGTGATAGTCCCGCGTGCGGATCACAATCGGCATCGGCACGGCATGGCCCAGGATGAGCGCCTGCTGTTTGGTTTCCAACCGTGCCAGCACCTCGCGCAACGCGCTCGCGCCCGCCACGCCCGTGAACACCGCGCGGATGTCGTTCTCTTCATCCAGCAACGCCGTCACCCGCGTCCCTACCTGGCTCATCACTTCCGGGTCAATCCCGCTGGGGCGCTGATCCACCACCAGCAGTGTGACATTGTACTTGCGCATCTCCCGCGCAATCGTGCCGAAGATGGTGTGCCGCGCAATCGAGGGATCGAGGAACTTGTGCGCCTCCTCAATCGTAATCATCAGCGGGCGCGGCTCCTGCCCCTGCCCGCCCAGGTACGCTTCCTTCCGCTCCACATACGCCTTATGAATGCGCCGGGTGATGTAATTCGCCACAAGGATATAGGCTTCCAGTGCGTTGCCGTAGCGTCCGAACTCCAGCACCACGCTCTGGCCGCTGGTGATGTAGTCTAAAATGCGGCCGATAGGGTCATCGTCGGCCTTATCTACCAGGAAGCCGAAGCGATGCAGCTGGGCCAGCTTGCGCTGGATCGCGCCAAGCGTGCCCTCGTGCAGCTTGCCCTCCTCCGTGAGCGCAAGCAACCCTTCGTCCGGCTCTTCGGCGAGCAGGCGGCGCACCCAACCACGCCCCAGCCGCCGGCGCAGCATATAGAGCGCGTTACTCTGTACGTCCGTAAAGCCGAAGAGCGGGGCCAGCATCTCCAAATCCTCCGGCTCCAGCTGCTCGTAGCCGATGCGCACGGTGAAATCAGTTTTGCTGCCCCGCCGCCGCGAAGATTCCGGATCGAGCGTGAAGACGCTCACGCGCCCATCGGTGAACAACTGCCGCAGCCCCTTCACATCCTGGCGGGCCTCGTCCTGGCTCTTCCAGCCGTACTCGTTGTGCATATCAAAGATGAGGTTGACCGCCGCCTGCTCCTGGATCACGCCCGCCAGCAGCATCCGCGTGAGGAAGGTCTTGCCCGTGCCACTCTTGCCGAACACACCGCTGGAGCGCTCCACGAACCGCCGCAGATCGAGCGCGATGCGCGTCTCCGGCATCTCCAGGGGCGAGCCGATGTGGAAATGTCCGGCGCTATCCGCATCACCGAAAATCTCGGCCACCTCTTCCGGCGAGGCGTCGTGGACGTGGGTGAAATGCGCGGGGACGGTCTTGGCGGGGCGCACCTCACCCGCTTCCAGCACCAGCATCGGCGTGACATGGATGCGCCCGTAGGTGAGCGTCCCCCGGTAGACCTGCGCCAGGAACCCGTTGGGGTCGTCGGGGGGAGATTGTGACACATCAGCGTGGCAGGTTTCCAACGCCACATCAGTAATCATGCCGAAGAAGCGGCGATCAGTTTGGCCGCGCACCACCACATAGCGACCCACCGCCAGCCCTTCGATGAGCCGGTCAGCAGCGAGTTTGACTTCCAGCCCCTTGCTGAGACTCCCGCTGACCACCGCGCCGAGCGGTGTTGCGCCCCGCAAGGGGGAACGGGGGAAAAATTGATCCAATGCGCTTTCAGCCATCGCGTACCTCCTCGCTCCCCGCATGTCCCCTAACCACGATAGGGGTCTCTATCCGTCAGATAGGCCAGCAAACGTCCCCCTTGGGGGTTTTCCTGAAGCCAGGCCCGTATCTCTTTGATTTTCTGATAGTCCGCAGCGCCAAACTTATCGAAATACATGTTCTCGAAGCGCCGCCGCATTTCTTGATTGCGCAACTTCTCCTGCCAAACATCAGTGAAGAAGAGATGCACGTTATGGTGCAAATCCTTCAGCTTCAATATCTGCCATTCGTTCCGATCAAACCAGATACCGTTGCATCCGCCGCAACGATCCAAATGGAAGGTAAAATCAGGCCAGATTTTGAAGCGGCGCAACAACCGCCCACAGTCTGGACACAGCAGCGCCTTTGTATTGTCCATAACAGGCAATGGCACATCGCCATCAATCTCAATGGTTTCAATGGTTGTGCCTCGCTGGGGAGCCAACCAGGAAAGGTATTCATTCGAAGAAATCCAAATACCTTCACAACTCGCACACCTATAAGCAGGCAGATTCTCTTCCAACAGAACGCGGTTCAATTCAATTTCGCAAATCGGACATTTTTTCATGGGTGGTTCCTCCAGAAATCTCTCGATTCGGTGCCCTGTTTGGCGCTCGCACACATCCACTCAGGGCTATAGACAGGATGCTTGTATATGGGGTTACGCTTACCAACGGTCAACCTTGCACTTCATTGTATACCACCCTAGCCGCGTGTCAATAAAACCCTACCGGTAGATCTTATTTCCCCCGCCAAGAGCAGACATCACTTTTCTACATTGGAATGTAGCCACACTTACCAGACACACGCTACCCGCTCACGAAACAAACCTCCCTACACAAGATACTTGCCCCTTTTACGCCTTATGATACAATGAGTCCCGTGGAACCACGAATCGTTTTTATGGGAACGCCTGAATTTGCCCTCCCGGCTCTGGAGTGCCTCTGCGCGCGCTATCCGGTCGTGGGCGTAATTACGCAACCGGACCGCCCCGCAGGGCGCGGGCAACGCTTAGTCGCGCCCCCGGTCAAGAGCGTGGCACAGGCCGAAGGTATTCCGGTTTACCAGCCGGAAAAATTACGTCGCATGGAAGCGGTTGAACGCGTGCGCGCTTGGTCGCCCGATCTAATTATAGTAGCAGCGTTCGGACAAATCTTGCCCCTCAGCATCCTTGAAATCCCGCACCTGGGCTGTCTCAACATCCACGCCTCCCTATTACCACGCTGGCGTGGGGCGGCGCCAGTACAGGCAGCCATCCTCGCTGGCGATGCTGTAACCGGGGTCACAATCATGCAAATGGACGTAGGGCTGGATACTGGCCCAACATTAGCGATGCGCGACACTACTATCGGGCCTGAAGAATCCGCCGCTAATTTAGAGCAACGCTTGGCGCATCTCGGAGCGGAGCTGCTAGTGGATATTCTCCCCGCGTATCTGAGCGGAGCTTTACAACCGGTTCCCCAACCGGAAACGGGTGTCACCCACGCTCGCAGCTTCCCGAAAGAAGCCGCCGCGATAGATTGGCAATTGCCAGCGACGACATTAGCGCGTCATATCCACGCTTTCTCACCACGACCCGGCGCGTATACAGCCTGGGATGGGGAACGCTGCAAAATCCTCAAAGCACGTGTTGTAAAGGATACGCTTGCCCCGGCAGATACGCTGCCAGGAACGGTATTTGTATGGGAATCGCTACCTGCCGTCGTCACAGGCGAAGGAATTCTCGCGCTGCTGCAATTGCAGATGGCCGGTAAGCGTCCAATGGATGGGGCCGCGTTCGTGCGCGGGCAACGTGCGTTTATAGGGGCCATCTTAGGCCCTTCCGAGCCGGGCAAGGCGTAACAAAGCCCGGCTTTGTTGTCCCTGGGTGGTTGACCTTGGCGAAGGTTGTGTAAACTGTCGCCAAGGGGAGCATTTAATCGAAAATCAAGAGTTTCAAGGAGGTCATAATGTCTGGTCATAGCCATTGGTCAACCATTCGCCGCAAGAAAGAGGCGAATGACGCGAAACGTGGAGCAGTATTTACCAAAGTGGCGCGCGAAATCGTGATTGCTGTCCGTGAAGGCGGCGGCAGTGGCGATCCTGATACCAACATCCGTTTGCGTATGATGCTAGATAAGGCACGTACGATGGGAATGCCGAAGGATAATGTCGAGCGCGCTATCCGCCGCGGCACAGGTGAAGATAAAGACGGCACCGAAATTATCGAAATCATGTACGAAGGCTACGGGCCGGGCGGCGTAGCCGTGATGATTGATGTCGTTACCGATAATCGCAATCGCGCTGTATCTTCGGTACGCCATGCACTGACCCGCCAGGGCGGTAACATGGGTGATCCCGGTTCGGTCGCCTGGCAGTTTGAGCGCAAGGGCGTAATCAGCGTCCCGGCGTCTATAGATTTCGATCAGCTCTTCGAAGCGGCCCTGAACGCAGGCGCAGAAGACCTGTTCCAGGGCAACGAAGGGGACGCCCATGAGGTATATACCGAACCGACTGAGCTGCACGCTGTTAGCGATGCTCTCAAATCCACTGGGATTCCGGTCGAACAGCTGGAACTGGTGATGAAGCCCAAGAACGAGATGTCCGTGAGCGTCAAAGAAGCCGTACAAGTGCTCAAACTCGTTGATTTCCTCGAAGAGCTGGATGACGTGCGCCGCGTGTACTCCAACCTCGAAGTCACTGATGAGGCGGTCACAGCTTTCGAAGCGACGTTGTAATGCGCGTTCTGGGGATTGACCCCGGTACAGCCATTACGGGCTATGCAATTGTGGAGGAAGTGGGGTCAACGCTGCGGCTGATTGCCATCGGCACAGTCCAGACCCCGGCCAAGACCCCGCTTCCTCAACGCTTACAGACCATCTACACCGGCCTACGGGAAGTCATCGCTGCACACCAGCCGGACAGTGCGGCGGTGGAGGAACTCTTCTTTAGTCGCAATGCGCAGACAGCGATGGTAGTGGGGCACGCGCGCGGGGTAACATTGTTAGCACTGGTGGATGCGGGCCTGCCAATAGCGGAATATACCCCTATGCAGGTGAAGCAAGCCGTCAGCGGTTACGGCGGCGCAGACAAGCATCAGGTACAGGAAATGGTGCGCCTGTTGCTCAATTTGCCCGCCCCCCCCAAGCCCGATGATGCCGCCGATGCCGCGGCGGTGGCAATTTGCCATCTCCATCGCGCGCGGATGGATGGATTGCTGGGCGGATAAGCACCGGATGCTCACGCAAAACCACTAAGACGCAAAGGTTTTTTTGATTTTTTACCTTGAAATTTCTTGAAGATTTTACGTAGCGTGAGATTCTGAGGATTTTGTGATGATTGCACAACTACGCGGAACAGTGCTGGCGCTAGAAGATGGCGCGCTGACGTTGGATGTGGGCGGGGTGGGCTTTCTGGTACACGTATCGCCACGCATCGAAGCGCCGGTAGGTCAGACGGTGACACTGCACACGCATTTCCAGGCCCGCGAGAACGATATCACCCTCTACGGCTTCCGGCAACCGGAAGAGAAGGCCCTGTTCGGCCTGCTATTGGGTGTATCGGGGGTTGGCCCAAAAGCGGCGCTCAGCCTGCTCAGCACCCTCTCGGTGGATATTGTGCGGCAGGCCATCCTCAACAAGCAGCCGGAGGCGCTCTCCCGCGCACCCGGCGTAGGGCGGAAGACTGCCGAAGCCATCGTGCTACACCTCAAGGACAAAGTTGCCCGTCCAGCGGAGGGCTTTGCCGCTATCAATGCCGATGATGCGGACGTCATCGCCGCCCTCACTACGCTGGGCTTTAGTCTAGTGGAATCGCAGCGCGCTTTGCAACAGCTCCCCCGCGAGACTCTCACCATCGAAGAGAAAATTCATCGCTGCCTCACGTTGCTGGGGCGGTGAAACGTACTGCGTACTGCGTAATGCGTAACCAGAGAATCACGTTTCACGTTTCACGCTTCACGCTCCTCATTCTGTGTGTGCTCCTCTTAACTTCCTGCCTCCCCCCGCTGCCCCGCACCGTCAAGATTGGTCTCGTTGCGCCGTTCGAGGGGCGCTACCGCTATGTGGGCTATGATGCCATCTACGCGGCGCGGTTGGCCGTGCGCGAAATCAACGCCGCCGGGGGCGCAGGCGGGCGGCTGCTGGAGCTAGTCGCCTACGATGATCGCGGCGCTCCCGAACTGGCGCAAACAGTGGCGCGCAATCTGGTAGTTGATCCGGATGTCATCGCTGTGATTGGGCATTTCCGGCAGGCCAGCACGGAGGCCGCGGTGCCGGTCTACGCGGAAGCGGGTCTGCCGCTGGTGGTTATCGCCGCGCGGTTGTATCCGGCTGCTGGGCTATGGCAGCTCGCGTCGCCGGACATAGCCATAGCTACTGGCGGGCCGGAGCTGGCGGAGGGCGAGTCGGGCATCCTCACGCCGTACCCCTTGCCGCAGGATGTGCCGGTGACGGAGGCGTGGCGCGACGCCTACCTGAGCATAGGGCCGCACGTCGCGCCGCCGGGCGCATACACGCTCCCCACCTACGAGGCGGTCTACCTGCTCGCCGCAGCATTGGATGCGGGCATTGCCACCCGCGAAGGCGTCAGCGCTGCACTGCCCGGAATCGAGCGTGACGGGCTGCTGGGGCGGATTGCGTGGAATGCTGAGGGTTTCTGGGCCAATGCGCCGGTGTATCGCTATCGCTGGGAAGATGGGGTGCCGGTGTTGGGTGAGAAATAGTTACCGGCACTTCCATATTTTCTGTAGATACCAATGCCCCATGACCTGTTCCAGATCAATGTGCAAATGCCTTGTGCGTTGATCGTGCCCTCCCAGCTTAAAAGCAGCCACATCGGCAGGAAACGCCGTTATTTGCCCATCGCGTAAAAATATCTTTGCGAGCGTTTCGGAGACTTCAATAGCACAAAGATCCGCAAACAAATGCTCGCGCCAGAAATCATCAGGTGGATAAGAACAAGCATCATATAATCTGGTGGCATCGTTCAGCTCACAACATTGCTTGATGAAGGTTATGACTTCAAGCGGGGTACTGAACGCAGGCCTGGATGTATTCACGTTAGTCACTCGAAACCTCCCTGGCTATTCGAGCAAGGCTTTCTCCAAAAATTCTAATACCCGTTCACGATAAGTTTCCCCACACACACGCCAACTTTCTACATGTCCAGCAGCAGTCACTTCCCATAATTCAATTTGAGCATTGGGCACTGCTGCGTACTTTCGCATGACGCGCTGTTCCCCGCTATTTTGAGTTCCTGCGATCAACAATATATCACAAGTAATCTGTTGCAGCGCTGTTGTGGTGCTCATGGCTGGACGAATTCCTAGTAGTCGCAAAACTTGCCATTGCACAGCATCAAATGGAATCCATAACCAATCGGTGAATGTTTGCGCCACCGGCATATCCTGGCGGCTAACGACTGGAAATGGCCCATCTGCTATTACGGCATGAATATCTTGGGTTTGTGCTGCTGCTTGAAGGCTTACCAGTCCGCCTAGTGAAAATCCCCATAACCCGATTTTGGCATTTGCAGTTTCTTGTTGATTGTGAACATAACGGATTGCTGCTAGAATTTCTTCTCCGGTTAAGGATAACCGCTGCCCGCCGCTTTCGCCATGCGCCAACAAATCCAGTAGCAAAACGCCATAGCCTTGTGCCACAACAAAGGCCGCTTGTTCCAGATAATCTGCTCGATTGCCGCCATAACCATGCGCTATAATAACGACCGCATCATTGCGGGGCGGTGCATACCAGCCTTGCACACGCAAGCCGCTATCCGTGAAGAAGGTAATGGGTTCATAGGGTGATGTTAGAGCCGAGAGCGGTATCATTTTGCGCGGAGGGCGCGCTATCAGCAATGCGCGGGTAATGGGTAATACGCCGTAAACTGTGCTTACACCCAAGATTGCAAGTATTATCCCCCGGCGTAATTTTAAGATGGATAGGTGTTTGCGGATCTGCATGTGTTTACGGTTCAATAGGCGCAACAAAATGAAATTATGGTCATTCCAAGATTTGAAAACTTCCTTTCCTGCTGTGGTCATCTCTAGCCCACGCCCACTGTGGCTCACTTTCGTGGATTTTAGGATAGATTCTGAACTGAAGCAGCTACTAACAATTGCTCTAACTCCTTTTTTAATTGCACGAGTTGAAAAGGAGTTGCCTGACATTCTATAGTAATAGTATAAATTTTAGCCTCCTTTACAAATGTCCAGCGTTCTATCCAGGGGGGCAACGTTCTCTCAAAATCTGAATCTACATAATATGGCTTCAGTTTTTTAATAGCAGCTCTATCAATAGCCTGGTAAAGCTGTGTGACTTGTATAGCACTCAATTGTTGTGTTGGCTCCTCCGCAAAAGGTATATTCCAAAACAAATTTAGGGTATCAAGCTGTAAATGTTCGGGAGCAACCCACAATTGTTTATTCCGTGCGTTGAAAAAAGCCCCATCCTTACCAAAGTAAAACCGCCAATTACCACTACGATCTCGATCAATGATGATTTTTTCGTATAATATTAGCATATTTACTGGAAGGTAGATTTCTGGGAGAGCTAGTTCACGCATTACACTCCTTGCAAGTTTCCAAAGCTAGGCCACATACAATAACCATCACCACCTTGCGATTACTACGTCTCCAATAGAGTTGCTGTTTTTCAGGGTGTTACGCCAACGGATTCGCAGTCAGCCGGGTCGGGCGGAACAGGTTCTGGATTGGAGACTGGCTCCGTTCCCCAGTTAACACCAGTAATCTCTTCAATCGCCTCAAGGAGTGTCAAATTATGTTCTGGTAAAATGTTATCCCCCCCCGACATTACGCGTGAATCGGCTCCGATAACTACATCCACTCCATAGCGATCTTTGAATTGGTTCTTGTGATGACATCCATAAGTGGCCGCATATTCATCACCCAAACCCAACATGTGTCCGAATTCATGAATAGCTGCGCGTTGTTGCCCACCAGGTTTATTCGTTAATGTCAAATCCTCGCTATCCAGTTTAGCTGTTCCAGATTCGATCTCACCATCTTTCAAATTCTTAGGTGCCCGAACCCAACTCCCTTCAAAGCCACCAGGAGGAATTTTTTCCACATTAACATTAAAATGAGGATTTTCGGTACTCTCTTCTATACTTACATTCACTTTAACTTGCTTCGATTCCCACCAAGCATCTTGAGCGTAGAAAGATTTATTGTTGCCAGTCCAGGCTTGAGACACTTCACGGATATAATCTTCCTTCCATTGCTTCATCTCTGCATCTGTCCAGGTAAAATCAGGGTGCTCCAAAGGTAATCCTTTCAAGAGATGCATCCCCATCATTTCCTTATTATTCTCGAAATTAAAGTTGCACTTAACCACGATTTCCAAGGTTTCCGTTTTAGGATCATATACTGTATCAAACATGCCTAAACCTGTGCTAGGCTGATAGTTCTCAAGAACGTGCGGCCCTTCATTCAATTTCTCTTGTTCGAGCTCCGCTATCCGATACTTATCCCATTGGTCTTCCCAGTCATCCAACGCAGCCTCGTTCTCGCGTTGATTAAACAGATCTGCAAAAGTAACTTCCAGTTTCTGTTTAGCTGCATCCGCGAATTCCTGGAAAACTTCCCAGCAGGTTGTCAATCCAGGCAACTTTTCAGTTATCCAACTCTTGAGACCCGTCCACTTATCCTGAAGCAACTCTGTAGTTGGCTGAATGATGTTTTGGTTGATCAATTGCCCGAATTGGGAAGCTTTATCTTGAAGCAGTCCCAACACCTTTTGCACACCAGTTGTAAGTACATCCCAACCACTCTGAATGTTATCCCAGGCCGAATTAACAAATTGTACGGTGGCAGTCGCGCGATTCTCGATACCAGTAACTGCATACCGGCCAACCGTTTCTAATCCAGTAACTGCATTGGTTGCGCCATTCTCGACAAGATTCACGGCTCCCATGCCGATTTTCTCCAGACCAGTGACCGCATTGGAGCCAGCATTTTCAACGAAATCTACTACGCCATTCCCGGTTTTTTCCAAACCGGTAACGGCATTCGTACTGGCCGTTTCGACAAAGTTTACGGCACCCATACCTGTGTTTTCGAGGTAGTCCACCGCGCCAGTTGCCTTATCACCAATAAATTTGACTACATTCTGAGCTGTATTGCCCACAAAATTTACCGCACCAGAGGCAGCACGCTCCACAAATCCCAACCCTGCACTAAGTGCCTGGCTTACTCTGGAAACAGCTCCATTTCCAGCACTTTCCACACCCGAAATCAAGCCGCTGACAACACCGCCAAACCACTGCCCAATACGTCCCCCTCGACTGCTGATACTAGAGACCGCACTACGAGCTTTATTGCTTAGCCCTGAGACCAACCCTTGCCCTGTATCTTGGAACCAATTGACTGTTGCATCCGCTTTCCCCTGAATCCAGTCTTGTGCTGCTGTAGTTTTGCCAGTAATCCACGCTTGCACTGCAACACCCTTATCGGTAATCCAAACCCGTGCCATAGCGCTCTTGTCCGTAATCCACTCCCGCGCCGAGTCTGCCCTGCCTGCAATCCACTCCCGTGCCGAATCGGCTTTGCCTGCAATCCACTCCTGTGCTGCAGTGGCCTTATCAGCGATCCACTCTTGTGCTATGCTGGCTTTACCTGCAATCCACTCGCGCGCCGAAACTGCCTTGCCCGTGATCCACTCTCGGGCTGCCGCCGCCTTACCGGTAATCCATTCCCGCGCTGCGGTCGCTCGTTCGTGAATCCAACCTTCTGCTTGTGCCCACCGATCTCCTAACCAAGCCCACTTATTCTGGATCCAATTCCACGCTGCGGCAGCTTTTGCACTGACAAATTCTCCAAATTGCGTCGCTTTTTCTTGTAACGGCTGCCAAACACTCTCGCTAACCCATCCACTGAATTGTTGCCATTTTTGATTGATACCTTCTAGCAATGGTTGTGCTTTTTGCAACAAGGCATTCCAGGCGGTTTTAGCTTTTTGCTTGATCTCTAACCACGCACGCGGGCCGCCTGTTAATAAAGATTTACAGCTTTGCAAGAGCGATGCTGCCTGGCCTTGATATTCTGAACATAATTCATCAGCCTCTTCATCTAAGCCTGAAACCACACTTTCAGCTTCGGTCTGTACCCCTTCCCATTTTGTTTCCACCTGTGTACTGGCCGATTCAGCTTCAGTCTGCAACGTCGCAGACTCAGCCTCCACTTCCTGGGCAGTTTGCTGTTCTTGGACTTGCGCTTCCTGCTCCGAGATTGCAAAATCGCCATCTAATTCCTGTGCTTTAGATTCAGCATCTGCTTGCAATTCTGCGCCTTTGGTTTCCTGCTCGGCTTGCAGTTCCGTCCCCTTCGACTCTTGAGCAGACTGCAATTCTGCACCTTTGACTTCCTGCTCGGCTTGCAGTTCCGTCCCCTTCGACTCTTGAGCAGACTGCAATTCTGCACCTTTGACTTCCTGCTCGGCTTGCAGTTCCGTCCCCTTCGACTCTTGAGCAGACTGCAATTCTGCACCTTTGACTTCCTGCTCAGCTTGCAATTCTGCAACTTTCGACTCTTGAGCAGACTGCAATTCTGCGCCTTTGGCTTCTTGCTCAGATTGCAGTTCCGCGCCTTTACCAGCACCATCGCCTTCAATTTCCTGCCCCTTAACCGAGGCATCCCCTTGTATCTTCCCCCCCTTGACATTGCCTTCGTTATTCAATTCACCTTTCTGTGTACCTGCATCGCCACGCATAGCGTTCAACAAATCTTTAGCCCAATCTGGAATCAAGTCCTGAATGCCAAAACGTTGTATTACAATGGGCTTCTCATCGGCTATCTGGCGAGACTCTTCTGGATACAAATTCCGAGACTCAGTGGTTGCTGCTTCTGTAAGTATGGATTGTGTAACCGGAAGTGCTATTTCCGGTGTTTCAGCAAGCAAAGGCACATCATCAAGATTAGCCTTTGCTGTGAATTGGGAAGATACGGTCAGCGGTGTGGATTCCAATATAGGAGGTGCAAATTCCTCACTTGCAACAGCTGCGGTTGCCTCTGTAACAGCAGCCTCCGTTCGTGAAGCATCTGCTTCCGCCGCTGGCAATACGGATTTAGGCTCTGTTGTCACGATGTCAGTCGCCGCTTCAGGCATAGCCGGTGCTGCTTCCGGCGCAATATGAGTGAGAGCAGATACTGCGGGAACTTGCTCTGATTGGTTCAATTCTACATGTGGCTGCGGCAGAGTTTCAATATCAGTATGTCGCGCTTCTGCGGTTACAGTTACTTTAGATTTAACATGCTTGACATGGTCTTGAGTAGCAAGAAATGCCTCACGCAAAGGTATGCTAGAAAGATCTGGTAGTCCTTGCAGAGCTGTATTCTGATCCTGTTGATTAGCTATCAACGCACCCAAATCGGTCCCAGTTTCGGTCAGTTGTGCTAATGTTACTTCACTCCCCTTAGCAGGCGTCACCATTTCGGACATAGGCACAGCAAATTTCGGTATTGCTGACTCTGCAGAGAAATCACTGTTACTTTCTGCCTTACCAAGTGATTTCTCGACAATGTCTGTGCTAGCTGTTGATTCTATAGCTGGCCCAATACCTAGTTCTGCTGTTGGGGTCGCAAATGATTCAATGCCACTTTTACCTTCTGGTATTTGTGACACAGTCGACTCTTTCACAATCTCTGGCTCAGAACGGTGCTTCGCAGCACTCAGCATAGCTGCTGGCTCCAACTGTGCCTGAGGCGCTAGAATTGTAGTGGGTGTGGAAATTGTTTTTACGGGGGGGGTACTTTCTAGTGCAGCTGACTTCACGGGGAATGTGTTCAGGAGTATCCTTGAGTTGCCCCCTTGCGACAATAGTGGTTTCCGCGCAATACTTGCGGGTTGTCCAAGGGCTTTCAGTTGCAATTCTTCCGTCCGGCAAGCAGCGTCCCCACAGCGATTGACCTTGCTGGCTTGTGGTGCTGACGGCTTGCGGGCAATCTTTACCGGTTGCCCAAGGGCTTTCAGTTGCAATTCTTCCGTCCGGCAAGCTGCGTCCCCACAGCGATTGACCTTGCCAGCTTGTGGGGCTGATGGCTTTCGGGCAATATTTACCGGTTGCCCAAGCGCCTTTAGCTGTAGTTCTTCCATCCGACAACCAGCATCACAGCAGCGATTGACCTTCTGCTGTGCGTGGGCTCCTGGCTGTTGCTTCAGATCCCCCGCGCCGCCCTGTTGTATCACATGGGTCAGCTCATGCGCCATAAGCTTGCGCCCGGCGCTCGATCCCGGTTCATACTTTCCCGGCGCGAAGGCAATGTCCGAGCCTACAGTATAGGCGTGCGCCTGGAGGTCCTGCGCGCTCTTGCTGGCCTGCGAGTCCGTATGCACTTTGACGTTGCTCAGGTCTGCGCCCAGGCGCGGCTCGAAGAAGTCGCGCTCGCTCTTGGGCAGCGGCACGCCGCCCTGCAAGGATTGGTGAATGCCACGTTCCATGTCCGGCGTAACGGCACTCCCGCCGAGGGGATCACTCGATTTTTGAAGATAATGGCGGGTGCGCAATACATTATCGTCGGGCGTATCGGGGTTATCCGCGGGCGGCGCGACCGGCGGCACGCTTGTCATCCGCATCACCGATTCGGCGACCTGATCGGCTTCCTGCTCATACGGATCGCCTGGCTCGCTCACGGTCATCTTGGGTTGCACGATCGGCGCGCTAGCTGGTGGCGCTACGGCCGGTTTAGTTGAGAAGGCATCCGCGTCATGCAACGCACTGACCAACCGCTGCACATGCCGTGCGCCCTGCACGCGCTGAATCTGTTGGATGTAATTTTGCTGGCTGCTGCGGGGCATACGTTGCAGTAGCGCTACTTGCGATTCCAACGTGCCGCCGTTGAATAATGAAGTGGGTTGCGGCGCAAGTTCCGCTAAGCCAGGTTGTGTTTCTAGCGTCTGTGTAGGAGGGGAGAGAATCGGTTGCCGTTCAGACGGTTTCCCTTTTACCTGTGTCTGTGACTCTGCCATGCCGCCTCCTTACACAAAGGCTAAATACAATAATGGATAGGGGAAAATAGTTTATTGGTACCTACTCAGCCGTGTCATTACGGGCCGCGTTCCCGTGGCATCCGTTCGTCTGCGAACAGCGCAATCTCGTTCATGGTTGAGATTGCTTCACCGCAGACGGCCCGCAATGACAAGTAGCGTTCGAGCCTGAGTAGTTACGTTATTTTAGTAATTTCTCAACACTAGCGGTAAGTAAAGTTTTATCTTCGCCTCAACGTATACTTCAGCCTCTGCCTGGGCCGGATAGCTGTCGGGGGCAGTAATATCGGCCCGATTGGTGAGCATAAATCCGCCGTTCCCCGCCACCGTTGCGGTGATGACGACTTGTCCCGATGCACCAGCAGCAAGCGATCCAAGCTCCCATACTACGTGCGTAGCGGAAAAGGTCGTGGGGGGAGGATCCATCTCGATAATATTCAGGCTGGCGGGGATAGTATCGGTTAACACTACCCCATTAGCTGACAGGTTGCCCCCGTTTTCATAAGAAAGCCTGTAGATCAATTGCTCCCCTGGTTTGATAGTGGTCACGGAGGCCGTTTTCTCGAGCCACAAAATGGCCGCTTCCGAGATGACGTGTGTCGCAAACAAACGCCCGGTCATCTCCACACGTTCTCCACTGGCGAGAAGCGTATTGGTGATGACGCCGAGATGCTCTGGCGCTATCACAGTGACGGTCGCTTGCCACAGTTCACCCACCGCCAGCGTGCCGACACTCCATTCCAGAAGCGGCAAGGATGCAGCGCTCGGCGCGGGAGAACTACCCACCAGCACCACGCCAGTAGGCAATACGTCGGCCACCCTCACATTTTTCACGGTCACATCACCGGTATTGCGGCAGCGTAACAGATAAACCATGCTATGGCCCGGTATCGCAGCCAGATACCCGGTCTTTGTAATGGTCAACTGTGGCACGCCCAGCGTCACCGAAATAGCATGGGTTGCATACGCTGGGGTAACACCATCGGCCACAATCAACGCCCGATTATGAAGTTCTTCGTAACCCTCGCGCACTTGGGCACGAATGATCACATGCGTGTTTACCGGCCCTACGGAAGGCGCATTGAACACCAAAACGCCATCTGCGTTGTGGGCGGGGGGGGGATTCGCAGAAACGAACTCAAGCCCGGCAGGGAGAAAATCGTATAAACGCACGTTGAAAGCCTGTGAGCCTGGATTGGTACTAGAATAAGTGAGGGTGTAGGCAACGGCGTCTCCGGGACGGGGCGCAGTTTGATTAGCAGTTTTATGCACAACCAGCGCCGGATTACCGATAGGGCTTTGGAAGATTAAGGGCCGGAGAACAGCCGCGGCAGCGCTGGTAGTAGAATGTAACCAGCCTATCAGAAACCCTATCCCGATCACCGCTACTATACAGATGAACCATAATTGAGCTTTCCCTACCTTACGCAACATCGTCTCCTCCTTACGCTGGTTTTTGCGACTCTGATCTAACACTTCCTTAGGACTTTCAAGAAAATGATTCCTCGTCAGGTTGTGGCTGCTATTTAGGACACGGATTAACACTGATTTTACGAACAAGAACCAGAAAAAAAATCCTATCCTAGTACTGCATTGATCCAGGGGGTAACTTGAATTTAAGGTTGGTTATCGGAAAGTTATATTTTTACGAACTCTTGCACAACCGACGAACATGATAGTAGTAGAAGGCGGGGGGGAACACTAATTCATTGTATCACAACATTATAAAACTAGCAATAGCTTATGTGAATTATTGTTTTATTCCCACCCATTTTAGTTAGCATCCCAAAGGATTGAACAAAACGGAGCACTTCCTGTTGCAAACCGAATCGCAAGCCCGCCCATACCTGTGAACCTACCCCTCACAAGTCAAATAACAACTTAATCGCCATCGCAACTAGCGCAATGTTGAAGACGATCCGAATCCACCGCTCGCCCTTTTTGAGCGTCATCACCGAACCCAGATACGCCCCCAACGCATTGCCCACCGCGAGCACCAGTCCCACCAGCCAGTTGACTTGTCCCCGCGAGGCGTAAATCGCCAGCGTGACAACTGTATAACACGCACCGATGAACACCTTGTGCATGTTCACGCGCACCAGATCAAGACCCAGCACGCGATGCAAAATCGCCATGAGGATAAAGCCCACGCCCGCCTGGATGAAACCGCCATAAAAGCCCGCCCCCACCATGAGCACCCCTGCCAGCGCGTACCGGCGCGGGGTAATGATAATAGCAGGTGCGTGCTCCGGCGCGGACTTGCGGTCGGTCGCCATGAGGGCCAGCACGCCGAACATCACCAGCGCCAGGGTGCGTTCGAACCAAACCCCCTCCAGCTTGGTGCCCAGGTACGCCCCCAACGTCGCCCCCGGCAGCGCACAGGCAGCCAGATACACCCCCAGGCGCAGCTCCTTGTACCCGTTACGGAAGTAATTCACCAGCGCCGTCAGGTCTTGCACCAGAATCGCCACGCGGTTCGTGCCATTAGCGAGCGGCCCCGCATAGCCCATCAAATGCAACACCGGCATCGCAATTAACGACCCGCCGCCAGCCATCACATTCACCAACCCGGTAGCACAACCGGCCAACACCAGCAAAAGCAACGTGCCAATAGTCATAGATCGTACCTCCATTGAATTGCGGTAGCTCGCGATTTGCTTCATCAAAAAACCCCCTCCAGCGCACAGCATAGAGGGGGTCTACATACATAAGCCCGGCCAGCTACTCAGGCATCTTCCCAATCAAACAACAAATCCAACAACTCTTCCAGCAATTCTTCCAGCAGCGATTGTTCGCCGCTGGTTTGCGCCACATGCACTTCTTCTAGCAGCGCGTTAAGCTGTTGTTGCTGTTCTAAGCTCAACGAACCGGAAGACAACAACGCCTTACTGCGCTCAATCAGAGCCAACTGCTCCTCGGTCAACGCCACGATGGAAATCGTCGTCCATCGCTTAGCGGCTAAAATTTCCATCTCACTCATGCGCGTCGCCGAAGCCTCTACCGTGATTTTCTCCTGTTTCTTGGACTTGCGATCCTGCGCTGTCACCTGGAGAATGCCATTGATGTCCATATCAAACTGCACTGTCACCGAAGCCAGCTCTCCGGGGCGCTCCGGCTCTAAATCGTTGATGAGAAATTCACCCAGCGACGTATTCTCGCTGGCAATCGGACTCTCACCCTGATACACTTCGATTTTAATGGTAGTTTGGGTAGGATATACGGTGTGGAACACCTCCGACTTAGAAACCGGCACCGTGGAGTTGCGGCGAATCAATACCTGGAAACGATCCGTCACCAGCCGGCCCATCCGCACATCCGCGACGGCAATACCTAGCGAGTGTGGGGTTACATCTACCAAAATCGCATCAATCGGCTCGCCAGCAATGATGGCAGCCTGCACACCCGCACCCAACGCCACCGCTTCCTCCGGGTTGATCGTCATCTGCGGTTCGAGACCCACATAATCCGCCACCAGTTCCCAGACCGCCGGGATGCGCGTGGAGCCACCCACCAACAACACCTGGCTCAAATCTTGCGCTTGCACCTGCGCATCTTCCAGCACGCGATCTATCGATTCCAGCGTTTGCTGCAACAAATCATCAATCGCCTCTTCAAACTCGTGACGGCTCACTTCATAATTCAAGTGCAACGGCACACCGCGCTTTTCGGCAATGAATTCCTCTTTGACCCAGGTGAAGGGCTGCGCAGAAAGCGTCATCTTCGCCAACTCGGCAGCGCGTTGGAGCCGCGCCCACGCCCGGCGCTCCTGTTGCAGATCAATCCCATGCTCTTCTTTAAACCGCTCCGCCAATAGCACGGCCAACCGCTCGTCGAAGTCGTCGCCGCCCAAGAGCGTATTGCCATGGCTAGCGCGCACTTCAACCACGCCGCCCGTCATCTCCACCAGCGATACATCGAACGTGCCGCCGCCCAGGTCATAGACCAGCGCGAGCTGATCGTCTACCATATTCAAGCCATATGCCAGCGCTGCTGCCGTCGGCTCGTTGATAATGCGGCGCACATTGAACCCGGCAATTTCGCCCGCGTCGCGCGTTGCCTGGCGCGCAGCATCGGAGAAATACGCCGGCACGGTGATGACGGCATCCATCACCGGCTCACCCAGCTGCTGCTCGGCCACTTCCTTGAGCTGCCGCAAGATGAACGCGGAGAGCTCCGGCGGCGTGAACTCGCGCTCAGCCAGTGTCACACGTGTCGCCGTGCCCATCTGCCGCTTGATCGAGCGGACGGTATTCTCCGGGCTAAAGACATACTGGTTGCGCGCGGGCGTGCCCACGAGCCATTGCCCATCCGGCGAATACCCCACCACCGAGGGGATGATGCGCTCAGTGCCGTGCGGTAACATCACCGGCATCCCATCCCGTACAATGGCGACACCCGAATTGGTCGTACCTAGGTCAATCCCTACAATCTTGCTCATGCTATTTCCTTCTGCATAGTTGGATTAGAAACTGTTGGCTGCGGCACAGGCGCGGGACGATGGACCACTACTTCAGCATACCGCAACACAGCTTGCTCCGTGCGATAACCGCGCCGCTCTTCAGCAACGACCGTACCAGAAGGGTAGTTGCCCGTCACCGTAGTAGCCACCGCAACATGCTGGTGTGGATCGAAGGGACGCCCGACGGCAGGGATAGGCGTGACGCCATGCGCCGCCAGCACGCCTAGCAGCCGCTCGCGCACCAGCAGGATGCCCTGCAACCAGCCCACCAGCGCCGCGCCATCTGGCCCAGTGAGCAGCGGCGTGAGCGATTGTTTGGCGCTACGAAGCGCGTGATCCATTCCATCTAGCGCGGGCAACAGAGAGAGGAGCCATTCCCGCTCCGCTGCGCCCACCCGCTCCGCTACGAGCTGCTCTATAGCGCCGTCGCGTTCCGCCTGTTGCGTTTCCCAGGCCGCCAGCAATCGCTCCCAGCGGGCGGACTGCTCCTCCGCCAGCGTGTTGGCTTTGAACTGCGTTTTGCCCAGCTTCCGCAGCTCTTGCTCGATGCCGTTGCCTTGCTCAACGGGTACCTCTTTTTGTAACCGCGAGAGCAGCTCTGCCAATGTCGCCCACACCTGTCGCTTCTCGCTCATGCTTTAATCGGGCGATAATCGGCTTTGAAATCTGTGCGCCCCAAATCGCCATGTTCTTTGAGCAACTGCGCCACATCCTGCGGGGAAACGCCCAAAGCGAGCCGGGGCAGCCGTTTACGCGGCGTCCAGGCATAGGGAGGCTGGAACAGGAACAAGTCGGTCTCGCTTTTGGCGTCGGGCGCGCGCAGCTTCTCGTAAGCGGCGCGGATCAGCTTGAACGTGTCCGGTTGCTCTTCGGGGGGATGATCGCGCACCAGCGCAAAGTATGCCGACTTAATCTCGCGGGCGGTGGCGCTGCAGGTCAGCCCCAACACCGCATACGGATCTTGGCTATGAAAATTGGGGGCCGGGCCTTTGCGCTCAGGGCGTGGCGGCGTCTCAGAAACCGAAGTAGTCATCGTCGTAATACTCCTCATTCGAATGCCCAAAGGGGGGCGGGGCCGTAGCAATCTGGCGCAAGGCCTTGAACACATTCTCTAGCCCTATCTCGCCAGCAGTTTGTAGCATCATATCGAAAATAAAGGGCGGCGCAGTCAACAAAGACTCGAACATTTGGATATCGGCCAGCAGGGAGTCGTCTTTAGCGCGCCGCGCCAGCTTTTGCGCCTCCCGCAGATGTTTACGCGCCTGCGGGACCTGCTCCCTGCGTATCGCCAACATGGCGCACGCAATTTGTACCTGAACGGGAACTTCGTGGTTAGCAAGCGCAACTTCGAGGTAGGGCTCAGCCAGTTCCCAGTCCGCCGTCACCAAGAACACATTGGCGATAGCGAGGTTGATGGGATGTCCCGGCAGCGCCAACTTTTTCGCGCGTTCCAAATAGAAAGCCGCTTGTTGGGGGAAGTCCTGATAAAAAGCCGTGCGTGCTTGAGCTACATAAAAATCAATCAACGGTTCAGCCGTTGCCGATTCGATCTGTTCCGCATAAGCGGAAATATCATCAAACAGCTTTTCCAACCGCACAATGTTCATCACCAGATGGAAGGTATCAACAGTGGCCTTGGAGTTGAAAACAGCCTGGGATAGATATTCGCGCGCTTGGGGCAAGTCCTTCATACGCACATAACAGCCGCCGATAAACGCCTGTGCGTCAGGATTGTCGGGATCATATTCCAATACCTTCTGGAAATGGCCCAGCGCATCTGTCGCGCGCCCCCAATCCAATGCCTGCTGGCCCGTTTCGAGGTAATGCGCCACCAGCTCTTGGCGGGCTTCCGGATGCCGCGGGTCAATTTGCAAAACCCGCATCCAGTAATGCGGGGCCTGATTGAACATACCCCAGAAACGAACTTCGGACTGGACTTCAGCCATCCGCATGAGCGCGGGGATATGGTTGTCATCCAGTTCCAGAATGCGTTGCAGCTCATTCTCGGCGGCCCAGAGCCGGCCATCGGACATCAGCCCATCCACCAACATCATGCGCGTTTCGAGATTGTTCGGTGCCCACTTGACCGCCATCTTATAGACATGGATGGCCTCTTCGTACTCGCCGCTCTTGACGTAAGCCTCGGCGGCGCGCCGCCACAGCCGCGCCACCTGCGCATCGTTGATAGCGTCGGGATGATCGTCGCGGCGCGGACGACGGCGGAGGGCCTCACGCCACATCTCTGCCGCCGTGATAAAGTTGCCGGTTTGCTCGTAAATCAACGCCAGGTTATACGCCAGGCGGAAGCTGCCACCGCTCAAGACATTGGCTTCTTGCCACAACTGCTGCGCCTGTTGCCAATCCGCCTGTTGCGCTGCCGCGTAAGCCTGATGCTGCTTCAAATAATCCAACAACTCGCCCAAAGCTTTATCATCCGGTTTGTGCCGGCGCGCTTCTTGCGCCACAGCGATCGCATCACTGAAAGCGCCGGCTTGCGCATATTCTTCAGCCAACCGGTGGTGAAGTTCGCCCAGATTCTGCTCCAATGCGGTGCTTTTCCAGCCAGACGCAATAGCCTGCCCCCATTCCTGCCGGGCAGTCTCCCAATCTTCGGCTAATGCCGCAAGCACGCCCAAATAATAATGCGCTGCTCCATTCTCCGGCGGCCCGCCCCAGGCGGCTTGGGTAAACAAGGCACGCGCAGCGACCAGATCGCCTTCATCCAAAGCCGCCATCCCGCGCAAGAGCGCCGGCGCAGAAGCCGGCACGCGGAAAGGGCGGCGTTGAAACACGGTGAGGCTTTGGATACGGGCTTGCTCTGATGGCGTAAGCATAGCCCAAGCCGGATCCTTGCTCGGATCATGGCCCTGTTCCAAGACCGCCACACATAACGGATACGCCGCACGCTGAGCAAATTCAGGGGACAGCTCGCGTGCTTGTTGGTACGCCGGCACAGCTGCGTCGAGGTCGCCGGCACGTTGCGCGGCCAGCCCCAGATGATAGGGGAACCGAGGGTCTTGGGGAGCGTATTTCATCGCTGCTTGCAAATGCTCCCGCGCCTGTGCAAACTGTGGCGTTGGCGCAGCGAGCACCTGCAACGCGAGCCGGAAATGCGCCTCAGCCAGATCAACAAGAGGAACAGCATCGGGCGTTTGCCGGATAAGGCGTTCCCAGATCGCCAGCGCGCCGGTATAATCCTCACGCTTGAAAGTTTGCACAGCATTGGCGCGCAAAGCTGCGGTGCTTTGCGCGCCACGGTTACGAGATTTGGAGCGTTTACTCATAGGTCACACTCAATCCTCAAGGTCAGATTTGGAGAGAACCTGCCAATTTTGGCAATCGCGCAAAAGTCGCCCTGTCCAAGCCGTATTTTGAGCAACCTACAAGGTTAGTATTGCGGGATTGCCTTTAACGAGCGCAGAGGCCTTCGGCAGGCTCAGGCACCGGAAAAGCCCGGTGGCTGAGCCTGCCGAAGCCTCTCCCGGTGGCCCTCCGGCATTGCCTTTGATGGCAATCGCGCAAAAGTCGCCCTGTCCAAGCCGTATTTTGAGCAACCTACAAGGTTAGTATTGCGGGATTGCCTTTAACGAGCGCAGAGGCCTTCGGCAGGCTCAGGCACCGGAAAAGCCCGGTGGCTGAGCCTGCCGAAGCCTCTCCCGGTGGCCCTCCGGCATTGCCTTTGATGGCAATCGCGCAAAAGTCGCCCTCCAAGCTGTATTTTGAGCAACCTACAGGGTTAGTGTTGCGGAGCTGCCAATTTTGAGTTAATGCCATTGACCCGCACACCAAGTGCGCTAACCAATAGCAGCTAAAGTTAAATTATACACTATTTTTCTTAGAAATCCATGTCAAAACTCACCCTCATCCGCCAACATATCCGCGATGGCGCCAAAATCCATGCGCGAGGTCAGATCGAGCGAGAGCGGCGTGACGGAAATTTGTTGAGCCACCCGTACGGTCCATACATCGGAGCCGCGCTCAGTAGCGGCGGGGTCGGGCAGGTGCGTGTAACCGGGACGGCTATCACCGTTGCTCCGGTCAGGCGGCAAAGGGATGAAGTAACGCTGCCGCGAGAGGAACGTGAGCTGCCAGGGTGTGTCCGGCGTAGCAGCCGCTGGTACGTTGATGTTGAGCGTATCCACATCGAAGGGCAACGCGCGCGCCAGCACCCGCTGCGCGAGTCGCCGCGTGAAAGCGATGGCGGCGGTGTAATCTAGTGCGTTGCTATCCGCTAGATGCGCGCTGATGGGCATTTCCAACGAGACGGCCAGCGCCGGGACGCCATGCGTGGCTGCCTCCAGCGCCGCGCCCACCGTGCCGGAGACCGTGACCTCCGTGCTGAGATTCTCGCCGTTGTTGATACCCGCGATGACCAGGTCTGGGCGATAGCCCAGCTCCACCAGCGCGTGGATGACCACCTGTGCCGGTGCGCCATCTACGGCGTATGCCACAACCGTGCGCCCATTGAGCTGCCGGTCGGCGCGGTGGAGCGCGCCCGTCACCTCGCGCGGCATCGAGCGGCCCGCGCCCGACCATTGGCGATCCGGCGCGACCACGACTACCTCGCCCAGCGGCAACGCCGCTTCCACAGCCGCCCACAGGCCGCGCGCTTCTATGCCATCATCGTTAGTTATCAGAATCAAAGGGGTTGTGTTCATACCAGCAAGCATACCACGCTCTGCGCGCGCGACAAGCGCCGGTTGCGCGCTTGTCCGGTCAGACTATAATAAGCGTGAAGGCGTGATGCGTAAAACGTGAAACGTGACCAAAAAATTCTTCATGTTTCACAAAACAGGTCTGTGATCTACTGAGGTTACAATCCCCATCGCCTTTTCGCCTTTTCACAATTCGCAATTTTCCATTCGCCATTCGCCATTTTCAAAGGAGGTTTACATGGAAGAACATACGCAATTGGATAAACCGGGCAACGGCAACCCGCTCAGCTGGCTCAAGGAACTGGTCAAGCAAGCACAGCTATCCTGGCGCTTGTTCATTGACCCGCGCGTGGCGTGGGGTTACAAAATCATCCCGGTGATGGCCTTACTTTACTTACTTTCGCCCGTCGATTTGATCCCCGACATTGCTCTGGGGTTGGGGCAGTTAGATGACATAGCCATTCTCTTCATCGGCCTTAACCTGTTCCTAAATTTCTGCCCCACCGAACTGGTCGAAGAACATCAGCAGGCTATCCTTGGCACCCGGCAAGAAGTCTGGACGCCGCCCACGCCCACTGTGATTGATGTCGAGCCAGAATAAACTTTAGGAAGAAAACCCCACCAGCGATTAAAAATCGCTAACTATCTATCCGAAAATTCCGCTGGTGGTTAAATGTAGCGCGAACTGTCAGTTCGCAACCACGCGGAGCAGACGCTTCGCGCTACGCTAGTTCTGATTTGCTATTCGCGCCATTCGCCATTCGCCATTTTTTCACAGGAGGTATGTCTTGAAACCCTTAGTCGAATGTGTCCCCAACTTTAGTGAGGGCCGCCGCCCGGAGGTGGTGACTGCCATTGTGGATGCCATGCGCGCGGTGCCGGAAGTACGCGTGCTGGATGTGGAATCCGACGCCGACCACAACCGCTCGGTAGTAACGCTGGTCGGGCCGGGCGTGGCCGTGCAAGAAGCCGCCTTCCAGGGCATCGCCAAAGCCGCCGGGCTGATTGATATGGATGTGCATCGGGGCGAGCATCCGCGCCTGGGCGCGACCGACGTGGTGCCGTTCGTCCCCATCAGCGGTGTGACGATGCAGGAGTGCATCGAACTCGCGCACGGCCTGGGGCAGCGCGTGGCTGAGGAGCTCAGCCTGCCCGTTTACTTCTACGAATCCGCCGCGCAGCGCCCGGAGCGCACCAATCTGGAGGATGTCCGCCGCGGCGAGTACGAGCTGCTCAAGAAAGAGATCACGGTGAAGCCGGAGCGCGCACCCGATTGCGGCCCGGCCACGCTGGGCAAAGCCGGCGCGGTCATCATCGGCGCGCGGCCCTACCTGGTGGCCTTCAACGCCTACCTGAACACAACCGATGTGGACATCGCCAACAAAATCGCCCGCGCCATGCGCAATTCCACCGGCGGCTTCCGGTTCGTCAAGGGCATGGGCGTGCTGGTCGCCGGGCAAGCGCAAGTCTCCATGAATCTGACTGATTTCACCCGCACGCCCATGTATCGTGTGCTGGAGGCCGTCAAACGCGAGGCGGCGCACTACGGGGTGACAGTCACGCACACCGAGCTGGTGGGCCTGGTGCCCGAAGCCGCGCTGGTGGATGCGGCGCAGTGGTACATGCAGCTTGATCTCTTCACCCCGGAGCAAATCATCGAGCGCAAGCTGGCCGGGCTGGATGAAGGCGCGCCGCAGGGCTTCCTGGAAGCAGTAGCGGCGAACTCGCCCGCGCCGGGCGGCGGCTCAGTGGCCGCGCTCGCCGGGGCACTGGCGGCGGCCCTGGCGACGATGGTGGCGCGGCTCACGGTGGGCAAGCGCAAGTACGCCGCCGCCGAAGACGAGATGCGCGCGCTCATCCTCAAAGCCGAGCAGCTGCGCACCACGCTCACCGCGCGGATTGATGAGGATGCCGACGCCTTCAACGCGGTGATGGCAGCCTTCAAACTACCGAAGGAGACGGAAGAAGAGCAGGCCGCCCGCAATGCCGCGATCCAGGCGGCGACGATTCGCGCTGCCGAGACGCCGCTCGCCACTGCACAGGATTGTCTGGCGGCAATGGAGCTGGTGTTAGCAGTGGCGCTCAAGGGCAACCTCAACGCCGTCAGCGATGCGGCCACCGCTGCGTGGATGAGCATGGCGGGCATCCAGGGCGCGATGCTGAACGTGCGTATCAACGCCGTATCCATCGAGGATCAAACGCTCAAGCAGGGCTGGCTGGCGGAGCTCGCCCGCATCGAAGCCCGCGCCAACTCGCTGCTGGCGCAAACGCAGGAAGCCGCCGTCAAACGCGGTGGGCTGTAACCGGGCTGCTCTACGCAACACACAGGCTAAAAGCACACTCCATAGCGCGAACTTCAGTATGCAGCAACAGACGCGACTTAGAATCTATCCGAAAATTCGCAAAGGCAGTGGTTGAGCCTGTCGAAACCGGCGCCGGGTTTCGGCAGGCTCAGCCACCGGGTCTCGGCAGGCTCAGGCTTCGGAAGGCTCAGCCACCGGGCTGCTCCGGTGCCTGAGCCTGTCGAAGGCCTCTGCGTGCATCAAAGGCCGTACCGCAAACCTAACCCTGTAGGATGCTCAAAACACGCATATTGCCGGCTTTGACAGGGTAACTTTTGCGCTATTGCGTTTTTTGAGATACATCGAACTTCAAAGAAGGGGGGACTATGTTTGGCATTCACTACATCAAATCTGATCCCACACAGTATATTTTCCATTACCACAGCGGGCGGCTCAAACACTCCGGAATCGGGCAGGCCTTTTTCTACTACCGCCCGGCATCGTCCATCGTGGTCGTACCGCTAGGTAGCGCCGATGCGCCCTTCATCTTCAACGAAGTGACCGCAGACTATCAGGCTGTGACCGTGCAAGGCCAGCTCACCTATCGCATCACCGATCCGCAGCACGCCGCCGAGCTGCTCAATTACACCGTAAGCGGCGCAGTGGATCATTACATCTCCGAAGACCCTACCAAACTACCGCAACGCCTGATCCACCTGGTGCAAGCCCTGGTCCGCGCTGAAATGGGGGATTTACCGTTGCGGAAGGCGCTGCTGGCGGCGGATACGCTCTCGCAGGCAGTGGGGGCGCGGTTGGCGGAAGACCCGGCAGTGGCGGCGTTGGGCGTCAGCGTGCTCAACTTCTCTGTTTTGGCGATCCGGCCCACGCCGGAGATCGCCAAAGCGTTGGAGGCCGAATCGCGCGAGGCGCTGCTCCGCCAATCCGACCAGGCCATTTACGACCGGCGTAACGCGGCAGTGGAACAGGAACGGCGCATCAAGGAGAATGAGCTCAATACCGAAATCGCGGTGGAGCAGAAGAAACGCCAGATCCGCGAGACCAAAGCCGATGCTGACCTGGCTGTAGAGGGCAAACAACAACAGCTCCGAGCCACGCAATTGCAGGGCGAAATCGCTCTGGAAGAGGAGCGCAAGAGCCTGGCCGCAGCGCAAGCCGCCAACGCCCATACCTTGGCCGATGCAGAAGCCTATCATCTCGATGCCACCCTCAAACCCTTGCACAAGCTCGACAAGAACGTACTGGAACTGCTCGCCATACAGGCGGGCGATCCGCAGAAGATGCTGTCGCTGGCGTTCCGCGAGCTGGCCGCCAATGCCGGGAAGATCGGACAATTGACGCTCACCCCGGATTTGTTAAGCGATTTGATGCGACAAAAGTAGCGCGCGTGTTCCAACAACACCTATGATTTACGAGAAAATTATCCTCGTCACGCGCAAAACCCGCCTGGAAGGGCTGGTGGAACGCTTCAATACCAAAGCGCAGGCGCAGTTCTATATCGAACAGAATGCACAAGCGCAAGCGAAGGTCTCCGCCAAACACGCTGGCGACGAGTTTGTTTTCTACGAGCGCGAACATCAGGTGTATCATCAGGCGTTGGCGCAGCTCCGCGCAGCCTTGCAGCGGCTCGCCAAGCTCCAGATCATCGAGCGGGAATTTCTGCCCAACTTCCTGTTTGCCGCGAATGATCTGGTCGTGACCATCGGCATTGATGGGCTGGTGGTGAACACGGCCAAGTATCTCACCGGACAGCCACTCATCGCCGTGAATCCCGACCCACAGCATATAGACGGCGTCCTACTGCCCTTCACCGTGCAGAGCGCGCTGCCGGTAGTACAGCGTGCGCTGCGCGGCGAGTTCCACGCACAAGCCATCACCATGGCCGAAGCGCGCCTCAACGATGGGCAACGGCTGCTGGCCTTCAACGACCTCTTCATCGGTGTGCGGAGCCACGTCTCGGCGCGTTACCGCATCGAGAGTGGCGGGCGCGAGGAGCGGCACTCCTCCAGCGGCATCATCGTCTCCACCGGTGCCGGCTCTACCGGCTGGCTGAGCAGCCTCTTCAACATGGCGCAGGGCATGATACAAGGCTTCGGGGCGCAGGAAACCGCCGCCTTGCCCGCACATCGGCTGCCCTGGGATACCGACCGGCTGCTCTATGTCGTGCGCGAACCGTTCATCAGCAAAACTTCCGGCGCGAGCATCGTCTGCGGCGAGATTACCCGCGCGCAGCCGTTGCGCCTGGAATCGGAGATGCCGGAAGGCGGCGTGATCTTCAGCGATGGCGTGGAAAACGATTATTTGGCCTTCAATGCCGGCGCCACCGCAACGATTGGGATAGCCGAGCAACGCACACATCTGGTAGTCGGCTGAGAAAGGTTGCGCATTGGCTTGAGGAAGGGTATACTCAGGACATCATGAATCTGCGGTGTGGGCCATCCACGAATAGGGCCACGAATACACAAATAAACGCTGGTTAGGGTAAATTCGTGTATTCGTGCTCAGATTCGTGGACGGCAGGCAACAATGAATCGTGCTTCTGGTATGCCAAAAACGCACTACGAGCTTGAATCTATGTTGGGCGGCGCTATTCGCACGGCCGAACGGGGCAGCATACACTTACGAGATAAAAAGGACAATGACACATATCGGCACATTCCCATTTGGGCAACCAGTCCGCATGTTAGCACAAGAAAACCGCACACCCAAGCCACTATTTGTATTGGGTGTCTATGCCAGTGCCGTACATGCTCGTTGGATAAACAGCAACGGTAAAAGTATTGTAAAGGCTTTAGCTGTTGCAAGTGAGCCTTACATTTTTTGGCGTGGCGAAGAAACTGAAGCAATCATACAGCAAATTTCTATTCCACCAGAATTGGGACGTTTAGTGGCAGCGTCCAGACAATATAATGGGCCGTCCGGCATTGCTTTAGATGACTTGTATCTAAAACCGCTTGGCTTTGGACGCACTGAAGCATGGTTATGTGATTTAGTTCCACATAGCTGTGTCAATCCATCTCAGCAGAAAGCAATTGACCGTGCTTACCTGCCCAAAGTTCAACCACACAAGTTGGCAATACCAAGCGTTCCAACTGTTCCCTCAAGACTAACCGATGAGAAACGGCGTGCAGATATATGGGACGAAGTCTGCGAATCAAACGCAGAGGTGTTGATTTTATTGGGCGACAAACCTATCCAATGGTTCCTAACTTATTTTGATCAACGCAGAAAGAGACTTGCTGATTTTGGGCGTGACAGTCAATCTTATGGAAGATTAAATCCTGTATCAATCAACGGCAAAAACATTGCGGTTTTACCACTGGCACACCCCAGACAAGTAGCAAGATTGGGGCGATCGTCTACAGAGTGGTATAAACTTCACCAGATTTGGATAAAGGAAATTGCTCCCAAGTTGTTGAGGTAAACCGATAACAAGCCGCCTAAGGCTATTCCAAGAAAATAATCCTTCCACTTGCTCCTGCTGGATTGCTAAATCCAGCGGTTTACCAGATACCCCTGGTAGGGCAGAGGCGTGGATTTGACAATCCACGCCGAGCGAGGTGGACGGTTTTAATTCTTGGAACGGCCTAACATCAATTGCCGACGAAGCGACTTCACCACGCGCCTGAACCCTGCTGATCTACTGATACCCAGCACATCACACATCGGCGGGTAATAACCGCTTTTTCGCTTTTTCGCTGACTCACAGATTCTACTTGAGGAGATTTGATCGAATATGAACCCACGTTTTTCGGTTGTGGCCCCGGTCTACAATGAAGAGGAACTGGTGGAAGAATTCTACCAGCGTGTGCGGGATGTGATGAACGGCTTGGGCGAACCCTGGGAGCTGATTCTGATCAACGATGGCTGCCGTGACAGCTCGCCGGAGATCATGGATCGGTTATTTGAAGAAGACCCGGAGCACGTTGTAGTCTTGCACTTCGCGCGCAATTTCGGCCACCAGCTCGCCATCACCGCCGGGATGGATCAAGCGCGCGGCGACGCCGTCACCGCCATTGATTCCGACCTGCAAGATCCGCCGGAGGTCATCCCGGAGCTCATCGCCAAGTGGCGTGAGGGTTACGATGTGGTCTACGCCGTGCGCGCCGAGCGCGAGGGCGAGACCTGGTTCAAGCTCTTCACGGCGCGGCTCTTCTACCGGCTGATCCAGGCGCTCACGGATGTCACCATCCCCATGGAAGCCGGGGATTTTCGCTTGCTCGACCGGAAGGCACTCGACGCCGTATGCGAGATGCGCGAAAAGCATCGCTTCGTGCGAGCGATGGTTTCGTGGGTGGGCTTCCGGCAAATCGGCGTGCCGTACCACCGCTTTGCACGCAAGGCCGGCGAGACCAAGTACCCGTTCCGCAAGATGTTCAAGCTGGCGCTCGATGCCATCACCGGCTTCTCCTTCATCCCGCTGAAGTTGGCGACCTGGAGTGGCGCGGCAGCGGCGGCAGCAGGCGTGTTGCTGGCGCTGGTACTGCTCGTGCTACGGCTAAACGGCAGCGCGCCGCTGGCCGGGCAAGGGCTTACAGCGAGCCTGGTGCTCTTCATGGGCGGCGTGCAGCTGCTCATGGTGGGCATTTTGGGCGAATACATCGGGCGCATCTATGACGAGGCGCGGCGCCGCCCGCTGTATCTCATCCGCACAATCAAACGCAAAGACTAAATCACATTGGGTGTGTTTCACTTCAATTAAAGGGCCACACTTTCCAAATCGCGGCTACTTTCAACTGAAATGAAACACATCCAAATCCATTAACCGGCCAGGTCTCTAAGATTATGAAATACAAAACTCGTATTATTTACAATCCTACTGCCGGGCCATGGGATATGACCAAAACGCTCCAACGGCTATGCACCAGTCTCGAACATCAAGGTTGGGCGTGCGAGCTGGTTGAAACCGAACAGGCTGGCGACACGCTCTGGTATTGTCAACAGGCCGCCCGCGAGCAGCTCAATTTGGTGTTAGTCGCCGGGGGCGATGGCACACTCAACGAGGCCGCTAATGGGCTGGCGCATACCCAGACGGCCCTCGGCATCGTGCCGGTGGGGACGGGCAATGTTTTAGCACACCAATTGCACATGCCTATCCTCAACCTGACCGCCCCGCTACAAGTGGGCGAGGTGAGCGAGGCCCTCATCACCAGCCGCGTGCAGCGCGTAGACCTGGGGAATGTCAACGGGCGGCGCTTTCTGTGCTGGAGCGGGGCCGGGCTAGACGCGGAAATTACCGCGTTCATGGAACCGCGCCCGCGTTACGCCAAGCATTTGGGCACCATTCCTTACATCATCGCTGCTATCACGGTCGCGTCGCAATTCAGCGGCGTGCGGGCACGCATCACCGTGGGCGACCGGCACCTGAACACCCGCGCACTCCTGGTGCTTACCAGTAACATCCAGCTCTACGCAGCCTTCTTCTCTATCGCCCGCTATGCCCGTATGGATGATGGCTTGCTTGACATTTTCATCTTCAAAGGCTTAGGATTTGCTTACATTGTGCGCCATCTGCTACGCATTTTCAGCGGACGCTATTTGAGCGATCCGGATGTCATCCACGTTTTAGCCCGGCAAATGCAGATCGAAACCAAACCCGCCGTGGCTGTTCACCTGGATGGCGATCCGTTGGATACGACACCCGCCTTGTTCAATGTCGAGCCAGGCGCATTACGGTTACTTGTTCCGCCACACGCGCCGACCAGCTTGTTCACCCAGCCGCCGGAAATATAATTGTAGGCAACTCTCATTTGAGGGATTCGATTTCGGAACGCACTTTTGCGCCCAGAACAGCAAATTTCAACACTCAAGTGCGTTGCCTTTAGAACCTGTCCGAAAATTCGCCGGTGGTCGAGCCTACCGAGACCCGGTGGTGGTTTCGACAGGCTCAACCACCGCCTGTGTGAATTTTTGGTATATTCTTAAGATAAATAAGCGTGGCGCAGACGTTCCGCGCCCCTGTTTTTTCTTGATATTTATTATGTTGATAGGAGACTCTTATGGCGCGCAAAAAACTAACTAAAGTGGCGGAGCAAGCCCCCTCCCGCGAGGCATGGCAACGCCTCTATACGGCAGCAGCGGCCTTCAAAGCAGCCGCCCCCTGGGAGCTGATGACCGAAGATGAGATTTTCGGCGTTGAAGACCCAGAAACTGGCATCGTCAACTACTGCCTCGTCACCGGCGAGCTTGGCGAGCACCACGCGCTCATCGTCACCCTAGGGCCGCAAGGATTGGGCGAATACTATGACGCTATCCGCCGGATGCAGATCTCTGCCGGCCCCCTGGAGCAAGAAGATGCCGGCTTCTGTATGATGGCGGCCCCGCAAATACAAGCCTCTTTCGAGGATCGCGATTTTCTCACCGATGACGATTTACAAATCATCAAAAGCCTGGGACTGCGTTTCCGAGGCCCTCTGGCCTGGCCGATGTTCCGTTATTACAAACCGGGACGCGCACCCTGGTATGTTGAGCGTGAGGCCGCGCGCATCCTCACGCTTGCGCTCGAACAGGCACTTCAAGTTTACACAGATGTAGATTGGATTGATGAACAGTACGAAGACCACCCGGATGAATTGGATGATCGGCTGCCTGTTCGCTATTTCGATGGCAATGCCTGGGCCTATCGTTGGGATGTGTCCAACCCCATGTATCCACAGTATGAATACCCGATAAATGAAGAGCAACTGACAAACATAGCCCAGCAAATCCCGACAAAAAAGGCCCGTTGGGAATTGCACATGACCGTCTTGCCTGATATGGTGCAAGAAGGCCCTTTGCCACCTTATCTTCCCTATATGCTGCTACTGGCCGATAACGAGTCGGGATTGCTACTGAACCAGAAAGTGTTACTCGCACAACCTTCGTTAGAGGCCATGCTGCAAGCGCTTCCGCAAGAGCTGCTAGCCATGTTTGAGCAACTTAACATGCGGCCCCAGCAGCTCTTTGTCGCTACCGAACGGTTGCAACGCATTTTGACGCCAACATTGGCACATCTCGGCGTACAGCTCAAACGACTGGATGCGTTACCCGTCATTGAAGATGCGCTCAATGCCTTCCGGGACTTCCTCGAGAGTGATGACCTGGATGATGAGGACTGGGGTGCCGACGATTGGGATTTGACGGAATGGGATGTCAAGGAAGCTGCTTAAACATGTTCGATCTACACACACACACGCACCACTCTTGTGATGCGGGGGCGTCCATGCTAGAATTCGTGGCGGCGGCCCAAAACGCTGGGCTTACGGGCATCGCTTTCACCGATCATGTGGAGTGGATGCCTGAAGATGAAGCCTACAACTATTTGCAGTTAGACGCTTTCTTTGCCGAGTTGGAAGCCGTGCGCGCACAAGTTAATGGGGCGTTCACCCTGCTCGCTGGTGTGGAAATCGGCAACCCGCACAATTACCCTGCCGAAGCTGCCGCTCTGCTGGCTGCCGCCCCCTGGGATTATGTGATCGGCTCGGCGCACTGGCACGGTGGCAAACCCGGCTGGAGGCCGATTGCCTTCGCGCAGGGCATGGAAGCATCTTACCAGAGCTATTTCGAAGAACTGACACAACTGGCAGCGCACGGCGACTTCGATGTAGTCGGCCACTTCGACATCGTGCGGCGCGATAGCGTGATGTTGTTCAAACAAACGCTTGATTTGACAGACTTTGCCGATCCCATCCGCGCCGTGCTGCGCAGCCTCATTGCACGCGGTAAGGGGCTGGAGATCAACACCTCCGGCCCGAGCTACGGACTGCCTGGCCCGCTGCCCGACTTGAACGTGCTACGCTGGTATCGTGAACTCGGCGGGGAAATCCTCGTCTTCGGCTCAGACGCGCACAAGCCAGAACACGTAGGGCGGCACTTCGCCGTCGCGCGTGAACTGGCACTCACGGCGGGGTTCACGCATCTGGCGCGCTTCGCGCAGCGCCAGGTGGTGGAGTGGATACCGCTATGAACACACCACCCGCCCCCCGCCGTTACCCGCGCAAACCACCCTGGCTGCGGGTGCGTTTGCCCGCCGGTGAAGCGCCCGCCTGGGTCAACAAGCTGCTGCGCGAGAGCCGCCTGCACACTGTCTGCGAGGAGGCCCACTGCCCCAACCTGGGCGAGTGCTGGAGCAACCGCACGGCCACGTTCCTCATCATGGGCGATGTCTGCACACGCAATTGCCGCTTCTGCAACGTGCATACGGGGCGTCCAGCCCCACTTGATCCCACCGAGCCGGAACATGTCGCCGAAGCTACCGCAGCCATGAACCTACACCACGTCGTCATCACCTCGGTAGATCGGGACGATTTGCCCGACGGCGGGGCGGCGCACTTTGCGGCAGTCATCACCCGCGTGCGTGAAGCCACCCCTACCTGCACCATCGAAACACTGATCCCCGACTTTCGCGGCGCGCCAGCTCCGCTGGAAACACTGCTCGACGCCGGGCCGGACATCCTCAACCACAACATCGAGATGGTGCGCCGCCTCTATCCGCAGGTGCGCCCGCAAGGCAAGTACGAGTGGGCGCTGGCGGTATTGGAGCATACCAAACGTTATCGCCCCACCATGCTCACCAAGAGCGGGATGATGATCGGCCTGGGCGAGACGGGGGAGGAAATCCTGGAGACATTGCACGATTTGCGCGCCGTGGGAGTGGATATCCTCACCGTGGGGCAATATCTGCAACCGAGCCGCGACCATTGGCCGGTGGAGCAGTATTACACGCCGGAGCAGTTTGAGACGCTCAAGCAAGCGGCGCTGGAGCTGGGCTTCCGCTGGGTGGAGTGCGCCCCGCTAGTGCGCAGCTCCTACAATGCGGAGGCGCAAGCCCGCGCTTTACTCGGAAGATAAGACCTGCCAGGTTTTGAAAACCTGGCAAGTCTAAACCCCGGCAGATCTAAACCCTGATACACAAGAGGACGCATGAATAGCATCGAACCTTTATTTACCATCATCATCCCCGCCTACAATGAGGCGCAACGGCTACCGGCCAACCTGGCGCGCGTCGCCGCTTTTGTGGAATCCCGCCCGGAGCCACTGGATGTAGTGGTGGTCAACAACAACAGCCGCGACGAAACCGGCGCGATTGCCCGCGCACTGGCGGAAGAACATCCCTGCATCACCGTGCTGGATCAGCCGCTTCAGGGCAAGGGCGCAGCGGTCCGCAAGGGCATGTTGGAAGGCCGGGGGCAATATCTCTTTATCTGCGACGCTGACCTTGCCATGCCCATCGAAGAGCTCCCGCGCTTTTTCCCGGAGACGCTCGGCAGCGCTTATGACATCGCCATTGGCTCACGCGAAGCTGCCGGCGCGCAGCGCTACAATGAACCAGCCTACCGGCATCTGATGGGGCGCGTGTTCAACCTCATCGTCCGCGTGCTGGCCGTGCCAAAAATCCAGGATACGCAGTGCGGGTTCAAGGCATTCCGGCGCGAAGTCGCTCGTGAGCTGTTCGCCATCCAGAAGATTGACGGTTGGGCTTTCGATGTGGAAGTGCTCGCGATAGCGCAACGCCGAGGACTCCATATCGTGGAAGTGGGCATTCCCTGGTACTATGGCGCAGGCAGCCGGATCAACCCATTGCAAGACTCGCTCCGCATGTTCCGCGAGGTGCTGAAGATCCGCCGCAACGTGCGCGCGGGGATGTATGATTGAAACGTGAGACGTGACCAGAGATTTCTTCACGCATCACGCTTTCTCGCCTTTTCGCTGACTCGCTGATTCTATCACTATGACCAAAGCAACCGTAGCCCTTTTCGGCGCATCCGGTACAATGGGTTTTGAGGCGTTCAAAGCCCTATGGCAACGCCGCGCCGAGTATGACATCAGCCTGCTCGTGCTGCCCTCCGAGCAGCGGCAGGGCTTGTTCCGCTCGTATATGCGGGCGGCAGGCGTCCCAGAGCAGCACGGGCCAGGCGTGGTTGAGGGGGGCGGCTTGCGCATCGTCTGGGGTGACGCGACGCGCTATGCGGATGTTGCCGCGACGGTGCGCGGCGCGGATTGGGTGCTCAACGCGATGGCTTACATCTCGCCGATGGCCGATTATCACCCAGAGCTGGCGTGCGCGGTCAATACGGACGCTATCGCGCACATCCTCGCGGCTATCCAGGCCGAGCCGCAGGGCGCAGAACGCATCCGTTATGTGCATACCGGCACGGTGGCGGAGACCGGCAACCGCCCGGTGGGCATCCATGTGGGGCGCGTGGGTGATCCGCTCAAGCCCTCTGTGTTCGATTACTACGCGCTCACCAAAATCGCGGGCGAGCGACTGGTGCTGGAATCACCGCTCAAGCACTGGGCCTCGCTGCGCATGACCTTCATCATGCCCACCTGTTTCCGTGAACTGCTCGCGCTGAACGATGCCATCCTCTTTCATATGCCGCTCGATGCCCGGATGGAAAATATCACCGACCGGGACGCGGGGGCGGGTCTCATCAACAGCCTGGACATTCCGGCGGACTCGGATTTTTGGCGGCGCGCCTACAACATGGGCGGCGGGCCACAGATGCGCTGCACGGCCTACGCTTTTCTAGCCGATACATTCCGCCAGTACGGGCTGCGCCTGGAAGCCTGCGCCGAGCGACACTGGTTTGCGCTGCGCAACTTCCACATGCAGTATTACGAAGACAGCGCCGTGCTGAACGGCTACTTGCATCACTGGCGGGATACACGCGAAACGCACGCGCAAGCTATCTCGGAAAGCCGCCCGTGGAGCCTGCGCCTGGCGGGTTGGCTAACCCGGCACGTTCCGGCCTTCCGTCGGCTGGGTGAAATCATCACCCACGCGCTCTTAAAGCGGTTGGCAGACACCCATCGCAACAGCCCGCGCTACTGGGTCACACATCATAACGCTATGCGCATCTCGGCGTTCTTCAAGAGCTATGCCGATTACGCCGCCATCCCCGGCTGGGGCGTAAATCGCCCAAATCTCGACCCGGATGCGCCCTGGCAGCGGCTCGCGCATGGCTACGATGAAGCAAAATCGCCATTGACGCTCGCAGACCTGCACGGCGCAGCGACGTTCCGAGGCGGGCAATGCCTTGCCGCTAGCTGGGAGGGCGAGCTCTACACCCCGCTCGCGTGGCGCTGCGCTTTTGGGCACACGTTTGATGCGCGGCCCTACACTGTGCTGAGGGCGGGCCATTGGTGCCCGGAGTGTGTCGCACACTGGGACGGCGACGTGCAAGCGCGTTACAATCCCTTCTTCGCACAAGTCTGGTACGCGGATCATGCACCGGACGAAACCAACGTGTACCCGGATGAGTGCATCGAAGATATCCGCAACGCGGATCAAGCAAAATTGTGGTGACTTCTTTAAAAAATCTATTGGATAAAGGTCGGTAAATGTCAAAAAGAAAATCTAGCACAAAACGTGCGGCCCTGGTGCGGCCCAAACCGCCTCGTACTCTGGCTGAGGATTTCCAAACTGTGCAGCTCGTTGAATATACCATCACCGCTGAGCTTATCGAAAGCGACCAATATAAGCGCTTGCCGGCGCGTGTGCGCGAGAGTGTACCACAACTCTACGCGGAGCTGCACAAACATCCACGAACCGCCATCCCCAAAGTACAAAAACTCATCCGCCGGTATCCGCGTATTCCCATGTTCTATAATTACCTGGTTGCTGCCTACACGGCTATCGGGGAATTTGATAAAGCCAAAGACATCGCCTTGCAAAACTACCAGCGCAATCCCGATTATCTGTTTGCGCGCATCAACTACGCGCAGGTTTGCATGGACGAAGGGCATTTCAACAAGATACCGGAAATTTTCGAGGAGACGTATGATCTGAAGCTGCTTTATCCTGAGCGTGATACCTTCCACGTCTCAGAAGTGGTCAACTTTGCTGGCTTAATGGGCTTGTACTTCCTGGCGATAGGGAACCGGGAGACCGCAGAGCTGTATTATTCCATGGCGAAAAACCTAGGGCCGAAATACCCCGTTACCAGACAGTTACACCAGCACCTGCACCCAAGTTGGTTGCATGGGTTGCTATTGCGACTGATTGCTACTCCCAAGTCATAGCGTTTGGGAATTTTGAGGTTGCTCAAAGTCAAGCCTGTGGTATAATCCATTTTGAATTTGGGGCGTGGCCAAGTTGGCAAGGCAACGGACTTTGACTCCGTGTACCGTAGGTTCGAGTCCTACCGCCCCAGTCTATTCCATAAACCGCCCTGTGTGCAATCACACAGGGCGGTTTCGCGTACGTCCAGCAGCTGTGGTTAGGGGCAGTTTTCCGGCCAGACGGCGATCCCTACACTCTGCCCGGCTTGCCACAACTGGCGGTCGAAGGTAACGAAGGTGACAGTGGCGGCGCGCGCCTCGGTGGGGGTGGATGCAACTTTCGATGCTTGCGCCGCGTGTTGCGGATCGGTTATCAGTGGCGGCGCGCACCTCGGTGGGGGTGGATGCAACCCAGCCGGGCGGCTTTGGCAAAGGCGGCAGCGACTTCGGCCTTGCTCAAGCAACCGGTACCAGCTGCCGCGCCGCTGACGAGCAGTACCTGCACGGCGGTGGTATGCGACTCCTGGATGTAGTTTTTCACCAGCGCGCCGAGGGCCAGGTAGAGGATCATGGCTGCGCCATCGGCGTGAAGTAAGCGCTCCAATCCGGCTCGCGATCTTCGCTGAGCAGTTTGGAGACGGCGCGCGGGCCACGATTGACGGCAACCGGCGCAACTTACGCCCCCCTTGCACCACCGCCAACGGCAGTAGCACCAGCCAGATCCCCAGCGCGGGATCGAAGTACCGCCCGCCCTGGTAGATGAGACCCGTGCTCCAATCATACACCCCGCCGCAGATCAAGTGGCTCACCGGGCCGTGGGGCCCTTCGAGCACCGTCCCGTCGGGATCGAACCGCCACGTGCTGACCACCTCGCCCGCGGCGTAGTCCAGAGCGTAGGTGGTGACGCCGTAGCCGGCCGGCTACGTCCACGGCAATGCGGTCGCCTAAGCCATTATAGGTGAATTCCGTGGTTTGGGTAAACACGCGCGCACGGATCATCTGCCCGGCGGCATCGTAGGTGAATTCGCGCACATAGATACCGTCAGAGTGTACTTTTCGACTGTTCTTAGAGCAAGTGCGATCAACATTTGCTCACAGCTATATTGTGTGCCTAACCTTGATTACGCTTCTGCTCTAAGGCGTAGCGAGCAAATGCTGAAAAGTATCAAATCGTGTTCCTGTAACAACATCCCACTCGAAAATTTCATTCTGACTAGCTGAGACCAGCAGAGCATTGTCTGGTCGAAAACTCAATGCAAGCACCGGGCTTGTGTGCCCACTCAAGTAATGGATGATTTTACCAGTAGCTGTATCCCAAACAACAAGGGGGTTTTGGGATTTCGCCGGGTAAACATTTGTTCTATGCCACATCTAGATTTTACAACGTCCTCAAATACAAGATGTGGCAGGGATAACCTAAAAACAAGTTGAATTCCCAGCGAATTCCCAGCGAGCCATAAAGTTTGAATCTAAGTAGTTACCTCAAATCAACCATAAATCCAGCTGTGGATGGCTGAGGTATTCCGCACCGGTGGCTGTGACCACCACGTTCTCTTCGCAGCCGATGTAGCCATATTCCGGCACGCTGATACCCAGCTCGATGGCGAAGACGTTGCCTTCCTGCACCACGCCGTTGATGGCCTCTCCGTAGCGCTCCCATTTGGGGCCGAGCACGGTGGCCCCATCATGTGCGGTGCGCCCGATGTGATGCCCGAAGGCGTGTAGATATTCGGGATAGCCCGCCGCTACCAGCGTGCTGCGGGCGGCGGCGTCCACTTCCCAGCCCTGCGCGCCCGGCTTGAGCACGGCGCGGCCCGCTTCGAGCGCGGCGCGCGCGGCTTCCCAAGCCCGCTGTACGGCCTGTGGCGCGACCTGCTCGCCCGGCTTGCGCAGATACCAGGTGCGCTGTAAATCAGAGACGAAGCCGTATCGCTCCAAACCAAAATCCACCTGCACGAGGTTGCCGGCCCCTGCTCGCAGGCCCGACGGCATAGCATGGCCCACATCCGATTCTGGACCGACCGTCACCACCGGGCAATACTCCCACTCCCAGGCCGAACCACAGCCGTGCTCCGTAGCATAACTATGCAAGAAATCGGCCAGCTCCATATCGCTGACCCCCGGACGCAGAAGTCGGGTAAGGTGCTGGAACGCATCTTCGGTACGCTCGATGGCGGCACGAATGAGGGCCAATTCGGAAGCGGTCTTGCAGCCGCGCAAAGACCCGATCAGCCTTTCTGCCGAAACCAGGCGGGACGAATACGGCGTCGCCGCCAACATCCGCGAGAGCAGACGGAACATACCGTAGGTCAAGCCATCGGCAGCAGGGTCATTCTCGGAGTAATTGACACCAATACGGCGCGGCTTGAGACGCTCGAGTGCCTCTACCAACTGCGGTTGGATAGATTGATCGTAGCCCAACACTTGCGTATAGGCCTCGAGCCGCTCAACATTGGGGACATCGTACCGCCCCACGATGGCGATGCACTCGCCGCTCCGGCTAATCAACAGCGCCGAGGGCCAGGTCAAATGGAAGCCCAACAGCAAATCCACCACCGGGTCTTTCACTTGCGTCGTTTCACGGACAAAGGTCAACCAAAGATCAAGGTCTTGCGCCTTCAGGACATCCACAGCTTGCGCAGTCTTCTCGCGTACAATGCCCGTTGCTTCAAATGTGGTCATCCTACCTCCACCAATCTTAAATTATAGCGTCTCGCCGGTCAACTGTGCGTAGAGCGCCTGGAATTCTTCATCAGAATAATAATAGATCACCACACGCCCACCTTTACGCCCGGCCTTAAGCTGCACCCGTGTGCCCAGGGCTTGCTCGAAGCGTTGCTCCAAGGAGCGCACCTCTGGCGGGGCCGCAGGTTTGGCGGGCGGCGTGACCGCTTGCCCGGCGCGGGCGCGTTGCACCAGGGCCTCGGTTTGGCGCACGGTGAGAGCTTGTGCTAATACCAGCGCGAGCGCAGCATCTTGTGCAGCGTGGTCTTCAAGGCCCAGCAGGGCGCGCGCGTGCCCCTCGGAGAGCGTCCCCTGCATCACGGCTTCCTGGATGGCGGGCGAGGCTTGTAGCAAGCGCAAGGTGTTCGTCACCGCCACGCGGCTCTTACCCACGCGCCGCGCGACCTCGGCCTGCGCCAGGCCGAACTCCTCGCTGAGCTGCTTGTAGGCCAGCGCCTCTTCCAGCGCGTTGAGGTCAGCCCGCTGGATATTTTCAACCAAAGCCAGCTCCAGCATTTGCTGGGGGGCGGCTTCTTTGATGATGACCGGCACAGTAGCTTGCCCGGCCAGCCGCGATGCGCGCCACCGGCGTTCCCCGGCGATCAGCTGGTACTTACCCTCCGCGGTGCAGGTGACGATGAGCGGTTGGATGACGCCGTGCTCCTGAATCGAGGCAGCCAATTCGACCACATCTTGATCGCGGAAGGGCAAGCGGGGCTGGTGCGGGTTAGGGACGATGTGCTCCACCGAGACGTTTTGCACGCCCGTAGCTACCGGCGTCTCCACCGGGATCAACGATTCTAGTCCGCGACCCAACCCGCGTTTTGCATTCATAGTGCCAGTTTCCTCGTGCAGTTTTTGTAGACCGTTCTTGCGAACTTGAGTATAACATCATCCATTCAGAAGCCAAATGCTTGCCAGGGTGAAGGGGCGGGCTATAATGTCTGTCACAGACCTGGCAGGTGTGCTTAAAACCTACCAGGTCTCAAGAGTAGTTAGATAAGGAATGCGGATGAATAAGCAGCGGTTGGTGATAGGGATTAGCGGCGCGAGCGGGGCGGTGTATGGGGTACAGATGCTGGAGCAATTGCGCACGCTGAGTGTGGAAACACATCTGGTGTTGACCCAGGCCGCGCGGGTGACAGCGGGCCTGGAGCTGGACTGCGCACCGGAGGCCGTGGAGGCATTAGCGGATTACGTCCACGCGCCTGATAATCTCGCCGCGCTCATCGCCAGCGGCTCATTTGCCACACAGGGGATGGTGATTGCGCCCTGCTCCATCAAGACACTTTCGGCCATCGCCCATAGCTACACCGCAGATCTCATCAGTCGCGCCGCCGATGTCACGCTCAAGGAGGGGCGCCCGCTGGTGTTGTTAGTGCGGGAGACGCCGCTGCATCTGGGGCATCTGCGTCTGATGACGCAAGCCGCCGAGTTGGGCGCGGTTATCTTCCCGCCGGTGCCGGCCTTCTACGCGCAGCCGCACACGCTAGAGGACATGGTCGCGCAGACCGTCGGGCGGGTGCTCGCGCGGCTGGGCTTCCCCAATACACTCTATACTGTATGGAGTGAGCCTTCGGCCTGACAGATTGAGAGGGGAAGAGACGTGGCTTGCAATTGATGCGTGAAACGTGAAGAAGTTTTCACGCATCACATTTCACGCCTAGAATCTTCGACTAAACCGCACTTCTACTGTCGCTGCTTCCGCTCCGCCTCGACGCGCTCCCACAGTTCCAACGCTTCGCCGTTCTGGGGCTTTTCCACAACCAGACCATGCAGCACAGGACGCTCTTCGACGATGTGAACGAACGACACAAACCCATCCGTGCCGATTTCGCGCTCCTGACCGGGGCGCAAGGGCCACGCCTCGACGAAAATGGTGATGCTGCTTCGACCGACGTATGCCACACGCCCTTCCATTGTCAATGTTTCGCCGCCGTGGACACTGTGGCGGAAATCCATGCCGTGCAAGCGCACACACACGATGTTTTGCGGTGGACAATTCAGCGCGTTGCGCGCTGCCATGAACCCGGTCTCCACCAACCACTCTGCCATCCGCCCAGCAAACAGCGTGTTGTGATGGTTGAGATCAATGGATTTGACCAGATGTGAAGCGGTAATGCGGGGTAAGTCTTCGATGTGCATAGAGACCCTCCTGAAAATGGCGAATCACAAATCTCAAATGGCAAATTAAGATCAGAAAAATCTACTAGCGAAATTATCGCGGACGAATTGACAGTATATACTTCAACACAACAGCTTCGAGCATGGAAAAATGGACTATTTCTCCGCAGCCAAATCAGCGCGAATCTCGGCAAGCATGACTTTGCAATAGTTCAATTCACTGCGCTCTTCAACCATCTGATCTTTGGTCTGATGCAAATCCCAGGCCAAGAAATCTACCTGCATCTGCCAGAACTCGCGGCTATCTTTATCCGTAGATTTCTCCAAGACGCGCTTGGTGAGGGTCAATTCGTAGCGCAGGGTCTCGCGCTGGGCATCGAGATCAGCCAGCTTCTCCCGTGTGCGCCGGGCACGGCGTTTCCAATACTTACGAACGTTCTTTTTTACGGACAGGCTGATTTCCATAAAGAGGCTCCTTTGAGTTTAGGTCACTGCAACAACGCTGCATCGAAAAAGGCCCATAGGCGCTCCCGATATTGCTCTGGACGCTGGAAGCGCAGCCCGGCGTGCCCCACGCCCGGTTCGATCCACAAGTCGCGCGGGTCGCCGGCCGCTGTATAAAGTTGGCGCGCGCTCTCCGGCAATACCTGCGTATCGTCCTCACCCTGGAGGATGAAGACGGGGCGGGGGCTGATGTGCGCGATATCATCCACCGGACGGACACTGTGTAGTGAGATACCGGTGCGCAGCTCGGCCAGGGCGCGCACGAAAAGGCGTAGCTGGGGATGGACGCTGGTATACAGCATGGCTTCCAATGTGGGGTAGGCACCCTCCACAGCGACAGCGGCGATTTCCGGACGGCGCGCTGCTGTACGGATGACGGTTGCGCCTCCCATGGACTCGCCCAACGCGCCCACCTGCTCGACGCCCGGCTGCGTCAGCGCAAAATCCAGCGCGGCTGCAACATCGGCAATCTCGGCGTATCCCATCGTGCAGCGTTCCCCACCGCTGGCGCCGTGGACGCGGAAATCCCAGCTCACAACCCCATAACCGGCTTCTGCAAAAAGTGCGAACAGCCGGGGATCGCGCGCGCTGCCAAAGCCGTGTGCAATCAAGATGACCGCGCCATTCTGGGGCGGAATGTACCAGGCGGTCAGCGTCACGCCATCGCTGGTGCGCAACGTCACATCCTGGTAGGTGAAGCCAAAATCGGCGGGCGTCTGCGAACTATGGCGGCGCGGCGGGTATAGATAAAAATCTGTTCCGCGCCAGGCTAGAATGAGCAAGGCCAGCAATACCCCCACGCCTGGCGCTGCCGCCAACAATAGCCAGAACCACCGACGGCGCTGGGGGGAAGGAGGTGTAAGGCGGTTCATGTCCCCGTAACCAAAGCCTCTACTTGTTGAAACAGTGCTTCGAACGACAAATCACTGTTATCCAACAGTATCGCATCCTCCGCCGGCTTGAGCGGCGCGGCGGCGCGGCTGCTGTCAATGGCATCACGTTCACGGATGCTCGCCAGCACGATCTCATAATCCGCCGGCTGTCCGCGCGCCACCAAGTCCTTGACGCGCCGGCGGGCGCGCTCCTCTGCCGAAGCGATAACGTAAATTTTGAGGTCGGCGTTGGGGATGACAACCGTACCGATGTCGCGCCCCACCATGACCACGTTGCCCTGTGCGGCGATACGCCGCATTTGCTGCGTAAGGGCGCCGCGCACGCCAGGATAGGCGGAGACGGGCGAGACGGCCCGATCCACCTCCGGCACACGAATAGCCCAGGTGATGTCTTGCCCGGCGACCTGCACAGTGTACTGGCGACCATCATCAAGCGTAGGCGGGGTGACTTCGATGGGCAGCGTTTCCGCCAGCGCGGTGATAGCGTGTTCATCCTCGATAGCGATAGCGCGATCCAACGCCGCCCAGGTAACAGCGCGGTAAAGGATACCGGTATCCAGGTAGAGGTACTCCAGATATTGCGCCAAATGATAGCCAATGGTACTTTTGCCGGAGGCCGCCGGCCCGTCAATCGCAATAGTCGCAGGTTTCATCGGCTGCGCCGCCCCTTGGGACGCGCGGGTTTGTGGGTACGACCGGCGCGCGGCAAGTCTGGCCCGCTGCGGCGTTTATCGGCGGTGGGATTCTTGAGCGGGCGCGCAACAGGATGGGCGGTGGAGCTTTTTACTTCTTTTTGCAGGTTACGGACTTCGGTGAGCGTAAGGTAGCGCCACTTGCCCAAAGGCAAATCACCCAACAGCACCGGCCCCATTGCAGTGCGGATGAGGCGCAGCACGGGATGTCCTAGCGCAGCGCAGGCGCGCCGGATAAGGTGCTTACGCCCCTCGTGGATAGAGACGATCAACCAGACGGTATCGCGCCCGGCCTCTGGCGGCTCAGATTTGAGGCTGTCGAAGCGGGTTTTGCGCCCATCAAGGATAAGTCCGCGTTTCCAACGGTCGAGTGTCTCTGGCGTGGGGCGGCCCGCCACCAGCACCCGGTAAACGCGCGTATGCTCGTAGCGCGGGTGGGTGAGCCGCTCGGTGAGCTCACCGTCATCCGTGAGCAGGATCAGGCCCTCACTGTCGGCATCCAGCCGGCCTACCGGGTAGAGACGGGCCGCAAGAGGAACCATATCGCGCACGGTGCGGCGGCCTTCAGGATCGCTCACGGTGGAGATGACCCCGCGCGGTTTGTGAAGCGCGATGTAGGTGTAGGCACTGGGCATCCGTATGGGGACGCCATCCACCGTGATGCGCTGCGCAGCAGAATCGGCGCTCTCGCCGAGCTGCGCCACGCGCCCATCCACGGTAACACGGCCTTCGGTGATAATTTCTTCGCACGCCCGCCGCGAGCCATACCCCGCACGGGCCAGTATCTTTTGTAAGCGTTCTGTTTCCATAGGTGTATTATACCCGGCCTGCGCTAAGCGGCAACCGGCAATTGACGGGTAACCACTTTTTGCTATACTTTGAAAATAGCAGGGGCAATCATAGGAACTTTGAAACTTACAGGCAAAGCCTGCGACGCAGCGCTCCCGGCAGAGTATGGGGGTTATGCTGCGCGCGCAACGGGTGGAGCAATCGGCAACTCGCGCGCGGCAACGGCATCGTCCAAACGGATAACAGCGCCCAGCAACTTGTAAAATGTAGTGTACCCTATGGCAATCTCAGAATACGCTTTGAGAGGCAAAGGCAAAACCGATGGAAACTTTAACTCATTGTAAGAAGTGTGGCGCGCCGATTCCGACGGAGCAGATATATGAAGATTTACAATTTGCCCAGTGCGTCTATTGCGGCCTTATTTTCGGCCCAGGAGCTTTGCAAGCATCCAAAGTACTAAAACCACGCCGCAAACCTTTGCGTTCACCCACAGGCGTTGAAACCACCAGCACCAATGACGAGTTGCACATCACGTTCACTTGGTTGCGTACCAAGTTTTTCTGGTTAGAACTCTTTGTTTTCATCATAGCTTGGATCGGCGCCGGGTGGTTTTTTCTCAGCGTACCCTTGACCAATCCCCTTCAAGCTGTTTTTTATGGCACAGTTTTGTTGGTGGCGATACTCTTGAGCTATCCATTGTTAGCTGTTTTAATCAACGTGACCAGCGTCGAGGTTTCAGCAAAACAATTGCGTATCCGCCACACACCCTTACCTGGATTTACACAACACGCATTAAACGCCCGCACACTTAAGCAACTCTATGTTAAAAAAGATTTTGACTTTTTTTACAAACTCCTGGCACGCGGGGCTGATAATCAAGATATTAGTTTACTCACTAATATCCGTACCGTTCCATTGCTGCTTTATATTGAACAGGAAGTGGAAAAATATCTAAATATCCCTGATCAACCCATCTCCGGTGAATATAATCATTGGACATAGGTTCGAAGAATTTCCCTGATACTTTGCTGAAACTTCAATTTCATGAATCAGGAGATACGCTGATGGATATTTCAAATCTCAAATGTAAGATGTGTCACACGCCTATCAAAAAAGAAGATGTGCGGCTGGAGTGGGAGTATGCTATCTGTTCCGCCTGTGGGACGGTCTTTGGGCCTGGTGCTAAATACGCACAGGGTCATCTACCCGAGATAAACCAGGCGCGTAAATTTGCTGCGCTTAACGGAGTAAGAATTACTAACGAAACCGGAGAATTGGTTATCACCTGCGATTGGATCAGCACCAAATCTCTAGCTATCCTCTGGGGTGTAGTATGGACGGGTGTCTTTTCGATCCCTATCCTCTTAATGTTCTTCGTCGTTGAAGACATTATTGTTCCCATAATTATGCTAAGTCCCTTCGCTATAGCACTTCTAATCATTCTATATCGCGCAGCATGTATTTTAATCAATAGCACCCTTCTCCATGTCGCACAGGGAAGCCTGACAGTGCAGCACGGCCCCTTACCCTGGTTCGGCAACCTGAATCTCAAAACTAATAGCATAGATCAAGTTTATGTCAAGGAAAATGTGGCGTACTATCAAAATAATCAACCGCATTATGCATATCAACTAATTGCGCGATTTGACAGCCATACCGATATCACCCTTCTCAACATGCGTGACCCACACCCATTACGGCATATTGCCCGCGAGCTGAGAGAATACCTGAATCTTCAGGAACAACCGATAGCCGCAGAGTATAAAGCACAACAATTCAATTTAATTAGCGAGGGCCAGAGCAAAAATTTGCAAGAGCTAGAGGCCCTCACTTGCCCTACTTGTGGTGCCCCCGGACAGGCCGAAGACATTCATCCGGATTTACAATATGTGATGTGTGCCTATTGCGGTAAAGCTTTTGGCCCAGGGGCAACTCGCGCCGCACAAGAACCCGTGCGTAAGCCGTTAAATCTCCCCAAAGGCATCCAAATGAACATAGATGCCAGCGGATTAACCCTCCGCTACCGGTGGTTCAAACCCAAAATACTGCTCCTAATCCTTCTAACCACAATATTTGCGCTTCCGTTGATTTTTTTCATTGGCATGTCGCTATATGAACTTTCTTTGGGGATCAACCCTTTTGAAGATATCACCCCCCTAGAAGCGTCAGTATTGATAATAATCGGTGGGGCCTACCTCCTGGCAGTTTCTCTGCTTGCCAACACTGTATTGGTAGGTTTATTTAACACAACCATAATTCACATAACCCGAGAACAAATGACGATACGCGATACTCCGGTGCCACAATTGAGAAATCGCACTATTGAAGCTAAGTCTCTGGAGCAAATTTATGTTAAAACGAGATCTTATGGTGACAGGGGCGAATTATACACCGTGAGAGCACGCTTAGATGATGGTAGCGATTTTTGCCTGCTCAGTGGATTTGAAACGCCGGATGTAGCGCTCTATATCGAACAGGAAATAGAAAGATATCTAGGTATTCAAGATCGACGGATGCCCGAAGAGTATATACGATAACAGCCCACTATCAATTGACCGGGTATACGACAAATTATTGGATAAAGAACGATTCTTATCTGAAAAATACCTCTCTAAACTTGCAGCTTGTCTCATTTTGAGAATCTTGCCCCTCTCCCTTGC
>CAZDDI010000016.1:0-69563 GCA_964504195.1 uncultured Anaerolineales bacterium
GCGCATTAAATTGCACAAGCTCTATCCGACAATTGATGTTTGCTGAACTACTAGGCTGCGTGGGCTACCGCCATCGGTTTGCGTGACCCCAATCTCATAAGGCGGTAGATAGAATTCACCGGGAGCAGGAGTGTAATGATAGCCTGCTGGCAAGCGAGTGTAAACGAGTTGGGTCCCGCTTGGCGAAAGGCTCCCTCGAAACCACATTACTGTTGGGCTAACGGGTCTTACTTGCAACTGCTCCAAACGTAGCTGAAAGTTTCGGTTAAAAGGAGGAGCTATGGAATAATGAGACCCCGTCGTCTCAAAGGCCCACCACTCTCCCCCCACCGTGGCGTACTCCACACGACATCCATCGGGGGACCACCGGACCCCGACCACACTGCGCTCTTCAGTAATCCGTATCAGATTGACCCTACTGGTCAGAGTATGCGTTGCAACCGGCTCTGGCACTAGAGGGGTTACTCCAGAAGACATATTTCGTGGCTCAGGCCGTTCGATACCAGGGGAAGAACTCGGCGTAGGAGATGAGAGCAATACAGACTCGGTTCCGCTTGTCTTGGTTGAACAAGCCAGTAGAACAAAACTGAGCATAAACAAATAGGTTGCAATACATCGAAACTTTCTCATCTGCTTAACCCTTTCAATGTTCGATATCTGTTCTATCCGGATTGGCTCCCCAGAACCACTTCGCGCACGGGAGCGTGCGCGACTTGCTGCACGCGCAGGCCGTCGGCGGTGCTGGCACTGAGCGTGGCCGAAGTGTAGGTGTAGACTAGCGTTGCTTCAAGGTTCGCGGCGCGTACCATCCGCCCGGCGATAGAGATTGCATTTCAGGGAGCCGCGATCAAGTGCTCAAAATTATCCAGTTGAGTCCCCAAAACGATATCCCACTCCAAGATCTCGTCCTGACTAGCTGAAATGAGCGTCCCTTTATGCGGGTGAAAACCCAGCCCTACCACTGGGCGCGTGTGTCCAGTCAGAATGTGGGTAATTTCACCGGTAGCGGCATCCCACACAATGATAGTGTTCGTGTATCCACGGGTCACGAGCCAGCGATCGTCTGGCGACCAGACTACCCTATGATCATAACGAGAGAGATATTCTCGATCTTCCCGGTTTGCATGCGGCGCAGGGGCAGCTTCCAGTTCCAACAGGACCGTACCGGTTTCAACTTCCCAAATTCTACCTCTTCTTGCAGAAGTGGCGGCTAACTTTGTGCCCGTTGTATCAAGGGCAACACTTGCTATCCCGCTTGGATTTATTTCTTCCCATACAAATCGCGCTACCTGGTTGTTGTTGGGGACATCCCATAGCTCTACCGCACGGCCAAAAGTGCAAAAGGCTAACCGTTTCCCATCAGGTGACCAAGCGCTACCGAACAGAGAAGGCCCAGGACCTGTAAGAAATACATGCAACCCCTCCCAATCTAGCGTATACTGTTGGTTGGTGCTGACATTCAATAGGATGATATTAAGGATAGCATCCCCTGTAAGCAAAAGGTTTGTCCCGTCAGGTGACCAATTCAGCGGCATATCTGCGGGTAACCGAAATTTCAGCTGCCATTCTCGCAGCTTGCGGCCATCCTCCGTTTGCCATAGGATGAATGTCGTATTTCTATCTGCTAATCGCCCCACCAGTTGCGTTCCGTCAGGTTTGAAAGCCAGGCTCTCTACCGGATCGGCTGTACGTTTGGTCCACAGCAATTGTGAATCGTCAAGACGATACACATGAACACCTTGTGTGGTACCTACCGCGAGATAGTCGCCAGTGGGCGCTAACGCCAGGGTGTAGATTTCACCGGCAGGAAGTGTAGTCAATGCCGGTTGGCAGGCAGCGAAAATTATTGTACTGAGCAAGAAGCACCCACTTAGCCAGAATGGTGTAAACCAAGCCGGGATCTTCTTCCCACTATAGCAACGTGACTGAGATTGCATACTACCTCCACTAGGGCAGAACTAATCCACTCGCTGGACAGGGCTATCGCATTTAACGCTCGAAGCCCCGTCTCGGGGCGGCTTGGGCGCAAATAAGCCGCTTGCAAATCGGTATTTGAACCCTGAACCGCCCCCGGGACGGGGGCTTGGAGCATTTTTGGGGCCAAATGCGATAGCCCTAACTCGCTGGAACTTTCCCCCCTGATTGCGACTGTTGTTGATTGCCGTACCGTACAGAGTACTGCCACTTCCGCTTGCGCCCGCCTTGCACCACCGCTAACGGCAGCAGCGCCAGCCAGATCCCCAGCGCGGGATCGAAGTAGCGCCCGCCCTGGTAGAGGAGGCCCGTGCTCCAATCGTACACGCCACCGCAGATCAAGTGGCTCACCGGGCCGTGGGGCCCTTCGAGCACCGTCCCGTCGGGATCGAACCGCCACGCGCTGACCACCGCGCCCGCGGCGTCCGCGCCCTGGCGGACGTGGCCCGCGGCGTCGGGCAGGTAGTAGCGCCAGGCGTTGCCGACCTGTTTTAGGGCATACAGTGAAAATGGATTGGGCTACAGCCAGATTGACACCAGAAACAAGGTGCCAACGCTTAAACCCAATAACAACATGATCACACCTATCCATACAGCGGCTTTCCCCTTGAGTGCATGACCTAGAGCTAAAACGGGAGCTTCACGGCGTATTATGTAAATAAGCCCAATGCTGCCTGTAAGATAAAATCCTAAAGCAGCAAGTAGCGGGATAAGCAAGTTTATCCACTTCTCATCTAAACAACTGTTTTTAATTGGGAGTGTGCAGAAAAGTATTCCCAGCCCTAGCATTGAAGTAATACCAGCTAAATCACTGGTGGGCATTCTTTTGATGCGTGCTAGTAATTTTTTCATCATAACCTCTACTGTGACTTGCAAAATGTGTTTTCCAACCAGGGGAAAAACACTTCTTCATTAGCGTAATCCACCCCCATCATCATTACATGGTAACTGCCCAAATAACAAGCGCCCCAACCAACAATATAGCCCGCTCCAAAAACTCCCAAGTTGCCGCCGCTAAGCCCTCCGGCGGCTGTTCCCAGTCCCATGCCGCAATGCCCCGCAACATATACAGAAAGAGCTCCCACACCCATCTGTTCAATTACTATTGTCACCCCACGCGCTCCACGATTCAATGCACAGGTATCTGTATCGGCATCTTTCATTATTTGAATCACAAAGTTGTAAAAATTCCCGTAAGGCAGGCCCGTTTCCCAGCCAGAAATACCATGTTGAAAAGACTTCAACACTGCATCCAAGTAATCTAGCGGTGGAGACCCGCAAAACTCCGCGTAATTGGAGGTATCTTCTCGCCACCGAGGTAAGGGCGTGCCCAAGGAGTCTTGACTACAGCCAGCAAAACACGTTGTTTGTAACAGTCCTGGGGGTAGATAGGGCTTACGCGGTGTAATCACGATCACAAGTGCATCTACTGTAGATGCACTCAAAGGTGCTTGGAGCGCGCTGATCCAATCTGTTGGCAAAGTGAGTGGCTCGCCAATCTTGATATAATTGGGATTAGCTTGCAGGGCTGGATTGTAACCGATGATATCCCGTACAACTTGCGATAAGCCAACTTGGGATTGAATGCCTGCCCCTTGGAGTTCCCGCGCAATCTTGTAAAGTGTGTCACCCTGTTCAATCACACAAGTGCCGTAAGCCCCGGTGATAACACAGGCCGACCAATCAATATACCCTGACGGATCAATCCGGTTGATAGGATTGGCACTGGCATACTGGTAGGTGGGCGTGTTCATAATAGCATCGGATTGCGTAAACCGCCCCGTCCCAGGATGATACCACCGCGCCCGCAGATACTGCAACCCCACCGCGAGCAGGGCCACGCCCTGCAGCACCGCCCCCTGTCGCCGCGACTTCCGTTTGCGCTATGTAGGAATTTACGGCAGCCACGTGATCAACCATAGTCCACGAGAGATAAAAACAGCGCGAGTTTCACAAGGAGCAATGATCATCTTTGCCATATCTAGCTCGCGACCATCATCAAGTACCAGCGGCAAGTCTATAAATCGTGTAGTCATGGTTGTTCTCAAATCATAAACATAAACACCATCATCACTCCGAGACACGCCTTGGCATTTGAAGTATATGCGTTGACTATCTGCCGACCAATTGGGATGGAAGGTGAACTCACAAGGCGCTGCGACTCCGATGTTTTCACTGCCATCGAGCGCTGCTATCCGCAGTTGGAACAGATTATCAACGAATGCCAGTTGGGTTTCATCTGGCGACAAAGCCATCCAGTCGTTGTTATATTGCTCACCAAATACAACCGAGCTGAGCGAGAAAGTGTTGCTCCCGTCTATTTCGGCCAACCAGATATCTGCCCAACCTCCTTCCACAGAACAGGTGAAGATCACCTGCGTTTCCTGGTTCAGCCACAGAGCCTGAGTCACTCGGCAACCACGCTGCACCAAGACTGCCTGGCTTCCATCCGTGCGGGCTATCCACGCCTCGTAAGGAGGGAGATAGAAATCATCAGGGTTATGGGTATAGTCTGAAGGCAAGCGCGTATATAAAACATAAATCCCAGTAGGTGAGAATCCTCCGTCGCCCCAAATGAAACTCGGTTCATGCTCATAGAACTCCAACTCTTCCCAAATTTGTGGTCCGATTTCAAAAGGGGCTGGAATTAACCATTGTTCACCGGTGGCTACCTCATATTGCCACCAGCTCCATGCCTGCTCCGGGGGTTCACGCGTAGCGTAGGTCAATACTTGCCCGTTTTCGGACCAAAACGCGCCGGCGGTGAATGCTTGAGTCAGCTGTGTCAACTCAAAAGGGGCGGAGGGGGTCAAGGGGGTCACAAGTAATGTGTTATCCAGCCCCGTTGGCATAGGTGTCACATCAACCGGCGCAGTCTCCGGAACGTATTCCGGCAATTCTGCAGGGGGGGACGCGTCTGATGGCGTCAGGCAACCTCTTGTTCCTACAATAATGAACAAAAAACCAAAAAGCACAAAGTAATAACGCGGTGTCATTTACTGCCTCCTCTACCGTTCAATCCCCGTTAGGTCGGGTTGTGGCCCCCAGTAATAGTCTTCACAACGTCCGCTACTATAGGTATATGCCCGCATACTCCATGGATTTTCCCCTTCGAAATAGGAGCTCATTTTCGCCGTAATGCCCGGAGCCACTTCAAGAGAGAAGAAATACAAGGGGTTGTAATATTTCCCGCTGGCTCGTACTCCCAAATGCAGATGACCTGCACCGGTTGTACCCAACTGCGTACCGTACAGCACTTCATCTCCTGCCTGCAAGGGCAGCCAACTCTGGGATTACAAATGCCCAAAGATAACAAGATATCCCTCCGCCCTAACTATAACATTAGGTACTGCTCCCGCCTGTACCACTCCTGCGCAGCGACGAGGGTCCCGGCGGCGTTCACGCTCTGCCACACCGAGCCGAGATACTCGGCAAGGATGCGCCCACCAGCGGTGTAGTCCAGGGTATAGGTGGTTGCGCCGTGACCGGCCACGATGACGGCGACGCGTTCACCCGATCCATACGCTCTCTTCACTCAAGAGAGCAGCCGCTACTTCCTACAGGCTTGCGTGCCAGGCGTTCGTTACGCACCAGCAGCAACTCTACCACAGTCGCCACAAGAAGGACAACGGGAATGGCATACATGGTATGCATCTCCGCCCAATAAGAAATCACTATCAGACTACTACCCCAAAGCACAAACAGAAGTGCTCTATAGAGTCTTGTCAACCATGGGAGGGTGAAAGCCGCTAAGAGCAGGTTCATCACGACTATGAGAGGCAAGGTGAGATCAACCACCGGATCAAGCATTCTCAAGCCCATCCTGAACACGTCGGCTATTGAGGCAAAGGTAAGTGGAGGCCAGTACCCGCTTGGCCCCAACGGCCAATACATCCACAACAAGGTTATTGGGCCTGTTAAGGGAGAAGGCAGACAGGAGGCGATAATCGTAAGCAACACCAACATGGGGCGCACCCTGTGCTCAGTCATCTTCATTCTCCTTCAAAAATAGCTGTAACGCGAAGCGTCTGCTTCGCGCGCGCGAACGGCGCATCTATGCGCTGACAGTTCGCGCTACATTTTCATCATCGTTGGTGTGCCAAAGGCACATGGAAACTCCTCTGTCATCGGTCAGAAACCATCGTTACTCGCCTCTCAGCAGTTGGCGGTTTTACCCGTTGTCCCGGCATATCCAGCCAAGCTGACACAGACTGATAATGATAGAGCGCACGCACGAACCAATGACGATGCCGGCCACGGCTTGCAAGATAGGGAGGCTGTCCCCGGGGCTATACGGCTTCCGCGCGCAGGAGACGTTGCCCGTCGGCGTGCTCCAGGATGTAGGGGGTGGGGTGACCTGTCACGGTGACGGCAACGCGTTGGCCTGATCCAAACGCTATCTCCACTCAAGAGAGTGACGGCTACCTCAGGCATGCTTACGTGACAGTCGCTCATTACGCACCAGCACCCCCTCCATCAAAGTCACCACAAGAAGGACCACGGGAATGGTGTATATCCGCCCTGAATCACGCGGAAGCAAGATTATAAAATTACCCCAAAGTACGAATAGCATCCCTCTATAGAGCTTCCTCAACCACGGGTTGGTGAAACTCGCCAGACATAGGTTCATGACGATCAGAATAGGCAGCGTAAAACACAGCACCCGAGCGGGCCATTCCACGCTTAACCAAACCACGATATCCTTCATAGATGTAGAGACAAGCGAAGGAAATAACTCAACTTCTACTACAAAGTAGAGCAGCAGAAGTATCGTCGGTTCAGAAGGAGGCAAGCATGAGGCCATGATCGTAAACAGCACCAACATAGGACGGACCTTGCGTTCAGTCATCTTTATTCTCCTTCAAAAATAGGCTCTCCGCCATCCCGACCGAAGGGAGGAACCCCGTTATAGTAGAACGAGATTCCTCGCTACGCTCGGAATGACAGTTAACGTATTGTGACCCACCAGGTAGCGCGTATCGCCCGCCTGGAGCAGTGCGGGGATCCCGGGCACAGCCCAGTCCCAGGTGTACGCGGTGGTCATGCTGCCGGAGTGATTCAGATCAACCACCTGTTGCACCGCGCGCAGGCCGTCGGCGGTGTACCCGTATAGGTAGAGGCGGTTAGCCGCAGTTACTTGACACCACATCCGTAGTATGGACATGCTTCCCACGCGGGACGGATCTCAATCAAACCTTCAAATTGTTCGTGATGGTCATCCCAATCTCGCAAATGATCACTATAGTTACCCATGATAGGTAAAAAAGCCCCGAATTCCCAAGGCTGCTGTGCATTGGCGCGTACAAAGATATACACGGCGCAAAACCCGCATGGCCAAGCGTCAAAAGGACTAGAGATATGCGCAGAGTCAACCGCCACGGCGGCGTAAGCCTGGCAGCGGGTCTCGGTGTATTCTAAAACGTAATGGTGTGTGACGGTGACGGTTAAGTCAGCCATCTCGGGCGTTTCCCGGCGTTCGAACTCATAATCGGTGATGAGTTGACTGAGTTCGTTGCCCTGTTCCGTCATGAGGGCGTCCAGCCACGTCTGAGTTGCCTGAGCGGCAAGTGCTGGCGTTTCTCTTTTCGCGCTGAAGCGTAACCATCCCAGCAGCCCTAGACTCGCACAGCATATGGCACAAAGCGACAGTCCCCACCAGATAGCTTTTCTACGGTCCATATTGCTCCCCCTCCAGGCTTTTCGCATCTGATATTGCTGATAATGCGTTTCCATGTCCCAGGTGTGCCAATCCCATGGTGTACTCAGTCCCCACACCTTGAGAGCTTGGGCCACATTTGCCAGGACATGACTAAGATTTGCATAGCCCCGCACTCGCTGCTGTACACTTTGCGGAAGCCGATAGCCTGGTAGAAAGCCTAATCCGAGCCGACGTAGGCCACTGTCACGCGCTGGTAATCTTTAGGGTGTTGATAGGGGCGGAATTGCACTGTCATAGAGCGTGTTTCCTCACTTTTGCCGCAAGGTGAGCGGGAGGTAGACCTGGGTGCTGTACGCCAACGTGCCCGCACTGGCCGTTAGCCGGTGGGTGCCGGAGAAGACAGCGGTGTTGACGGTGTAACCGGGGCTGACATTGTGCGCCTGGATGGTGAGAGTGATTCGTTCATTAGCGGCAAGCGGGACGGTCCAGTTGACCCATTGCCCGCCGACGCTGGGCACGGGATCGCGGCTGCCGCTGACGCCCAGCACCGTAGCCGCCGCGGGGACTGTATCACTGATGAAAACGGTGTGCGCGGTCGCTCCGGCCTGGTAGACCAATTGATAGGTGTAGCTACTGCCAGGAGGGAACGCACTCGGGATAGCCGATTTGGTCGCGCTCGGTCCGGTAAGTTGTGCCGCCAACGCTGCGCGCGCCGCGTAGAGATCAGTAGGCACGCGGCTGAACAGCGTCCGCGAGGCGATGAATTCCTGCGCCAGCGCATCGGCAGCGTTGGGGACGCCGATGCGTGGCTGTGCCCCGCCGTTGACCAGCCACAGGTACTCGTAATCCTCCATCCCTTCCCGCAGCAATTCCCAGCGGATAGAAGGCACGAGCCGGTTACTCTGCGGATTGCTGGCATCGAAAGCAATCGTGCTGTCTTTGGGCGGATAGAACATGAAGCCATCGCCATTAGCATCGTTGATCCAGGGCTGTGCCCAGGGATCGGGGCTCCAATCGGTAGTGGCGTAGTAGAGCAGGCCATCCACCCGCTCCAGCCAGGCCAGCCAGGGTGTGATGCGCGCTTCCACGCCAGTGCGATCTATGATGGTGGGGTTGGGCAAAGGGGGGCGATCACCGTACAGGAAGTACCACCAAACCTCTTCGCCGTGATGTTGCTGGCGATTGTGCGAAGCTACCACCTCATAATTGGTAATGGTCGGCAGCCAGATATCAATTTTAGCATTAGGATACGTCGCATTGGCGTAAATACCCGCTTCCACTTGCTCGCTCAGCATGATGCGGACGTGCGGCGCGGCGGCTTTGGTCTGCTGTGCTAGATACGCCACAATGTTGTAATCGCTAAGCGTCTGTGGCTCGTTGACGATGTGGTAGTAGCCGCGTGAGGCGTAATCGCCGGTGGCGTGCAGGTAATGGCTCACCGCGCTCCAATACTGGAACCATTTAGTGTTGTAGGCTGCATTGCCGGGCGGATCTGTGCCCCGGCTTTGGCTGCAAAACGATGAGGGGCGGCTATCGGGCGGCCAATTGCTGGCCGGGCCGCGAATGAGGAAGGTGGGGAAACCTGTGCCATTAGCCAGCGCGTTGCCGACCAGGTATTTCTGCGCCAGCGTGTGAAAATCCCAGTCGCCCCAGGCATCGGGATTGAGTCCCCCGTTGCAGTCGTATTCCACGCCGCCGGGATAGTTCAGCCCGGCGGGCCACCCCACGCCCTTGGGGGTGAGCCGGTGCGCGGCAAAATCTTCGTAGAGCGCATCCACCAACGTCCAATAGCCGGGTTGGACACTGCCGCCGACGGTGCCCTTGTATTGCGCAACCACCTGGCTCCATCCGAAGCCCCACTCCCCGGCCAGGTGAATCTGCTGCGGCAATGCAAAGCCCCACACCTCCAACTGCACCGGTACAGTGGCCGTGCCGATGGTCACGGAGCCGTTATACACTCCCGGCGCAGCATCGCGCGGGACATGGAGGGTGAACCACAGCGGTTGGTTGCTGTGAGCCGGGAAAGTCACCGTGCCGCCGGGCGCGATGGGGTAGAGTGGATCGGGCCATTCACCCAGCCGCCCCCAGGCGTCGCTGAGTCTGGTCAGGGTGACGTAGTCCACGCGATGGAGTGTCACCGCCGAGGCGGGGATGGTCGCGCTGCCGTTGGTGAACGCGGAGACGGTCACCGCCAGGGATTGGGCGGTGGGCGAGCGCACCACTAGCTGGAACGGCTCGTACTCATCCTGAGCCGCCTGAATGCGCAACGGCGCGCTCGTAACCGGAGTGATTTGCGCGCGCAGAATCTTCTCGGTGGGCGGCGCGGCCCAGACGGCCAGGCTGCCCGTGCTCGCCCCGGCGACCTGGTGGTAATAGCCGCCCGCCTCCGGTGCGCCGACGGTGCCGGTAAGCGTGGCCGCCCCCAGCGTCGCCAGCGTGGGTTGCGGATGGCCTTCGTGCATCAGCGTATCGAAGTAGATGTAATACAGGTTCGTGCTGCCATCCGCCTGCCACTTGACGACCCCGCCGCCATCTTGATCCACCAGCCGGAGATTATCCCACCACGCGCGCCAGACATCGCCATCGTCCCACAGGCCATTAGGCCCGCTCACGTCGCCATGCACATCATCGCGGGTGTGAAATTCCAGGCGGGTGATATTGTTGAAACTTGGCGTGGTGCAGGTGTGAAACGGCTTGAGCGAGACGCTGACATAGTTCCAGCGATCCAGCGCCAGCGCCGGGCCGCCCTGCGTGATGTTGCTGGTGGGGCAGCCGCTCGTGTTGTAGAGTTTGAACCAGTACAGGTCGGGCGCTTGATCCAGGGCGCTGGCGTTGACTTCGGGCCAGATGTCGTACAGGAAAACCTCATAAGGCCGCCAATCGGTGAGGGCAGTAGGACGCAGTTCCACGCCTGGGTAGCCGTACCCGCCCACCGTGTTGGTGACGATGGTGCGCACCGAGGCGCTGCCCTGCGTGAAGCGCGTGGTGTCGCGCGTGACCGTGCCGAGATCGTTGGTGCTCCACCCGCTGGTCGCTTCGGCATCGTGGAGCAGGCGGCTGTAGGTCTCGGCGTAGGCTATCGGAGCGCCAGGCGTGTTACCGTAGTAGGGCACTACCCGGATCGAACGCAAATCGAGCAGTCCGCCGTTAAGCCCTAGCGTGTTGAAGAGTGTGGTGAAGTTTAGGCTGACCTCTGCCACGCCACTCCCGCTTACGGTAATAGGGATACGATACGGCCAGGCTGTATCCCACCAGAGATCGTTGGGTGCAGCCTGTGCTGGCAGCGGCGCGTATGCTGTTAACCAGGTAGGCAACAATAAACAGAACAATCCTAATACAAGCAGGTGTTTCTTCATCGATACTCCTCCGCAAATAGTGGCTCTTTTTCAGATCTGTCAAGTTTTGCACAAACTGTGTTTAGCAGTATTTTGCCGGTGAACAAGAGTTGTCCTAGTGTTAAGTCTTTCAAACCTGTCAGGTCTGTAGGCTACACTTAATGACATTGGAACGTCAGTTGCGGTAAAGCCGTTGCCTAAAATCCTCTTGTTTTTGTTCCTGCTCCATGTTGCGGCGCGGGGTAGGGAGAATAGCATTAATTGATTTTGCTACCGTACACTTGTAGATTTTTGCCACGAATTCACTCGCATTAACACGAAAACAATAAGAAATTCGTAAAATTCGTGCTAATTCGTGGCTAAAACTGAATGCGCTTGGAAAATGTACGGTAGACAAACCAGAATTAGCGGATTGAGAGACATTGAGCCGGGCATCTGATCTACCTACAATAAGCGTGTGCTCTCGGTAGGGCGCGGCGTTTTGACCACCAGGCAGCGGAAGACCATAGTGCTCTGATTTAGCAGCCGATGTGGGATGCGCACCGGGCTTTCGATGAGCATGTCGCGCACAACGGGCTGCTGTTCGCCGCCAATTTCCACAATGCCTTCGCCTTCTAGCACATAGAAAAACACATCCACCGGTGTGATATGCAACTTAAGCATTTCACCGGGTTGCAGCGTCACCATCACTGCCTGTGCGTGCTCTGTACTGAGCAACTCACGGGCGCTGATGCCGTGGGGATTAGGGGACTCAGCTGCGGTTAAAGCATTGATAATGTTCATTAGCAATCCTCCTGGAAATAGTGATTGGTGTATGATGAGCAGTGCGCGGTTTCAGCTATTCTGTTGACTCACGGGTCTCTGCTCGGGGAACTCATTACGCCTTGCTCGCTGCATTCAACGTACGCTCCAGCCGTGCAAGCAAAATTTGCTGCGCCTCTGGTGTCAGCAGGATGCGGTTGACGCTCTAATAGCCCGGGTTGCTCTAATTTCCGCATTCCTACGCTGCCAGTGGGAGGTATGAGTGTTCAGGCCATCGGCTATATCTTGTAGGCTGCATCCCGGCGCCGTAGTGCCCTACTCTAGAAGTGCCAGCTGTGCTGAGGAAATCCCCACTTCCTTAAAAGGGGGCTGTCCCGGCCCTGCTGCGCGCAACCGGCGCAGCAATTTAACAAACTGTTCGGTTAGAGTGCAGTTTTCAGTTATCGCTCGGCTGTTTATTGTAACTACTCAGCCTTGTCATTGCGAGCCGCGTCTCCGTGGCGTCCGTTCGTCTCCGAACGGCGCAATCTCGTTCATAGTTTAGATTGCTTCGCCGCAGACGGCGCGCAATGACAAATATAGTTTGAGCTTGAGTAGTTACCGTTAATTTAGACTAACTAAATATATCACGTAAATGATAATCTGTCGAGATTGTGGAGAAATTGAAATTCCCCAGCGCTAATGGTTTTGAGGTTGCCAGGGGGGTGCTATACGCTGCGGCGCACCACTACCCCGCCTACTGCCGCGCCGAGATCGCGCCCAATGACGGGGCATTTGATTTGTAGCCAGCAGAACACGCGCGGCCCAGCATCGTTGAGCATCTCGTAGTTTGCCTGTCCCTTAGCGATGATGAGCGGCGCGGCGGCGTAGACCTGGCGGAATGCCTCCGAACACAGCGGCAGAATCGTGCCCGGCGCGTCGGAGCCATTATCAATGATCTCAGCGCATGTCTCCAATCCCGCTGCCAGCGCATCTTCACGGGTCGCATCGTTGAGCGTGGGGCCGCCTTTCACTGCGTAGGTCACGGGCAGCGGCAGCGCTTCAATCAACACGCGGTCGAAAACCGTTTCCCCGGCGTTATCCGCCAGGAACAGCACCCGGTCGGCGCTGGTCAACGCGGCGCGCAGGGCCGGTAAATCATCCACCGCCAAGGGCGCGGCCAGTACACGCTCCACCGTTGCCCAGAGGTCCGGCAAGGCGTCGGTCTGGGCGAAGTCAATGATGTTGCCCGCGATACTCAGCCGCACTGCCGTCTCCAGCGGGTCGGCGCTTTCCGTGACGAGCGCTTTGAGCCGGGGATACAGCGCCAGCGCCGCATGTGTGCTTTGCTCTTTGATAACGTGGTAGGGGTCGCTATGCCCCATTCGCTCTCGCACAATACGATGTACGGCGTAGCCGATCTCCGGCGGGCTTTGGCCGGGCGGGAGCGTTTGGAGCAAGGCCAAGGTCTCCCCTATGATCGCGTGCTGCTGCACAGCATCCGCGCCCACCTGCCGCGCGGCGCGCAAGGCCTGGAGCAAAAAGCAGGGGTAGCAATCGAGATAAGTACGCATTACATGCCCACCTGTGGCAGAAATATCCCCGCGCGCTGTTGGTAGGCGACATACTCCTGCCCCTGGATTTTGAGCAGTTGGCGCTCCTCTCCCCGGCACTCCAGATGCTGCAGCGGCGTAAAGGCAAGCAACACACCAAACCACAACCACAGCCACACTCCTGCCAGGATGAGCAGGACGCCCAGTCCCGGCATAATCCCATTCGCCGTGAACTGCGCCAGAAATAGAAACAACCCAAAGGCAGGGCACAACACGGCGCTCAGCCAGCACGGTATACCAGGTTGACCAGACATTATGCAGCCTCCTCTATTTGACTAAATCCCAATGCTAACGCTTCTGGCAGCTCCGCAGCCTGGGTGAGCCGTAACTCAATCCCGGCCTCCCGAAAGACGTAGGGCGGCTCTTTGCCGCTCAAATCCTTGCATAGCAAGATCTCATCGGCCTTTTGCGCTGCCAGCCACTCGGCCATGCGGATGCCTTTAGCTTTCTCCTCGGCTGGATGCGGATTGAGCAATAGTGTTTGCTCGGCGACTCTGCCATCGCTCAGCCGGAGCGTGACTAGTGCGAAGTACGGCAATGCGCAGGTACATGCGTTCCTGCGGTACGGTGGCTTAGACCTGCGCCGAATCGCGCACGCGCCAGCGCAACATCGGCTTCCAGGAAGCGAAAGCGCCCGACGTTGTAGCTTGTGACTCAATGCAACGTTACTATCCTGCACCGTGGCGAAGCGGCAGACCTCGGCGCAGTGCCCACACGCGATACACGCCAGCGGGTCAATCGCCGCGATTTTGCCGCCGGTGAAATTGTGCCTCTCCTTTGTGCCCGGCGCGAGTACCAGCCTTAGATTTGCCGTGTCCACGTCCGCGTCGGCCAGCACCATCGAATGGATCTGGGATCCCGGCGTCTGCGCTGCAAGATGCGCCAGCGCAGACGCGACTGTCGTCTTGCCCGTTCCGCCTTTGCCGCTGAGAATTACCAGTTGTTTTATCAGTACACTTCCAGCTTTTGGATATTCTCAACTGCAATGCTTAGGCCGCGTTGCGCGAACTTGCGTTCCCAGATTTCGACCGGCGTGCAGCTCATCACGACGGTGGTGCTTTTGACGACCATCAGCTTTTGTCCTATCATGACGTGGTAAGCATCCAGCATCTCCGGCGTCAGGCGAATCTGCCCGTCGGCGAAGCTGGTCAGCACGTAGGCTTTCGTGTCGAACCAGACTATGGTATCCGGCGCGGACAATTGTGCCATAAAGCGCGCGAACACCGAGCGCGCCGCCGTCTGCTGCCGCGAAACGGCAAAGCCGCCCTCGCCGCGATGTGTGGTGATGAGCAAGACCTGGTCGCCATCCACCAGCCCGTAATGCGCGCTGGCTTTGGGCGGCAGGAGAACATTCCCATCCTTGCGGATAAGACTGAGGCCGTAAGTTTCTTTTGTGCCGGGCAAACCGGGATGTAAACTGGGCATAATTATTCCTCCGGCGCGATGACAAATACTTGGCCCGCGCCGCTCTCGAAATACGCTGGGCCGAAGGATTCCGCCAGCGCGCGCCGCGCTGCGTCGCCCGTGCAATGGCTCGGCGCGATGTATTGCACGCCCAACGCCTGCAATTCGGCTATCGTAGCTGCTATCTGTGCGGCATTCGCCTCTCGCAGATGGAAGCCGCCTAGCGCCAGGTAGAGGTCGCCGCTCGTTACGGCTTGTGCCTGCTGCGCCAGCGCCGCAATGCCAGGATGCGCGCAACCGGTGATAACGACTAGGCCGCGTGGCGTGGTCAGCGCCAGGGCTTGTTCCGAGATTTGCGTCCCCAACGCGCCGGTGGAGTGTGCCCACGCGCTGATGGGCAGCGGGTCGGTTACTTCCACCAACGGTGCCCCGGCCCGCCGGACGGTGTCTTTGATAGCGTCAGGAAATGAGGTGAGCAGATAGACGGTGACGTGGGGATTCTCCGCCAGGAAGTCCGCCAGCCCGCCGGTATGGTCATTATGCTGATGCGAAAGGAAAACCACATCCACTGCCTGCAGGTCGAGCCCCAGCGCACGCATATTCTGCAAGAGCAGGTCGCCTTTGCCGCCCGTATCGAAAAGCACCGTTTGCTCCGGCCCTTGCACCAGACAGGCGAAGCCCCAGTCTGTTTGCAGGCGCGCATCGTAGGCGACATTATCGTACAGCACCGTGAGGGTAAAGATAGCACTTGCCTCCGGTAGGGGTAAGGCGGGGGTAAGCGTGGGAGTGACGGACGGCGATGGCGTCTCCGTCGGCGTGGGCAACGCGGTCGCGGTAGATAGCAACGCCGGTGGCAGCGTGGGCGTCACAACGGTGCCACCGACAAGACTGAACGCCAAGCCAACACCCAAAAGCCAGTTGCGCATCTCAGCGCTCCCGCCTGAGCGGTGCGGCGAGTACATCCCACAGCGCTGCCAACTGGGCAGGGTACTCTGGGTGGATGGAGCCGAGCGTCTCGCCGTGCGCGATGCCCTCGGCGGCGCAGTAAGCCTCTACGTTCGCGTCGCCCACGCCTGCGCGGTTGATGACAACGGCAACAGGTAGGCCGAGTTCGGCGCGGGAGACTTCCGCCGCCACCCGCAGATCATGCAGGCCGAAGAGCGTTGGCTCGGTAACGAGCAGCACGGCATCTGCCCTGCGCAGCGTCTCCACCACTGGGCAAGAGGCGCCCGGCGGGATGGCCCACTGCTTGAGCTGGCGAATCACCGGCACGGCCATGGCCTTGCCTACATTGAGCGTCCCCTGCGCAAATTCCACCGTACCAGCGCGGCCTCGCTCCAATGTTCCGAGCAGATTGAGCTCCTCGTGAATGGCGCTCTCAGGGCATTGGCGGGTGCAGCTACCACAGCCATGACACAATTCGAGAAACACAAGCACCTGCGGGCCAATAACGGCAAGAGCGTGATATTGGCATACTTCAACACAGCGTCCGCAGTGCATGCAGCGCGCCGCATCCACCACAGGGATTAACTGGCCCACGTCACGGCGTTCGGTGAATTCCGGGCGCAGAAAGAGTGCAACGTTCGGCTGCTCCACGTCACAATCAAGAAACAGCGGAGACTGCTCCGCCAGACTCAGGGCCAGACTTACCGCTACGGTGGTCTTGCCGGTGCCGCCTTTCCCGCTGGCGATGGCGAGTTTCATTCTCACATCATTTGCGTGCCGTACTTAGGACAGGCCTTGCTGGCGCAGGGTTGCCCGACAAGATGCAGCTCACGGTGTCTACAAGCCGGACAGACACGCACGCCATTTGGGTCTTGCCCTTGACCGCGACCCGCGCCGGCGCCGCCCTGTCCACGACCAGCACCCCTTTCACTTTCGTCTTCCACAATATTACCTCCTTGGCGTAAATCAGTATAGCTCAAAATTAGCCCCGTCTCTCACTCCCGTTTGCGTTGCCGTCGCGTGCGTTGGCCTCCAGTTCTCGAAACTGAGGAGGTAGATTGCTGCTCCGCTGTCTGCCTGGACGTTGGGTTGCGTGGGCGCAGCAACCAGCGGCCTGCTGTGCTGGACAGCCCTTGCACCGCCCGCAGGGCTAATCTGGTTCCGGTGGTTACAGCGACGGTTAGCGTGGTCTGGCGTAGCGGGGTCGAAACGGATGGGGCAAGTACTGACAGTAACCCTGATAGTTACCAAATTGCAAGTTGAGAGTTAGCGACTGTGCCGGTGTTGCCCGCCGCCCAGTCCGACATGGTCAGCGCCGGCAGTTTCCAGTCGGGGTAATTGCCCAGCATTGAAAGCAGTGATGACTTCGCTGACGGTCGTGCCTTGCAAGCGATAGGCTGGTATGTTCGCAGCTTCGAGCACGCGAAAGGCGTTCGGCCCCAGGCTAGGCGCGATGACGACCTGCACGCCACGCTGCAAGACGGTCTGTGCGGCCTGCACGCCTGCTCCTCCGGACGCGCTGAGCGCTGGATTAGGTAATGCCTCGAAGTCGAGGGTCTCCGGATCAACAAAAATGAAAGTTTGACACCGCCCAAAGACCGGGCTGGCGGGCGCATCCAGGGTAGCGCCGTTGGCAGGAATCACGATTTGCATAGCATTCTCCTTAGTAGTTTGGAACGTGGTGGACTTTCCAGATGCGGTTGTGTATCATCCACCTCCATTTTCAGTATAGCATCTATTGTCATAATGTCAATAGAAATACATCTTTACAGGGGGCATCAAAGTTTGCGTGGGAGAAGCTCCCCAAGTCTGCCTTCCTCTTACACAGACGTAGGAGAGCAGGCGCGCTGTTTTTTCGAGTGCCAAGCCTGTAACGAGTTTTTCGTATAAATTCTCGCTTTCGTGGTGCTCACCGATCTTCATATAGCAACTCGGGTTAATTTGAGGTTTACATCGGTTTAGGATACGGATTGGGGTGTGTTTCGTTTCGGTTATGGAATGAAGCCTGGTACGATTGGAGACCGGCCATAGCGGCCTTGGTTGGGTCTTTGACCGTGCTTCTCTCAACTCAGACGAAACATACTCGTCTCATTTCAATTGAAGGAAGCCACGCTTCCATAGCATTATGGAAGGTGTGGTTTTTAACTCAGTTGAAATACATTCTGTTCAGCCACTAATGCCACAACTTCTTGCCCGATTGTTTTCAGAAAGGTGTGCCGGTTGGTGGCATCGGGGAGTGTCTCGGCCTGTGCATGGAGTAGTGCATGGGCTTGCGCCAATAGTGTAGATGCACGCGGGTCGGTGGTCGCGCGTAATACATGATAGCAAGTGAGCAGTATCGGCAATGGTGCGGCGGTGCCGCAGAGCGTGGGGTGGTCTTCCATCTGTTGCAAAACCGGTTCGAGGTGTGCCAGGGCTTCCGCGTGGCGTTCCTGACGTAAAGCGATTTCAGCCAGTCCCGCCAGCGGTTCGGCCAGCCGCAACTGTTCGCCGATTCGCTCGCGCAGCTCCAAGGCTTGGGTATATGCATCTGTGGCCTCATTCAGTCGCCCCAGTGCGACGAGCGCCTGCCCGATAGCGACTAGCGCGTAAGCCTGGTCGGAGCGGTGCGTGGTCTCCCGCGCGATACGGAGTGCCTGTTGTCCTTGTGCTAGCGCGTCTTCATACGCGCCCAGGGCATAACGCAGTCGGCTCACGTTCACCAGGATTTTTCCTTCGCCGCGCAGGTTGCGTACTCCCCGGCTAAGGTGTAGCCCTTGTTTGAAGTATGTCTCTGCGGCTGAATAATTGCCCCAGAGCAAGTGCAGGTAGCCGCAGTTTCCCAGGGAGATACCCTCACCCCAGGCATCATGCATCGTCCGATTGATCTGTAACGCTTGCTCGAAGTGGGCTTGCGCTAGCTCTGGGTTGCCTAGTTCTAACAGCAAATGTCCCAGGTTGTTGTGCGTGATACTCTCCCCGCGCCAGTTATGTACGGTGCGACTGATGTTTAGATTCTCCTCGAAGTATCGCCGGGCGATATCATAATCGCCTAGATTACGGGCCACTGCGCCCAAATCTCCCAGCATAATGCCTTCGCGTCGCCGGTTGCCGAACTGTTGGTAGAGGCTGAGCGCCTGCTCTAGATGTGTGCGCGCATCGGTGTAGTTCCCCTGGCGGCGATGTGCCAGGCTTAATTTGTAGTGAATGTCCGCTTCGGCCAGTGTGAGCGAAGTTTGCCGCGCCAGTATTAGCGCTCGTTCAAAATAGGTGCAGGCTTCGGTATTGGCAAACTGGCGGGTCGCTTGATCTCCGGCTTGGATGAGGTGTGGAATGGCGCGGTTGGCTTCCCCGGCGGCCTCCCAGTGATGCGCGAGCAGGCTGTGCATTTCTTCCAGACGGTCGGGGTATAATTTTTTGAACGCCTCGGCTGTTTGGCGATGCAACGCACGACGATCCTTTTGCAGCAAGCTACTGTAAGCTGCTTCGCGGGTAAGCGTATGCTTGAAGGTGTAATGGGTCTCTGGTGCGCGTTCTTGTCGGCGGATGAGCTCTAGCTGTTGCAATTGTTCCAAATGCACATCTAACTGTTCCTCTTGCCCCAGCACTTGCACTATCATCCGCCGCGAGAAGCTTCGTCCGATGACAGCTGCTAGCTGAAGCACACGTTTGGCTCCCGGTGCCAGCCGGTCAATGCGGGCCATCAGCACGCCCTGGAGTGTTTCCGGTACGCGTAATTGAGCGATTTCACTGGTAGCATACCAGTGCCCCCGGGTTGTATCGTAGCGAATCGCGCCGCTATCCAACAGTGAGCGCGTAAGTTCTTCCACATAAAAGGGATTGCCCTCAGCGTGTTCCAGAATGCGTCCTTTGAACGCTTTTGGCAGTGCTTCCAGATGCAGGAGGTTGCTTAATAGCATAGCGCTCTCGTCGAGGGTGAGCGGGTTTAGGGTAATTGCGATGTATTGTGTGGGATAGTGGAGTGCCGCTAGTTGGCGCACACGCCAACTAGCGTGTGTACTTTCCGGGCGCAACGTACACACTAGCAGCAGAGGGAGCGTCGTGGTCAACTCAAACACTGATTCTAGGAGTTCCAATGAGGTAGGATCGGCCCAATGCAGGTCCTCGCAGACAATGAGCAATGGCTGTTGGCGTGCTGCTCCACGCAACAGTTCCCGGATTGCCGTAAACGTTCGCTCTTTTTGATACGCGCTTTCTTCCGTATCGGGTAGCGCCGTTTGTGGATGTTGCGCCTGCGGGTGTAGGAGTAGCGCCCGCAGGTAGGGATAATCTGTTTCGAACCGTTCTGGACAGAGTGTTTGCCCGCGTTCCCAAAGCGCGTTCTGCACCATTTCTGGTGTATCTTCGGTGCTCACGCTGAGTAATGCCTGCAATACTTTGGTCCACAGGTAGTAAGCGCTGGTGAGATGATAGGAAAGGCAATAACCTTCCACCCATCGTACCTTCTCGGTGGAAAGGTCGGCGTGTAATTCTGCCAACAAGCGTGATTTACCCAGTCCGGCTTCGCCCACCAGGGTGAGGATACCACCCCGGTGAGTTTGTAATTGCGCCAGCGCTGCTTGCAACTGTGCCATTTCGTGCTCGCGTCCAGTGAGCGCGGCGATCAGGCCAGGAATGCCCCGACTCTTGCCCGGTGTATCGCGTGCTGCCAGTGGGCGGTAGACGGTGATAGGTTGGCTAATGCCCTTGACCAGAATTTCCCCCAGTGATGTCCAATAGAAATGCGCGTGTGTCAGGCGGTAGGTTCTCTCACTCACCAGAACGGTTCCTGGCTGAGCAGCGGTCTCCATGCGGGCAGCTAACGCTACCGCTTGCCCCATGGCGGTATCCTCGCTGTGTTGCTGCCGGTTGCCCACGCGGGTCACAATTACTTCGCCCGTGTTGACGCCCACGCGCAGTTGGAGTTGCACCCCTTCGCGGGCGTGCAGCTCCGCCGCAAACGGCGTGAGCGCGGCCTGCATCGCCAGCGCAGTGCGCACCGCGCGTTCCGGGTCGTCCTCATGCACTGTATCCGCGCCGAAAAACGCCAGCAGCCCATCGCCCCGGAACTGGTTCACCTCGCCGCCGTAGCGAAACACCTCCGCCTCCAGCAGCTTGAAAACCTCGTTCATCACCTCTACCCAGGTTTCGATGGGGAGCTGCTCGGCCAAATCCGTCGAGCCTTTGATATCGGCCAGGACGATGGTGACGGTTTTGTGCGCGCCTTGCAGTGCATCCTCATTGGGCGCGGATTGCAGCGCGGCTAGCTGCGCCCGCAGCGGCGCCAGCGCCGTCTCGATAATTGCATCGCCCAGCACCGCCCGCTGTCCCTCTAGCGCAGCGATGGCTTGTTTCAGATTGGCTATGTCGTTTTCCAAAGAGTGCCCTCGTGACAAAAGATGATGCGTGAAACGTGAAGCGTGAGTGGGGGAGATTTTCACGCTTTAGGTATTGCTTTGCGTCTTTGCGTTATTTCCCCACTCGCCGGAGTATTTCCCGCGCGGCAACCATGCCGGAAGCCGAAGCCTGCACCAATCCGCGCGTGACGCCCGCGCCGTCCCCGCAGGCGAATAGGTTTTGCACTTCCGTCTCGAGCTGCGGCGTGAGCTGAAGCCGGTTCGAGTAGAACTTAACCTCGATGCCGTAGAGCAGCGTGTGCCGCGAGGCCACGCCCGGCGCGAGTTTGTCCATTGCGTGCAGCATCTCCAGCAGGTTGACGACGTAGCGATACGGTAGCACCAGGTTCAGATCGCCCGGCACCGCGCTGGGCAAGGTGGGAATGACCACCGACCGTGCGAGGCGCTCCGGCGTGGTGCGCTGCCCGGCTTCCAGATCGCCCAGCCGTTGCACGATGATGCCGCCGCTAAGCAGGTTCGCCAGCCGCGCGATGCTCTTGCCGTAGGTGATGGGGTCATCGAATGGCTCGGTGAAGGTCTTGCTTACCAGCAGGGCGAAGTTGGTGTTATGGGTCTTGTGTCCGGCAAACGAGTGCCCGTTGACGGTCATCACGTCCCCGGCGAACTCGGTGCTCACCTCGCCGTAGGGGCACATGCAGAACGTGCGAATCTGGTCATCGAACGCCCGCGAGTAGTAGATGAACTTGGATTCGTAGACCAGCCGGGTGATGGGTTCCAGCACCGGCGCAGGCAGCTCGACGCGCACGCCCAGGTCAACCGGATTGCGGGCCATCGTGAGGCCCAGCGTCTTGGCAGCGGTTTCCAGCCACGCAGCCCCCTCGCGTCCCGGTGAGACGATGACCGCGCCTGCGCTTAGTCGCTCGCCCTTCTTGGTCTCGACCCCCACGACGCGCCCGTTCTCCGTGAGCACGTTGGCGACCGGTGTGTTGGGGCGGATGACGATCCCGCGCTCGTGCAGTGCGTCGCGCATCCCCAGCATGATGTCCACACAGCGCTCGGTGCCAATATGGCGAATCGGTACCGAGACAAAGCGCAGCCCGGCGAGCATCGCTTGCTGTTGCAGTAGATCAATCTCGTCATTGGGTTCGCCGTGAATGGCATCTGGCGCCCCAAAGCTACGGTAGATGGTATCCGCCTCCGTGACCAGCTGTGCGGCGGGCGCTTCACCCAGAATCTCCGCCAGGTGGCCGCCCACTGCCGTCGAGAGGGTCAGCTTGCCATCGGAGAACGCCCCCGCGCCACCCCAGCCGGTGAGGATGCTGCACGGGCGGCAGTGTATACACGCGCTGCCCGTCTCGCGGATAGGACAGCTGCGCTTGTCTATATCGCGGCCCTTTTCCAGCATCAACACGCGCAGGCCGGGTTTGGCGCTTAGCTCCAGCGCGGCGAAAATCCCCGCTGGGCCTGCCCCGATGATGATGACATCGTAAGTGGTGGATTCCATAGTCAACTCCTGAGCAAATGAGTGAATGGTGAATGCAGTACGGGCGCTATGCGGGCCAGGCTTATATTGTGTGTGGCTAGTCTGCGCGGATAAGATACCTGATTTCTCACATTTTACGTTTCACGCATGGTGAGCGATCCCAGCTTCTCCCGCGAGGCCAGCACCACCAGCTCGTCCCTGGCGCGCAGGCGCACATCGAGGGGCGGGGGGATGAGTGCGCGCCCCTCGCGGGTGAGCAGGAGCACGGTCAGATTGGGTTCGTCATGTAGCGTGGAAATCAGGACGCCGCGCAACGGAGATTGCGGCTGGATCGGCAGGCTGGCGAGTAGGTAATCGTGTCCGGTAAGCGATTCTACCGGCTGGGCCACGCGCAAGTCGAGCGCGGCATCCAGAAATGCCGGCGCGGCAATCATGGAGGTGCTGTAGACTGCATCGAAAGCGAAGGTCTCTTGCAGGCGGCGGCCCAGCTCCTCCTCGAAGATACGGACGACGATGCGGATGTGCGGGTTCAGCTCCCGCGCGCGCAGGGCAGTCTGGATGTTGTGCATATCATCCTCGTCGCAGGCGATGAGCGCGGCAGCCTGCTCCACCCCGGCGTCGCGCAGCACGGAGGGCAGTCGCCCATCGCCCACGATGACGCGCACCGCTTTTTCCTTCAACTGCTCCTGGAGCCGGTCGCGTTTGGCCGTAATGCCCACCACCGGATGCCCGCTGGCGCGCAATTGTTGCGCGATGCGATAGCCGGTATGCCCCAGGCCGCTGACCAGGATGGGCCGGTGTGCCCCTGGCGGCGTCACCCCTAGCGCGTGACCTTCGGCCAGCGCTTCCAGACACTTCGGCGAGGAGAACACGATGAGCGCATCTTCGTTGCACAGGAGTGTGTCACCTGCCGGTTCTATGGTCAGTTTGCCCTTGCGTAGCAGGCACACGACGGAAATATCCTGCATCTCGGCGATTTCGGACAGGGGATGTCCGAGCAAGGGGGAATCGCTACGGAGTGGTAGCCGGGCCAGCAGATAGGTGCTGCCGTCCAGGTCGAAGGTCTCCAAGACCTGCACGCCGGCAGCTGCATGGGCAAAGGCGATGGCGGCCACCGCGGAGCGGCTCAGCACCGCCGCCAGGCGCGTGGTCTTTTGCAGTGCATCGCTCAGCTCATCCTCGAACAGGCGCAGGACGACGCGCGCGCGTGGGTTGAGTTCCCGTATATGGAAGGCGGCTTCGAGATTCACCAAGTCTTGGTCGGTGCAGACGATGACGGCGCGCGCGCGCTCCACGCCGGCCTGGCGCAGCACGGCTTCGCTGCGCACGTCGCCGATGAGCACGGGCATTCCACGATCAATTAACGCCTGGATGAGCGGGGTGGGGGTGGTATCAATCCCCACAACGGGAATATCGAGCTCCAGTAGCGGCAGGGCGATGCGGTAGCCCACCCGCCCTAAGCCGCACAGCACCACCGGGTGTGACGTTGTCGCAGCGAGCGCGGTCTGCCAGAGTGGGCCGCGCTCGCTGCGCACGAAGAACACGCGCACCAGCTCGACCATATTGACGCCAAAGAGCAGGAAGAGCGGAATGCCCACCATTGGCGTGAGGACGAAAAACAAATCCAGGTGTGGGTCGCTGGGCATATCGCTATAATCCACCTGGAGCAGGCTCATATTGAGAACCGCGAACACGGCTTTGATGTAGCTGAGTGGTGGCGTTTCGACGCGGTTGTAGGCCACCATGAAACCGAGGGCCAGCACAGCGACGCCCAGCGCCAGCGTCAGGGCCACGCGCCAGGGGAACAGCCTGACGAATACGCGCGCGTCCTGGAGGAACGTGCGCCACCAGTGTGCTGGCGGGCGGTGATGTTGGCGGTCAGGCATAGGTTTTTCCGTTGTAGTTACGCACCTTTAATCCAACATTCCATGATTTCTCCCACATACAGCCGGTGGAAGTCGCGGGTGGGGTAGACTTCTTCGCGGACTTCAGGAACAATGAAGTGCTCGCCGGCCAGGTCTTGCGCGTAGAGCTTATGACATACGAATACAAGCCGTGCCTGGGTAAAGGCGACGCTGCCGTGTGGAGTGGGGAGCGGTGTGAGGCCGGTCGCGGCCATCTTGTCCACATCGCGCCCGGAGTGGCTGCCGCAGTATTGCAGCGCGGAACGGTGCGCTGCATCGAAGAAGCTGAGCGTGAAATACAGTTCGCGCTCCATGAACTCGAACGTGTACCGTTGCGGGCGCACAAAGGCGAACGCCACGTTTTTGTTCCACAACACCCCCTGGCCGCCCCAGCTGGCCGTCATCGTGTTGAAATCAGTGGGTGTGCCCGCCGTCACCAGCATCCAGTCTGAGCCGATGCTGTGGAAGACGTTATCCTGCAAAGCAGTGGGCTTTACGGTGCGAAAGTCGTTCATTAGTAACCTCCTTGAGCGAATCAGCGAATCACGTTTCACGTATAGTGTAGCACAGGCAGGCGACGACGCAAGGCGTGGTTGACAGCTACGGGAAGCGTGATACATTGGGTGTAATAAGTTCGTAGCTTAAATTTTGTACAAGTTAGAAATGAGGTTGAGACGTGAAAAATAATCGTAAAGTTCTTATTGTAGATGATGAAGCTTTTATCCGAGTATTACTTTCTCAAACGCTGGAAGAGCTCGAAGATCAGGGCGTGGAGCTGTTATTGGCGAATGATGGCGAGGAGGGGTTGCGGTTGGCTCTGGATGAGGAGCCAGAACTCATCTTTCTCGATGTGATGATGCCTAAACTCAGTGGCTATGAAGTGTGCGAGAAGGTTAAGGCTAAAAACTCTGGAATTTACGTTATCCTGCTTACGGCGAAGGGCCAAGCTGTAGATAAAGAACAAGGTACGCAATCTGGTGCCGATGAATACGTTACCAAGCCTTTTGACCCTGATTACATCCTGGCGCGAGCTATTGAAATTTTGGGACTTGATCCCATTGACTAAGCCCTATTGTTAGCGCCACGCTGCCGGAAGGAAACCCTGGGTGGAAACGCAGATTCGTCTGGTGCGGCGTAAACTTCTCGCGCTGTTGGCTATCAGTACGCTGACAGCGCCGTTGATGTTGGCGCTTATCACGCCGTTGCTCTCGGGGCTTCCCCCACAAGTTTTGCGCCTGGGATTGATTAATTACGTTATCTTTACCCCTCTGCTGCTCCTGGCGGTTTTGTTGGGAGCGTTCTTTTATCTTAGACCGATCACCCAATTGGGGGCAGCTTTGGGACACGCCGCGCCACCCCCGCCGGGGCTTGTGGTACGCGCGCGACGCTTGGCTTTTACTGCCCCGATTCACCTTCTCTACTTCCCAGTAGTGTTGACTTTTGGTGTCGCAACCTCTGCCGATGTTTTTGGTGCGCTGTTCATCCCCGGTTATTACTTTTCCGCCCATTTTCCTAATTCGGTCTTGGCAACGCTTGTTGCTGCTGTGATAAGTCTTGTTATCTCGATTATCTCGCGCCGTTTGCTACGCCCGGTTTTGTATGTCACCGCCGGGTTGGCTGCACAACCAGACGCAGGCCCACGCTTTGCTTTGCGGACTCGTCAGCTGCTTATCACATTCTTGCTGGTATTGATTGTTGTCGTGTTTTTAGGCTTGCTTGGCTACAACATGGTGGTCTTCAATGCGCGCGAGAGCCTGCGTCATCAGTATCAGGTGGTAGGGCGCGCGATCGTTGAAGGAATGTCGCCGTATGTGGGTGATGAAGCGCTCATTGCGTATATCGAGACGCTTGATTTGGAGATGCCCGGCTTCGCTTTTGTACTGGATCGAGAGGGCGAGTTGCTTTCACGCCCGCCTGTGGCATATGCTGATTGGTGGTTGCCGCTCGACAATCTGTATAGTGGCGCGATGAGTTTTGGAGAGAGTGAATTGCTGCTTATGTATTTACCCCGCCAGGACTGCCAGTGGTGGCTGGGATTTGTGTATCGGATTGATCCATTGCGTATGGCGCCGGTCGCGCGCGCCGCGGCGGTGTTATTGGTGTTTTCATTGGGCATGAGTTGCCTCGTCTTTATCGTCAACCATCAAATCTCGGATGATTTGACCCGTGATATTGAATATGTTACGGGCCGTTTGATGGCGCTGGCGCATGGCCAGCATGTAGGTGCGGAGCGCCTGAGTATTGTATCGTTGGATGAAGTGGGTGATCTTACTCTGGCCTTCAATGCGCTTTTGGATCGTGTACAAGCCCAGCAAGAGCAATTGGAGCTAGAACAGCAGGAGCTCCTGGCCCTGCAACAGGTTTCTGGTAAGATCACTTCTATTTTGGACACGCAACAATTGTTTGCAGAACTCATCGCTGGTATGGAAGAGGTGTTTGGCTATCGTAATACTGCCATTTTTTTGCTCGATGAGAGCGGCACACGATTAGAAGTAGTCGCGCGTGCGGCCTACCTGGATACCGATGCCGTATGCACTGACATTCGAGTGGGCGAGGGTTTGGTGGGCCGGGTAATGCAGACTGGCGAACCGCTTGTGGTGAGGGATGTAAGCAAGGAACCTGCGTATGTAGCAGTAGACCCAGAGACACGCTCGGAGCTGGTTATCCCATTACTTATCAGCGACAAGCTAGTAGGTGTTTTTAACGTTGAGAGTCCACAAATTAACGCTTTTACCACGCGCGATGTGCGTATCGTTTCTTCGTTGGCTAATCAGGTGGCGATTGCCATTCACAATGCACAACTCTACTCTGAGGCTGAGGAACAGCGTCAGACGGCTACGGCCTTGGCGCAGTTGGCATGGACGCTCAATACTACGCTTAATCTTAATGATGTGCTTAACATCGCCTTACGGCAGCTTTCCAGAGCGCTTGTGTTCGATACCGCTGCCATTCATTTATTGGAAGGGCGGGATTTGATGGTAGTGGCTGGGTCGGGTTTTGAGTTTCCGGAGGCAGTCATCGGGCAATCGTTCTCGCCGGATGAGAATAATCTGGGTTATCAGGTGATGCTGGCGCAGCACGTGCATGTTGTTGCCGATGTGCAGCAATTATCCGAGTGGGGGCACGCGCGCCGTGAGGTGGAAGGTGTTACTACGATTCGCTCATGGATTGGCGCGCCGCTGGTGGTGCAGGGGAAAAGCATTGGCTTGCTCACTGTAGATAAGCACGAGCCAGATTTTTATAGACAGGAAGATATCGTGGTTGCTGAAGCTTTCGCCTCGCATATTGCGATGGCGGTTCACAATGCACGCCTTTATCAGATGTCGCAGCAGCGTGCTGCCGAGATGGCTAAGATGGCCCACAACATTGCTGTAGATCGCAGTAAGCTGGATGCTATCTTGCGCAATATCGCTGATGGGCTGATTGTGACGGATGCGTCTGGTTCCATCATCATGATTAACCCGGCCTTCGAGACGCTTTTCGGACGAGCTGCTGGTACACTGGTGGGTCAGCAGCTCGCGGCAGTACTTGCGCACCCGGAATTACAAGGGCTTATCCATCAGGCCCTTCAACAAACAGAGGCCACCATCATGGCTGAGATCTCCCTGCCCGATGGCCAGGTACTCAAGGCAGCCTCGGCAGCTATTGTGGATGATGATCTGTTAGTAGGCACTGTTTCGGTGTTGCGTGATGTGACCCACGAAAAAGAAGTGGATCGCATGAAAACCGAGTTTATTTCCGCTGTCTCACACGAATTGCGTACCCCGTTGACCTCAGTGCTAGGCTTCGCTAAGTTGATTACGCGTTCTTTTGATCGGGACGTGCTTCCCCTGCTACCGGACGATACCCCCGATCTTGTCAAATCCATTCAGCGTATTACGGATAATCTGCGCATTATTTTAGTGGAAGGCGAACGGCTCACGCATCTCATCAACGATGTGCTGGATATTGCCAAATTGGAATCCGGCAAGGTGGAGTGGCGTGATGAGCCGTTGGATGTGACGCACATGGTAGATCAGGCATTGCAGGGGGTGCGGCAGGTAGCTACGGCCAAAGGACTGGCGCTGCGTGTTTCGATGGCAAAAGGGTTGCCGTTGTTGCTCGCTGATCCTTTGCGCATCCGCCAGTTGCTGGATAATTTGCTCTCTAATGCACTCAAGTTCACTGAAACGGGTGCAATTGAAGTTACTGCGGAGCGTTTGGAGCCGGGGCAACCGATACACAGTTGGCGAGCGCCGCATAGTGGTGCAATCTTGCTCACAGTTCAGGATAGCGGGCCAGGTATTTCGGAGAGCGATCTGCCCCGCATTTTCATGCGTTTTCAGCAGTTGGCTGCTGATGCGCTCACTGATAAGCCACGTGGCACTGGTTTGGGGTTGGCAATTTGTCGGGAAATCGTTAATCACTACAAGGGGGTAATTTGGGTGGAATCACAATTCGGTAGCGGGGCAACTTTCTGTGTTGCGTTGCCTATCGTGCAGTTCGAAGGCGTTTCTACCCAACAATCTTTAGCGCAAGTTGTCACTTCTGAGATTCGGCCGCGCACCACAGGTATGTTGCCTTCATTGGAGGAACGACTGCCGTTGGTGTTGATTGTGGACGATGAGGTGTATATTCGCTCGCTACTGATGCAGGAATTAGAGCGAGCCGGGTATCGCACCTTGCAGGCTTCCACCGGTACCGAGGCTTTGTTGTTGGCACGTCGCCATCATCCGGCGCTGATTTTATTGGATGTGATGATGCCCGATATTTCTGGTTTTGATGTATTGCGTATCCTTAAGTCCGATCCAGCGACTCAGAGCGTGCCTGTAGTAATTCTCTCTATTGTGGAAGATCGGCGCTTGGGATTAGCGTTAGGGGCAAGTGATTATCTCCTCAAGCCGGTGGATGTAGAACAATTACTTGCAGCAGTGAAGGCGTTGTTGCGCCAGTCTACGTGTGTTTCCACAGCGGTTGTCGCTGTGCATGAGCGTTCCGCTCTTGAAGCATTGACAGCAGCCTTGCATGTGGAAGGTTATGAAATGGTGGATGGATATGATCCGCGTGGCGCGTTGCTACACCCCCTTCCGGCACAGGTTGTCCCAGAAACCCTAAGCGCATTGTTGGCGAACTTGTCCTCAGCTGATGCTTTCAAAGTTGTGCGTTTTGAAAATGTAGCCCAAAATCATACCATAGTGGTTTTCGTCGGTGTAAGGCAAGAAATCACGCAATCCAACTGACTGCCGAGTAGAAAAGTCCTCAGGATATGTATCTGGCTGTGCAGTTGTAAATTTTTTCAAGGAGCAGAGCATGGATCTATTGGAATACTTCTTCAATCCCCAAGGTGTTGCTGTTATCGGCGCGAGCGCCGACCCCGCTAAACTCAGTTACGGTGTTGTCCACAACCTCAAAGAGCATGGTTACCAGGGACCGATTTACCCTATCAACCCCAAAGGCGGCGAGATTCTGGGTCTCAAGGTTTACCCTACCATTACTGATGTCCCTGATCCCATTGAACTTGCAGTCATCATGGTGCGTGCCGATATGGTGCCCGATGCGGTGCGTGCGTGCGGCGAGCGCGGCCTCAAGGTCGTCATCGTCATCACCGGCGGCTTTCGCGAGGCCGGGCCAGAGGGTGCGGAGCTCGAACGCTCGCTCAAGACCATCGCCGAGAGCTACGGGATGCGCCTCATCGGCCCTAACTGCGTGGGCGTGATGGATACACACATCCCGCTCGACACCACCTTCATCAGCGCGATGCCCAAACAGGGCAGCATCGGCTTTGCGTCGCACTCCGGCGCGATTGTAGGTGGCACCATTGATTGGGCGATTCAGATGGGCGTGGGCTACAGTCGCATCGCCAGTCTGGGCAACCAGGTGGATGTGAGCCTGGCCGATGGGATCCGCATGATGTATACCGATCCGCACACCCAGGTTATCAGCCTCTATGCCGAGGGCATCCCCGATGGCCCAGACTTTGTGCAGACCGCCGCCGCTATTTACCGCGAAAAGCCCATCGTGCTGGTGAAAGCCGGGCGTACTGAGGCCGGGACGCGCGCGGTCGCCTCGCACACGGGCGCGTTGGCCGGCGCGGGCAAAGCCTATCGCGCCGCCTGCCACCGCGCGGGCATCGTTATGGTCAATTCGCTCCAGGAGCAGAATGATGTGGCGATGGCGCTGGCGCACCAGCCGTTGCCCCCCGGCCCGCGCGTGGCCATGGTCACGAACGCGGGCGGCCCGGCGGCGCTCGCTGCCGATGCGCTCGATGAGTGCGGCTTGCAATTAGCCGATCTCAAGCCGGAGACCATCGAGAAGCTCAAACCGGTCACGCCGCACGGTACCCAGCTGGGCAACCCGGTGGATATGCTGGGCGGCCCGCGCGCCGAGATGTACCGTGACGTGATCCGCATCCTGTTGGAAGACCCCGGCGTGGATATGGTGCAGGCGATCTTTGTCCCGCAGGCCATCACGCCCGTTGAGGATGTGGCGCGCCATATCGTCGAGGGTGCGCGCGGTGCGAGCAAGCCTGTTGTAGCGTGTTTGGTGGGCGGCGTGAGTCTCCCCGAAGCGATTCACATCCTCCATGCAGGTGGCGTGCCGTTCTACCAGGATCCTAATCGCGCCAGCCGGTCGCTGGCCGGGTTGTGGGAGTACGCACAGCTGCGCGCCCGCCCCGATTTGACTCCCACGCCCGTTCCCGATGTGGCGCGCAAGAAGGCGCAAGTCATCCTTGCTGGTGCCTGGGATGCGCAAGGCAAGGGCTTTGTGGATTCGGAGATCGCGGCGCAGGTCGCGGCGACTTACGGGATTCACATCCCTTTCTCCGGCATCGCCAGTACCGCCGATGAAGCGGTCGCCCTGGCGGAAAAGGGTGGCTATCCGGTGGTGATGAAGCTCATCGCGCCAGGCGTCGTTCACAAGGCGGATGTGGGCGGCATCGCGCTCAACATCACCGATGCAGAGACTGTCCGCGCCACGTTCGCGCGGATGGCGGCGGGCGATTCCACGCGCCAGACGATGGTGCAGCAGATGGCCCCCAAGGGGCAAGAGGTCATTCTGGGGGCGCAGCGCGATCCGCAGTTTGGCCCGCTGCTGATGTTCGGGATGGGTGGCATCTACGTCGAGGTGCTCAAGGATGTGGCATTCCGGCTGGCGCCGCTGTGCGAGCTTGATGCGCGCGCCATGATTGCGGAGACGGCGGTGGGCAAAATCCTCCAGGGTGTGCGCGGTCAGCCGCCCGGCGATATTGCCGGTATCGTGGATACCCTGCGCCGGGTGGGGCAGCTCGTGAGCGATTTTCCCTGCATCTCCGAGATGGACATCAACCCGCTCATCGTCGCCCCGGAGGGCCAGGGCGTCTGGGCCGTAGACGTGCGCCTGGCGCTCGACAGCCGTCCCGAATAATAACTTTAGACCTGGCAGGTTTCTGAAATCTGCCAGGTCTGCCGACTTTAGATTTCCTTGGAGGCGCGCATGACACAACCATTGGATTCACCCGAAACGCAGGCTGCGTTGAGCGCAGCCTGGCATACGATTCTGGCGCAGGCCAGCCCCTTGCACCTTGAGGCGCAGGCGATGTGCGATGCGTTGGCCGGGCAGACGCTCACGCTGCTGGCTGCTGCTGCTGTGTTCGAAGCGGGCGCTTTGGGCACAACGCTGGCGGATTTGGATGGTGTGCAAGTGCAGCATTTCACGCAGTTGCAGGTCGCGCTGGGGGAGGTGTGCGACGGAATCGCTCCGGCGGCCTTGGCGCGCTTCCAGGCGGAACTGGCTGCCGGGTTCTATTTGCGCAAAGCTGCTGCCGCACGCCAATATAACATGGATGCCGCCACTATGATGGGCCATGACCTGAAAACCCCCATCAACGCCATCACCGGCTTCTCCAAGGTCATCCTTAAAGGCATTGATGGCCCGATTAACGAGATGCAGCATGAAGACCTTACCTCGATTTTTAACGCGGGGCAGAAACTGCTTAGTCTGATACATGATTTATTCGAGGTGATGAAGGTAGATGCGGCTAAGACGCCACTCTACGATGGGCCTTATGCTGTAGCGAGTCTTTTGGGTGATGTGGTCGGGGTCATGCAACCGCGCCTTGCCGATGCCGGGCACACGCTGATTTTGCGCTGTGTGGGCGATTTGGGCGAGCTGTATGATGCTGCGCTGTTTGTGCGTTGGATTGCATTGGCGTTGGTGCTCCAGGCGATGCAAGGTGCTGCGTCAGGAGAGCTCACTCTGACTGCATCCACGCAACAGCGCGAGGGTGTCTCAACACTCACGTTAGCGGTTACCCACACCAATCCGCCTCAGGGCGAGGCACGTACCGCTGCGATGGATGTTCACAGCTCGTTGCATCTGTTCACTGCGCAAACGTTTTGCACCGAGTTGCATGGCGCGTTGGAGATTGGGCTAGAGGGGGGAAAATTCATCTTCCGCGCGCATATTCCCATGTCTGGATGAGAATCTCACGCTAAGGTATGAAGAATACCAAGTTTTTTTGATTTTCCTTGCTATAGACCTGGCAGGTTTCAAAAACCTGCCAGGTCTGAGGGTAAGCTACTATTTTCAGAATGAAAGGAGAAAGAAAAATGTTAATCGTAACCGATAGCGGCATGGATATGGCCGCTGAACAGTTGGAGGGTTTGGAACTGCATATTGCCCCGTTGGTGTTTACCCTGGATGGAAAAACTTATCGTAGTGGGGTGGATGTGGATGTGCCACAATTTTATCGTATGTTGGCGGCTACATCGGATATGCCCACCACTTCGTTGCCTTCGGCAGGCGAGTTTGCGGAACTCTACCGTGAGCTGGCTAAAATTGATCCGGAAATCCTTTCGGTGCATATCTCATCGGGGCTGAGCGGGACGCTGGCTTCAGCGCGTGAGGGCGCTAAACTTGTGCCGGAGGCCAACATTACGCTGTATGATACCAAGACGCTCTCTGGTGCAGAGGGCTGGCATGTTGAGGCGGCGGCGCGGGCAGCAAAGGCAGGGTGGTCGGTGGCTGACACGGTCGCGCTGCTGGAGAAAGTGACTGCGGCTACGGACACCATCTATACGCTGGCGACGCTCAAGTATCTCATCCACGGCGGGCGGATTAGCCACCTCAAGGGACTCATGGCTTCGGTGTTGAATATCAAACCGATCATTGGGGTTGAGAAAGCGGAAGGGAAATATGCGCAGATGGGGCAGGCGCGCACGCTGGATCGTGCAATTCTCAAGCTGGCGGATATCGTTTTGGAGCGTTATCCAGAGAGCACTCCGATGCGCTTTCAGCCGCTGCACGGCGCTAACCTCGAAGGCGCACAGAAGTTGCAGGCCTATCTGGCAGAACGGTATGCAACTTGTGAATGGCTTCCCGTCGGGCCGATTGCGCCGGTGCTCGGCGCGCACACCGGGCCGGGACTGGTGGGGTTGGTCTACGCGCCGCTAGAGAAATTCCCGGAACTGCCGTAGGCGCTCTCAAAAGGTACAAGATGGAAGATTTCCTGACTGCATTTGCGACCCTCTTTTTTATCGCGCTGGTTATCGGACTGATTGTGTGGAACTTCTCGCGTAGCCGCGCGATGCTGGAGCGTTGGGCTACCATAAACGGCTACGAGCTTCTGCAAGCGGAATTCTCCTGGATGCGCTTCGGGCCATTCTTTTGGACTTCATCCAAAGGCCAGCAGATTTACCGCATTGAGGTGCGCACGCGCGATGGACAACTTCGCCGTGGCTGGGCGCGTTGCGGCAGCTACTGGTGGGGCATCTTTGAGGATAAGGTCGAAGCGCGGTGGGAGACTTAACGGTGTATTGCGCGTAAAATAGATGTTTTTGAAATGTAAAGCGTGAAACGTGAAGAAGATCACGTTTCACGCTTTACGTTTTACGCCCCTCAAGCTTATATCAGGTTGTGCAATCCCCCCACCACATCCTCGCCCAAGTGGAAGCGGATGACGCGCCGCCCGGCATCGAGCAAGGCCTGCTGATCTCCTAACGCTTGCGCGTGTTTGAGCACCCCGAAGGTCAGCGCGGATTCCGGCTCGCTGAGCGTGTCCGGGATGGCTGCATCTTGCGGGCTGTCGCTGGTGAACTGGATGAAGAGGCCGTTGCCCCGGTCGCCCTTGTGCAGCTGCCCCGTCGAGTGCAGGAAGCGTGGCCCATAGCCCACCGTTGTTGCCAGGCGGTAACGCTCATGCAGCTGCACGCGCAACGCTTGGAGTACCGCATCGGTCTCTGGCGTGGGGTGGACGTAAGCCTGGAGCGCGATGTAATCGCCCGGTTGTGCTTGCGCCAGGAACTCAAGCAGGGTGGTCCGTGTCACCGGTGCGGAAGGCGCATCGGGCAGCGCGCCCGTCTCCGTGTACGCCTTCACCATCTGCCGCGCCACGATCTTCGCCGATTCGACGTTGGGCTGGTCAAAGGGGTTGACGCTCAGCAGATGACCCGCCACAGCGGTCGCCAGCCCCCAGAGGAAGAATTGCCCGCCTAGATCGTAGACATCTTCCATCTGAATGCGCACGACAGGATGCCCGGCGGCTTCGAGCGCAGCAAGCGCGGTATCCTGACTCTTGTCGCCTGCCAGCCGCAGGTGAACGAAGACCCGATCTGCGCCGTACATCTCTGGTGCGGCGAGCGGTTCCCCCACTACCGGCAGGATACCGCGCCCCTCTTTGCCGGTGCTTTCCGCTACCAGCTGCTCAATCCAATCGCCAAACCCTGCCAGCGCTTCTGAAACAACCAGGGTGAGCTTATCACGCCCGGCGAGTGCCAGCGCGCCCATGATGGCACCCAACTGCGCCGCTGGATTGTCCGCCGCGGCGTGCGCCGCGCCGCAGGCGGTTGCCATCGCGCGGGCGCGTTCCAGAATCCAGGCGACATTTACCCCACATAGCGCCGCTGGCACGAGACCGAAGTACGACAGCACTGAATAGCGGCCCCCAATGTTCGGATCGTTCAAAAATACACCTCGGAAAGCGTGTTCCTCCGCTAGTGTAGCTAGGCCACTGCCCGGGTCGGTGATGGCGACAAAGTGCTCTCCGGCGCGATCTTCTCCTAATGTCTCGGCGGTCCAATTGTAAAAGAATTTCAAGAACGAGAAAGTTTCTACCGTACCTCCAGATTTGGTCGAGACGATGAAGAGCGTGCGGGCTGGATCGAGGTGCGCTGTATGGCCCAGCACCGCGCCGGGATCGGTGCTATCGAGTACGCTCAGGGCCAGCCGCGGACCCGCCTCACACTCGCGCGGCGTGTAGGCTCCGAAGACTTTGCTGAACAGTTCGGGTGCCAGGCTTGACCCGCCCATTCCCAACAACAGCGCGTGCGTATAGCGATTGGCGCACGCCGCCTCGATCAAGGCATAGCCTAGCGTATCTATTTGCTCATACATCTTTTTCGGGCTGTGCAGCCAGCCCAGGCGATTGCTGATCTCCTGCGGTGTGGGCTTCCACACGGTTGGATCGCCATCCCATATTCGGGGGATGATGGCCGCTGCTTGCAAGCGCGCTACTGCGTCCGCTACAGCTGCCGCATAAGGGCCAAGTGTGCTGCTGATAAGTTCGTTCATGCTGTTATTCCTTTTGTATGATGAATTTCTGGTCAACTTGTAGTAATGGTTTCAACCGTTACAAGAACTGCTTGTTACATCAATCGCCGGGAATCTCCCCTGCAAGCGGCAGGGTAAAGCTAAATGTACTACCTTCACCCATGATGCTTTCTACGCTGACTTGCCCGCCGAGTTTTTCCACAATCCGCCGCACTATCGAAAGGCCGAGGCCATGTCCTTGCGCGCGCACCTGTCCCAATTGGGTGAAGGGTTTGAATAGATTACGTTGCTGCTCGACGGGAATGCCTGGGCCGTAATCGCGTACCCAAAATTTGATGGTGGTTACTGGAAGCTGGTTGCTCAATACGGAGTTTCCAGTATTCAGTAACCAGCTTTCAGAATCTAAAATCGTATATCCCAACTCCACGCGCGGCTGGGGCCCGCCATATTTAAGTGCATTGCTAAGATAGTTGACCCAGGCCTCTTCCACCCAAGCGGCATAACCTAATGCAATAGGCCAAGTGTTGGGTAAGTGAATTTCAGCCTGTTTTTCTTCGATCAGGAATTGCAGGCGGAATAACACTTCTCGCATAATTTCGAACATATCCAGTGGTTGGGGTGTCACTTCAGACTTGCGTGTAGAGGCCAGCAGTAGCAGCTCGTTGATGATATTGTTCATTTTCTTGCCACTACGGACAATGATTTCAAGGCTGTTATGGAGATTTTTGAGGGGGATATTTATTTGCTCATCCAATAGCAGCTCTGCATAGCCGTTTATTAGTGCCAGGGGTGTTTTGAGGTCGTGCGCCACCGTATGTGCGAAGGCATCCAGGTCTTCGTTGCGTGCTTCGAGTTCTTGTGTGTAACGCTGTAGCATCGTTTCGTTCTCTTTGCGCTGGGTAACATCATGTTGAATGCCGATAAAGTGTGCGATGGCACCAACATCATCCATTACCGGTGTGATAATTTGCTCCGCGATATATATCGAACCGTCTTTTCGCCGATTGATAAATTCTCCTTCCCAAATCTGTCCAGATAAAATCGTTTTCCAGAGCTGTGCATAATAGCTGGGTGAATGATGTGGGGTTTTGAGGATGCGTGTAGTTCTTCCTGTGATTTCGTTTGCTGTATAGCCGGTAAGTCGCGTAAATGCAGCATTGATCCATTCGATGCGCCCTTCCCGATTTGTGATGATGACTGCATTGGCGGCAGATTCTAGCGCGGTTGTTACTAGAAGTAAGCGTTTTTCGAGAGCACGTTGTTCGGTCATGTCTACGCCGGTTTTAATGACATAATCTATCTTGCCGGCATTGTTGGTATGGGTCGCATTATTCCAAGCAACACGCTTCTTACTTCCGTCGCGTATCACCAAGTAGTTCTCATCTTGTTCAGGAAAGCCCTGGGTTTGTAGGTTGGCAAATAAGGCTTGAACATGTTTCGCGTCGTGCGGTAGCAACAGCGTTTCCCAGATCGGGCGTGCGACCAGGTCATGAGTGCAGTAGCCAGTAAGCGCTTCCGCGAACGGATTCAGGTACAGGATATGCCCGGCGCGATTCAGCACAAGTACCAGCGTGGTGACGGTGCTGAGGATGGTGTTTGCCAGAGACGTCTGTTGTTCAGCAGTCTCAAGCGGACTTTCGCATTCTAACGGATCAAAGAGGGATACTGCCATGGTTTTGTTGTCTACCTTGTATACTTTGCCTCAAGTATAGTACGAGATAGGCATGTGTCAACGTTCGGGGCGTATTTCTTCACGATTCCGACTTTTGTCGTGGCGTGTTGAAACTGCTGGTGATATACTGAGGATACTTTACACAAAGGAGCTTTGCTATGACTACAACATGGCCGATAGTGCAAGATGTATTGGAATTGATTGCTTACCAGACGGATGCGGTAGTGAGCCGTGAACTGTTGTCAGGGCAATCCGGCACGGTGACTCTGTTCGCTTTTGATGAGGGGCAGGGGTTGAGTGAGCACACTGCCCCCTTTGATGCGCTGGTGTATGTGCTAGACGGCGCGGCGGATATTACCATTTCTGGTGTGGGCTATGCGGTAAGCGCAGGTGAAATGCTCATTATGCCGGCGGGTGAGCCGCACGCTTTGCAGGCGCACACTGCGTTCAAAATGCTGTTGGTGATGTTGCGGGCCGGAAGCTGAGAGATGAAACATACCCATGAAGGGTCAAGCGTGCAGCGCACTTTCAATCTTGACGGCAAGCAAGTGTCGTGCGATGTATTTATCGTGCGTCCAGAGCCTATAGCGGTTATGTGAAGCCCAGCGGGGCAGCTATATTTCGCGTAGTCATGGCGGACCTGGATTTGTCCTAGTATTATATCTTTCAAATCTACCAGGTCTGATTGACGTACTCACAATAATACCCCCCTCAACTTGAAGTTGAGGGGGGTATCCCTTGTGCAGAAACTTAATTTCCCAACAGCTCGTTGAGGCGCTGCTCCCACTTAGTATGGAGCCGATCATAAATGCTTTCGCTGATTTCTCCAGCCATCAGGCGGGCATCGAGATTGTCGAGCAAGGCCTGGACTTCTGCCGGGGTGGTGGGGTTCGCGGTGGCGGCCGGTGCAGCTGCGGGCGCAGCAGGTGCCGGCGCAGCTTGTTGCTGCTGTTGCTGCCCCATCGTTTGTCCCATCATTTGTGCCATGACCGCGCCCATCCCCAGGCCGGCACCCAATTCCATGCCGGTGGCAGCTCCCCCGCCGCCGGGCTTTTGCGCTGTCTCGCGCATAGCCTGCGCAGCTTGGTACTGCATGTAGGCGTTCATATCGCCAATCGCGCCCATTGCCGAGCGGGCGTCAATCGCCTTCGCGGTTTCCTCGGTGGGTGAAATGGATTCGATATAGAACGAGTTGAGCGTGACGCCGCGCGCCAGGAATTCCTCGGCGGCTTTGGCCCGCACGCCAGCGGAGAGCTCTTCGGCAAAGGCCGCCATCTGAATGACAGACTTGCCGATGGTTCCCATTAGATCCATCATCTTGGTTAGGATGATGCTGCGGAAAAAGCCCTCGATGTCGCGGGTACTGAAGAGGTTCTGTGTACCGACGATCTTCGAGATAAAGAGCTGCGGGTCGGTGATTTGGAGTGCATACGTACCAAAACTGGTTACGCGGGCCATCCCCAGGATGGGGTCGGGAATCGTGATTGGCTGTGGTGTACCCCACTTCATATCGGTGATTTCGCGCAAGGTCACGAAGTATACCTCGGCCTTGAACGGCGTCTGACCGGAGAAAGCCTTACCGATGAGATCGGTAATCAGCGGGATGTTGGCCGTAGTTAGTGTGTGTCGCCCCGGGCCGAACGTATCTAATGCCTTGCCGTCGCGGAAGAAGACGGCGGCTTGCGACTCGCGGACAATGAGCTGTGAACCGACGCGAAAATCGCCAGAACCGCGCGCGGGAATGCGATGCACCAGTTCGTTGCGCCCCTCATCCATATACTCTACGATGTCAAAGATTCGGGCCATGGATTACCTCCTAGTAATTACAGTCTTGGCGTTTCGCCAATGTTTGAGGTGCCTTTCAGCACTTCTGCGCGTTCATCAAATACAGCGTTGGCTTCGCGGGCCAGGTCGCGGATTAACATGATCATCGCGGGTAGGTTCTCGCCGGTCAGCTCAGAGTGCGCGCTGCTAATGGCGTTCTCAATGCGTTCGACATAGTCCATCAGGCGTGCATCGAATTCGTATACCCGATCCAGTTCTTCTTCCTTAACACGCACGGCATCGAAGAGGCCGCCATAGCCATAGGAGGCGGTGCGTACTCGATCAATGAAGGTCTGAATCTGCGTTGCGGCGCTGCCGGTGCGATCCAACAAATCGAACTTGCCGGCGCTAATCATCTCTTGTTGCAAGCCATCCAGCTGGGTTCTAACCGTCCGCATTCTCGTGGCGATAGTGTCCCGTAGGAGCTTGTCTGCTTCGCGGCGTAGTTCCTTTTGTTTGTACCCTTTGTATCCAGGTATAACCTCGGAGACGCCCCGTTCCAATCCAAACATACCATCTTTGATGCGATCCAACAGTGTCATGGTTTCTTTTCCTCCTTGAACAGCGACTAATAGAGCGAGCTTGCCTGTTTCTTGCGCGATTTGCAACTGTATTTATTGTAGCATAGAAACGCTATGAAGAAAAGTCAAGCCATTTTTGGGCACGTGCAATTCTTTGCCCTCATTTATACTCAAGCTTTATCTATACGCAACTAAGTGAAAAAAGTTGCGCATTATAGCTGTCCCAGTGCATTTCCCAGCCAGGCGTGGATTTGTGTGTGCAGTGCATCGCGGTTGCGGAGCTCGACTGTCCACAGGGTCACTTGCGCCAGTGTCTTGAACAGATCGGCCCGCGGATCGGGTTTGGCGATGATGCTGCCTAGCACCACAGAGCGGCTGAGAATGGCTTCCATCGTTGTGTTGCAGAATGCCGTTGAAAACAGCTCCAGCTTGCCAATTTCGTCAATGATAACGACTTGCTGCTTCTCAATAGCCCGGCGGATAGCCGGGATGCCCACGCGCTCCAGATTTGCTACATCTACACCATAGCGGCCCACGCGTGGTACGTGTGGGCCGCGAAAGTCCTTGTGTGCCAGCGTGATCGTTTGCCCGTCGAGTGTAATTAGCCGGAATCCCTTGCGTCCACCAGGCCCAAAAATTTCTTCGGTATAGAAGCCTCCGGCGCGGTCGCCCAACACTTGCACCGCTTTTTTGATCAGGGTGGTTTTGCCGATTTGTGGGATTCCGGTCAGTAACAGTGTTTTACCCATAGTGCTTTTTACGTTTTACCACTTCATGTTTCACGTTATGCAGTATAATACCAATACTCTGAACAAGCAAGGAGGCTTTCATGCGTATTCTCATCACAGGCGGGGCCGGTTTTATCGGCTCGCATCTTTGCGATCATTACCTTGCGGCGGGGCACGAGGTTATCGCTATGGACAATCTCAGTACTGGGTCGCCGGACAACATCGCGCATCTTGCCGGTAACCCGGCTTTTCACTTCATCAAACACGATGTCACGCATTACATCTATCTTGCCGGCCCGTTGGATTATGTGTTGCATTTAGCGTCGCTACCCAGTCCGGTAGATTACTTGAACTACCCTATCCAGACATTGAAGGTGGGGGCGTTGGGAACGCACAATACGCTAGGGCTGGCGTTGGAGAAGGGCGCGCGGTTCTTGTTAGCCTCGACCTCCGAGGTTTATGGCGATCCCTTATTGCATCCGCAGCACGAGGACTATTGGGGTAACGTCAACCCGGTTGGTCCACGCGGTGTGTATGATGAAAGCAAGCGTTTTGCTGAGGCACTTACGATGGCTTATCACCGCGCACACGGTGTGGATACGCGCATTGTGCGGATTTTTAACACTTACGGGCCGCGCATGCGTTCTGATGACGGGCGGGTAGTTCCTAACTTTATCTGTCAGGCATTGCGCGGTGAGCCGTTGACCGTATACGATGATGGCTCTCGCACACGCTCGTTTTGTTATGTGGATGATCTGGTCGAGGGTATCGCACGTTTGATGGAATCCAACCTTTGCTCCCCGGTGAACCTGGGCAACCCTCATGAGATGTCTATCCGCGAGTTTGCCGAGTGTGTGATTGCGGTGGTGGGGTCGGCTTCGCCCGTGATATTTATTCAGCCCCAGGACGCACGCACCAAAGATGATCCGCAGGTGCGTTGCCCTGATATTACCAAAGCGCGTTCCTTGTTGGGGTGGGAACCCCGTTTCGATCTGGAAGAAGGCCTGCGTCGCACGGTTGATTATTTCAGCTGCAAATTGAAAAAATGACTGTGAGCGATTTCCGTACTGCTATTGCAAGTTCGCTGCGCCGCTCGGAGCTTGCTCGGGTGTTGCCCCTGGCACTCGTGGGGCTGGTTTTCGGGTTAGCGCTGGCGCGCTTGCCTGTGCTGGAAGCCACTTTGCTCGTAGGGCTGACGCTGGCGCTGTTGATGAGCCTTTTCGAGCCGCTAGCCGGGTTGGTAATAGCGCTGTTCGCCGGTGTGGGTGCGGCCTGGCTCCGCGCCGAACTCCCTCATATCCCTGCCCTCCTCGGTCAATATCTCGTGATTGCTGTCGTCGCTATCTGGCTGGTGCGAGGGCTTGTGCGTCGCGATTTGAACTTCCCCACGCCGCCGCTTCTCTGGCCCTTGCTCGGCTTTCTGGGCGTTGCACTACTTTCTCTGTGGCAGCCCACTGATGTGTGGGTTAGCTTCACGGAATGGGCTAAGTGGGGGCAACTGCTGTTGATTTTCCTCATCACTTATGACCGGCTCGTGGCGCGGGCTGGGGTGACTGCGCCGGGAGTGCTTGCTGCTCTGCTGGGGGTGGGGGTGCTTCAGGCCGCATTAGGCTTGTGGCAATATACTCTGCGTGGCGATGGGCCGACGCATTTCATGATTGGTGCTGGGTTGTATCGTGCCTATGGTACGTTCGAGCAGCCCAATCCTTACGGTGGTTTTGTCGGGATGTTGGCAGCACTGGGCGTAGGACTAGCCGCCGTAGTTGTGTCGGATGCGTTCCGGCAGCGCCGTTGGCCTCCCGTATGGCTCTGGCCACTGGGTGGTGCAACGTTACTCCTCGGTGCTGCGCTCGGTGCGTCGTGGTCACGTGGTGCGTGGCTGGGCTTCGGTGCGGCGCTTCTGGCGATAGTGGTTTTGCTGCCGCGACGTGGGGCGTGGGGGCTGCTTCTGGCGGCGCTCGTCATGGGGGGCGGCTTGGGGCTGTATGCAACCGGGCAATTGCACCCCGCGCTTGCCGTTCGGCTTACCGGTTTTATGGATTATCTAACCTTCAGTGATGTGCGCGGTGTGGGCATTAATGATGCTAATTACGCTGTGCTGGAGCGGATGGCCCACTGGCAGGCGGCGCTGGAGATGTGGCGTGCCAACTTCTGGTTGGGCGTAGGGTTAGGGGGCTATGAACCGGCTTATCCTGTATACCGGCTCATCAATTGGCCGCATGCGTTAGGGCACGCGCACAACACCTACCTTACCTTGCTCGCGGAGACTGGGCTGCTAGGGCTGCTGGCCTACTCGCTATTGTTAGGCACGTTGTTCTGGCGTCTTTGGCGATTGACGTGTGTGCTACATGGTTGGCAGCGCGGAGTGGCCGTGGGTGTATTCGGGCTATGGGTGCAATTTGCTGTACACAATTTTGTAGATAATTTACTGGTCAACAATGTCCATTTGCTGATGGGGATGTCACTGGGCGTGGCGGGGTGGTTGAGCGTGAAACGTGAACTGTGAATTGATAAAAATTGCACTTCACGATTCGCCTCTTACGCATCATACATCGCCGATGAAACGCGCGTACACTTCAGGGCTGAGCGGGGCCAGGATGTGGGGCAGTTGGATGAGTGCCTCACGCGGCACCCCATCGCGTTCCAGCATATTATGCAGTGATCTGGAAACAAGTGCCCCTTGCGCGCTCGCTTCCAGACTACCGAACAGTTGGTCGAGCGTTCCATTTACTGCAGCACTGATGAAATCGTCCAGTGGGATATTGGCCGCGCGTAGTTGGCCTAACAGCTGGTAAAAGGTAGCTGCTGGAATACCCGCTTGCTCGATCCGTGGCAGGATATAATCGTAGAACAATGTGGTTTCGTTAAATTGCCGCTCCCCGCTGCGTACCTGTTGGGTTTCCTTCCACAGATTGCGCCCCTTGATGAGCGCCTCAATGATGTTGTGTACTAGCTCTGTACCGCCCCAGCCAATGATGGCCGCTGTCATTACCCAATCGATGAGGCTCCCTAGTGTGAAATTGTCGAAGATGCCGCCGACGCCTGCGTTGAACAGTACGGCGCTGCTGGCAAAGAGTACTTCGAGACCCAGTAGTCTAAAAAAGCGCGCATCGGTCAGCCCGATAGCGAGGAAGGCAAAGGCTGTTCCTATCCATTGTGAGAGTTGTTGTTTGTGGAAGATATAGGCTTTGTCTTTGCGGTCTGGTACGCCCGCACGATTAGGCCAGACTTTTTCTTCCTCCCAACGCCCCCAGAAAATCTCCAGCAGCCGTTCCACCATAGTGGTTATCGCTATGATGGGGGTTAGCACATGCCAGAGTGGGTCTTCTTGCGCGGGGGTGTTGCTCTGTGCCAGTACCGTTCCAGTCGAGAATACCAATAACACAGCGATCCAGATCAGCAACCATGTCCAGCGTTTCATGTTAGCACCTTTTTCACTCATAACTGTCGGTGTCATTCCGAACGCAGTGAGGAATCTCGTTGATGGACGCTGGGGTGGTTTTTTCTGGTTGGGATGCACCATAAAAACACCACCGCGCTTTGGAGGGGCAGCGTGATGTGCAGTGGCGTTACATGCCCCGCACGCGCTTGCCGATTTGCGTGACGCGCGTGGCGATAACGTAATCCGGCACCTGGTAGGTCTCGCTTAGCGTGGCAACGTTGATGAGTGGGCGGCGGACCGCTTTGAGCAGCCAGGGGGTGGGCACTAGCAACACAGATGCAAAATAGCGGGCGGCCTCTGTGCTGTAGGGGTATTCCTGTGCCGCCCATCCGCTTGGCCCTTGCCGACAGACTTCGCGGTAAAGTAACCGCCCCATTGCCATCCGGTATTCGTAGCGATGCTCTCCGATGCCGAACACCAGCGACAGATCGGTCATATCTACCTGCTGCAGGCCTTCGATCGGATGTGCTAACATGCGCTCGATGGGCACTGGGGGCCGTTGGAGCTTGTAGTAATCCAAGACGCGCTCCACCAGCGCATCCAGTTGTGCTTGATAATCTGCCGCGCCGCTTTGTTCCACGCTTATATATCCTCCATCAGAAACCGAAACTCTTCGAATGGGATCGCCGTCAACGTTTGCGTCGAGCCCATACCCATCGCATGAATGACCAGGGCGACCTTAGCAACGCTGGCGGCGTCCGGAGCTTCCAGAATATGCAGAAAATCGTATTCACCTAGCAAAACATAGCTGGCGACCCGTTTTATCTGCGGAAAGTCCTCGCTCAGGCGTTTTTCTAATTCCTGGTCGAGCAGTGCCAGGGATTTCACCTCACCCGGATGATGCAGTGAGAGTTTCGAGAGCATCACAAATGTAGCCATGGGACCCTCCTTTCGAGCAAAAAAGTAAAAAATCAAAATTTTAGAGTCTACCGAACTGCCTTGCCAATTGCTCCACTGTGATTTGCACCACTGTGGGACGTCCGTGGGGACAGGTGCGCGGATTCTCGGTCTGTTCGAGCAGGATTACCAGATGTTCCATTTCTTGCCGTGAGAGCACTTGCCCGCCTTTGATAGCGGAACGTTTGCAGATGCGGCGTACGATTTGTTCCTCTAATGCTTCACGGAGGATGCTGCGCTCACCCTTTTCGGTGCCATCAAGTGCGGCGATGTCGGCCAGCAGCTCCGGCAACGCCATCTGTGGCAATTGCGCAGGTGTGGCGCGTACCAGAAACGTCCCTGACCCGAAGACTTCTATCTCCAGCCCTAGTGGTGCGAGCGTGGGCAGCAGCGTCTCCAGCCGTCCGGCCTCATCTGCCGGAAGTGTGACCGTGAGCGGTTCCAGCAATGGTTGCGACGGTGCTTGTCCGGCGGTTCCGGTGGCGAGTAACTGCTCGTACAGGACACGCTCGTGAGCGGCGTGTTGATCAATCAAGTATAGCCCGTCCGGGCCTTCAGCGATGATAAAGGTGGTGGCTATTTGTCCGATGACCCGTAACATGGGTAGCGCTGACCCGCGTTGCAGTGGGGTGTTGAAGTCTGCCGGTGTGCTTGGGTGCGCTGGCGTGTTCGGCGGCGTACTCGTATCTGCGGTGTTATTCTCATACCCGGTGATGGTGGGTAGGTTGAATTGTTGTGTTGGTTGCAGCGACGCCAGTTGCCTGCGTGTATCGTGTGATGGGTTTGCACTCCCCGATTCCCAACTTGCCGCGACCGGCGCGGTCTCGATGATGGTGGCGCGTACAGCCCGCTGTACCGCTCGGAACACGGCGTCCCCGTCGTGGAAGCGTACCTCAGTTTTTGCCGGGTGGACGTTAACATCTACGTCCTCAGCCGGCAGCGTGAGTGCCACAAATGCCACCGGATAGCGATTGCCCGGCAGCAGCGTATGGTACGCCTGGATGACAGCATAGGTGAGGCGTAGGTCTTGTACCCAGCGCCCGTTGATAAAGAGCGTGATGTAGCCCCGGTCGGCGCGGTGGACAGTAGGCGGGCCGACGTAGCCGGTGATGCGAATTGGAGCCTCTTCTGTGAGACTCGCAGGAATATCAAGCAGCGCTGCTGCCAGGTCTAGCCCATAAACGCTGACTAATGCTGCGCGTGGATCGCCTCGGCCTGCTGTGCTCAGGATTTCGTGCCCGTCGTGCAGCAGTGTGAAGGCTACTTGCGGATAGGCGATAGCGTAACGGGTCAAAAAAGCATCAATGTGTCGCCGCTCGGTACGTTCTGCCCGTAGGAATTTGCGCCGGGCCGGTGTATTGTAGAACAGGTCTTCTACCAGCATCTCCGTGCCTGGGGGGCGTCCTACCGCAGCGCTGGCGACGATATTGCCCGCTTCGAGCCGCACCTGAAGCCCCGTTGGTTCTTCGCGGTGGCGTGTCGTGCAGGTGACGCGGCTCACGGAAGCGATGCTGGCGAGCGCCTCGCCGCGAAACCCCAGGGTGGCGATGTGCTGCAAATCATCCGCCGTAACAAGTTTGCTAGTGGCGTGGCGACGGAAAGCCAGTGGCAGCTCGGCGGCAGGAATTCCATCGCCATTGTCTTGCACCCGCATCAGCGCTTGTCCGCCCGCCCGTGTTTCAACCAGCAAGCGGGTAGCGTGTGCATCCAGGCTGTTTTCCACTAACTCTTTGATAACGGATGCCGGGCGTTCTACCACCTCGCCAGCCGCGATGCGTGCGGCAATGTTTTCCGGCAAGAGCTGTATGTGCATATTACTTAATTTTAACCCAACGGCTGAAAAGTGCAAGGCCAGCAAGGGCTGAAATTTGAAAGGTAACTATGACAATCAATGGTATCAAGTTTAGGCCATAGACCTGGCAGAGGTTTCCAGGCCTTGAGTTTACAAAACGTCGTTATGCACCGGTAAAATACTACCCTCCCCAATTTGGGCGAAACCTGCCAGGTCTTCACGTAATGACATTGCTATTATAATTACTCTGAATGTCGGAAACCTGTTGTGCTTACGGTGCTTCCGGCTCCACATAGAGCAGCGTTAGCGACCAAGTTGTCCAGACCAGATCTGCATCGCCGGGGCACGGGCCAATGGTCAGCGTCGCGACCGGTGCGCCAGTAGGCGCGTTGACATACAGGGTGTAGTTGTGCGCCGGCTCGACGGCGAAATCGGCGTATCCCAGGCCGCGCTCCGGGCGCAGGCCGGTGAAGGCGTGGTCGGCGCCTTCGTCCCATAGTAGCCATAATTCTACGCCCGGCAATGGAACTTGTTGCACCCGTTCGCGCCCGCGCACGGTTACTGTGATCTCCTGTGTGAGCGAGATGGCGATGGTGGGGTGTAGCGCGCAATCGCTCTCACGCTGCACGACTGTGTAGGGCGAGAGTGTCTGGGGTGTGGGCTGGGGCGTGGGTGTGGGTAACACAATACTGATGGTTGTGGGCGTGGGGGCGGGGGGCACGCTGTCTGGCGTAGCTGTAGCCGTTGCAGGCGTCAACGGTGTCGGTTGTAGGGTGGCGGGGAGGGCTGTAGGGACTTGTGCAGACGTGTAGATACGCACGTTGGCCGTATCCACGCCATAACTTGCCGCCAACTCCGCCATGCGCCGTAATTGTGCTACCGGGCGCCCTTGCGTGACCGCCTGCGCCAACGCTTCATCCATTACCTGCCGCACCTCCGCTGTATCCAGATCGCGCAAGCGCGCCTGGGCGCGGGTGAGGTCGGGTAATACTCCATGAGATTGCGTGGTCATGCGAATCCAATCGCGGCGATACTCGATGTAGAGCAGCGGGGGGTAAGAATCGTAGTATTCTACGGGCTGAATCTCCCAGGCGAAGAACAAGCCCAGCGCCACGCCGATGATCAGCCCGGTGAGCAGTAGCCCCTGCTTCATGGCGTTCGCTCCAGAATGTATGCCCGCATGGTGGGCGTTTCTATCTGTAATGCACGCGCCAAATCGGCCAGCACGAGCACGGTTTCTATTGGCGCTTCGCGGGCGATGAGTTGCTCGGCCAGTGCGAGTAGTGGTGCCGTCGGATCATCGGGTTCCAGTAGTTCCAGGCGGGTTTGCGCCAGGGCGAGCCGGCCGTCGCCGCGATAGGAAAGTGCTGTCAGCAGTACATATTCATCTTTGTAATCGCTGCGCAGTTGGGACGGCAACGTATCGTAATACTCCACCGGCGCAATCACCCAGCCAATGAGCAGGCCGATAGCAATACCCGCACACAGTCCCGCGAGCAACCACAGCATACCTCTCATACCAATTCCTCCGCATAAGCAAAGAGTGCGGGCGCGCCGCCAGTGTGCCAGAAGAGCACCCGTTGCCCGCTGTGGAACTGGCCCTGGCGAATTAGGTCGAGTAGCCCGCCAAACGCCCGCCCAGTGTAGACCGGATCGAGCAAGAGGCCTTCGTTGCGGGCCATACACTGGATGGCTTCGCGTTCCAGTATACTTACCTGCCCGTAGCCTGCGCCTAAATAGGCGTCATTGACCACGACTTCGTCAGCTTGTATGTTCAAGACCAGTTCCAGGCGCGCAGCAGCGGCGTTAGCCAGGTCTGCGATGCGCTGGCGGAAGCGCGGCGCATCTTCGGCAATGCTGATGCCCACGATGGGGGTTGCCAGCCCTAGCGCGCGTGTTCCCAGCACCAGTCCGGCTTGTGTGCCGCCGCTGCTGGATGCGATCACGATAGCGTCGAAACTCACCTCTTGCGTGGCGGCCTGTTGCGCGAGTTCTACCACGGCGGCGGCATAACCGCACGCACCCAGTCCGTTGCTGCCGCCATAGGGGATGAGATAGGGCCGCCGGCCTGCGCGTCGCAGCGCTTCGGTCTCCGCTTCCAACGCTTCGGACAAGTGCCGCTCACCGCTCCAGCGCACCTCGGCCCCCAGCAGTTTGTCGAGCAGGTGATTGCCCTGGGGGGGCTGGTCTGCTGTGCCCCCTAGCACCAGGACGCACTGGCGTCCCACATTCGCGGCGGCAGCGGCGGTCTGGCGGGCGTGGTTGGATTGGCGCGCTCCACCAGTGACGAGGGTGTCAGCGTTCTGTTCCAAGGCTTCGCTGACCAGGAAGGTCAGTTTCCGCACTTTGTTGCCGCCCAGACCCAGACCGGTGAGATCATCACGCTTAATCCAGATCTCCGGGCCGCCGAGCGCAGCGCTGAGCCGGGGTAACGGGTGGAGTGGGGTGAGGTGTTGTATCAATGGCAATGGGCGCAGTCGTTCTAGCGCCTGTTGTAATTGCTGCTGGTTGTCCACGTGAACCTCCTACTGAAATTCATGAATTTTATCCGTGCTCTTTGTGGCGGACGAAGTTTTTCAGGGTAGTCTTTACTTGTTTCGCGATTTTTCCTTCAGCGGGCGCGGCTGCGCGAGGCTCTCCGGTTGATTGTATAGCAGCTTCCAATCGTTGACGCTCATACCGGATGTGGTGCGGGCGTGGCTGTCTGCGCCTGCCGCGATGAGTCGTTGCGCAACGGCCTCGTTGCCGCTGGCGATGGCTTGCATCAAGGGGGTGACGTTGGTGTTGTCGCCTCGGTTAGGGTCAGCGCCATCCGTCAACAGACAGTCCACCATTTCCAGAAAACCTTCTCCGGCGGCCAATAGCAGTGCTGTCACACCGCTAGACGCGACAGCATCTACCGCCGCCCCGGCTGTGAGCAACAGCGTGGCGAGTGTGGGCTGGTTGGAGCGTGCTGCCATCATCAACGGCGTGAAGCCACCGGGTGTGGGGAGCTCGATGTCGGCCCCCAACGCTAACACCAGGCGCGCGAGTGGTGCATCCCCCTGCTGCACCGCGCGGATGAGCGCCGATTGTTGCCCTGCGCCTAGCCCATCAATGTCTACCTCGCCGCTTTCGACGAGTGCGGTCACTTTGGCGATGGAGCCGGCGCTCAGCGCCGCGCTCAACGCATCAAGCCGCCCCAGATGCTCGGCCATCCGGTCGAGCGCCGCCAGCCCGCGCGCCGCGCCGGCGGCTTCCAGCACGGCGCGCGTCTCATCATGCCCAAAAACGAGTGTCAATGCTACCGCATCCGTCCCCACGCCATTGCGCGCGTGAACGTCGGCCCTGGCGGCCAGCAGCGCCTGCACAATCTCCGTATGTCCGCGCTCGGCAGCGAGCATGAGCGCCGTGTCGCCGCGCGTGCTGCGGGTGTCCACGGGGATGCCCTCCGCCAGCAGCTGTTGCACCCCAGCCAGATCGCCGCGCTGGGCGGCGCGATGGAGCGGCGGCTTGGGTGGCACTTCTGCCGGGCGCAAGGATGGCACTTGTGGCGTCGTGCCTGTTGCCGCGCTCAAGATGGCGGCGACCTCCGGGCGGTTCGCGGCTAAATCGAGCGTGCTCTGGCCCTGTGCATTGCGCAACAGGGGATCGGCCCTGGCCTGGAGCAACAGTCGCACGAGCTCCTGTTCTCCCGCTTCGGCAGCCAGCATAAGCGGCGTGTACCCGTCCTTGCCCACTGCATCGGCAGCAGCTCCGGCATCCAGTAAGCGCGCCGCCCCCGCGACATTGCGCTTTGCCACAGCCAGCGATAGCGGCGTATCGAGCATGTGGTTGCGGGTGTTCACCTGCGCGCCGGACTCAATCAGCCACAACAGGGCCTCGTGTTTATCGAAGCGCACGGCGCGCATCAGGGGCGATTCGCCCACCGGATCGGGATCGAGCGCGCCGCCGACAAGGTGCAAGGCTGCGAGCGCGGCAATGTGACCGCCCTCGGCGGCGGCATGCACTGGCGTATGTCGCCAGTTATCGTAGTGATTGGGATCGCTGCCAGCCGCCAGCAGCGCGCGCAATGCACCCAGCTCGCCGTTGTAGGCGGCTTTGTGGAGCGCCGTGCTGCCCGTGTTGGATTGCGCACCCACATCAGCGCCGGCCCGCAGCAACGCCTGGACGATGGACGTGTGGCCTTTGGCCGCAGCCACCATCAGCGCGGTCTCGGCGTAACCGTTGCGCTCATCCGGCGCAAGGCCGGCCCGTAACAGCCCGGCAACCAGCTGGGTCTCGTCCTCTTCTACTGCCACCAGCAAGGCTGTAGCAGGCAAAGTTTGCGCCAGCCGGGGGAAGAAAGCCGCCGGGAGCGCGTCCATCTCTGGCTCAACGTCAAATCCAAACGCGGCCAGCGTCTCCTCGACTGGTTGGTAGAGCAAGGCCCGTCGCAACAGCTGGTCACATTCAGTGTGGCCCATTGAACTGGCTTGATCGAGCGGCATAAGCCCCAGATCATCGCGCGCGCCCGGAGCGGCACCGGCAGCAAGCAGCGCGGACACTACGGCCGCATGCCCCTGCGCCGCAGCATCGTGGAGCGGCGTTTGGCCCCTGCTGCCCGCGAGCTTGGGATTCGCGCCTGCTGCAATCAGCCGGAGCGCAGCCTGCCCCTGGCGCAGGCCGGTGGCCTTTTTGAGCGGTGTGTCGCCATCACCCGTTTGCGCATCGAGATTGGCGCCGGCCTCGATCAGCCAATCCAGCAGCCTCAGATGTTGTTTGATGGCGACCCAGTGTAGCGCGGTGTACTCGCCGCCGTTGATGTCGGCCCCCGCAGCGACCAGCCTGACGAGAATGTCGCGCGCGTTCTCCCGTGCGGGCTTGCCCAGCAGCGCCCAATCTGGCCCATCGTGGGGCGGGACGCCATGCTCCAGAAGCGCCTCCACGCAGGGCAGGCTCAGCGCGTGAACCGCGAGCATCAGCGGCGAAGACTTGTCCGGCAAGGGTGAGGTGGTTGCCGCGCCCTGTGCGAGCAAAAACCGCACGGCCTGATCATGGCCGGTGTAGCAGGCTAGCATCAGCGCCGTGTAACCGTCGGGATCGCAAGCGTTGATGTCTACCCCGGCGTGCAGCGCATCGCGCAGGGCCGCGACGTTGCCGGTTTGGGCGGCCTGGAAAAAGCGCACTTCTGGCGCGTACGGCGTCTGCGCTCCGGCGGCAGTGAGCGCTGCCGCCACTTCGGGTTGATCCAGATACATGGCCGTCCGCCAGGGCGTCCAGCCCAGCGCATCGCTGGCTTCCGGGTCGGCGCTGGCAGCAATAAGTTGGAGCGCGATGCTCTCGCGCTTGCGGTGGATGGCGCTAAGCAAGAGCGTCCGCTTGTGGTGTGCGATGCGCGCATTGACGTTAGCCCCAGCTGCGATGAGCTGTGCGACGTAAGTCGCGTTATCCTCTACCAGCGCGGTGTAGAGTGGGCAATCGCCGTGCTCCCCCCAGCTCGCATCCACATCGGCACCGGCTTCAAGCAAAGCTGCGATCAGGTCGGGCTTGTGATCGCTGACGGCGGAAGCGAGGGGAACGCCGTGCTTGCGCGAGACCGCGTTGAGATCGGCCCCTAGCGCGATGAGGGCGCGCAAAGCGCCCAGATGGCCCCAGTTCACGGCGGTCAGCAGCGCAGTGTCGTCATCCTTGTCGCGGGCTTCGAGATCGGCCCTGGCCTCCGCCAGATAGCCCAGCACGTCCGGGTGGTTGCCCTCGGCGGCGCGAATCAGGGCGGTGCCTTGATCGTGGTTATCGCGCGTGTCTACGGGCATCCCCAGCGCGAGATACGCGCGCACCGCGTCCCCATCGCCCGCTTTGGCGCAACGCAAAAACAAATCCTCGGTATAAGCATTGACCGTAGGCAGTAGGCCGCGGGCAATTAAACAAGCGGTAGCGTGTTCGAGCGATAAAGTCATACATGTCTCCACGGGTTGTCTGTAACCACGTAACTACTGAGTATACATGCACCGCGATAACGGGCAAGTTGCGGCCTGGCATTGTCCGTCAACACACAAACGGGGCGGAGTCTAACTCCGCCCCGTGCTGCGCTTATTGTTTCAATAGGGGCCGGCGGTGCCCCGCGATTTTGCTCCGAAGCGTCGGCTGATCAGCGCGATGATTTCGTTGGCGCTGGATTCGATGGGCTTATCGGTTACATCTATGGTGGAGAAACCGCCTTTGAGGAACACCCGCTGCGCGGCTTGCAGCTCTTCTTCGATGCTCTCGTAGTCGCTGTAGTCTTTTAGCTTGCGGACGCCCATCGCTTGTTGGCGCGTGCGGCGGTGCTGGATGAGTTGCGCTGGGTTGATGCGCAGCCCGATGACGCGGCGCGGATCGAGTTCGAAGATTTCTGGTGGGGTGGGGATGTCTTTCACCAGTGGCAGGTTGGCTACCTTCCAGCCCAACACGGCCAGGTACATGCTCAACGGCGTCTTACCAGCGCGAGAGACGCCGGTCAGCATGATCTCGGCGTTCTTCCAGCCTTCCGGGTGTTTGCCATCGTCGTGCGCCATCGTGAAATCAATGGCGGCGATGCGCTCGAAGTAGTCCTGGTTGAGGCGGCGATACAGTCCCGGCTGCTCTAGCGGTGGCGTCTCCAGGCGCGTGCTCAGCGCCGTGACGAGCGATCCCATCAGGTCAATGGCTTCCACTTGTTGCGCGGCGGCCTCGCTGAGCAGATGCTCGCGCAGCTCGGATTGCACCAGTGTATGCACGATCAGCCCGCCATCTTGGGCGGCGCGTGCGACGGCTTCGGTGATTTGCGCGGGCTGCCGGACGTGCGCAATGGTCAGCACCGCTGGGCGGCGCTCGCCAAATTGTGCCAGCACCGTATGCACGACCTGTTCGCCGCTGCTGCCGGTGCCGCCGGAAATGATGTAAATGGGGGCTGGTGCGTGTGTCATGTCTGGTTTTTCCTTTGACAAGTAGATACCGGAAACAGAACACAACTGTGGATAGTGTACCAGATTTATCACAGAGAGCACGGAGAATCCAGAAAAAAACTCCGTGTTCTCTGTGGTAAAAAATTCCTTTCTATTTCCCTTTTTGCTGCATCTTGGCCCAGGTGTCCTTGAGTGAGACGGTGAGGTTGAAGACGGGCCGCTCTGGGGTGCTGTCTGGGTCAACGCAGAAATAGCCCGTCCGCATGAATTGGAAGCGGTCGCCAGGCTTTAAGTCAACCAGCGCGGGTTCCAGTTTGCTTGTGGGGAGCACTTCCAGCGAATTAGGATTGATATTATCCAGCCAGGTCTGTCCCTCGGCCACGTCGTAGGGGTTCTCTTTGAGGAAGAGCTGCTCGTACAGCCGCACTTCGGCGTTGCGCGCGTGTACTGCCGAGACCCAGTGCAGCGTGCCCTTGGGCTTGCGCCCGTCGGGGGCCTCGCCGCCGCGCGTGGTCGGGTCGTAAGTGACATGGACTTCCACTACATTGCCGTCCGCATCCTTTTCTACGCCGGTGCAGGTGACGAGATAGGCGTACTTGAGCCGCACCTCGCGGCCCGGCGCCAGGCGGAAGTATTTGCCGGGTGGGTTCTCCATGAAGTCTTCCTGCTCGATGTAGAGCTCCCGCGCAAAAGGCACTTGCCGCGTCCCCATCTCCGGGTGGAAGGGGTGGTTTTCCGCCTCGAACCATTCCACTTGCCCTTCGGGGTAGTTGTCAATCACCACCTTGAGCGGGCGCAGCACAGCCATCGTGCGGGGCGCGCGTTCGTTCATGTCCTGGCGGATACAGTATTCGAGCAGGCCGTAATCCACGATGCTATTGGCCTTTGCTACACCGATGCGCTCGGTGAAGTCGCGGATAGCCTCGGCAGTGAAGCCGCGCCGCCGCAGCCCGGCAACGGTGGGCATGCGCGGATCGTCCCAGCCATGCACACGGCCTTCTTGCACCAGCTTGAGCAGGTGCCGCTTGCTCATCACCGTGTAGGTGAGGTTAAGCCGCGCAAACTCGATCTGCTGCGGGTGATAGATACCCAGTTGCTCGAGATACCAGTCGTAGAGCGGGCGGTGCGCCTCGAATTCTAGCGTGCAAATCGAGTGGGTGATGCCTTCGATGGAGTCTTCCAGTCCGTGCGCCCAGTCGTACATCGGGTAGATGCACCAGGCGTCGCCGGTGCGGTGGTGCGGCGCGTGGAGGATGCGATACATCACGGGGTCGCGCAGGTTGAGATTGGGCGAGGCCATATCAATTTTGGCGCGGAGCACGCGGGTGCCGTCCGGAAACTCGCCCGCCCGCATCCGCCGGAACAGGTCGAGATTCTCTTCGATGGAGCGGTCGCGGTAGGGGCTGTTCTTGCCCGGTTCGGTGAGCGTGCCGCGATACTCGCGGATTTCCTCGGCGGTGAGATCGTCAACGTAGGCCACGCCTTGTTGGATGAGCTGTTCGGCCCACAGATACATCTGCTCGAAGTAATCGGCAGAGAAGATCGGCTCCAGCTCAAAATCAGGCACGAGCCAGCGTACATCGGCGATGATGGATTCGACGTACTCGATTTCCTCTTTGACGGGGTTGGTATCGTCGAAGCGGAGATTGAACTTGCCGCCGTAATCGCGGGCGATGCCGGAGTTCAGGCAGATGGATTTGGCGTGGCCGATGTGGAGCCAGCCGTTCGGCTCCGGTGGGAAGCGCGTGTGGACGCGCCCGCCAAACTTGCCGGTGCGCAGGTCTTCATCAATGATTGCGCGGATAAAATCGGTAGTGGGGCGATTCTCTCCGTTGGTCTCAGTGTTCTCTTCCATAGCATACCCCCTGGCGTGTGGATGGGCGCTGCGCCGCAACGCCAGAGAGTATTGTAGCATATTTCAGCCAGTTAGCGAATTAACCACCGCAATAGATGCCCCGGCGTTTCGAGCGCCGGTCGTAGGTGATGCCTATCCGTATTTCGTCGGGTTGCGCCAGCTCTGCACTTTCAAGTTGGTAAGAGAACTCGATTTCCACAATCCGGTAGTGTTCATCGCTGCCGGTGCCTCTGCCTTCCAGAATTGCGGTTACGGTTACTCGAGCTCCACCGTAGCGTTCGATATCTTCCAGGGCATCTCTACGCACAGAAGCTTCACACCCTGGAAGTGCCAGCGCTACCGCTTTTTCTGCATCTTGTTCAATCACCGCGTTCAGATAGGCGCGCGCCAAGTCACTGTTAGAGGGCATATTATTATAACTAGTAAACCCCCACAGCATCGGCAGTAGTCCGCAAATCATACATGCCAGCAGAGCTCCCGCTGCTGCATAGAGCAGTGGGTATTTTAGGTTGTGACCAAAATTCATGGGTGTGTTTCTCCTAACTCAGCCAAGCCGGAATAAAACGAGTTTGCGCAGGTTGGTTTCTCAATACCAGGGCACATTGTAGCCCATTTCGGAAAGTTAGCGAGAGTCTGAAAGGTGTGAAGCGGTTAGCGGCGTGCCTCTACATAGCCTAAATCCGCAGCGCGGAGGAAGGCCGTTTGCGCTTCTTCCCCGCGCCCCAGGGTTTGGAGTGCCAGCCCTTGCAGGTAATGGGCCTGGGGGAAATCGCCTGCAGCTTCCAGTGGAGCGAGGGCCCCCGCTGCATCGCCACGCAAAAGTTGCGCCCAGCCTAGAAGCAGTTGGGCTTCCGGATCGCTGGGAGCGAGACGCACCGCGCCCGTGGCAGCACGTAAGGGGTAATCGCCCTGATAAAAGTTACGCTCCAGATAGAAGCGCGCGGCGGCTTTCCAGATTTCGGGGTCGTTTGGGGCGCGTTCCAGCGTGGCGTCTATCCACCGTGGGGTAGCCTCATAGCGCCCCGCGAGCGCCTGTGCGGCGGCCATCCCCAGACACGCCGCCGCATTGCCCGGATCGAGCGTGTGCGCTTTCCAGAGTGCGGTCTCCGCCAGCTCCACATCCCCCTGACGGAGCGCGTGCGTTCCTAGCAGTAGCCAGTAGAGCGGCGTTTCTGGTTGCAGGCGCGTGGCTTCTTCCAGATGATAGCGTGCGTCCCCTGAGCCTGTCGAAGGGCCGTCCCCTGAGCCTGCCGAAGGGCCGTTCCCTGAGCCTGCCGAAGGGTTGCGGCTTAACGTCTCGCCCAGCCAGGCATGGGCTTCGGCGAGGGTCGGATCGCTGGCAACGGTGCGCTGGAGCACGCAGATAGCCGGTTGCCCCTCCCCCGACTGGAGCAGGTCTAATCCCCGTGCCAGATCATCCGCCGGGAGCAGCGATGCGGGCAGGAGTGCTGCGTGCAGGCGTTGCGCGCGAGCGTCGGCGGGCGCGACTGCCGCCCACCGCGCGACGATGGGGGCAGCTGCTTCGCAATCGCCGCGGTGTAGTGTGGCTGTAGCGAGGGTCGCCAGTGCGAGGCGGTCTTGTGGATAGCGTTCTAAGCGGGCCGTAGCGACGCGCTCGGCGGTCTCGTATTCGCCCGCCTGGAGCAGTAGCCCTAATTGTGTTGTGATGACCTGTTCGCGTGGTGCGTTGCGGCGCATAGCTTCGCTGAGCGCGTTCAGCCCCTCGCCGGGGTGGCCCCACTCGTAGTAGAGCTCCGCCAGCCGCAGGGCTGGTTCGTACTCGCCAGGAAGTTGGGCAATGGCCTGTTGATAAGCGTGGGCGGCGGCGGTGCGTTGCCCGGTGGCGGCCAGCCGCTCCGCTTGCTCTAGTGCGCGCAGCCCCGCAGAGTGGGGCGCTGATTCGGCCAGCATCAACATACTCCCGGCCAGCAACAGCGCCAGGAGCACGAAGGAAGCGAGACGCGCTTTCATGGCCCGCTAGCCTGCTGCGCCACGAGAGGCAGGTATTGGCGTCCGCGGATGACGAGCATCCCGATGTTTAGCGTGAGCGTGAGCGGCTCCGGCCCGCCGGGGATATGGAAGGTGTAAGGTGGGGCGAAGTGTTCCGGTGCGTGCAGGTGTACCCGCTGCGTGCCGATGGTAACCGTGCGGGTGATGCTCCAGGTATGCCCCGCACCGCTGGCGATGGGTGCGCCGGTGAGGTCGCGCCATACGATGCTGGTGGCATCTAGCGAGACTTCAGCGGGGTCTTGTACGCCGTTGTTGTTGCCATCGTCATACACGGTAACGGTGAGCGCGACGGTGCGGGTGAGGATGGCGGTGGTGCTGAGGGGGGCCGACCACGCGCTCCAGTTGCCCGCCTGGTCGCGGGCGCGCGCGCGGAAATACCACGCGCCGCCGGAAGGCAGCGCGGCGGTAGTATGGGTGACGCCCTGGGTCTCCGCCAGTCCCGCGACGCGTGACCAGGGGCCGGCGCTGTTGCTGGCGCGCGCGATCTCCGTGTACCAGTAGCCCGCGCCGCCGTCGCTGACCGTCCAGGTGAGCGGAACGGTGGAGGTGTAAATCACCGGTGGCGCGTGGAGCGTCAACTGCGGCGGCTTAGTATCGTGCTGGATGAGCAGTACCGGCGGCCCGCCGATGTGGTAGATGCGGTCGGGGTTGTGGTTGTTGGTGGCTGGGGACAGTGGGATGGCGAACTGCCCCCCGGTAGCGGTCAGCGTGGTGGTGGTGCCATCCTGACTCACGAGCGTGGCGGTGGGCAGGAGCGCGGCGGCGGTGTAAGTGAGCGGGGTGCCGGTAGCGTTCCACAGCACATCTACGCGCCCGTGCGGCGTACCCCAGAACGTGACGCGCACGGTTTGCGCGCCGAGCGGCCCGCTTACCTGGTTCTCGTCGCGTAAATATTGGGCTGCCACCTGGTAACCCAGGTAGGCGGGGCGGATGCTGGCATCGTCGCGGGTGAGGCCGAAGGGGTACGGGTCAGTCATGCCCTGGGTTTCGTCGTGCAGCCGGAAGTAGAGGACGCGCTCCACCCCGGCGGCACGGGCTTGCGCGTAAGCCTGGATGCTATGCGCGGCGGCCTCTTGCCCGGTGGCGGTGTAGTGCTGCGGCCAATCGTGGTGCTCGTCCCAGAGCGCGACGCCCAGCTCCGTGATCCACAGCGGATGCGGGCCAACGCGGTCGGCGACGGCTTGCATGAGGCTGCGCGAGATGCTATAGGGCGTGTAGACGCTGTAGTAAAGGTGCAGGGACAGCACATCGAAGTAGCCGTTGTGGGCGGCGGCACCGGGTTTAGCCGCCAGCACATCGAGCACTTGCACGGCGAACGTGGGTTTGCTCCAGTACGCCAGCCCGCCGAAGAGCACGGTTGCCTCCGGGTCGGCGGCTTTTACTGCCAGGTAGCCGGTCGCCAGCACCTCAGCATATTGCGCGGGCGTCCCGACCCAGAACCAGTCCAGGTCAGGCTCGTTCCAGATTTCCCAGACGCGGACATCGCCCTTGAAGTGGTTGACGACGTTATAGACGTAGGTGTACCATTGGTTGAGATCGCGCGGGGGGCAGGCGGTGGTTGTGCCGGTTTCCAGGAGCGCGGGGGTTGGGCGACCCGGAATCGCGCTCGGCTGGGCGCGCGTCGCAGCCGGAGCACATCCCGGCGCAGCGGCCCAGGCGGGCGTGGCCCAGAGGATGCCGATGATATCCAACCCATGCGCGCGGTCAATGGCTACGACGTTTTCGTGCGGAGCGAAGGTGTAAACGCCCTGGACTTTTTCGATAGCATCCCAGCGGAAATCGAAGCGATCCCAACGTGAGCCGGCCTGGTAGGCTTGCGGCGCGCGCGTCCCCTGCGGCCCATCGTAGAACGAGAAGCACGTTCCCAGGCGGCCGTCGGCTTCGGTGACGGGTGGCAGCGGGGTGAGGCCCGCGCGCCCGGCCTGTGGCAGGCCCAGCAGCAGCGTGAACAGAAGCAATGTGAGCGCGCTGTGCCATTTGAAGTTTGAGTTGTTGATCATAAAGTTCCTTTGCAAATCGGTAAATCAAGATTTACGCAATGCCATCTATTGCTGGCTGTGTAACTACTGGATGCTATGTCCTCTTTGGGAGGTTCAAGGTGTGCTACTTTGCTTGTAATTGTACCTGACACATCGCCTTCCGACAAATACCCAGCTGGGTAGCTATTCGAAAATTCCGTTGGTGGTTGAGATTGTCGAGACCTGGCCTGGTTTCGGTAGGCTCAACTACCGTCTTCAGGAGTTTTCGGATAGCTTCTTAAAATCAACCCTGCAACGTGGGCCTGCATTGACAAATCCCTCCCAGAGGCTATAATTCCCCCCGTTGTGCTTGCGGATAGTTTTATACCCGCCTTTCTGGCGGGTTTTTGTTGGCATCTTTCTATTTGATTTGAGCTGCTATCCAAACGAATTTTAGACGCGAATTTTTTGTTCTTATTTGCGCCCTATCAATATTTTCACGTAAAGGTAGCAGCTTGGGTTAGTTGAGATTTACTATTTTATATGAGGAGTCTCCATGAACCGAAATACCACACTCGCTTTAATTCTCATTCTCTTGTTGGCCGCGGTGGCGCTTTACCTGGTGGTGCCGACGACACACCCAGCGTGGGTCAAATCGGCGGTTGCTTTTTGGCAGCCGGAATCCGTGCGTTCGCTCGATTTTCGCCTGGGGTTGGATTTACAGGGCGGGCTGCAAGTGTTGCTGGTAGCTGATCTGCCGGATGGTGGGGTCCCTGATTCCGGCTCGTTGGCGCAGGCACGCAGTATCGTGGAGCGGCGCGTCAATGCGCTGGGACTAACGGAGCCGGTGGTGCAAATTCGCGGTAACCGTTATATTGTTGTTGAATTGCCCGGCATTACCAATCCTGAACAGGCTGTGGATACCATCCGTGGTACGGCGCTGCTTGAATTTGCTGAGCCGCCGGTCACGGTTGATTTTATGAATATGCCGACCCAGGTGCGCACAACTTACGGGCAGACTGCGCTGACGGCGACCGAAACCTTGACTCTGCCGCTCTTTACGACCGTGATGACCGGTGAGGCATTGCAAGATGCTTATCCGTATGTCAATCCACAGACGGGCGCATACGAGGTGGGGTTCAAGCTCAAGTCTGATTGGGCGGCGTTTTTTGCTGATTACACATCGCGCAATATCAACCAACCGCTTTGTATTATCCTTGATAAGAGCATCATTTCCTGTCCGGTCATTCGCAGCTCCATCCCCGGTGGGGAAGGCACTATCAGTGGCGGGTTTACTTATGATGGGGCTGAAAGCCTGGCAGTGCAATTGCGCTACGGTGCGCTGCCTATTCCCTTGCGCATCGAAAGCTACCGTGCCATCGGGCCAAGCCTGGGTCAGGCAGCGGTGGAGAAAAGCGTGCGCGCGGGGCTGATTGGTCTGGTTACGGTACTCCTGTTTATGCTCATTTACTATCGCATGAATGGGTTGGCGGCCAATTTAGCGCTGACTCTGTACGTGCTGTTGAATCTCGTCATCTACAAGCTCGCGCCAGTGACGCTGACGTTACCGGGTATTGCGGGTTTTCTGCTCTCCGCGGGTATCGCCGTGGATGCTAACATCCTGGTTTTCGAGCGCATGAAAGAAGAACTGCGCGTGGGGCGCTCGCTGTTGGGGGCCGCCGAGAATGGCTTCGCTCGCGCCTGGACTTCGATCCGTGATTCCAACCTAGCGACCTTGCTCACCTGTGCTATCCTTTTCTTCTTCGGCAACGCCTTTGCCGCTGGTATGGTCAAGGGTTTCGCTATTACCCTGGCGTTGGGGAATTTGGTCAATATCTTCACGGCAATTTTTGTGACCCGTACATTTGTGCGGGTGATGATTGCTGTTATGGGCGAGCGGATCAACCGCTCTCCCTGGTTGTTGGGACTATAGGGGGAGGGCGGCAATGATTAACTTTGTACAAAAACGGCAGTTGTTTTTCACTATAGCGGGTGTGCTGGTTTTGCTGAGCGCCGTCGCGTTGATGGTTTCATTTGTGATGTTTGGCCAGTTCATGCGCATCAGTATTGATTTCACGGGTGGCAGCTTGTTTGTGTTGCAATTTGAGCAGGCTGTGGATGGGGATGCAATTCGTGATGTATTTGTCGCGGAGGGCTACAGTGCTCCCATTGTGCAGCAGTTGGGCGCGCAGGATTCGCACCAGTGGCAGGTGCGCACCAGTTTCCCCGAAAGTGCCGATGTGACGCATCTTGTGTTGGAGGCGTTGGAAGCGCGTGTCGGGCCTATAGATACGAATAACTCGACCGTGGATACGATGGAGCCTTCGGTGGGCGCAGAGGTGACGCGGACGGCGGTGCTGGCGGTGTTGGCTGCGGCGACGGCGGTGTTGCTCTTCATCTGGTTCTCCTTCCGTCGCATTCCCAATCCTTTCCGCTATGGCGTCGTTTCGATTGTAGCGATGAGCATTAATGTCATCGTTACCTTGGGCTTCTACGCACTCATGGGTATCCTTGGGGGGTGGGAGGTGGACGCACTGTTCCTCACCGCGCTCCTCACGGTCATTGGATTCTCGGTCGAAGATGTTATCGTGGTGTTCGACCGTATCCGTGAGAATATTGTCCGCCACTATGGCGAACCGTTTGAGTTAGTTGTCAATCGCAGTGTCTTGGAAACGCTCCACCGCTCGTTGGCGACGCAGCTCAATGCCATGTTCGTGATGATTGCGTTGCTCATCTTTGGTGGGGTGACTATCAAACCCTTCATTGCTGTTATGCTGGTTGGTATGGTCAGCGAGACCTTTACCTCGTTGTGTGTGGCGGTGCCGTTACTAACCTGGTGGGAAGAGCGGCAAATGTCCCGTCGGCCTGGCGCAGCGCTTGCCTGACGTGTGAAAATACCCAGCGGCGCGATCTCGAAAGAGACCGCGCCGCTTTGCTGTGTATTTGTATCTCTGTTGGACAAATTACCCACTTTGAGTATGATTATACTATACTCAGGGTTATGATATCGGCCAAGTCTGGGAAGTTCCTTGTAGCTACCTAGACCTGAAAATCAATGAAAGGCTGGGAGCATGGTATCAACCGCGTTTTCAATACGACGGCTACTCAATCGGCGGGAGACGCAGGTCTTACTTTCCCGCAGTGCGGCATTACTGCCCGCCATAGCGTTGGCTTTACTCGATGATCAAGGCCAATCTTATGTGGCGATAGGCGATTTTGAAGCACAACCTGAAGCGCCTGAGTGTGTTCGGCCTGTGCATGTAGGCGGTGAGCAAGTGGGTTCGTTGGCAGGTCGCGGGCCACGCGCAGAGGAACCGAGTGTCGCAGCGGTTTTTGAGATGTTGCGTGACGCCCTGGAGCAAATCCTGGCGCGGGCTTTGGAAGGGCGTTCGCTGGCTCAGGAGACCCTGGGGCGTTACCGCGAGATCAATTTGCTCTACAATATCGGCGAAACCATTAGTGCCAGTCTCGATCCGGACGCCATCCCCCATTTGGTGTTAGCTGAGGCTTCCCGTATCATCGAAACTGATATTGGCGTGGTGTTACTCTTTGACGAGGAAGAGGTGCTGAGTTTGCGCGCCGGTTTTGGCATGATGGCATTGCAAGAGAACCTGGTCACTATCGCGCACAAGTGTTTCGCTGCTGCTGTGCAGGATGGGCAGCCACGTATTTTGAGTGCTGAGGAGATCACAGAAGAGTCCACTGCGATTACCTACATTCTTTGCGCCCCCCTCAAGACGCGCGAGCGGGTGGTCGGTTTTGTGGTGTTGGGACATCTTGCTGGGCGAACGGTTTTTACTGCTGATGACGAAAAGCTGGTGATGGCGCTAGCCGGGCAAGCGGCTATTGCTGTGGACAATGCCCGCCTCTTTGCCGATGTCAAACAGCAACGTGACGCTATCGCTGCGATGAAGAATTACATGGATAATATCTTCGCCAGTATCGCCAGTGGCGTCATTACCACTGATGTAGAGGATATCGTGACCATTCTCAATCGCGCCGCTGAGGATATTTTAGGCGTGTATAGCGATGAGACTATGGGGCAGCTCTATAATAGCGTGCTGTGTGAGCTTGAACCTGATCTTAGCCCGTTGGTGGATCGTGTGAAGCGTGAGAATGCTTCGGTGGTGGGCCATGAGATGCGCCCGATTCTCTCGCGGCGTGGGCCGGTCGTGCTACAATTGCACGTCAGCCCACTCAAGGATAATCACGCCAATACCACTGGCGTCGCTATTGTATTAGATGATCTGACCGAGCAGCGGCAGTTGGAAGAGCAGGTACGGCAGGTGCGCGGTACATTCGAGCGGTACGTTTCGCCGCAAGTGGTACAACAGCTACTCACCGATCCTGCGAGTGTGCAGTTGGGCGGTTTGCGGCGTGAAGTCACAGTTTTGTTTGCTGACATTCGCGGCTTTACCGCTTACAGTGAGAATCTTGATCCGGAAAAGCTGGTGGTGGTGTTGAACCGGCATCTCAACCTGGCTGCTGAGGCAGTGTTGAACGAGCAAGGTACGTTGGATAAATTTGTAGGGGATGCGACGATGGCGATTTTCAATGCGCCGTTGGCGCAATCAGACCATACATTACGGGCGGTGCGCGCAGCATTAGTCATGCGCACTACTATTCAGGAGCTCCATGCGCAATCTCTCCCCCACGAGCAGTTGAACTTTGGGGTGGGGATCGTGACCGGGACAGCGGTTGTGGGGAACATTGGTTCCACGGCGCTTCAAAATTATACGGCCATTGGTGACAGCGTCAATTTGGCCTCGCGGCTGCAACAACTCGCCAAACCAGGGCAGATTTTCATTAACGCCCTGGCCTATGATCGGGTGTGTGATGCTATTGTGACGAATGATTTGGGCTTGGTGCAGTTGAAGGGGCACAGCGAGCCGGATCACATTTACGAAGTACTCAGCTTGCGAGCGTGAAGCGGCAGGGACTGTTAAGATCACAGCACACCGGTATACGGAGATTTTTCGTATGCCGGTGTGTTTTTGGTGTGTTTCAGAATGAAGTGGTAAATGTAATCTTTTCTGAAAATGGCGAATGGCGAATTGCGAATCAGAACTAGAGTAGCGCGAAGCGTCCGCTTCGCATGGTTGCGAACTGACAGTTCGCGTTACATTTTCATCCAACCGCTGGTGAACCGCCGGTTAATGAGGAATTCCCTATCAAAGGGGGCGGGCCTGTTTTTGTCCCTTGTATCACTTGTGTTACAATATCAAGGTTATGCTGGCGAAAATTTTGTGGTGCTTCACCGGATTGCATTATGAACACAGACCCCTATATATCTTTCTTCTTTCCTGGCAGCGAGCTGGGTGTGCTACTCATTCACGGCTATCTCACCGGCCCTGATGAGATGCGGCTGCTGGGCGAACATCTTGCTGCGAGCGGCTTCACTGTGCTGGGACTCTGCTTGCGCGGGCACGGCACACGCGCCGAGGCACTGCGCGAAGTCGTCTGGCAAGATTGGGTGACCGATGTCACCGCCGGGCTGGAGCAATTGCGCGGTTGTTGTGCGCGCGTAAGCCTCGCCGGGCTATCGCTGGGCGCGGCGCTCGCCTTCTACACTGCCGCCTGCGAACCGATCGAACGTATCGTCGCCTTCTCCGCGCCCGATAGCACGCTGGCCCGCCGCGCCCCTGGCGCGTGGGCGGAATGCCTCGCCCCGCTTATCCCCAGCATCCCCAAAATCGGCAGCGATGTGCGTGATCCGGTGATGCGTCGCCGTCACTTTACCTATCCGCGTATCTACCTGCGCAGCGTCGCGCAAGTCGTCGCGCTCTTTCGGCAGGTGGATGAAAGCCTGCCCCATGTTACCGCGCCAACCTTGCTGGTCTACTCGCGCAACGACCGGGTGGTACCGCCGCGTACCGCACGGCGCATCGCGCAACAACTTGCTGGCCCGGCGCAGCTGTTGGAGCTGCAACGCGGCGGGCATACGGTGGTAATGGATTATGACCGCGAGCGTGCTTTCGCAGCTGCGCAAGCGTGGTTGAGCGGGGATGATGTCGTATGAAACGCCGCTGGCTGCCGCTGGCTCTGCTGCTGTTCGCTTTTGCGTTGCGAGCTGGCGACCTGGGCGGCCCTAGCTTGTGGTACGACGAGGCTTACATCTGGTGGGTCACGACCACGCTCACGCTGCGCGAGATGCTGGCGCTCAGCCTGCGCGAAATCATCCCCCCGTTCTATTATCTTCTCATGCGCGGTTGGATTCCTTTGGGCGGGGCATCCGAATTTGCGCTGCGCTACCCCTCCGCGCTGCTGGGCGTGCTAGGCGTTGCCGCCGCCGGGCGACTCACGCTATGCCTCACCGGGCGACGTAGTGGCGCGTATGCCGCACTCGCGCTCTTCGCCATCGCTACGCCCCTGCTCTGGGCTGCGCGCGAGACCCGTATGTACGGCCCGCTGCTAACCTGGACGCTCATCGCCAGCATGGCTCTGTTGGAGACGTTGCGCCCTGGTCATCACCGCGCCTGGCCCTGGCTGTGGGCCGCCGCCACGCTCGCTGCCTGCTACACGCTTATCCTGGCCCCCTTCTGGTTGGCGGGGCAAGGGATGTTTGTCCTGTTGACCTGGCTTATGTTGCCCACAGATGCGCGCCGCGCTGTGTTTCACGCGCTTTGGCGGCCCGCGTTGGCGGTAGTCTTGCTCTTCGCTTCCTGGGCGCTTGCGGCGCTCGGTTCGCTGGGCGTGAACGCCGGTTATTGGAGCGGGCATTTGCCGCCCGCCTACTTCGCCGAAATTACTTTCCGGGGCCTCACCACCGGCGATTTTCTGCCTGAGCCGTGGAATGGCGCGGCGGCCTTGAGTGTACTGCTCGTCGCTGCGCTGAGCCTGCTCACCACGCGCCGCCAACCCCGCGCCGGACTCTACCCCCTGTGCTATGCGCTGCCGCTTGTGGCGATGGCCTACCTGTTCCAATCCATGCCCAAATGGGGCACGCGCCACGCGGTGCTGTTCGCGCCCGCGCCGCTGCTCGCGCTGACGGTGGCCTGGGGCATGGCGCGGCGGCGGTGGGCGACCGGCATCCTGACCGCCGGGACGCTGCTCGTGGTGGCTGTTTTCCTTGCTGCCGATGCGCATTTGTTGGGCGATCCGGCCTTCGCCCACGACGATTGGCGCGGCGTGGCGCAGTATGTGCAGGCCCGTCGCGCGCCCGGCGATGGCGTCATCATCGAAACCGGCTCGGTCTTCCCCGCCTGGCTTTACTATGGCGGCGCGGAAGGGTTGTTGCCGTTGCCGGAAGATTCGCTACTTGATGTCAACCATGTGCTGGATTATCGCGTCACGGCGGCGGCACTCAACGCGCAGCTGGCGGAAGCGGAGGGCGTGTGGGTGGTGCAGTGGCTTGCGGATGTGACCGACCCCACCGGCATTGTGCTGGCCTTGCTCGATGAAATCGGCACGGCGCAACCCACACCGGATTTCCACAACCTGGTCTTATATCACTATCAGCTCGCTGGCCCCCCAGCGTTCCCATCCGATCCGCCCACCACGGCCTGCCCAGAGATCGAAGTGCTCCCTGCTATCACGCTTGAGGGTTACTGGCTGCCTCCCGCGCCGCATTCCGCAGGAGCGCCACTGCCCTTGCGGATGTGGTGGACGACTGCCACACCCACTGCCCATACGGGCCGCGTTTACCAATCCAAAGTGGAGCTGTTGGACGCGCAAGGCGTTAGCTGGGGCTGGGGCGAAGGGCCGCTTGGTGGCGGCGATTATCGCCCAGAGCGGTGGCGCGCGGGCGAACTCGTCTTTGGCCCGCTAAGTCTGACGGTTGACCCGTGGGCCGCGCCAGGTATCTACACGCCGACCCTCACGGTTTATACGTTTGATGGCGCACAGGCCGTGACCCGGCTGCATTCCCTTGTTCTTACGCGCAGTCTCACGCTACCTGATTTGCCACTCTCAGCGTATCCCGTTGCGGCGGTAGATAACGTACCGCTACAGCTGCTCGGCGTAAGTCTGGAAAGCGCCACGGTCACGCCTTGTGGTTGGGTGCAGGGACGACTGTACTGGGAAGCCCGCGTGCCGCGCGCTGCGCTTACGTTGTTCACAGCGTTTGCCGGTCAGCAGGCCCGCGTCTCCTTGCCCCCCGCGTGGCAGGCCGGTGACCGGTTCGCCACAGCCTTCAGCGTGCCGGTGGATTGCCGCGCCGAAGCTGCGGCTGAGCCGCTGCACATCGCGCTTCACGCGGGCGATGCACCGCTAGCTGGGTGGGAAGGGCCGCACTTGGAACTTTACGCTCGTCGTGAGTATGCTGCCCCAGAAGACCTGCTTCCCTTAACCGTGAGTTTCGGTGACAACTTCGCTGCCCTGCTGGGTTATCAGCTCGCGCCGCCGACGCCGCAAGCAGGCGTACCGTTCACCCTCACCCTGATCTGGCAGGCGGGCGTTACCGACGACATTCCGCGCTCGGCTTTTGTCCACATCACGGCTGCGGACGGTGGCCCGTTGCTCGCTCAGCACGACGCCTGGCCCACGCAAGGCACTCGTCCTACGCATACCTGGCGTCCCGGCGAAATTGTCAGCGACCAGCACCCCTTCACCGGATTACCGGCAGGGGATTATCACCTGTGGATCGGCCTCTACAGCCCGGACGCTACGCGCCTGCTAACCAGCGATGGCACGGACGCGGTGAGGCTGGAAATGTGGGTACCGTGAGCGCGTACCCTTCAACAGGCCAAAGCTACGCTACTTATGCAAGTCATAACCAAATTATCTACAAGGAGATTCCATCATGTCCATTGATTCCCAAACCATTGCTGATATTATCACTGCAAGCGATCCGCCCTTCACCGGCGTAGCCATGGTGCGCCAGGGCGAGACGCTCGTTTTCGGGCAAGGCTTCGGCTACGCCAACCGCGCCGAGCGCATCCCCAACACGCTGCACACCCGCTTCGGGATGGCCTCCGGCAGCAAAATCTTCACTGCTGTGGCGATTTGCCAGCTGGTGCAGCAGGGCCGCCTCAGCTTCGATGCGCGCCTGGTAGACCTGGTCGCGGCGGATTTCCCGCAGTTCGATCCCGGCATCACTGTGCATCATCTGCTCACCCATACGTCCGGCGCGCCGGACTACTTCGATGAAGAGTTCATGGACGATTTTGCAGCGCTATGGGAGACCTGCCCGGTCTACACGCTACACGGCCCGCGCGACCTGCTCCCGCTCTTCCAACACCAGCCGATGAAGTTCGCGCCGGGCGAACGGTTCTCCTACAACAACGGGGGCTATGTTCTGCTGGGGTTGATTATCGAAGCGGTAACGGGGGCAAGTTTCCGCGATACCATCATGGAGCAGGTGCTCCGGCCTGCGGGGATGACGGATAGCGGTTGTTTCCCGATGCACGCGCTGCCGGAGCGCACCGCCTACGGGTACATCGAGGAAGAGGACGGCAGCTGGCACACCAACATCTTCGCCGTGCCGTACATTGCGCAACCCGATGGCGGGATGTTCACCACCGCGCCCGACATGGCGCGTTTCTGGGATGCGCTGCGCGAGCATCGCCTGCTCTCCCCGGAAATGACGGCGCAAATGCTCTCGCTCCAAGTGGTAGAGGATGAAAATACCGGCTATGGCTACGGTATCTGGCTGGGCCACACCGCAGGCAAGCTGACCACCTACTGCGTGATGGGCGAAGACCCCGGCGTGAGCCTGCTTTCCCGCGTCTACCCGGCGCAGGATGTGGTGCTTACCGTCATCGGCAACACAGAGAGCGCCGTCTGGCCCGTGGCCCACGCCCTGCACGAGTATCTCACAACCTAAACCACAGGTACGGTCAGAGACCAATTAGAGCAGAAAACAATGTCATTAAGTTAAGACCTGGCAGGTTTTGTCACAATTGGGGTAGGTGGTATTTCATCGGTGAATAACGACATTTTGTAGACTTAAGGCTTTGAAACCTGCCAGGTCCATACCCTAAACTCGATGACATTGGAGCAGAAAATAGGCAATAGCGCAAAAGTCGCCCTGTCAAAGTCGTCAACAGGCGTGTTTTGAGCATCCTACAGGGTTAATTTTGCGGGACTACTGTGACGAGCGCAGAGGCCTTCGACAGGCTCAGGCACCGGAGAAGCCCGGTGG
>CAZDDI010000017.1:0-67636 GCA_964504195.1 uncultured Anaerolineales bacterium
CCCTTTCCCCCGCTTGTGGGGGAAAGGGGGATTTTTTTGTGGGTTTTTTGGGCGGTGGCTTTGCCGCCGCCCAAAAAACCCATTGTTTTCTCCCCCTCCCCACGCCGCTGTGCAGCGCGGGGAGGGGGCAAGGGGGTGGGGTAAAATTCTCAATTTGTAAATTTTTAAAGAGTGATTATTGCAAATAGTTTTATTTCCGGTTCATTTTCTTAATTTCCATGAGCAGGCTTGCATGTAGTAGCCTGACGATGAATCGTCAGGCATCACCCACAACCACATCCTCGAAATCGGGCGTCCCGAGCAGCCCATGCAGGTATTTAGAAAACCGCCCCACCCGCAGCGGAAACGCCTGTAACACCTGCGCGATCCGCTGCGTAGAACTATCATCCACCGGCCCTTTGAGCTCCACCACCATCAGCTCCGGCTGCAAGGCACGGCGCGTGAGATTCGGCGCAAGCGATGCACGCTGCTCGTAAGCGCGGAGCTGCGTATCGAGCGTCAGCCGCAGCGCGCCGTCGGGGGTCTCGTAGTAGGCGCGTTGGTAGCTGTTGATGAGCACCGGCCCGGCGCGGGCATCAAGCCAGAGGCGGGCGGGCGCAGCGAGGCCGGCGCGCAGTGTTGCCAGCAACGCGGGCCAGGCTGCGCCGGGCAGATCGAGCGTCCCGACGAAGAAGGCCATCTCCTTCCAGCCCGCCAAGCCCTCCTTGCACTTGCGTTCCAGTTGCGCAGCAGCGATGCGCGTCACGTCCGGGCCGTACCAGCGCAGCCGTAGCTTCTCCCGCCGCCCCACCCCGCTCAGGTTGGCGTTGAAGTCGTGCAGGTCGGGCGAATCGAAGTAGACGTTGTTCACCTGCCGAGGCGGATAGCTTACCCGCCAGTGCGCCGGGTGCAGCCGCACCCAGGCTGCGATTTCCGGCAGCAGCGTGGGATCGCAGGGGATTTTGAACTCGTAGCGAGCGTTCACGGGACGACCTCAACATCCGTCACAGGGATTTGCAGCTCCGGCGCGAGCGCATCCCATAGCCGCGCCACGAGCGTCAGCGCATCGCCACCCGCTGTGGTAAGATTCCAGGGCAAGCGCACGCGCACCGGTTGCGGCAGCGCGCCGCGCGCCGCCCGCAGCACCAGCGCGTCGCCAGATTCCACCAGCAGCGCACGATCCTCCGGCAGCACCCAGGCCGGATCGAGCGCGCGAACGCCCGCGCCGCCCGCATCCAGGCCCGCAATCTGCACGGGGAATGGCTGGAGATTGGTGAGGCGCAACACAAAATCCGCGCCATCGCGCTCCAGCGCGGCAGCGACGGCGCGCTGCGGGGCCAGCCGCGCGCGCATCACGCGCTGCTGCGCTTCGAGCAGCGTGCAGGGCGTGGCCGTCGGGTCTGCGCCGAGCACGAGCCATTGCGCTTCAAGGCTCGTGCCCCACGCACCGCGTACCTGTTCCAGATAGGCGGGAGTGGAAAGCTCCACGAGGGCGCGGGTGTATGCGGCCTGCACAGCGGGATCGTCGAGGAAGGCTTCCGGCAACGGCGCGACTTCAGCCCAGGGACGGCCCGCGCCCACCGGGGCGAGCTGCTGCGTCGTAGGATCGTAGGCCCAGCGCAACGTGCGCCAATCGGGAGCCGGCTCGCCCAGCCAGAGCGCCGTGAGCGCGAGGAAACGGCCCAGCGCGTCGGCGTCGCAGAGCTCGGCGAGCGGCGTTGCGCCAGTCTGCGCGGCGCGCAACCGCGCGAGGGCTTCTTCCGGCGCAGCGGGAGCAGCCGCGCCCGCGATGAGGGTCACATCCGCGTGACGAAAGCCGCCCTCGGAGAGCGGCTCACCGGCGGCAAGCGCTGCCCATGCCGGTTGCGGATCAAAGGCCAACAACAGCTCCGCCGAGGCTGGCGTTTCCAAGAGATAAAGGCCCAAATCGCGCCCGTTTAGCTGCACGCGCACGGGCGATTGGCTCGCCGCGACGAACCCCTCGCGGCGCAGAGCTTCAAGGTACGCCCATTGCTGCCAGGCCGCTTCCGGCCCAATGGCTTCAACGGGCATCAGACGCAGCCAGGCGGCAGCATCCGCCGGACGTAATTCCAGGGGAAACGTCTCACCCGCTAGTGGCACGGATGGACCACCCTGCAAGCGCACGTCCACGTTGCCACGCCAGCCATCGCCAACGACAACCGTCGCCTCCACAATCTCATCCGCGAAGGGGACATGGACGCCCAGTTGTAACGCGCGCTCGCGCAACGCGGCGAGCCGCTGGACATCCGCGAAGCGCATATCCATTACCACCAGCGGCAACGTCGCGCGCGCGCGCCAGGCGGCGAAGCTCGCGGCGGGCGCGCGGCCTACGCGCAGCACGGCCTCGTGCCAGCCCTGCGCGTGCGCGAGAAAGCCCAGCAGGAACGCGGCGACCAGCGCGAAGCTCAGCAATGCCGACATCGCGCCAGGGCGCAAAGGGGAAAAGCGAGCGGGGGAAGTTTTTCGGGGAGGTAAAATTCTCAATCAGCCCCCCAAGAGCGATTCTTGCTGGATGAAGCTGATCTCGCGGACGGGGAGATTTTTCTTGAGATCATCCATCAGATCGTTGAGCGCTTGCGGATCGCCGCAGGAAATGAAGTAGGTAAGCTGCAACAGACCATCGCGGGTATCGAGACGGCGGAAGTCCAGCGTGGGGATGTGTTCCAAAAGCCGGGTGTTGACCTGCTGGAAGAGCGATTCCTGCTCCGCGCCATCATCGAGCGTGAGATTCAGGTACAGATTGCTCGTCTGCGGGGTGCGCGCCAGCAACAGGCGCACGGCCATATAGCCCAACACAATCACCACACCAATCACCGTCGGCCAGCGCTGATCCGCCCCCACGCCCAGCCCGATGGTGATGGCAATGAAAAGGAACATGAGCTCCTCTGGCTCTTTGACCGCAGTGCGGAAACGGACGATAGAGAGCGCGCCCACCAGGCCCAGCGAGAGCGCCAGCGACGACTTGACGATAGTGATGACCAGGGCTGTGGTCAACGTGAGCACGGGTAGCAACCGGGCAAACCTGCGCCGATTGGAAAGCGATTGTCCGTAGTGTTCGTAATACCAGGAGACATTCAGCGATAGCACCAACGCGATGGCAAAGTTCAGCACCAGGTTAGCGATAGATACTGAGGATGGCGTACCAAAATCTAGCATAATAAAAACTCCCTTGAAAATGGCGAATGGCGAATCTTAAAATTTAACTTGCTTGAACATAAGTGTACCACAAGCCTCTGGCTTGTGCGGGACGCAAGCCGGAGGCTTACGCTACATTTTCATGCAAGCACTGGTAAGCCACCGTTGTTAATGTTTACCAGCGGCGACCAACGTGCCAGATAGCGCTGCACACCGTCACAAGCAAAATCAGCCCGATGGCGATAAAATCAGCTGCGCTCAACCGCCACTGGATCAACTGGCGCACGGGTAGCCAAGTGGCTGCCGCAATCGCCGCGAACGCTGTATTGTACTTAGGGGTTTGATCCTGCACGATGGTGGGAAAAGCCAGCTGTAAATCAGCCTGGATTTTCTCGATGACACGCGCCATCCGCTGCCGCTCTGCTTCATTAGCTTCGGTGTACCGAATTTCATTGAGTTCCAGCTCGGCTTCGGCCCACCTCAGATTTACACCCCAACTGCTTGTCGAACATAGATCGAGCGTCAACGTGGCAAAAGCACCCACCTGGTCATTCAGATAAATCCGCCGCCGGTTTTGCTCCAATGTCAGGATCGGGCGCATACCATAAGGATCAATATTCAGCGCGCGAAAGACCGCATAAAATTCGTCGTGCTGGCTCTTTTCCACCAGGCTCAACAACGGATGCGCATCATCGAGTGACCGGCCCGCGCCCCTGGCGGGCACCTCGAATTTGATCTCGGCGCGGGCAACCCCAGTCACATCGCCGTGATCTAGTTTTATTTGGAGAAGTTGCCGTCCATCTTTGTTAGTGGCCGGGCCAGAATGTATGACGCGCCGCCGGTGACGGACGCCGCCTTCATCGGCCAACATTCGCAAGTCAGGGGTATCGAAGTATGTATCGGTGAAATCTTCATCGCCGAACTCCGCCTGAAAAACGTAGCCTTCTTGGTTCAGCCACGAACAATCCGCGTAGCGCACCTGTAACCACGCCCAGGCTTCATCAAGATGTTCGAGCGGCACCCGCAGCTTGGTTTCGTACTCTATCCGTGCGCCATCGTCAGCAGTGACGCGGTGAACAACACCCTGCTCGGTCACAGATGCAGAGAGCAGGGGCAGCCGGTAGAAGACAAACCAGCCCAGAACCAGCAAGGTACCTAAGAGCACTATAAATAACCAGCGCAACTTGTTCATAATTTTCTTTTCTGTAACAGCGTAACTTATTTTTGCTCAACGCCCCCATCTCTGGGGGCGTTTTCTCTATCAGGCAATATTTAACGCGCTACGCCAACCCCCACAGATCGCCTAAACGGAAGCCAGACGCGCGAGCCAGTAACTACAAAAGAGTAATGAGCACTTTATCCACGCGCCGCCCATCCATGTCTACAACTTCAAACCGTAAATTTTGCCATTCGAAATACTGTCCTGCGGTAGGAATACCATGCATCTGACTCATAATCAACCCGCCAAGCGTATGATAAACACGCTCCTCTTCATCAGGCAATTGCTTCACGTCAAGAACTTCCTTGAGTGTTTCTATATCCAATAAACCATCCACCAACCAGGAACCATCTTCGCGCTGCACAGCGTGCGGTTCTGTCGGCTCCCCCAAAAAAGGGATATTCCCCACGATATCATCCAATATATCGTTATGGGTAATCATTCCCACAATACTGCCATATTCATCCGTAACCAAAGCCGTATGGGTTTTATGCCTGCGGAACAATTCCAAAGCATCCAGTGCTGACATACTTTCAGGAATAAACAAAGGGGGATGTACGCCCTTTTCCAAATCCAATGATTGCTGTTTCAGATTGCACGCTAACCAATCCTTGGCTCGAACCACGCCGATGACATTATCCAGGTTATCTTTAGCTACAGGAAAACGAGAGAAACGATGCTCTGTAACTTTGTGTCGTATTGTTTCAAAAGGCTCCTCGATGTCCAGCCAGACAATTTTTGTGCGCGGAGTCATCCAGGCCCCTACAGGCCGCTCATCCAGGCGCAAGACATTTTCGATCATATCTTGCTCAGTTTCTTCAACAATTCCGCTTAGCGCGCCTTGTTCAATCAGCATCTTGATTTCTTCCAAAGTAATTTCCGGTTCAAGAGACGGTTTGATACGCAAGACGCGAATCACAACATCGGTAGAAATTTCCAACAACCGCACTACCGGTGAAACAATCTTGGCTAAAAGCTGCATCGGCGCGGCCACGATAGAGGCAACCCGCTCCGGGTTATTCAAAGCCAGACGTTTGGGAACCAGTTCACCAATGATGAGGGAAAGATAGGTGATGATAAGCACCACAAACCCAACACTGAGCAATTCACTATAGGGAGCAAACAAGGGTAAAGTATTTAGATACGCTTGCAACTTCTCGGCAATGGTTGCGCCACCAAAGGTACCGGCCAGGATACCAACCAGCGTTATGCCGACTTGAACAGCAGCCAGAAATTGATTGGGGTTTTGGGCGAGATTTAGAGCGCTACGAGACTTGGCGTCACCGGAGTCAGCAGACTGCTGTAAACGATTTTTTCGAGCTGTCACAACAGCCATCTCTGACATGGAAAAAACACCATTAATCAAAATTAGTAATAAAACAATGCTTATTTCCAATATTATTTCATTCAAAGTTATACCACCTCAAGTTTTTTCAACTATCAACATATCGCCAAGTGTTCCTCAAAAACCAATTGCATTGTACCATAAGCAGGGAATTCTCAAAACCACGCCCTTTACCTAGCCAACAGATCTGCCCATGTTGGGCCTGACGGGGATTGCCTCGCCTGAACTGTGTTTTCCATTTTTGAAAGAGGCAAGCGTGCCTTGTGGAAACCTTAAAAGCCGTTACAATAGCTCCATCATGAGCAAAAACCCTTATCGCAGTCTGCTGATCATCCTGCTGGCCTATCTCGGCCTGGCACTGGCTTACGGCGTCATCCTGCCGCCCTTCGAGAATCTCGATGAGCCGGAGCACTTCGAGGTGATCCGCTACATCGTCAATACCGGGCAACTGCCCGTCCACGGCGCGGCGGACACGGAAGCGTACCACATCCGCCAGGAGGCCTCGCAACCACCGCTCTACTATTTGCTGGCGGCGGGGCTGGTGCGGTTGACCGGAGCACCGACGGGCGATATCGCCGCCTACACGCAACTTAACCCCCGCGTGGCCTGCGGGACTGAAGCGCCCCACCTCTACGATAACCGCGCCGTGCTGCGCCACAATCCGCACGCGGAAGCTTTCCCCTGGCGCGGGCCACTGCTCACGCTTCACCTGCTGCGGTTGCTCTCGACGCTCTTGCAGCTGTTCACGGTGACGGGGGCCTTCATGCTGGGTCGCCGCCTCTTTCCCGACCGCCCCGCCATCCCGGTACTCGGCGCGGCGATTGTGGCCTTCAACCCGCAATTCCTGCTGGTCGCCAGCGGCGTCAACAACGATAATCTCGTCACACCCCTGGCAACGCTCGTGCTGTGGTTGACCGCGCGCCTCTGGCACGAGCGCCGCCTGCCCCTACCCCACGCGCTGCTCTTAGGCGCGCTGTGCGGCGCGGCGGGTCTCAGCAAACTCAGCGGCTGGCTCACGCTGGCCCCCTGCGCCGCGCTCTTCGTGACCCTCTGGCTGCGCCGCGATGCGCCCCGCTTCCGATTGACCCTCCACGCGCTACTCATCCCGCTGACCGCGCTCACGCTCGGCAGCGCGTGGTTCTGGCGGAACTGGCAGCTCTACGGCGACATCACCGCGCTCACGCCCATGCTCGCCGTTGTCGGCGTGCGCGGCTGGAGCACGCCGCTCCAGGGATTCCAGGAGGCCGGGCTGATGTTCCGCTCGTTCTGGGGCCAGCTCCCCTGCACCTTCTACCCGGCATATTTCTACATTTTCTATACGCTCATAGCAGCAGGCAGCGGATTCGGGTTGCTGTGGGGTTTCGGTTTCAAACGTAACGCGATTTGGAAATCGCGGCTACCGCTGCTGGCTTTGCTCGGCTGGTTTCTGCTCATCACTGCCAGCTGGCTGCGCTGGAACATGATGACGCCCGCCCCCGGCGGTCGCCTGCTCTTCCCCGCACTGCCCGCCGTCGCGCTGGTGATGGCGGCAGGATTGACGCAACTCGGCCCGCCCCGCCGCAGCGCGCAAATAGGCGTCGCCGCGCTGCTACTCATGGCCCTGTGGACCGGGGCCGTCATCCTGCCGGGATTTTTCGCACCGCCGCGCCGCACCGCCGCCGCCCACCCCACATACCTGCTTGAGGCAACCTTCGCAGACACCATCCACCTGCACGGCTACGACATCGCCCTGGATAAAGCCGGGCAACAGCTCGACCTCACGCTCTACTGGGAGGCTGCGACAGGGCTAGATGAGGACTACATCCTCGCGCTACAACTGGTCTCGCCAATTCCGGGGGATACGACGCAGCGCTGGACTTACGACAGCTGGCCCGGACGGGGCAACTATCCCACCGGCGCGTGGCTGCCGGGGCGGGTGATTGTGGATCGCTACCGGTTCGATTTACCGGCGGCGGAGTTCTACACGCAGGCATGGGATTTGCATCTGGCGCTCTACCGCGAGGCGAGCGGGGAACGGCTGCCCATCAGCCGCGAGGGAACGCCCGCCGGGGAGCATCTCATCGTGACCCGGCTGCGCGTGCCGGGCGAGCGGCCCACCTGCCCGTCCGCCGCCGCGCTCCCTGGGGAGCTCCGCCTGGGCGATGCGGTGCGCCTGACCCACGCCGCTATCGCGTCGCGCGCCGACGGCGCAACCGTCACGCTCTGCTGGGAGGCAGACCGCGCCCTGCACGCCGATTACACGATCTTTGTCCACCTGCTAGACAGCGACAGCGTGCTCAAAGCCACCGGCGACGGCCCGCCCGCTAACGGCGCCTTCCCCACCGCCTTCTGGCTGCCCGGCGACCGCATCCTGGATGTCCACACCCTCTCCATACCGCTCGCGCCGGGCGATAGCGTGGCGGTTGGGCTGTACCATCCCATAGATGGCACACGCCTGCCCGCGCTGCGCGACGGCGTTTCCGCGCCCCACGACGCGCTCATCATATTTATCCACGACAACAACTTTGTGCCAAATTAAGGAGTTTCCGCGAGCTTACGGCTCCCAAAAAATAATGAGAATGCGGGGAACGACGTTCCCCGCAGAGCCAGAGTGCTCAGAGCGGATCGCCAGATCCGCGATTGGGTAAGTATTTGAGATGCGCCATTCGCTATTTTCAAGGGAATTCATCATTAACCGGTAGTTCATCAGCGGTTGAATGAAAATGTAACGCGAACTGTCAGCGCATAGATACCCCATTCGCAGCTCCGCGAAGCAGACGCTTCGCGCTACGCTAGTTTTGATTCGCCATTCGCTATTCGCTATTTTCCGAGGAGGTATCATGGCTCATCTACTATTACATCGAATGCGTAATTTCACGCTGATTGTATTGTGTGTGCTATCACTATCATGCACCCTCCTAACCACTGCACCAACCCCAATACCCCCGAATACACCGGTCACACCCATTATACCTACACCAACGCCTTTAAGCACACCTGTTCCAACGATTACGCCCACAGTGATTGCGAGTAATTTCACGAAATACAACGACTATTACTTTTCACTGGTTTACGATAACACATTTTGGGAAGATAAGCCCTGGACATTACCATCTCCGGAAATCACTTTACCAGCTTTACAACATCGCTCTTTGGCGAACTGCCGGATTGGATTCAGACGCGGCGGATGGAGCGGCGGATTTTATGAAATGGAAAAGATAGAAACCCAGGTGCAATTAGGGGACTTGAATTTTCATATTATGACATTGCTTGACGTGAGCAACGACTACATCATAGGAACCTATTACACTGCTTATGAACCCGAAACAGGAGAACTGTATTTGCCTCTTGGGGTGGATTTCTGGCTAGGTAGCGGGAATGTAGAAACAACGTGCATTCAGGATATCGAGCGCGTGCTAACCACATTACGCGCTGCTTCAAACGTAATTCCTTAAACATTGATTATGAACCGAGAACAACAGCCCGCATCCCCAGCTCGCGGCTCACGCTTGAGTTCAGCATCGCCACTGCTAGTGCTGCTCATCGCCTTCACCTTTCTCACGCTCCTCTACTCCCTCGCCACGCCGCTCTTCGAGGCACCCGACGAGGTCTGGCACTACGCCTACGTCCGCTGGCTCGCTGCGGGCAAGGGCCTGCCCGCGCTGGATAGCGACGAGAGCGGCGCACAACAACAAGTCGCCCAGCCGCCGCTCTACTATGCCGCCGCCGCGTTGCTCAGCAACCCCTTTGATGATAGCGATCTGGCCGAGCTCTTCTGGCACAACCCCGGCTTCGGCTACCAGTCCCCAGGCAACTGGCCCGACAACAAAAATATGCTCGTCCACACCGCGCGCGAGGATTTCCCCTGGCGCGGCGCAGTCCTGGCTGTGCGCGTGGCCCGCCTCACCTCGCTGCTCTTTGGGCTGTTGATGATGGTAGCCACCTGGGGGCTGGCGCGTGAGACATTCGATGCGCCCCACGCGGCGCACTGGGCTGCGGCGCTGGTCGCCTGTGTGCCGCAGTTCGTCTTCCTCAGCGGCGTAGTGAGTAACGATGCCGCCGCCGCTGCGCTGGCAACCTCCGCGCTGTGGAGCACGGCCCACGCGCTGCGGCACGGCGTCACCCCCAAACGCGCCGCGCTGACCGGCGCGCTGGTGGGGCTGGCCGCGCTGACCAAAGTGAGCGCCATCGCCCTGCTCCCGCTCATCACCGCCGCCCTGCTTTGGGACGGCTACGCGCGGATGCGCCGCCCGCTGGCACACCTGCGCCCCACGCTGATCTTCCTGCTGCTGGCACTACTCGTCGGCGGCTGGTGGTACGCTCGCAATGGCCTGCTCTACCAGGATCCGCTCGCGCTACGGCAGCACACCGATACGCTCTGGGGCCGCCCGGAGCCGGCCTCGCTCACCACGCTCATCAGCGAGCTGCCCCTGCTCTACCGCTCATTCTGGGCGGCGTTCGGCTGGGGGCATGTGCAATTCGCACCCTGGGTGTATGCGATTCTGGGACTCTTACCGCTCACAGCCCTGGCGGGTTGGGGGTGGCGTCTGGCAACCCGCCGCTGGCCGCAGCACTGGCCCAGCCTGCTACTGGCCCTGCTGTGGTGCGGCGGCATCGGCGCGGCGCTAGTGCAGTGGATGCGCATGGTCGAGGCACCGCACGGGCGGCTGCTCTTCCCGGCGTTGGGCGCGGGCGCGCTATTGCTCGTGGCCGGATGGATGGGGCTGCCGCGCGCGGGGCAGTGGCTGGCGCGCGGGCTACTCGGCGGGCTGGCCGTGCTGGCCTGGCTCGCGCCGGTCAGCGTCATCCGCCCGGCCTTTGCACCACCGCGCCTCCGCGCACCGGACACACTCGCCCCGGCGCTGGTGTTCGATGGCCGCATCCAGCTGCGCGGGGTAACGCTGGAGCAGGCCTCTGCCGCGCCGGGCGAATGGATCATCATCTGCGCCTGCTGGGAGGCGCTCGCGCCGGTGGAACGCGATTACACCGTCTTCGTACAGGTGGTGGATGCGGAGGCGAACCGCGTAGGCGAACGGCTCACCTATCCAGGGCTGGGACGCTTCCCCAGTTCGCTCTGGCCGGTGGGCCAGGCTTTCTGCGACCGCTACCGCTTGCAAATCGAACCGTGGACGCCCACCCCGGCGGTATACGATGTGCTCATCGGCCTGTACGACGCGGCTACCGGAGAACGCCTCCCCCCCACCACCCCGCAGGGCGTAGGCGTGGGACTGCCAGTAGTTGCACCGCTCCGCATCGTATCCGATCAACCCGAACCCCTACCACCAACGCACCCGCTGGACTACCGCCTGGGCGAGAGCATCCGCCTGACCGGCTACGCAGTGACGCCTCTGCGCACCGGCGAGCCGCTAACCGTGACGCTGGTCTGGGAAGCGCACGCGCCGGTAGCGGAAGATTACAGCGTCTTCATCCACCTCAGTAATGAAAAAGGCGAACAGATAGCCCAAAGCGACCTCCGCCCTCGCCAGGGCCGCTATCCCACCTGGGCATGGCAGCCTGGCGAGCGCATTGTGGATGTGCATATATTGCGCACGCCGGAGTCAGGGACGGAGTTTACGCTATATGTGGGGCTATACCTGCCGGGAACGTGGGAACGCCCGCCCGTCACCGGGCCAGGAGGCCCGCTCCCCGATGGGCGCATCCCGTTGCCGTTCCAACCATGAGCAGTCACGATTTTCTTGACAATGGCAAAAATTGGCATAGACTATAGAAGTCTGGTAACGACTCAGCCCTTGTCATTGTGGGCCGGAGTCGTTGCGCTGACCACTCCTCTGTGTCCGGTAATTCCAAAATCAAGTCATTAAGTTAAGACCTGGCAGGTTTCGCTCAAATTGTGTTTGACCATATTTCCCAGGTGAATAAGGGGGAGTGGTAGTGCTAAGCTCCTCAAACCTGCCAGGTCTATGTACTAAATTTAATGACATTGATCCCAAAATCAATTGAATCAGGAGTATTTTGTATGGCTACGTTTTCGCACATGCCTCGGTACGATATTCGCAATGATGGTGTTGGCCCGTATGGCGTTTTCTACTGCGATGCCTGCAATCGGGAATTCCGCAGCCAACCGGACATCGGCAATGCTGTAGCACAGGATATTGGGCGGCAAGCCCTCGGTGGATTGTTGCGCAAAGTGCCCGTGGTGGGAGGCGTTGCAGCCAGTAATCTCTCGCGTGAGGATCCGCGTTACAGCTACAAGATGACGCCCCAGCAGTTGGAATCTGCCTGGCAGCAAGTGCAGGAGCATTTCCGCGAGTGCCCTACCTGCGAGCGCATCCTCTGCCTCTCAGATTTTGATACACAGAGCGGCTATTGCAAAGACGATAGCCCGCGCCAGGAGGAGATCGCCGAGGCACGTGGCGCGCAGACCGGAGCAGCCTTGAAGGGTCTCGCTAACGCCTTCGGGCTAGGGGATGCATTCCGGCAGGCCGGTGATGCCGTGCGCCAGGCGCAGACACAAATCCAAGCGCAGCTAGCACAATGCCCGAAAGGGCATACCGCACCCGCCGGCACCAAGTTCTGCCCGGAATGCGGTGCCCTGATGACACAGCCAACGGCGGATAAGTGCCCCGCATGTGGTGCGGAAGGGCGCGGCGCGAAGTTCTGCCCGGAGTGCGGCACGCGCATCGAGCGCGCGCCCGCGGCAACGACCTGCCCCAGCTGTGGCGTCGAGACCAAAGGGGCGAAGTTCTGTCCAGAATGCGGCACGAAGGTGCTCTAAACCACGAAGTTTCATCAACAACACAATCAGGGGTTGTAGCGGGCACACACCACCCGCGACAACCCCTTCTGTGTGTTTTAATCAGCCCACAAATCCCGACTAGCGGGCAATAAATACATTGACCCAACAGCAAGAAAGCTTATAATGACCGCCAGGAGGCAACCCATGGACATTATCCCGGCAAACAGTCTAACTTTCGAGCTGGCCCATGTTATGACGCAACGCTGCACTTGTGGCGGGCAGTACCAATTCATGGGGCAACAACTGCTCATGATGAATGAGCTGCCCATTGACCGGCTGCGCGCCCGTTGCACCGATTGCGAAACTGAAGCCTTCTTCTTTTTCGATATTCACACGTTCTACGATCAACCTCCGGCAGCGGATCGCTTTGCACACACCGAGGCGCTGCTGCGCGAGGCGCTGGCGACGATGGCGACGGGCGATTGGCCCGCCGCCGAGACCCTGCTCCGTCGGGTGATTGACCCACGTGAAGGAGAACCGGCCTTCGGATGGGCGCATTATCAACTGGGTCTCGTCCTCCTGGCACAGAACCAGCGCACCGAAGGCATCCAGCACATTGAAGAAGCCCTACGCTGGGTACCGAACGAACCGGCATTCATCAAGGGGCTGGAAAAAGCCCGCGCGGATGAGGCGCAAAAGGAGCATCCTGATGGTACTGAATAAACTCCGCTCACTATTTCAAGGCTCACACAAGCCCGCTGACCCGGACGGTATCTATGCCTATGTGAAGTGCGGCAAATGCGGTACCCCTCTCACGATACGCGCTGACAAGCGCCATGACTTGCAGCGCGACTTCGACGGCGATGGATATATATGGCGCAAAGAAGTCATGGATGGGAAGTGCTTCAAACTATTCTACTTCACGCTACACTTTGATGAGGCTTATCACATCACCGACCGCGAGATCGAAGGCGGGGAATTCATCAGCAAAGAAGCATACACCCGGCTCACCCAATCGGACGGCGAAACTACCAACCAGCAGGGGTAGCTATCATGCCGATGCACAACGTTGCGGCCCACGAAGAATACGAACAGGTCCGCGTCAAAGCCTTTTGGAATGCTCTGATTCACTGGATTACGGGTAAAAACAACCAGCTGCTCCCGTTCGATGAAGTGCGCAAGCATCTGGTCTTTGAGGGCCAACACTACCTGGGGTTACAATCGGTGCCGGTGGATAAAATCATCGGCAGCGTGGGGCGCTACCGCGATTTCGACCGCGCTTTTTTGCCCACACAACGCCAGACGCAATACCGGTGGGAGAACATCCACGCGGCCCATGCCGACGGCGTGGTATTACCGCCAGTAGACCTGTACAAGATCGGTGAAGTCTACTTTGTGAAGGATGGCAACCACCGCGTCTCCGTAGCGCGCATCAATGGGCAAGATTACATGGATGCCTACGTCACGGCGATCAAGACACCCCTGCCAGTAACGCAGGACACAGACATTGATATCCTCATCCAGCAACAGGAGCGCCAGGCATTTCTCGCACAGACCCGCTTACATGAAATTTGCCCAGACATATCCGTGGCGCTCTCCGCGCCCGGCCAATATGTGAACTTACTGGAACATATCGCGGTCCACCGCTGGTACATGGGACAGGCACAACAGCACGAAATTCCCTACCCAGAGGCCGTGGCCTCGTGGGTGGATAACGTCTACCTGCCATTGGTACAGCTCATCCGCGAGCAAGACATCCTCAAACATTTCCCCAATCGCACCGAAGCCGACCTATATCTGTGGATTTCCGAGCATCGCGCAGAGTTGGAGACCGAACTCGGCGCTCCAGTAGCTGCCGAGAGCGCAGCGGAAGACCTGGCCGAACATTTCAGCGCACAACCGGGGCGGGTGGCAGAACGCTTGGGTAAGAAGCTGCTGCACAGTGTCTTACCTGAAGAACTGGAAAGCGGCCCTGCGCCGGGCAAGTGGCGACAGGAGCGCCTCAAGACCCGTTCCGCCGAGCGCTACTTTGTGGATGTGCTGGTAGCCCTGAATGGAACGGAAAGCGGCTGGATGGCCCTGGAACACGCGCTAGAAATCGCGCAACGCGAGCAGAGCTTTTTGCGCGGGCTGCACAGCTTGCCCAATACTGCGCATTATGAGCTACCCGAAGTACAAGCAATGCAAACCCGCTTCGCCCAGCGCTGCGCTGAGGCGGGCATCTCCGGTGAATTTTCCCTGGAAGTGGGTGAACCCATTGAGCGGATTTGCGCGCACGCGCGCCGGGCCGATGTGGTAGTGGTAAGCCTCACTTACCCGCCGCCCACGCAACCCCTGGCGCGACTGGGATCGGGGTTCCGCAATCTGGTGCAACGCATCACGCGCCCGCTGCTGGCGATTCCACCTGATACGCACCCCCCACTAACACATCCATTGCTCGCATACGACGGCAGCCCGGCAGCCGACGAAGCACTCTTCATCACCGGGCATCTGGCAACCGTTTGGCAATTGCCGGTCACGCTCATAACAGCGAGCGAAACCGCCGCCGCCCGCGCCACGGCGCGCACGCGCGCGCTGTGTTATTTGCAGGAATATGGCGCGACGGTCACGGCCATAGATAAGGCCGGCGCGCCAGGGCCGGCCATTCTCCAAACGGCAGAGGAACAGGGCTGCGATGGCATCATCATGGGGAGCTATGGGCAAGCACCGCTACTCCAGGTGGTGCTAGGCAGCACCGTGGATCATGTCCTGCGGCACGCGCACCTGCCGATACTGATTTGCCGGTAACATCAAGGAACAGTCGTAAGTCCGCGCAGCACCAACGGCAAGTACAACCGCTCATGGAGCACCAGCCTTTCATACGCGCCCAGATCGGGCAGACCGCCCGAAGCGCGTAAACGCCCCAAAATATCATCGCTGGGGGCATAAAGCGCATCAGCAACATCGAAAACCGCCACACCTGCCGGAATGCCATAAGCGTATACCAGCCCCTCGAAAACAGCGCGGATAGAGGTAGCGCCACCGGCAAACGTCTCGCTCCCCGGATTCCAACGCGGCAGCAGCAAACCGGCCTGGCCTCCCAACTGCGGATTACCCAGAATCCGCGCCGCGTCATTTGTGTAGTTCACCAAATCGTCCCCGCCCACCGGAAGCACCGCGCCACCGTTCCAATAAAGGTTGTTATGCAACGTCCACGACGTTGTCTGCCCGGCAGGCGTGTCGGAGAAATCGGTCAGTGTGCCGGTAGGATCGGCCCAGATGTTATTATAGAACGCGATATTGACATTGGGCTGATTGCTGCCGTAAGTATAAAGGCGCATAGCAAACGCATTGGAGGGCAGATTGCCGACCACTGTATTGTTGCGGAAAGTGACATTGCGCGATCCCATCACGCCTAACGGCGCGCGCATAGGATGGCTCGCATTCCCCAACAGCAAGTTGTTTTCGATCAATACCCCGTCGGCCTCGTAGCTAGCCGTGCCATCCTCGCCAATCTGGATGAACCCATAGCCGGATGAGCCTTCCCAGTTGAGAAACACATTGCGCCGCAGGGTCACACGCTTGCTACCGAGCACCCAATCATCAGTCCCATTGCTATCCTTGACCACCACAAAGGCGCTGGTGTTGTTGCCATTGACGCGCCCACTCCCGGCAAAGTCGTTGAAAAAGACGTTATCCTCGATGACGACATCCTCCACGCTATTAACATCAATGTGCTCATCGCTGCCGCTCTGGTTGTAGAACATATTGCCCCGTACCGTGATGTGGGTCGCGCCGTTGTTGATCTTGAGGATGTCATTGTTGTAACTGTCGTGAAAGATGTTATCCGTAAGCGTGATATGGGTAACACGCCCCTGCACACCACCGCCATCAATATGGACAACCAGCGCCACAGCTCCCGCCCCACCATGCGCGATATCGAAGCCGGAAAGGGTAATGCCGCGCGCACCGTCGTAAGTAGTGATGACCTTATCCGTCGTATTGCGCAGCCGCGCCTGATAGGGAACTTCAGCGCGAACGAGAACGCCGTGCGTGAAGTTACCCCGCAGCCGCACGCGGCCCACATAATCGCCGGGACGCACCAGAACCGTGCTGCCGTCTGGCACCCGGTCGAGCGCGTAAGTGATGGTAGCCCACGGCGCAGCAGCCGAACCGTTGCCGGACACGTCGCTGCCATTGACGGCAACGTAGTAGATGCCGCCCGCCTGCGCCGCCGGATGCGCCGCCACAGTTGCCCCCCAGCCCAATGCCAACACAACACATCCCAACCCCAGCCTGAGCCAATATCGCCACATTTGCAGCCTCCAATCAGCAACTCAATTTACTTACGTTCCAACGGCTCATTCATGCTGCCCGACCGCAACCCTTGCAAATCCAGGGTGACGTAGGCATAGCCGGCGGCCTTGAGCGCGGCGACGATGGCCTCGCGGTGGGCGAGCGCGACGGGGAAAGCGTCGGGCGGCAGCTCGATGCGGGCCACGTCACGGTGCTGGCGCACGCGCAGCTCGCGGAAGCCCAGGGCGCGCAGCGCGGCTTCGGCCCGGGCGATTTGCGCCAGCGCCGCCGCCGTCACCGGGTCGCCGTAGGGCAGCCGTGAGGCCAGGCACGCGGCGGAGGGCATATCCCAGGTGGGCAGGCCCAACGCGCGGGAGAGCGCGCGGATCTCGGCTTTGGTCAGCCCCACCTCTTGCAGCGGACTGCGCACGCCCAACTCGCGGGCAGCGCGCGCGCCAGGGCGATAGTCGGACAAATCATCGGCATTGCTGCCATCAGCCACCACTGCGAAGCCATGCTCGTGGGCGTAAGCCAGCAACGCGCTCACAATCAGCCGCTTGCACACATAGCAGCGCTCCGGCGGATTGGCGACGAAGGCCGGATCAGAGAGCGGGGCGACCTCCACCGTCACCACGTCCGCGCCGATGACCTCACCGGCTACTGCGAGCGCCGCAGTCGCTTCCGGCGGTGTCACCAGCTCCGAGAGCGCCAGCACGCCCACCGCGCGCGCACCTAGCGCATCGTGGGCGGCCTTGAGCAGCAAGGTGCTATCCACCCCACCGGAGTAGGCCACCAGCACGCTGCCCATATCAGCGAGCGCTTGCTTCACCTGTGTGTATTTATCCCACATCGGCGGTCACTTCCAGCGCGTGAGGATGGTCTCACGCTGGAACAGGCGCACGGCCAGCCACAGCACCCCCGCGTTGAGCAGCACCAATCCCACCACCGCCCACAGCATCAGGGACAGGCTGAGGAAGACTTTCCCCATCAACACGACCATGCTGAGACCCACGACCGGGATGACGAACAGGGCCGTCACCTGCTGCGCGGCGCGCGGGTCGTTGATGCGCGAGGAGGCGATGACGCCGCACGCGGTCGAAAGCAGCGCGAAAAGCGGGCTGTGCAAGGCCATGCTCACCAGCCACACCGGGCGCACCAGGTAGGTAAACACTATCGGGGTGGCGATCAGATACATCCCGGCGGCGGTCAGCGCAAAGCTGAGCCAGGTCAGCAGCACCGCCGGGGTGACGGCGGCGAACGCTTTGCCCACCAGCAGCTCCGCTGTGCTTACCGGCGTCGCCAGCAGCGGCTCCAGGCTGCGCGTCTCTTTTTCGCCGATGATGCTATACGCGGCGACGTAGACCGGCAACGTCATCGGGATCAGCAACAGGTAGAACATATACTGATCGTTCAGCATGATGATCATGCCGATTTTCTCGCCCAGCGCGGCGATGTCCGGCGGCATGGTCATGCCGCTGCTTTCGCCTGCGAAGTCCGATTCCGGCGCGCGCTCCATGAAATACGTTGTGCCCAGCATCATCCCTACGAGCAGCAGGGGCAACAGGGCCATCATCGCCAGCACCATCTTGTTCTTGCGCATATCCAGCCATTCTTTGCTTACAATGGCCTGTAATCGTTGGGGGTTCATGCTGTTGCCTCCGCTTCCCGCATTAAATCGAAATAGACCTGCTCCAAAGATTGCGTCTCCGGCTCCACGAATTGTACCGCGCCGCCCGCCGCAACCAGCGCGCGCACCAGCGCGGGGTTCTGCTCTGCCGGGTCATCCAGACCCACGCGCAAGCCGCCTTCGATCTCGGTAACGGTCTTGACAAAGGGCAACGCGGCGACGGCCTCGCGGAGCGCGGGGGTGGTCTGCTGCAAGCGCACCCGTACCGATTGGCCGTAGAGCTGGTGGCGCAGCGCGGCGGGCGTATCCACCCGGATCAACCGCTGCTTGATGACCGCGACCCGGTCGCAGAGTCGGTCAGCCTCATCGAGGTTGTGGGTGCAAATAATGATGGTACGCCCCTGCCCCTTGAGCGTTTCGACGAAATCGCGCACCACGCGCGCAGACTCCGGGTCGAGCGCGGAGGTCGGCTCATCGAGAAAGAGCACGGGCGGCTCGTGGAGCAGCGCGCGGGCGATGGCGAGCTTCTGCTGCATCCCTTTGGAGAAGCCGCCCACCGGCTCGGAGCGACGTTCCCATAAGCCCAACAGCGTGAGGTATTTGCGCACCTGCCCGACCACATCCGCCACGCCGTGCAGTTTGGCGTAGAAACCCAGATTGTCCTGAGCATTGAGGCGGGGATAGAGGCCCGGCGATTCGGTGAGCAAGCCGATGCTGGCGCGCACGGCCTCATTTGCCGCGCCGATGCGGTGGCCGTTGACCCAGGCCGCGCCGGACGTGGGCGCAATCAGCGCGGCCAGCATCCGCACCGTCGTGGTCTTGCCGGCACCGTTCGGGCCAAGAAAGCCGAAGACTTCACCCTGGCGCACATCCAGTGACATATCGGCGACGGCCAGGTTATCGCCGAAGCGTTTGGTTAAAGATTCACTACGGATCATAAAATACTCCTCCCCTGAAAATGGTGAATGGCGAATCGTAAATCAAAACTAGCGTAACGCGGAGCGTCTGCTCCGCGCGCGAATGACGCATCTATGCGCTGACAGTTCGCACTACATTCACAGCGCGTGGCAAATCAACAAATACCTATGGTAACAGCGAAGGTTTCCACGCTGCGCTTATTGTATCATTCTTAATGCCAGATAACAAACATAAACAATCCGGCAAAGCGCACCAGCTGTCGCTTCACCACCTTTACTTTGACAATTGTATATTTCTAAATACACTATCCATACAAAAAGAATACAATCATAAGGAGTATTTATGAACACCCAGCATGGTTCTAACCGGGCTTTTTTAATAGCTGCGATTGGCATGGGGTTAATGCTGTTGCTGGTCACAGGCGCTTTTATAGTATGGGCACTTATCTTGAACCCACAGATGCAAGCGCGGCAGGCCGAAACAAACGCGGCGATTTTCGCCACCAATGAAGCCCTCCTGGTAAGCCAAAGCGCCACCGCTACTGCGTTGGCGGCTGCGCCGCCCGGCTCTCTGACCGCAACCCCTGTTCCCGATCTACCGCTGGCCTGCCCCACCGTGACCATGATTGATTGTCCGCGCTGTGACGTGCTCCAGCCGGGCTACACGTTGCAGACGGAGCGGTGCACCACTGAGGCGTGTATCCTTACCCGCGATAGCGAACCCGACTACCCGATCGGTGTAGCGACACTGGAAGGCTACTACACGCCCCGCGAGCGTTCCAATCTCTTTGGCGAGCCAGGAGTAGTAACATGTGACGCCTTCGTTATCACGGGCGGCTCGGAGATGCTGATGCGCGCCTACTTGACCCTGGTCGAGAAAGGGAACACGGTGAACACCCGCAACGCGCTGAACCAGCCCATCATCAACCTGGATTTCAGCACGCTCACAGAGGCAGAAGTCGCACAGATTGTGGAGTCCACACCTGAAAAGCCGCTGACGCTGGTGGTACTCAGTTCTAGCCCACTTTACACCAGCGTCCCAGCCTGCTTCTCCCCGGTAGAGGTATTACGGGTGCGCTGAAAGGCCCATTGTAATTTTGCCGTAGCGTGTTATAATCCGCCTACTTGTTAGGGGAGGTTTTTTGAATGATAGCAACGTCTCTCAGCATCGTGCAGATTATTTTAGCCGTGGCCCTCATGGTCCTGGTCATCTTCGAGGTACGCAGCAGCGGCATGGGCAGCGTCTTCGGCGGCGCGCAAACCGGAATGCAGCGCAACCGGCGCGGCCCGGAACTACTGCTCTTCCGCCTCACGGTTGGCACGGCGGTGCTATTCTTCATCATCGCCATCATCAATGTACTGGTGATAGGATAAACGTTGACCCTGGCCCTGTTTCCAGGGCTGTATGGCAACTTCTATAAGCCAAAGTATGGAAGGGCGAAGGGTAAGGATACTGTCGGGGAATTCCCCGTCGCTTCCACCTTCGTCCTTTTTTTGCGTTAGGCAAACAGATCATGTTTCGTAAAATTGGCTGGCAAGTCCTTCTCGTCGGTATTGGCTTCCTGCTAAGCGGCGCAGTATTGGCTTACCTGGCAACCACCTATACCACGGAGTATCGCCCGGCTCCCGGTGGCACCTACGTTGAAAGCGTATCCGGCTATCCCCATACCCTTAACCCCCTACTCAGCTTTTACAACGATGCTGACAGTGATGTAGCAGCGCTGACCTTCAGCGGCCTCACACGCCTAGGGCCGCTGGGGATCGTCGAACCAGACCTGGCCCAGTCATGGACCATTGAAACAACCGGTATCACTTATACCTTCCAACTGCGCGATGATGTTATCTGGCATGATGGTGCCCCCTTTAGCGCCGATGATGTTCTCTTCACCGTAGGGTTACTACAAGACCCCGACTATCCTGGCCCGCCAGACATCGCCGCCCTGTGGCAATCCATCCAAGTTCACAAGCTCGACACACTCACCGTGCAATTTGTGTTAAGCGAGCCTTATGCGCCTTTCATTGACTACACCACAATTGGCCTGCTGCCTGCCCATCTGCTGCAAAGTATCTCGGCAGCAGACCTCCCCACACTGGATTTTAACCATGCGCCCATCGGCACCGGCCCTTTCCGCATCACTGAAGTGCGCTTTGATGAAGGCCAAATCTCTGAAGTCATCTTCAAGCGCTTCCCCCGCTACTACGGCAAGAATCCCTATCTTGAAAACCTGATCCTGCGCTTCTACCCCACCCCCGAAGCCGCCTTCGAGTCTTACCAGAGCGGCATAGTCGAGGGCGTTGCACGCATCCCCCCGGCCCTACTCGCACAAGCCTGGGAGGAACCGGAGCTCAACCTGTACGCCGCACGCACCTCTGAGATGGGCGTCCTTTACTTAAATGAGCTCATCTCTGCCACCGTCCCCTTCGACAATGCGCGCGTCCGTCAAGCATTGCTTTTCAGCCTGGATCGTCAAGAACTGGTAGACACAGTACTGCTAGGCCAGGCGCTCGTGCCACACACCCCCTTGCTACCCGGCACCTGGGCCTACAGTACCGAGAACATCTCTCCTTATCACTACGACCCCGGACGCGCCGCCCGCCGTTTCAATGAAGCCGGTTGGGGGCGCGACGCAGAGGGGGTCTTACGCAATGCTGAAGGCGCCCCCTTCACCTTTTCCTTGATGGTGTCCAATACCCCACAAGAGGTCGCCCTGGCTCAAAACATTGTCCAACAGTGGGCGCGCGTGGGGATTACAGTCACACTGCAAACCGTGCCGCCGTTAGTATTGAGTGGCGCACTTGAATCGCGCGGCTACCAGGCCGCGCTGGCGCGGCTCGTTGTACCGGGCGATCCCGATCCCTACGCTTTCTGGCACGAAACTCAGGCCCTGGGCGGCCAGAACTATACGGGCTTCCGGCACCGGCGCATCAGTGAGATTCTCGAACTAGCGCGCACCACTGTGGATCGTGAAGAACGACTGACTCTCTACAAGGAATTCCAACAGCTCTTCATGGAAGAAGTGCCGGCATTCCCGCTCTATGTCCCGATCTACGTTTACGCCGTAGATACGCGCGTTCAAGAAGTGCAAATCCGTCCGCTCATGTACCCTGGCGACCGTTTCTACAACATTGCCGATTGGTATGTACTGCAACGTCGCGTAATTGTGAGCTCCAAATAATCAAGTATAATAACGCTTTGAGATTTGAGATTTTTTCAGGAGGAAAAAACTATGTCTAAACAATGGGTATATTTGTCAAAGAATGCCATCCAGGCATACACGGATCTGTTAGGCCGGGAACCGAGCTTGACCGATCTCAAGATCATCTTAGGCGGCAAAGGTGCGGGCCTGGCGGCAATGACCGTCTCCGGCGCCCCTGTGCCGCCGAGCTTTACCATCACCACCGAAGCGTGTGTACATTACATGAAGACCAATGCGTTCCCCGATGGCTTGTGGGAACAGGCACTTGAGGCAATGAAAGACCTCGAAGCGCAGACCGGCAAGACCTTCGGCAAGGGGCCGAACCCCCTGCTCGTCTCCGTGCGCTCCGGCGCGCGCGACTCGATGCCCGGTATGATGGACACTGTCCTCAACCTGGGCCTCAACGATGTGACCCGCGCCGCACTCGCTGAGCTCTCCGGCAATGAGTGGTTCTCCTACGACGCCTACCGCCGCTTCATCACCATGTTCTCCGATATTGTGATGGACTACAAGCGCGAGAACTTCGAGCACAAGCTGGAAGAACTCAAGGCCAAAGAGGGCGTCAAGGGCGACACCGAGATCAGCCTCGAAGGGCTGAAGGCGTTGGTGGCCGAATACAAGGCCATGTACAAGGCCCGCTTCGGTGAGGATTTCCCCACCGACCCCTACAAGCAGTTGGAGCTCTCGATCAAGGCCGTGTTCAATTCCTGGAACGGCGAGCGCGCCGTCACCTACCGCAACCACGAGGGCATCCCCCACGATTGGGGCACTGCCGTCAACATCTGCACGATGGTGTTTGGCAATATGGGCACGAATTCGGCGACCGGTGTGGCCTTCAGCCGCAGCCCTGCAACGGGCGAATTCAAACTCTACGGTGAGTTCCTGATCAACGCGCAGGGCGAAGACGTGGTGGCCGGTATCCGCACGCCCCAGAAGATCACACTCGAAGCCTCGCGCCAGTGGGCCGCCGAGAGCGGCGTCTCTGAGGCGGAGCGCGCAGCCAAGTTCCCCAGCCTGGAAGAAGCTATGCCCGCTGCCTATCAGCAGTTCCTCGGCATCGTCAAGCAGCTGGAAACCCACTACCGCGATATGCAGGACATGGAATTCACCATCGAAGACGGCACGCTCTGGATGCTCCAGACGCGCAACGGCAAGCGCACCGCCCCAGCCGCAGTGAAAGTGGCTGTGGAGCTGGCGAATGAGGGCCTGATCACCAAAGAAGAGGCCATCATGCGCGTCAAGCCGGAGCTGGTTGACCATCTCCTGCGTCCTACGTTCGATCCTGATGCAAAGAAAGAACGGATCGCCAAGGGCCTGAATGCTTCGCCCGGCGCGGCGGTCGGTATCGCCATCTTCGACGCCAAGCGCGCCCAGGCTACTGCTGCTGAGGGCAAGGCCGTCATCCTGGTGCGCCCGGAAACCGCCCCCGACGATGTGGGCGGGATGCTCGCCTCCAAGGGCGTGCTGACCCAGAAGGGCGGGGCTACGTCACACGCCGCTGTCGTGGCGCGCGGCAACAACATTCCCTGCGTAGCCGGTTGTGAGGAAATCACGGTTGATCTCAACCGCGCGCAGTTCTCCATCGGCGATGTGGTGGTCAAGGAAGGCGACACGATTTCCATCAGTGGCTTCACGGGTGAGGTATTCAAGGGTTCGGTCCCGATGGTGCAGGCCCGCTACGAGGATCAGACTGACCTGCTCACGTTGCTCACTTGGGCGGATGAGATCCGCCAGATGGGTGTACGCGCCAACGCTGATGTAGGCGTGGATGCGAAACGCGCCATCGAATTTGGGGCGGAAGGCATCGGCCTGTGCCGCACCGAGCACATGTTCTTCGGCGATCTCGCCCGCCAGGCTGTGGTGGGCATGATTATGGCGAAGACCCAAGAGGAACGCGACGCTTTCCTGAATGAGATGCTGCCCTTCCAGGTGGCGGACTTCGAGGAACTGTTCCAGGAAATGGACGGCAAACCCGTCATCATGCGCCTGATTGATCCGCCCATGCACGAGTTCCTGCCCCCCTACCACGAGCTGCTCGAGAAGGTAACGAAGCTGCGCATCGAGAAGCCCGGCTCAGAAGAACTGGTCGAGGAAGAGAAGATGCTGGAGCTGGTGTCTGGTATGTGGGAAATCAACCCCATGATGGGCTTGCGCGGCTGTCGCGCCGGCATCATGTACCCCGGTCTCACCGAGATGCAGACGCGCGCTTACACGCTGGCGGCCTGTAACTGCGCCAAGCGCGGCATCCACGTCCATCCCGAAGTGATGATCCCGTTGGTGGGCCATGTGAACGAGCTCATCTTCGAGCGCGAGAAGCTGGAGCGGGTGGCGAAAGAGGTCATGGCGGAAGAGGGCATCGAAGTTCCGATGCTGTTCGGCACGATGATCGAAGTGCCGCGCGCCGCGTTGACCTCCGACGAGATCGCTGCGCACGCGCAGTTCTTCTCATTCGGCACCAACGACCTGACGCAGATGACCTACGGCTACAGCCGCGACGATGCTGAGGGCAAGTTCTTGCTCAAGTACGTCGAAACCGGCATCCTACCGGAGAACCCCTTCCAAACGTTGGATCAGATCGGCGTGGGCAAGCTGATGGACTTGTGCATCAAGCAAGCCAAGGCCGTGAATCCCGACCTGGAACTGGGTATCTGCGGTGAGCACGGCGGCGATCCCGACTCGATTGACTTCTGCTACCGCGTGGGCCTGGACTACGTGAGCTGTTCCCCGTTCCGCGTCCCTGTGGCGCGGCTCGCGGCGGCGCACGCCACCATCAAGCACGGCAGCCGGAAGTAAGCACATTCGCCTGTTTTCATAATGTGGCGGCTCCAAAAGAGCCGCCACATCTGCTATATCGCTGGTTCATCCAAAGGAGCTAACCATGACCGAACGTATCGCTATCATCACCGATAGTACCTGTGATTTGCCACCCACCTTGCGCGAGCAGTATGCCATCCGCGTTGTCCCCCTCTCCGTCATTTGGGGGGAAGAACAACTGCGCGAAGGGGTTGATATTCAGCCGGAGGAGTTCTACCGCCGACTGGTCGTTGATCCGGTTCACCCTACTACGTCTCAACCCACCCCACAGGATTTTGTCACTGCGTATGAAGCTGCCCAACGCGACGGCGCAGAGCAAATGGTGGTCTTCACCATCAGCGCGGCGATGAGCGGCACATACGAATCTGCGCGATTGGCGACCTCGTTGACGACAATGCCGGTGCAGCTGGTGGATTCCAAATCGAACTCGATGAGCCTGGGGTGGCAGGTGTTGGCGGCGGCCCGCGCACGCGAGGCCGGTGGCGGTGTGGCGGAGATGGTAGCCGCAGCGGAAGCGGCTCGGAAGCGGATGGTCTATATCATCACGCTGGATACCCTGGAGTATCTCCACAAGGGCGGGCGCATCGGCGGCGCAACCCGGTTTATCGGGACGCTCTTGAACCTCAAGCCGCAAATCTACGTTGACCACACGACCGGGATGGTAGAAGCGGGCCGCCGCGCGCGCACCCGCGCGCGCGCTTTGGAAGCGCTCTACCAGGATTTTTGCGCGCAGGTGGATACCAGCAAGCCACTGCGGGTGGCTGTGTTGCATAACGCAGCTCTGGAAGAGGCGACAATGGTGCGCGAACGGGTGCAACGGGAACTCGCTCCGGTCGAAATACTCACCAGCATTGTCTCGCCAGTGTTAGGGGTGCATACCGGCCCGCGCGCGGTAGCGCTGTGCGGGTATACCGAAGAATAACGCGCAATCACTCTCACCAAAAAACGTAGGACAGGTTGGCAACCTGTCCTACTGCACACTCTTCGCTTGACCCTTTCTCTATTTCCTCCTATACTTATCCCTACCGAAAAACAGCTGCAACTCACAGGTGGATGCTATGTCCCTTGAAGCCATTCAGCGGTATCACGCCAAAGTCGAGAGAATCATTCAGTACGGCGGCTCACGCAACGAGAGCAGCGTGCGCTTAGCGTTTCAAAATCTTCTGGAAAGCTACTGCGTCGAAACGCACCTGGAACTGATTGCCGAACTGGATTACAAGACCCGCTACGGCACGATTGTGCGCCCGGATGGGACGCTCAAGGATGCGCTGCGCCAGGATTGGGGCTATTGGGAGAGCAAGGATCAGTACGATGACCTTGCGGCTGAGATTGCCGCCAAATTCGAGAAAGGCTATCCCCAAACCAACATTCTCTTTGAGGATACCCAAACCGCCGTTTTGATCCAGGATGGCGCGGAGGTGGCGCGTGCGCCGTTCGCGGAGGCGGCCACGTTGCACGCCCTGCTCACGGCCTTCGTGCATTACGAGCCGCCGCGTGTGCAATCGTTCCATGAGGCGATTGAGCGGTTCAAGGCTGACCTGCCCGGCCTGCTGGCGATGCTGCGCGAGACGCTGGAGGCGCAGGCTGCCACCAACCCCGCCTTCCGCGAGGCCCGCGATGCTTTCCTCGAACTGTGCCAGAAGTCCATCAACCCCCATTTGGTACTGGCTGACGCGCGTGAGATGATTATCCAGCACATTCTCACCGAGGACATCTTCATCACCATCTTCGAGGATGCGCAATTCCACCGCGAGAACAACATCGCTCGCGAGCTCTACCGCGTCACCGGCACGTTTTACCAGGGCGAGCTGCGCCGCAACATCGAGCGCCGCATTGATGGTTACGTCAAGGTCATCAAGGCTGCCGCCGCCGAGATTGTGGATCATCACGAAAAGCAGCATTTCCTCAAGGCTGTCTACGAGAACTTCTACAAGGCTTATAATCCCGCCGGGGCCGACCGTCTGGGCATCGTTTACACGCCTGATGAAATCGTGCGTTTTATGATTGCCGCCGCCGATCATTTGGTCTACCAGCATTTCGGACGGTTTTTAGCCGACCGCGACGTGGATATCCTCGATCCAGCCACCGGCACAGGCACATTTATTACCGAGTTGATCGAATACCTGCCCAAACACAGCCTGCCCTACAAGTATCAGCACGAAACCCACTGTAACGAGGTCGCTATCCTCCCTTACTACATTGCCAATCTCAACATCGAGTACACTTACTGGCAGAAAATGGGGCAGTACAAGGAATTCACCAACATCTGCTTTGTGGACACGCTCGACAATCTGGGCTTTGCCTATACGGGCAAGCAATACGGTATGTTCGATTTTTCCGCCGAGAACCTGGAGCGCATCGAGCGCCAGAACAAGCGCAAAATCTCGGTCATCCTTGGCAATCCGCCGTACAACGCTAATCAACTGAACTGGAACGAGCAGAACCAGAACCGCGAGTATCCCGGCGTGGATGCGCGCATCCAGCAAACCTATCTCAAGCACAGCGCGGCGCAGAAGACCAAGCTCTACGATATGTACGCGCGCTTCATCCGCTGGGCCAGCGATAGGTTGGGAGAACAGGGTATCATTGCGTTTGTGTCCAATAGCTCGTTCATTGATGCGCGCGGCTATGACGGTTTCCGTAAAGCTGTGGCTGAGGAATTCAATGCGGTCTACATCGTGGATATGAAGGGTAACGCCCGCACCAGCGGTGAGCGCCGCCGCCGCGAGGGCGGCAACGTATTCAGCGATGAAATCCGGGTGGGCGTCGCCATTTACTTCCTGGTGCGCCGGCCTGGGGCTACAGGCTGCCAGATTTACTACACCTGTGTGGATGATTACGCCAAGTCGCCGGACAAAAAGGCGTTTCTCCGCGAACATCGCCTGGAAGATTTGCCCTTCAGCCATATCATCCCGAATGCTGAACATAACTGGATCAACCAGCCGGAGATGGTGTGGGATGACCTGTTGCCAATGGGGACAAAGGCCACCAAAGGCGCGCGCGCGCGAGGCACGCGCGCGCGTTATAATGGCGATGCAATTTTCAGGTTGTTTACTCTGGGCGTCTCCACCAACCGGGATGAATGGGTGCTCGATCACAGCGCAGAGACGTTGAAGCGCAAAATACAGTTCTTCATCGAGCGGTTTGCGCGCCAGGCCGCGCAATTGGAAACCACCGATGCCGCCCAGGTCGCGCAACATTTGAATTACGCCATCAAGTGGAGCGATAGTTTGAAAGATGACTTGTTGCGCCAGCGCGGCGGGGTGGCATTCGCGCCGGAGTTGCTGATGCCGGTGTTGTACCGGCCTTTCGTCACGCTCCAATACTATGCCGAAAAACGCTTCTCCGACCGGCTTACGGCGAATCACTATGAAATGTTTGGGCCGGATTTGAGACAGGACAATGCCGTTATCGCCTGTTCAGGGATTGCCGCATTGAAACCTTTTTCGACCCTGGCAACTTGTCGTTTGTCAAATTTGGATTTACTCGAAAAGACGCAAGGCTTCCCGCGTTACACCTATACCGCCGACGGAACGCGCCAGGACAATATCACCGATTGGGCCGTGGAGCAGTTCCAGGCGCATTATAACCTCACCCCCGGCCCCTCTCCTGAGAGGCGAGGGGAGTTGAAAGACCAGATTTTCGCTTACGTCTACGCCGTTTTGCACGACCCCGCCTACCGCGAGAAGTACGCGCTCAACCTCAAGCGCGAGTTCCCCCGCATTCCCTTCTACGATGATTTCGCGCAGTGGGCTGCATGGGGGCAGCAGCTGCTCGATCTGCACCTGAATTTTGAGACCGTCGCGCCCTATCCCCTGCGCCGGGTGGATTTACCTTACGATCCCGACCATCCCCCCAAACCCAAACTCAAGGCTGACCAGGCTACCGGGGAGCTGGTGCTCGATACGGTTACGACCCTCAGCGGCGTCCCGCCGGAAGCGTGGGAATACCGTCTCGGCAACCGCGCTGCCATCGAGTGGGTGCTGGAATACTACAGAGAGCGTCCGCCTCGCGATCCTACCATCCGCGAGCAATTCGACACCTACCGCTTTGCGGACTACAAAGAGCAGGTGGTGGATCTGCTCCAGCGCGTCGTTGCTGTGAGCGTTGAAACCGTCAATATCGTCAACACGATGGCTGCCAGCCACCAACTCGCGGATGTGTGACAAGAAGTTCCCTGGTAGAGTTTTCCTCTAATTGCCATTCTGCGCATTGTGTGGAGGGCAACGGCCCTGGAGTAATCGGTAAGCTAACGCCCCCAAAGCGCCTACTTTGGGGGCCGTTGTCAGAATCTAGTAGATTTGGTGAAAAATCGAATCAATCCAGAATCAGCTTATGCCGTTGGAAACGTAGTAAGCTCAAGCCCAGTAGGATTGCGCTTAAGAGCACCAACACGCTACCAATAGCAAACAGCATACCAAAGTTGAATCCTGCCGCTAATACAGTGTAGATGTGTGCTTGTAGCTCAACCGGTAAAGCCTGGACACCAAATACCAGAATGAAAAAGAGCAACATAATCCCCAAACTAACGCTTTGTTGCGCCTGGCGGGCTGTCGGCGCGCGCAACGAGACCAGAATTCCAATCCCGCTAGCGAGCAATGCGCTCAATAAACTCAATAGCAGTCCGCTCCAGAGAATTAACGCCGGGTACATGAACCATTGCCCATTCCCAAACGCTATATTGAAAGTCACTAAGCTGGCAAAAATAATGAGCAACGTCAATCCCCAGCCGTAAACCACAACGGCCATAACCTTGCCGAACAAGATGGCACGATCCGAGAGGCGACTGGCAAGCAAGGTCTCCAATGTGTGCTGTTCACGCTCACTAGCAAAAGCTGCCGTGACAACAGAGGACACTATGAAGAGCGGGAACCAGCACCACATGAGAATCTGGATTGGAGAGCTTATCATCTCTATACCGCTCTGTAAGGGGAGCAACACGCCAAATACAGCTATCCAAATTAGCACACGTACCGAGCCGAGCTTACTACTGGTATGAGCGGCTAACAATTCTTGCAATTCCTTACGCATGACGGTTAAAATATCGTTAAGCATTGGTTTCCTCCATCAAGGTTAAAAAAACCTCTTCCAAACTGCTTTGACTCTTACGGACTTCTTCCACATCTACCCCGGCATTAACCAACATACGGATTAGCGGGGCATTGTCAATAGGCGCGCGTAGGTCAATAACCAGATGTTCGTTTTGCAACGTAACACTGGCGATTTGTTCCTGTACGCGGAGCTGCTCAAGTACAGTAGCTGTAAACCCTCGCCCGTAGACAGTGACTTGAGGTCGCCCAGTAGTAGTTCGCAAACGCGCAGGGCTATCCACAGCGAGTAAGCGCCCGTCACGAATAACCCCCACCTGCGCGCACAATTTCTCCGCTTCGCTAAGGTTATGAGTTGTGAGGAAAACAGTGCCCCCCTCCTGTGCCGCAAGTGCTGCAATGTCATCGCGCAGCGTAGCCGCCGCGACCGGGTCGAGGCCAGAAGTTGGCTCATCCAGAAAGACCAATGATGGACGATGGAGCAGCGCACGCGCCACGGCTAACTTTTGCTTCATCCCCTTACTCCATATCCCGATTCTCTCTTTGCGCCGATCCCACAACTCCAGATGTATCAGCAATTCACGGATACGCGCTTCTCGATCCGACTTGGATAGGTGCCAGATACGCGCGTAAAAATCGAGGTTGTTGTATGCGCTAAGCTGTTCATATAGGCCGTGATGTTCCAGTAATGCACCCGTCTGCTCGCGGATATGGTCAGCCTGAGTACCTGTGTCATAGCCCAATACCTGTGCCGAACCTGATGTTGGGAGTAAAAGTCCCAATAGCAAGCGGATAGTGGTTGTTTTTCCAGCTCCGTTCGGGCCGAGGAAACCAAAAATGGTACCACGCGGGATTTCTAGTGTGATATTGTTCACGGCGCAAACACTGGCAAAATCGCGGGTAAGGTTTTCGGTGCGGATAGCAATGTCGTGCATAAATGTTCCCTCCTAAAAAGACTTTTCAGATAAATAAGCGCGGTTATTCTGTTGCAAGCCCTGGAATAGCACCCGCTATCTGTGCGCGATAAGTCTCGAATGCGCTCCGGCCTGCATCGGTCAAACGACAGAGTGTCTGAGGAATTTTGCCCCGATATGTTTTTTCAATCTCGATATAGCCAGCTTCTTCCAATTTGACTAGATGTGAGGAAAGATTACCTTTAGTAAGCCCCGTTTCGCGTTGTAGGTATAGAAAATCTGTGCCTGCCACTGCGTAGAGAATAGTAACAATTAGCAAGCGCGCGGGTTCGTGAATTACACGATCTACATTGACGAGTTCCCGCCGCGGGTTACTCATAGTGCGCTTTTATCCTGTGACGGCGTAGCGCGTAAATAGCGCCACAATATCACAACGCCAGAGACGAGCAGGGCCGTGCCCATGCTACCAAAATAACAGACGTCGGCATGTTGCCCGCGCAATCCCATTGTGGCAAGCACCGCACTGATCACACAAGAGATAAGTGCGAAGATGTAGAAACGCGGGAGGTTGATGCGATACCCTAATACGGCAAAAAGCAATCCGACTGATAACCCCGGAATAAAAGGATACCATGACATCATGTCTGGGTACTGTTGGAAAAGAAGAATCCACACCACGCCTAGAACTGCGCCTATCCCAAGCGTGATGTAGCGGCGCGTGGGTGACGATTTTTTATAATCTACATAGCCTGTACGTGGATAAGTAATGCGCTCTTTCAAATAGTGAATGACTCGCCGTCCCCATAGCGCCCCCAAAAGGGTCCCAATCACATACAGTGCTAATACCAGTTTCCCCAACAAAGATTGCACAGAAATTACCATTTGTAAGTATATCAATAGGCTGACCAGGACGAAAATACTGCCAGAAATAATCTCCGCGAGACCATCACTGTACCAATACTGATACGCTCGGCGTTTAGCTTGATTGATATCATCCATAGGTAGCCTCTCTTGCTTTACGGTCTGTATTACAGACCAGTCTGTAATTATTATAACACGATTTTGGAAATGTCAATACCGGTTGACAGTCAGCGATTTTGGGGTTCAATAAGCAGATGATTGGAGTGTGTTTCACTTTAGAGGAGATACCTATGCCCCATTCGCTTATGATCGCCGCCATCCAAATGGCCGCCGCGCCCGCGCCGACGGTGGCACGGCTGGCCCGCGCGCAAACACTGATCGCGCAAGCTGTACAAGCTGGCGCGCAGCTCATCGTTTTACCGGAGCTCTTCAACACCGGCTACGAGTACAGCGACGCCAACTACGACCGTGCCGAGCCGCTCGATGGGCCGACGCTCACATGGATGCGAGAAGCGGCAGCGCAGCACCGGGTCTACCTCGCCGGAACGCTGCTGCTGCGCGAAGCGCGTGATATCTACAATGCGCTGTTTCTGATCGCCCCAGACGGTAAACTGTGGCGCTACGATAAAATCCACCCCTGGGCGTGGGAGCGCGCCTACTTCCGCCCTGGCACGGACGTGACCGTAGCCGAAACGCCGCTGGGTAACTTTGGCTTGCTGATTTGCTGGGATATGGCACACCCGGAGCTGTGGGCGCGCTACGCCGGGCGTGTGGATGCGATGCTCGTATGCAGCTGCCCGCCGGCCATGCACAAGGTCGCGTTCGAGTTAGAGGATGGGACGCGCTTCACCGCAGATGAGGTCGGCCCTATCGCCCGCGCGATGCAGCACGCCGGCAGAAATGCCTTTGGCGCGCTGTTACGCCGCCAGGCCGCGTGGCTGGGCGTACCGGTGGTCAACACCAGCGGCGCCGGCTACTTTGCCTCTGAGATCCCGTTGCCGCGCCTCTCCGCGCTGCTCTACGGATTGTTCCGCCCCGATCTTTGGGGGCGCATTGCCCGCTCGGAGCGTGTGACAGTGGACGCGAGCTATCTGCACGAGACCTACATCGCCGCTGCAACCGGCGACGTGCGGGCGCGAGTCCCGCCGGGTGAGGAGGGCTTCGTGGTGGCGCAAGTGCCGCTGCTCGACGCGCCGCCGCAAACTGCCGGGCCACAACCGGCGTTTGGCCTTTCGCCTTTTGCGTATCTCTATGATCACATCGGCAATCTGCTCCTGACACCGGTGTACCGGCGCGGCGCGCGCCGCCATCACGGACCGCAAATGGCGCCAGTAGCTCACACCACACAGCGCCGCTGGCTCGGTGCGGCCCTGCTCACAGCAGCGGGCTTGCTTGTGTGGAGCTTCATCCGTTATGGGCGCAAACAGAGAGGCCTTTGATGCTAAGAGCAAGGGCGCGAAGAAAGTTAGCGAATACCAACATGGCTGACCCTACATCGCATACCTCTCCGCGTTGGCGATTATGGATTGTTTTGCTGCTCCTGGCAACCGCCGCGTGTCTCTACGCGCCAGACTGGGACGGCGGCCTTGCCGCGCACCCTGACGAGCGCTTCCTGCTCAGCGTCGCGCAATCCACCCCGCTCTGGGGCGACCCCAACATCCTGCATCCCAATTTTCCCTACGGCCACCTACCACTCTATGTAGCCGGGCTGCTGGCGCGTGTCGCGCCGCACGCCAACCTAACTTACACGGCGCGCTTATTCTGTGCGCTACTAGGCGTGCTGCTCGTAGCGACGGCGGGTGCCTGGGGCAAACGGCTCGCGGGCGAATGGGGAGGGCTGCTCGCCGCAGCGACGTTCGCCTGCGCACCCTTCCCCATCCAATTGGCGCATTTCTACACTGTGGACCCCTTCGCTGCACTGCTCAGTTCACTGGCGCTACTGCTGGCCTTACGGCGACGCTACTTTCTAGCCGGCCTGTTCGCCGGGTGGACCCTTGCCAGCAAAGCCTCAATGATCTGGCTAGGCGGCGGCCTGCTGGCGGCCCTGTGGCTCACCACCCAGGCCGTACCGGTTGCCGGGCGTTGGTGGATGCCGACCCTGTTGTGGCGACGGGAAGCGCGCCCACGTCTACGCCCAGCGCTACAGCTGGCCGTAGGATCGCTACTCGGCTTTGCAGAGGTCTCCCCATGGGCGCTGCTCGCACCAGCGCGCAACTGGGCTGGCGCGCTTATCCAGGCGCGGATGGTCGCCGGGCAACTGGATTATCCCTACACGCGCCAATACGCCGGGACGCTACCGTATCTCTACCCGCTGGCACAGCTAGCGCTATGGGGACTGGGGCTAACCGCGACGCTCGCAGCGTTGCTAGGGCTGGCACTGGCCTTGCGGGGTTGGCGCACCCGCTCGCCCGCGTTGCGCGTAGCCTGGCTGTGGACGGTGGGGTATTTTATCGTTACTGCCGGGATGTACGTCAAATTCCCCCGTTACCTGCTGCCGATTTATCCACTGTTGGCAGCGTGGGGGGCATTCGCTGTCCGGGAATTTTCGATTTTGGATTTTCGATTTTGGCCCCCGCAATTCACCATTCGCCATTCGCCATTCGCTATTCGCCTATTCGCCATTGGATTTTTGCTGCTGCCGACATTGGCGTTGGGAGTGGGGCAGCTTTCGCTATACACCCAACCGCACCCCTGGATTGCAGCGTCGCACTGGATTTACGAGTCCGCGCCGCCGGGAAGCCTTATCGCCGTGGAACATTGGGATCACCCCTTGCCAGTGTATTTACCGGGGAAGTCACCTTCTATTTACCAACAGCAAACAATGCTGGTATTCGCGCCGGATACGGCAGAGAAGGCCACAGAATTGGGAGAGGTTTTCATGCAGGCCGATATGCTCGTGTTTGCGAGCCGGAGAGGGTATGGGGCACTCATCCGCCTACCGGAGCGGTACGCGGAAACACTGGACTGGTACACCCGCGTCTTCGCCGCGCCAGACCGAAAAGTGCGCGTTTTTGCGCGGTGCGCCCGGCTAGGGCCGCTCGCACTGAGCGATGATCCTTTCAGCGATGCGGGGTTGCCCGCGCCCGTCAACCTCGCCGAGCGGTGCGGGACGCGATGGGCGTTGCGCTTGCCGCGCCTGGATGAGAGCTTCCGTGTCTACGATGCACCGCTAACGATAGTATTTTACCGGGGAAGCGAGTGAGGTACATCTGCCGCCTCGAAGCGCACGCTGTTCTCCCCGATGCGGATCTGATCACCATAAGCCAGGGGCGTAGGTTGAGTTAACGATTCACCATTGAGCAGAGTGCCGTTGTGACTTTCGAGATCTTCTAACCACCATTGCTGCTCACGCCAGAAGATAAGCACATGGTAAGCCGAAGCGAAAAGGTCTTGAAGTACCAGATTGTTATCGGCAGCGCGCCCAATGGCGGTGACAGCATGAACAGAAGTCTGTTTGCCCGTATCCGGGCCAGTCTCGACGCGCAAACGCGCAACTGGCGGTGCGGGAGGCTGTTCGATTTCGCCCTGACGCAATCCGCGCCAGAGCACATACAATCCCACCCCCAAAAAGGCATATAATAGCAGCGCCAACAACACGCGTAACACCAAAATTTGCTCGGCCATCGCGTCCGCTACCCTCCTTGGGCGGGATAATCCTGTGTAGCACTGCTGGCACGCGGCTCACTATCCCCCTCAGCATAGAGCAAAGATACCCCAGCTAGCGAGATCAAATCACCGGCACGCAATACCACCTCTTGCACCAAGAAACCGTTGACGTGAGTACCGCCGGAACTGCCCAGGTCTTGCAAGATGTAACGATGATAGCGACAGCGAAGCTGTGCATGATAGCGCGACACCCGCCGGTCTTCCAGGATCAAATCGTTATCGAGCGCGCGCCCGATCCGCACAATGCTTTGGCTCAGATCAAATGTATGCTCTCCCTGCACCACGAAATAAGCGCGCGGCCCGGCGGCAGGCTGTTCCAGCAGGGCTTCCAGCTGCACAATATCCAGATCGCGAGTTCGCTCAGTGGTCAGGGGAAAAGACTGCGCCGCCTTGATCTGCATGGCATGGAGCGGCAAGGTAGAGTCAGGATGCAACAAAATCGCGGGGGGGTCTTTGAAGCGCAGTTCCATGCGTAAAGCCAATGTCTTAAGAGCCTCGGCAAGCCGTGTTTCCAGTTCAGGATGATGGATGTGCAAAGCCATCAAATCCTCAGGATTTAGGGCGATCACATAACGCCCCGGAATCTCACGCACGCCATCCACGCCCAGGCGCTCGGCTTCCTCCAGCGCGCGCACCAACCGCCCGGCCACCTCTTGGGGCAATAGCCGCCCAGCAAACATACGCACAAACGGATCTTCTACCAGTTGTGCAATCCAGGTTTCGAGTTGTAATAGACCTCTCATAGACAACATTATAGGATACAAGCCCCGATGTGCAAGGGTATGAAATCCATACAACGTAAAACGTGAAACATGATACTTTCACGTTTCACGTTTTGCGTTGTATGCCGACTTTAGGTCAGTTTAGGGATGATGAGCACCTGCCCTACTTTGAGGTGATTAGGGCTATCCCCGATGATGGCCTTGTTGGCCTCGTAGATAACCGGCCACCGCTCAGAATCTTTGTAGTACTGAGAGGCCATCTTGCTCAGCGAATCACCGACGGCAACCGTGTGTTCGGCGAGTGGCTTAGCCTCATCCAGGTCGTGCAGGGCTTTCTCATCATCCGGCAGTAATGCTTTGTTCTGATCTACCATGGGAATCTCTCCTTTGTGGCGCTAGAACGGTAAACGACAGGCCAACCTGTCTTATTTCTATTGTACTCCTATTTGTGCAGTTAAGCAATTGTGTGTTTTCCCCCTGAAAGCCACAGCGTTAGCAGAAAACACCAAGATAAAATTTTTCTTAACACATCACGTTTCACACATCATTTGTAGCGGCTCTGCCAACGGCTGAAGCCGTCACTACGAGCCTAAATCATGATGCGCTAAGCCTCATTCCAATTCCAGGTCTGTACCTAGAAGATAGTGGCTGAACCATGTCAGATTTTGGTGCATCACGGCGTGATTTTCACGGGGCTTGGTGATAGGATGCCCCATGCCTGGATAGATAAACAGTTCCACCGGCACGCCGACGGCTTTTAGGCCGCGATACAGCTCCAGCGCGTTGGAGAGCGGTACCCGCCGATCTTCTGCCCCGTGCTGGATGAGCATGGGCGTGCGCGCCTGGGCTAGATTGGTGATCGGCGCGGTCTTGATGTACGGCTCGCGGTTGTGGAAGGGGGACACAGAGAGGTAATCCGTGGTGAACTGGGGAATATCGTTGCTGATGTGATAGGTGTACCAGTCGGAAATCCCCGCGCCCACCGAAACCGCTTTGAATTTGTCCGAATGCAGTCCGGCGAAAGCCGAGATGTAACCGCCCTGCGACCAGCCCATGCAGCCCACGCGCTCCGGGTCAATCCAGCCCTTGCGCACCAAATCCTCGATGGCACTCTCCAAATCCCACAGATCGCCAATCCCCAGGTTGTTCACGTTCAACTCCATAAATGCCTGCCCACGACCAATGGAGCCGCGATAGTTGGGATGGAGCACCAGCACATCCTGATTGAGAAATTGTACGATGGGATAGTAATAGCGCGCCTCTCCGGTGAGCAGATAGGCGGGCGAGAACCAGCTCGGGCCGCCATGCACCACGAATACCAGGGGATATTGCTTCTCTGGATCGAAATTAGCGGGTTTGCGCAACACCCCCTCGATTTCCGTCCCGTCTTTGCTTGTCCAGCGGATGACCTCCAACGTGCCAAAATCCCAGTTTTCGACCGCCCGCCCGAAGTTGCTCAGACATTTCACCTCCCATTGCGCGTCATCAGCGGAAAGCGTCGCGAGATACACCTCCATATATGTTTCAGCGTTAGCGCCTACCAGCCCAATGTGACCGGAAGCAGAAACATGGAAATCACCAGCTACGAATATCCCCTGCAAATCTATCGGCGTGACAAGCCCATCCTCGGCAAAATGCGCCAGGCGGATACAGGTACCATCCACATACATCCCAAAAATACCACCTGGAACCCAGTAATGATCCAGTATGTCCTGATCAAGAGCAGCAGAAAGATTGTGCATCTGAGGGAGCACCTCCGCGAACTCGGCGGCGCGCAAAACGGCATCCACCTCAATCATCCACATATCCATGCGCGTGTACATCTTGTCGTCACGCTCCGCGTATGAGAGGAGCAACTTGCGCCCATCGGGAGAAACCTGGCTGATGTAGGCGCTTGCAGGTAAGGGCAGACGCGCAATGGCGCCCAGATAGGAGAGGTCTTCTTTTTCCTCGGGGCTATCCTCCGATGCTGGCTTCTCGCCGTCATCCTGCTTATTATCCGGCTTGGCCCTTTCACGCTGGAGATACTCTGCCAGCGCGGCGGATGCGTCTATCTGGATGCGGTACATGCGCGTATCATTCGCATACACCAGGTCATCATGTAGCCAGCAGTGGAGATAGATGGCATCCCCGGTGGGCGCGGGGACAACACGCCGGATTGCCAAAGGTTCTTCCAGCAGTTGACTCAATTCGATCACGGGAGATACCAGGCTTTTCGCCTCGTCCTCGGTGACCGCGCGAATCTGTGCCCGGTATTGGCGCATCTCCTCAAGCCCTACATAGTAGAGCGCGGTGGGACTGGTTTCCTGCTCAAAGTGCGTGTACTTGCCGAAGCGATCAGCACGGGCTTTGTTCTCGTCGCGTTCAGGATGGCGGGCCTTGAACAGAAACCCCTCGGCGAACGGCTTGAACCACTGAACGCCCGTTTTGTGATCGGTAACTTGCCAGCCTTCGCCAATCAGCCCTTCGTAGAGCCAAATCTGCGCCTTGCCATTCTCCCCGCCCTCCTTGAGCACGGCCAGGGTTTCATCAGCGACCCATTCCACCTGCGTGAAATCGCCCGTGTGATTCAACCGGTGCGTCTGGCCCTGAACGGTGTCATAGACATAACACACATCGTTATAGCAATCATCCTTCCAGTTAGGGCTGCGCACCGTAATAACCACCCGTGCGCCGTCCGGGGATACCTTCACGGCATAGGGGGCTTCCAGCATGACCATGTCCCGCAATGTGGGCTGGTAACGCGGCGCATCAGGTGTGGGGGCATGTTCTTGAGATGTCATAGTTTGTTCTCCGTGGTAAAAGATTTTTTAGCACAGGTTTTTATTGTATACGCATTTGTGCCTTCGCGCAATCGGACGTTTCTCTCTTTCCCTGCTCGCGGTATAATGGCGATTATGAAGATCAAACCACTCTGGCTCTTTATCGTGGGTGCGCTCTTGCTGCTCTCTAGCACGCTGGGCGCGCTACAGCTCACCGCGCGCGAGCGTTTCCTCACGCGCGGCATCCCCGCGCCGTTCCCCGCACCCGTCGCCGATACGGACCTGCCGCGCGGCTGCGTCAATGCGCCGCTGGATGAGGCCGGGGACGCGCTCCCCTGGATGCTCGATACTATCCACGCGGGCGGCTTCGCCTGGGTGCGCCAACGCTTCGCCTGGGCCGAGATCGAGCCGGAACCGGGCGTGTATCGCTGGGAGATGTGGGATCGCATCGTGGCGGAGACTGCCGCGCGCGAGCTGCGTCTGATTGCCGTGCTCGATACCGCGCCGGACTGGGCCAACTCGCCGCCCGACCCGGCGGCCTTCGCCCGCTTCGCTGGCGCAGTGGCCGCGCGCTATGGCGACACCCTCACCTACTACCAGGTCTGGCACAACCCCAACCTCGGCGGGGCCTGGGGCGGGCGCGCTGACCCCTACGGCTACACCGCGCTCCTGGCACAAGCCGCCACCGCCATCCGCGCCGCCGACCCTGATGCGCGCATCAGCCTGGGCAGCCTGGCCCCCACCGCCGAGCGCGGCGAATGGAACTACGCCGAAGACCTCTTTCTGGAGATGCTCTACGTCGCCGGGGCCGCGCCGTACTTCGACGTGGTCGCCGCGCAACCCTACGGCTTCTACACCAGCCCGGATGACCGCACCGTGAGCCGCGAGACGCTCAACTTCTCGCGGGCAATCCTGATCCACGAGGCGCTCGCAGCACACGGCGAGAGTCACAAGGCCGTGTGGGCCAGCCACTTCGGCTGGAACAGCCTGCCCGCAGATTGGCCCGGCCCGCCTTCGATTTGGGGTAGCGTGGATGAAGCCACGCAAGCCGCCTACACCGTCGCCGCCCTGGAGCGCGCCGAGCGCGAGTGGCCCTGGATGGGGCCGCTCTGTCTCAACAGCTTCCAACCGCGTCCAGAAACGCCCGGCCTCGCCGTGCCCGATGCCGAAGAGCATTGGGGCTTCGCGCTCGTTGGCCTGAAGAGGACGCCCCGCCCGCTCTACACCGCCCTGCAAACCTGGCTCCGGCGCGCGCCGGTCGCCACGCCCGGCGTGTATCCGGCATCCACTGCACTAGCCGTCTTCGAGGGCACATGGACGCTCGGCCCGCAAGGGGCCGACATCGGCAAAACCGGCGACCGGGTGCGGCTCACGTTCGAGGGCACCGGCGCGGCGCTAACCGTGCGGCGCGGCCCGTACCGCGCGTTCCTCTACGTCACCGTAGATGGGCAACCCGCCAACGCGCTCGCGCCGGATACGGAGGGGCGCACCTTCGCCGTGCTGTACGACCCGCTCGCGGCAGTTGCCACCGTGCCGTTGGCTACCAACCTGCCTTATGGCCGCCACACCGTCGAAGTCATCGCGGAGCGCGGCTGGGGGCAATGGGCGCTGGCCGATTGGCGCATCAGCGGAGCGCCCGATCCGCGCCCGCATCGCCGCACGCTGGCGGGCTTTGCCGCGCTGGGTGCGCTCAGCCTGCTCCTGACCATCGCCGGAGCGCGCCGCTTACCGCGTGCCACACTCCAACCCGCACTGGCGTGGCTCCGCGCGCGCGCGCAACTGTGGCTCGCGCTGCCCCTGAGCGCCGTCTACCTCTTCGCCGGATGGCAACTGCTCATGGGGCAGGCGCTCTTCCGGCGGCTCGGCGAAGACGGCGCGCTCGCCGCGGCGCTCCTGGCGGCGGGCGGCTTCTACCTCTCCCCCTGGCTCGCGGTGACGCTGCTCGCGGGCGCACTTCTCGCGCTACTGGTGTTCGTGCAGCCCGCGCTGGGACTCACGCTCACCCTGCTCGCTGCGCCGCTCTACATCCACCCGCTCTCGCTGGTGGGCAAATCCTTCGCCCTGGCAGAGCTCATTTTGCTGCCGACCCTGGTCGGCTGGCTGGTACAGCTCCTCGGCCCGGAGCGGCACGCCTTCTGGCAACGGGTGCGCGGGGCACGGCTCCTCTGGCCCGCGCTGGCCCTGGCCGGCGCGGCGCTGCTCTCCACCCTCTTCGCCGCGCATCAGCGCGAAGCCCTGCGCGAGCTGCGCCTAGTGGTGCTAGAGCCGCTGCTGTTCTACCTCATGCTGATCTCACTGCCCCTCTCCCGCCGCGCGCGCCTGCGCATCCTGGATGGCTTCATCCTCAGCGCCGTGATGGTGGCCCTGGTGGGGCTGGCGCAATACTTCGTGCTGGGTGATGTCATCACCGCCGAGGGTGGCATCCTGCGGCTGCGCAGCGTCTACGGCTCGCCCAACAACGCCGCGCTCTATTTGGGGCGCGTGTTGCCCGTCCTGCTCGCCTACATCCTGTGGAGCGGGCCGCTCACGCCGGGCGCGCTCTGGCGCGATGCGCGGCGGCGCTGGTACGCGCTCGCCCTGCTACCGGTGGGGCTCGCGCTCCTGTTGACCCTGTCCAAAGGCGCGCTGCTGCTCGGCGTACCGGGCGCGATCATCGCTCTGGGACTGCTGGTCGGGGGACGGTGGCGACGCATCACTATCATCCTGGTTGGCGTGGGGCTGCTCGCGCTCATCCCACTGTTCCGCACACCGCGCTTTGCGGGGCTGTTCGATACCGGGCAAGGCACCACGTTCTTCCGGCTCTCGCTCTGGCACAGCGCGTGGCAAATGTTCCGCGACCATCCGCTGATAGGCGTCGGCCCGGATAACTTCCTCTACGCCTACCGCACGCAGTATGTGCTGCCCACCGCCTGGGAAGAGTTCAACCTCTCCCACCCGCACAACGTCGTGCTGGATTTCGCCTCGCGGCTGGGCGTAATAGGACTCGCGGCCTTCGTCTGGCTGCAAACCCGCCTGTGGCGGCAACTGCTCCCCCTCTGCCGCCGCGCCACGCCGCTAGAGCGCGCCCTCGCCATCGGCTTTGCCGCCTCGATGGTCAACTTCCTCGCGCACGGGCTGGTAGATGCCTCGTACTTCGTCGTTGACCTGGCGTATGCTTTCTTCTTCACCCTGGCTGTGGTACAATGGATTTTAGATTTCTGATTTTTGATTTTCAGAAAAATTCCTCATTAACCGATGGTTGACCAGCGGTTGGATGAAAATGTAGCGCGAACTGTCAGTTCGCAGCTATGCGGAGCAGATACACAGGCTGGAGTCTGTGGTACATGGAGAGAATGCGCCGTTCGCAGCCACGCGAAGCAGACGCTTCACGCTACGCTAGTTTTGATTCGCCATTCGCAATTCGCCATTCGCCATTTTCAGAGGAGGCCGTATGCGGAAGCTGGGGCAAATTTTAATGTTTGTAGGTGTAATTGTGGTGCTGGCGTTGATTGTGTGGTTGCTGCGTCAGGCCACGGCGCTACAATCACCCACTATCGGGATACCGGATATGGCGCTTCCCCAATACACCCCCACGATCTACCCCAGCGCCTCCACCGTGATCGAGCAGGTGCAGGCGCTCAGTCGCCTGGAAACCGCCTCGTACCACATCGAAAAAGTCATCACAGCGGAGACGGGGCAAGGGCCGCTAGGCTTCCTCTTTGGGGATCGCCTGTTACTCATTGCGCACGGGCAAATCATCGCCGGCATTGATTTGCGCTATTTTGGCCCGAACAGCGTGGTCATCAACGATGACGGCACGGTCTATGTGCAACTGCCCCCCACCGAGGTCTTTGTCGCCACGCTGGATAACAGCCGCACCTATGTGTATGACCGGCGCACTGGCGTGGGTGGAATGAATCCACAGCTGGAAACTGCCGCCCGCCAGGAGGCCGAGCGGCTGGTGCTGCAAGCCGCCCTGGAAGACGGCATCCTCGATGTAGCCGAAGCCAACGCGCGCGACTTCATGCGCTCGCTACTGACGGGACTGGGATTCAAGCATATCATCTTCGTCGAAACGGTGCCTACCCCCACCCCGGCACCTACCGCGACGCCCGCGCCTGTCACCAACACGCCAGGGCCATAAAGAAATATCCCAAACAGGAACATCATGGTACAAGCATTTGAGAAAGACGGTCATACTGTGCTGTGGGGCGATGCGCTAGAAGCTCTAGCACAAATTCCCGATAGCTCGATTGACCTGATTTTTGCCGATCCTCCCTACAACATCGGCAAAGACTTCAACGGTACAAAAGACAGGTGGAATTCGGATAGCGAGTACCGCAAGTGGTGCTATCAATGGCTCGATCTATGTCTGAGTAAACTAAAAAGCACCGGCAGCCTGTACTTGATGGCTGCTACACAGCAAATGCCATATTTTGATATTTATCTAAGCGAACGCTTACATATCTTGTCCAGAATTGTTTGGCACTACGATAGCTCAGGGGTACAGGCAAAGAAGTATTTTGGCTCGCTTTATGAACCTATTTTATTTTGCGTGAAAGATAAAAAGCAATACACTTTCAATGCTAATGACATCCTCGTAAAAGCCAAAACGGGTGCCGAGCGCAAGTTAATAGATTATCGCAAGCCCGTACCTACAGCCTATAACACCACAAAGGTTCCTGGCAACGTTTGGAACATCCCCAGAGTACGCTATCGCATGGATGAATACGAAGAACATCCTACTCAAAAACCAGTAGCATTGCTAGAACGCATTATCCTTGCCAGTTCCAATCCGGGTGATTTGGTGCTGGACCCTTTTTCAGGTACGTTCACCACTTCATTCGTCGCCAAGAAATGGGGCCGCTGCTCTATCGGTATAGAAATCGAAGAAGCCTACATCAAGATAGGACTTAGACGCTTGCAGATACTTAGCCACTATCAGGGTGAAGAACTTAGACCCAAACCTAAAAGTTATCAAAAAGCCTCTGCTGCACAGCTGGCACTACTTGAGCGAGCATAACGTTATGGAACATGAATTTAGCACCCATATCCAACAAATTCTTAATGCCAATTTTGGCGAAGCCTGGCAAGATATTTATGATCAAAGTCCGTTGCTACAGTATTTGAACATCAAAACCAAATCCGCCGCTCGTGGCGCAAAAGCGCGAGGTAGTTTTGCAAATCTATATGCTGTGTATGTGTTGGTAGAGGATTATCTAAAGCAAAACTACCATCAACGTGATGATTACAGCGACTACGAGGGGGCGCGGTTTACAGACTTATTTCAACGACAAAGAGAGCTCCCTTTCGGCAGTAAATTACAAAACCATGCGCTCAATAGTCGCATGAATGAGGAATTTAGAAAATACTTTCCTCAAGTTGAAGCTATACCGATATTACGAGATGTTCAAACAGGTCGGTACTGGATCAACGAAAATCTGCTCAAGATCACGCTCCGCACACAAACTTACAATATCGCCCACGCCATTTTAGCAATCATCAAGCGCTATGTTGAAGTCAAACGCATAGCTTTTGATGAATTCCTCAAAACCTGCGAACGATTGAAGAGCATTTCTACTGAAAGTAATGCAAGCGTTGAAGCCTTTGTCATGGAGTTACTGGCTCCTCACGCCGATGCCCGCATCTTTGAAATAGTCAGCTACGCCATTCTAAAACTATACTACCACGACCAAACTGTGTATTTTGGCTACGATCTGGATAGCATTCAGGAAGAACCGCTTGTCCTTTACAAAACTGGACGTACAAACGCCAACGATGGCGGCATTGATTTTGTCATGCGACCAGTGGGGAGACTCTTTCAGGTCACCGAAACTCTGGATGTGAGGAAGTATTTTCTGGATATAGATAAAATCGAGCGTTATCCCATCACTTTCGTCATCAAATCACTCGAACCGGTTGACGATTTACGACAGAAGTTACAACAAGGTGCAGAAAGGCGCTACCCTGTAAAAGCCATTATTGAAAAGTACATGCACTGTGTCGAAGAAATCATCAACATCTCGATTTTGCAACAACGCTTTAGAGAGATTGTACAACAAGAACAGACAAGAGCGGCCCTTGACGAGATAATTTTACAAAGTAAAGTCGAATTCGGCTACGAACACGAAGTTCCAGCCGTCCCTGGTAAGAGCACCCCATGACCACCACGCAACGTCACATTGCGCGCGCGGCTGTGCTGGTTACGGTGTTGTTCATGTTGAGCCGGGCGCTGGGCCTGGCCCGCACGGTGGTCTTTGGGTACTACTTCGGCGCGGGCGCAGAGATGGATGCTTACAATTACGCCGCGCACATTCCCGAACTGCTTTTCAACGTGGTGGCCGGCGGCGCGTTGGGGTCGGCCTTTATCCCCGTCTTCACCGGGCGAATCGCTACCGGCAACCGGGCCGGTGCCTGGCAACTGGCGACTTCGCTCATCAACTTGATTCTGGTCGTGCTAATCCCGCTATGTCTGCTCACGGCGCTGGCCGCGCCCTGGCTGGTGCGTGTGTTGATTGCCCCAGCTGCGCCCGCGGCAGTGCAGGCGCGCACCGTAGATTTGCTCCGCGTGCTGCTGCTCTCCCCGGCGATTTTTGGCGTGAGCGGCGTCATCATGGGCGCGCTGAACGGTTGCCAGCAATTTGCGCTGCCCGCGCTGGCCCCGCTCTTCTACAACACGGCCATCATCGCCGGGGCAATCTGGGGCGGCGAGCGTGGCGGCGGCGTGATGGGGGCGGCGGTGGGTGCAGTCATCGGCGCACTGTTGCATCTGGGCGTGCAGATTCCCGGCCTGGTGCGCGAGCAGGCGCGCTATGGCCTGTGGCTGGGCCTGCGCGATACGGCGGTACGCGAGGTGGGCCTGCTGATGTTGCCGCGCGTCTTTGGCGTGGCAGCGGTGCAATTCAACTTCGTCATCACCAATATGCTCGCCTCCCGGCTGGAGGTAGGCGCAGTCTCGATACTGGCCTATGCCTGGATGATCGTGCTGCTGCCGAATGTGCTGGCGCAGGCCGTAGGCACCACCACGTTCCCCACACTTTCCGCGCAGGCCGCGCAACGCGACGCTGCTGGACTGCAACACACGCTTAGAACCGCCCTCAGCGCCATCATCACCTTGATGACACCGGCGGCAGTGGGGCTGGTGCTGCTGGGCCGCCCGATTATCGCCCTGGCCTTTGAGCGGGGGGCTTTCTCCGCCGGTGCGACCGAGAGCGTGGCCTGGGCGCTGGCGCTGTTCGCGGTGGGACTGGTGGGCCACGGCGCGCTCGAAATCATCGCACGCGCCTTTTACGCCGTGCATGATACCTGGACGCCCGCACTGGCCGCCGCTGGCGCAGTCGCGCTCAATGTGACGCTGGGGCTGGCCCTACCGTCGCTTTTTACCAACCTGGGCTGGGCCGCTTACGGCGGCCTCGCGCTGGCAAACGGCCTCGCGGCGCTGCTGGAAATGCTCGTCTTGCTGGCGATCTTGGGCCGACGCATCACCGGGCTGCCGCTGCGCACGCTGGCGAACGAGGCTGCGCGCGTACTCATCGCCTCCGGCGGCATGGCAGCGAGCTTGTGGCTCTGGCTGGCGATTGCGCCGGGCCACGCGCTGATCCAGACGCTCGGCGGCGTGAGTATTGGGGTAGCAATCTATGGCCTGCTGGCGTGGCTGTTGCGTGTGGAAGCCCTGCGCCCGACCGTGCAGCTCGTGTTAAGGCGGGTAGGCGTGATGCGTAATAAGTGCTGAGTGGTGAGTAGAAGCGATAAACCCCGTTTAATTCCAGGGCTTGCGATTTTGGGCTTGCCATTCGCCATTCACTATTTGAGATTTGCGATTTGAACACAGGAGTATACCATGAGCGAATATTTCTTGATCGAAGGCGGTACGCCCTTAAGAGGGGAAATCGTGCCGAGCGGCAACAAGAACGCCGCGCTGCCCGCGCTGGCGGCGACGCTGTTGACGGAGGAGCCGGTGACACTGCGCAATCTCCCGGCCATCCGCGATGTGGAGACGATGGCCGAACTGCTATCCCGGCTGGGCGTCGCTGTGGAACGGCTCGACCCACACACCTGGCGCTTGCAAGCGAGCGCGTCTGAGCTGCCCCCTCCCGACCGGTTGCGCGAGATTTTCCGCGCCATTCGCGGCTCGATCCTGGTGGCCGGGCCGCTACTGGCGCGCTACGGCGAGCTGGCGCTTCCTGCGCCCGGCGGCGATGTCATCGGACGGCGGCGCGTGGATACGCACTTTCTGGCATTTGCCGCCCTGGGTGCGCAGGTAGATGACGGCGCGACCTACAACCTATCCGCCAAAAAATTACGCGGGGCCGATATTCTACTCGATGAACCCAGCGTCACGGGCACAGAGAACGCCATCATGGCAGCCTCACTGGCGCAAGGCGTCACCATTTTGCGCAATGCCGCCTCCGAGCCGCATGTGCAAGACTTGTGCCTGATGCTCAACCAGATGGGCGCGCACATCGAGGGCATCGGCGGCAACACACTCACCATCAATGGCGTAGAACAACTGCACGGCACGGATTTCACGATCAGCCCCGACCATGTCGAAGTGGGCAGCTACATCGCGATGGCCGCTGCGACTGGCGGTGAGCTGCTCATCCGCAACGCTGCACCGCGCGCACTGCGCATGGTACGCATGGTCTACGAACGGCTCGGCGTGATCTTTGAGGAGCGCGGTGAGGATATTTTCGTTCCGGCGCAGCAAGCCCGCCAGATTGTCCCCGATATGGGCGGCGCTATTCCCACTATCTACGATCAGCCCTGGCCCGCTTTCCCCGCCGACCTGATGAGCATGACGCTGGTGCTGGCGACCCAGTGCGAGGGCGTGGTATTGTTCCACGATAAGATGTTCGAGAGCCGCATGTTCTTTGTGGATAAGCTAATCCCGATGGGCGCGCGCATCGTGTTGTGCGATCCGCACCGGGCGCTGGTGTACGGCCCTTCGCAGCTACACGGCGATGAGCTGGAAAGCCCCGACATCCGCGCGGGCATGGCGTTGCTGGTGGCCGCGCTGACGGCGGAAGGGCAGAGCTTGATCCGCAACATCCGCCAGATTGATCGCGGCTATGAGCGCATCGAGGAGAAGTTGCGCCCGCTAGGGGCGCGCATCGAACGGGTAGAGGTGTGCTGATGCGCTTACTATTAGCAACCCATAATCGCGGCAAACGGCGGGAGTGGCAGGCGTTGTTGACCGGGCTACCGGTGGAGGTGCTGCTGCCCGATGAGCTTGGCCTGGATGCAGAGGTGGAAGAGACGGGCGAGACGTATCTGGACAATGCGCTGCTCAAGGCGCGGACACTGGCAACGGCCTCCGAGCTGCCCACACTGGCGGATGATTCCGGCCTGGAGGTGGATGCGTTAGAGGGCGCGCCGGGGGTGCGCTCGGCGCGCTACCATCTGGGCACGGATGAGGTGCGCTATCGCGCACTGCTCCGCGCGCTGGAGGGCGTGCCTGCCGCGCAGCGCGGCGCGCGCTTCCGCTGTATTGCCGCGCTGGTGCTCCCCGACGGGCGCGAGTTCCACACGGAGGGCGTGTGCGAGGGCGTCATCCAGGATGCACCGGCAGGCGAGGGCGGCTTCGGTTACGATCCGGTCTTCTACATCCCAGAGCAGGGCTGTACGATGGCGGAACTAGCGGCGGAGGAGAAAAATCGCATCAGCCACCGGGCGCGGGCGGCGCAAGCCATGCGGGAAATTCTCGAAGTGTGTAGTTGATCCTTTAGTAGACCAGGCGCAAGCATTGCGCCTGGTCTGCCTCCCAAATTTTGGTTATGCCCGTTTTAGACTTCCACCTTCGCTACTGGAACCAGACTTGCGGATTTGTCATAAACAGGCTATAGTCATGGTGGAGGCACACACCCATGACTATAACCCCGTCTTTCATTGAACTCTTACACAATCGCCTGGATATCACGCGCGTCCCGTTCAGCGACCGAGGCTCACGCCTGCTGGTGTTTCAAGACCCCCAGCAGCACCGGCTGTTCATCCGGCTCGCGGAACGGCTCACCGCCCTGCAACCGGGGCTGGATACCTACCGCCGCCGCCCGCCCTTCATCCACGATCTCTATCTGCTGGATGGCGCGGGCCGCCCCCTGGCCTTTGAGGTCGAAACTTACCCGCATCTCCTGATTCTGCACACACAAATTGGCGATTTCAGCCTCACCTTCCACGATAACCGCACGCTGATGCTGGGACTTCCCCCCCATACCGATGCCGGAGTGCGTTTCCACGTCACGCCGCAGCTGTGGGAACTGAACGCCCAGGGTGGCGCCTTCAAGGCCATCCGCAACCTGGCTTACACCAGCAATCTCCCGGTTATCCGCAACCAGATTATCCCCGACGCCGGCGGTTACATGGTCGAGTTTGTGCTTAGCGCCGGCGACGATGGCAGTGTGAGTCTGATGATTGGCGATGCTACCGAGACCGCCACGCCCTCCTTCAGGCAGGCCGAAGCCGCCGCGCGTGCGCGCTGGGAGGGCTGGTTCGCCCGCGTGCCGCCCGTGGATGAGCCGTACCGCCGCACCTACGCCTACGCCTGGTGGCTCATGGCGAACAACCTCATCAGCCCGCAGGGCCGGGTCGCCTACGAAGCCATGACCCCCTCCAAGATCACTTATGTCGGCCTGTGGCTCTGGGATAGCGCCATGCACGCGCTGGCCTACCGGCATGTGGATCCGGAATTGGCGCGCAACCAGCTGCGCGCGATGCTTGCCTGCCAGCTAGAGGATGGAATGCTGCCCGATGCGGTATACGATGAGGGCGTGATTTCCGAAATCAGCCATCCCATCCGCGCCGAAGTGACCAAGCCGCCGATTTTGGCCTGGGCCGCGCTCAAGCTGCACGAGACCGATCCCGACCTGAACTTCCTGAAGGAAATCTATGTGCCGCTGGTACGCTGGAATGCGTGGTGGTTCAGCATGAACGATGATGATGTGGACGGCCTGGCCCAATATAACCACCCTTACTCTTCTGGCCTGGATGATAGCCCGCTATGGGATTATGGGATGCCGGTCGAAGCGCCCGATCTCAACACTTATCTCTGTGTGCAGATGGGGTCGCTGGCACTGATAGCTGAAACGCTAGGCATGGATGCCGAAGCTGCAATGTGGCGTCGCCGGGCGGCAGCCATCGTCAGGCGGATGATTGCGGATTTCTGGGATGAGGAAGCCGGCATCTTCCGCGCCACGCACGATGACCAGCCCATTCCGGTGGTCACGCCTTTCAACCTCTACCCGTTGTGGACGGGGCAGCTGCCCGATGGCATCCGCGCGCGCGTCATCGCCCATCTCACCAACCCCGCCGAGTTCTGGGGCGAGCACATCCTGCCCACCGTCGCCCGCAACGATCCGCACTACGATCCCGAACGGATGTGGCGCGGGCCGGTCTGGGCCAACATCAACTACTTCTTCATCGAGGCGCTCCGACAGGTGGGCGAGCACGATCTGGCGCGCATCTTGACCGAGAAGACCTTGCACATGATCATGGCGCACGATAGCATCTACGAATACTACAACGCGGAGACCGGCGTACCGCCCGCCACCGCCGCCGACATCTTCGGCTGGACCGCCGCTGTCTTCATAGACCTGGCGATTCAGGTCAGTCAAACGTAATGGAGAAAACTATGAGCGTCTCACAACAAACCGATGACTCCTTTAGCCTCCAGCAGTTCCAGGAGAAGTTCTTTGCCCACCGCGCGCTGATCCTGGCCTCCAACCGGGGGCCGGTCACGTTCAACTACGATGAAACGGGCGCGCTCCAGATGGAACGTGGCGAGGGGGGCCTGGTCACGGCGCTCATCGGCCTCTGCCATCACGCCGAAGCCACCTGGATCGCCGCCGCCCAAACGGAGGCCGACCGGGCCTGGGGGCAAGGCGTCGTCCCACTGAATGGGCAAGCCTCGGTACAAATCCACTTCGTCCAACCCGATCCGGCGGCCTACGATGGCTACTACAACGTTGTCGCCAACCCCCTGCTCTGGTTCCTCCAGCACTCGATGTGGGACGTACCGCTTACGCCCATCATCAACCGCAATACCTGGCAAGCCTGGCATGCAGGCTACGTCGCCGTCAACCGCCTGTTTGCCGAGGCTATCGTCAAACAAGTGCGCGCCAATCCACAGCCTACGTTGGTGATGCTGCAAGACTATCACCTGTATCTCGTCCCGCGCTTCATCCGCCAGGCGCTCAAACCGGAGGCCCGCCCCACTATCCTGCACTTCACCCACATCCCCTGGCCGGGCCCGGAATACTGGGGCATCCTCCCGCCGGTCATGCGCGCGGCTATCTTCGATGGGCTGGCAGGCGCCGATCTGCTGGGTTTCCAGACCCAGAACGATGCGCTCAACTTCCTGCGTACCTGCGCGGAACACCTGCCGGGGCGCGTGGGCGTCAAATACAACAAGGGCCGCCTCTGGTTCCGCAATCACACCACCTATGTGCGCGATTTTCCCATTTCTATTGACGTGGACGCACTCCGGCAAACCGCCCGCTCGCCAGAGGTACATGCCTACAAAAAAGACCTGGAAGATATTGTGGGCGATTACCAGCTCATCTTGCGCGTGGATCGCTTGGAGCCGAGCAAGAACATCGTGCGGGGCTTCCAGGCGTATGAGGAGATGCTCGATCTGTACCCTGAGCATCGTGAACGGGTGAAATTCCTCACGCTCCTGGTCCCTTCGCGGCTGGGGGTGGATGAGTACCAGGATTATCTGGCCGCGCTGATGGCGGAGGCCGGGCGCATCAATGCCAAATATGGCGGCGGCGAATGGGAGCCGGTGCGCGTGCTGGTGGGGCAAAATTATCCCCGCGCCGTGGCCGCGATGCAACGCTACGACGTGTTGCTGGTCAACTCCATCGCCGATGGCATGAATCTGGTCGCCAAAGAAGGGCCAATCGTCAACCAACGCGATGGGATGCTGGTGCTCTCTGACCAGACGGGCGCGCGGCAGCAGTTGGCGGAAGGGGCCATCGTCATTTCGCCGTGCGATGTCTACGCCACCGCCGAAGCGCTGCACCAGGCATTGACCATGCCCCGTCCACAGCGACAGGAAGCCGCCCAACACCTGCGCAGCATCGTCGAAGAGCAAGACATCAGCGCATGGCTGTATCAGCAGCTCCGCGCCGTTCACACGCTGCACTTGTGAACAACGCCTCAGAGCCAGCGTGCTCAGAGCGGATCGCCAGATCCGCGATCGGTTAAGTTTTGAGATTCGCCATTTTCGAAGGAGCTGCCCCCATGAATCCATTACCTTCGGTTGCAATACTGCATTACAGCGCGCCGCCCGTCATCGGCGGGGTGGAGGCGGTGATGGCGGCCCACGCGCGCCTGCTGGTGGAGGCCGGCTATCCTACCGGCATCATCGCCGGGCGGGGCGCGCCGGACGCCCTCCCCGCTGGCGTCGAGTTTATCCCCATCCCCCTCATGGATTCGCAACACCCCGACATCCTGGCCGTGAGCGCGCCGCTCGAAGTCGGCACAGTCCCGCACATCTTCGCGCCGCTCACCCGGACGCTCCAGGAGACGCTATCGCCCGTGTTGCGCCGGTACGATTTCGTCATCATCCACAACGTCTTCACCAAACACTTCAACCTGCCCCTCACGGCGGCGCTCCACCGGCTGCTCGATGCCGGCACGCCCGCCCATGCCATCGCCTGGTGCCACGATTTCACCTGGGGCAGTCCCAATTCCGGGCACAAGGTGCATCCCGGCGATCCGTGGGATTTGCTGCGCACCCGGCGCGCGGATACCGCCTATGTGGTCGTCTCGGAACAGCGGCGCCAAAACCTGGCGGAGCTCTTCGCGTGTCCCCCCGAAAAAATCGTCGTAGGCTACAACGGCGTCGAGCCGCAGAGCTTGCTGCGCCTCTCTGCCGAGAGCATGGCCCTCATCCACCGGCTCGACCTCTTCGCCCGCGATCTCATCCTGCTGATGCCGGTGCGGGTGACGCAGGCCAAGCACATCGAGTACGCCCTGCGGGTGGTGGCCGCGCTCAAGGCGCATATCGCCCGCCCGCTGGTGCTTCTCACCGGGCCGCCCGATCCCCACGATGCAGCGAGCATGGCCTACTACGAAGCGCTGCGCGCGCTGCGCCAAGAGCTGGGAGTAGAGGATGCGATGCGCTTCGTATTCGAGTCCGGCCCGGAACCCGCCGCCCCCTACACCATCGGGCTGGACGTGGTGGGCGATCTCTATCGCATTAGCGACGCGCTCTTCATGCCCAGCCACCGCGAGGGCTTCGGGATGCCGATCCTCGAAGCGGGACTTGTGGGCTTGCCCGTCTTCTGCACCAACGCCGTGCCGGCAGGTGTAGAAATTGGTGGGGATGATGTAGTGCTGTTCGACCCGACCATGCCGCCGGAGGCCATCGCCGCCCGTATCGCCGCGTGGGCGGCAGACAGCCCACAACACGCCCTGCGCCGCCGGGTGCGCCAGAGCTACACCTGGCACGCCATCTTCGAGCGCGTCCTCGTCCCGCTGCTACAGGCGAAAGGCACGCCATGACAGCCCTCGATACGCTGAACGCCACCATCGCCACAGCGCCCCGGCTGTGGCTCTTCCTGGACTACGATGGCACACTCGATGACTTTGCCCCCACCCCCGACGAGGTCTACCCCAACCCCGCAGTCATCGAAGTGCTCACACGCCTGCAAGCCAACCCGCGCATCCGGCCCACCATCATCAGCGGACGCCGGCTGGCCCACATCGAACAGCTTGTACCGCTGCCCGGCATCTTGCTGGCCGGCACCTACGGCATCGAATTGCGCACCGCCGAAGGGGCGTACCAGCACCGCGTACCGCTGGAGACCGTCCGCCCCATCCTGGACGCTCTCAAATCCGGGTGGGCAGCGCTGATTCGTGATCACGCTGGCTTCTACCTGGAGGACAAGAACTGGGCGCTCGCGCTCCATGCTCGCTACGCCGACGATGCACTGGCTAACCACGTTCTCACCGCTGCGCGCGCGCTGCTCGCCGAGCATAGCGGCCCGGCGTTCGAGGAACACTTCCGCGTGCTGGGGGGGCACAAATTCCTCGAAATCGGCCCGCAGCTGGCCCACAAAGGCCGCACGCTCGAGTATCTGCTGGATACCTATCCCTGCCCCGATGCGCTGCTCGTATATGTGGGCGATGACGACAAGGACGAAGAGGCGTTCGCGGTCATCCAGGCGCATGGCGGGCTGGCCGTCGTCGTGGGCGCGGCGGAGCGAGAAAGCCGCGCGGATTACCGGCTGCCTCATCCCCAGGCCGTGCATGCGTGGTTGCAAACGCTGCTGTGAAAACAATCGCCCGGTAGAAGTGTGGAGTTGCGATGGGGTACGCACTGGTACTCTTGGCGGCGGTGTTGTGGGCCACGATGGGGTTTATCTAGCTCCTAGCGTGGCTTGGCTGCGCGCCAGCAAGACGCATCTGCTTTTCACGTCAGCGCTTCGCATTTACCCCTGCACACTGCCTGTTGCGCCGTTCAAGCGATGTTTTTAGAGAGGATGTTTGTGGCCTTATGAAAATTAAGAAAATAAACCGGAAATAAAACTATTTGCAAGAATCACTCTTTAAAAATTTACGAATTGAGAATTTTACCCCACCCCCTTGCCCCCTCCCCACGCCGCTGTGCGGCGTGGGGAGGGGGCGAAAATAACGGGTTTTTTGGGCGGCGGCAAAGCCGCCGCCCAAAAAACCCACAAAAAAAGATACCCCCTTTCCCCCGCAAGCGGGGGAAAGGGGGTATCTTTTTATTTTTAGAGCGACCGATTTCACACAAAACCTTATTTACGGATTAATTTCTTAAAATTCATTAGGCCGCATTCTTGTAACAAGTGGACAAAAATGCGATAGCCCCAGGCTTCACGTTCTCCCAAAGTGTGCTACACTACAGCACAGTAAAATCACGGCGAGGTGCAGATGACTAATCTTTGGCATGAGCTTACTCCCGGCCCGGCAGGTGAAACGGATGTAGTGTATGTGGTTGTGGAAATCCCCAATCGCTCGCGCAACAAATTCGTCTATGACATAGAAGGGGGCTTCATCAAACTGGCGCGGGTGCTGCACTCGTCGCTGCACTATCCCGGCGACTATGGCTTTATCCCCCGCACGCTCTACGATGACGGCGAGCCGGTAGATGTGCTGGTGATGAACAACGAGCCGAGCGCACCAGGCTGCATCATTGAAGCCCGTCCGCTCGGCATCTTCCGCACACTAGATCGCGGATTGCGTGACGACAAAGTGCTCGCTGTCCCGGCCACCGACCCGCTATTCGATGGTTACCGCGAATTGGACGATGTGCCGGCGCATTTCCTTGAAGAAGTAGCGCATTTCTTCTCGGTCTACAAAAACCTGCAACACGAGCAGGTGGATGTGCTCAAGTGGGAAGGGCGCGCGGTAGCCTTGCAGGAAATCGAACGGGGGATCGGGATGTATACACAACGGCTACGCACTACGCGCTGAGCCTGCATTGATAAGCAGAAGACCTGGCAGGTTTTTGGAACCTGCCAGGTCTTCTGCTGCCTGAGCCTATCGAAAGCCAGCTGGTTAGCGCGTTCCCTGCGGCAATCTCAGGGGACGCTATTTGCGGAAGGCCTGACTTGTAATCTGAGGAAATCTTCAACGCACTGCACAGCAGCAGGCACGGGGTTGCCCGCATCCAGCCAATGGATGGCCGGATCGTTAAGGCTGAACCAGGTGTATTGGCGGCGGATGAAATCGTGGGTATCCCAGCAGATGCGCGCGGCGACCTCATCTAAGGTTGCCTGCCCCGCGAAGTAGGGACGAAACTGCGCGTACCCCAGCCCCGACATCGCCGGGAGCTTCCAGCCATACCCAGCCTTCAGCAGCGCACCAACCTCATCAAGTAGCCCCGCCTTCAACATTGCGGTCACACGCGTATCGGCGCGAGTATAGAGTGCGTCTCGCTCCAGAGTAAGTCCCAATTGCAGCGTAGGAAATGGGGGTGGGTCACGGCGGCGCTGCTCAGAGAAGGGCTGCCCCGTTGCCAGACACACCTCTAACGCGCGAATCACCCGGCGCACGTTGCGCCTATCCAAGAACTCCGCTACGTATGGATCGAGCTCCATCAGTTGTGCCCAGAGTGATTCCGCCGAGCGCGCTTCCAATGCTGCCCGCAGAGCAGGGTCAGGCACAACCTCTGGCGCTTGCCAGCCTTGCAGCAACGCGCGCATATACTGTCCTGTGCCCCCCACTAGCAGTGGAATATTGCCCCGCGCATGAATATCAGCAATAGCAGCGCGTGCCAGATCTAAGAATTGCGCCAAGCCTACTGTTTCGTTTGGATCGGCAATATCAATGAGCTGATGGGGCAACCTGGCGCGCTCTTCCGGTGTGGGCTTGGCCGTACCGATGTCCATGTAGCGATAACACTGCCGCGAATCCACAGAAATAGCTTCTAGTGAGTAGTGAGCCGCCAAACTCACTGCCAGCGCCGTCTTCCCCACAGCGGTCGGGCCGACCAGGGCTAATAAAACCGGCGTCATAACGGCTCCCCTTCCAAATCAGGATAAATCGTGATGCGCAGCAGCCGTCCTGCCACATCCATTTCCACGGCCACGAAGCCCAGATGCCAGACCACATCTACTTCCAACATCTCGCCCAGGTAACGCCGTGCCACGGTCTCCATCCGCGCGCGTTTGCGCGGCGTGGCCGACTCTTCCGGGGTCCCCTGTGTATTGCCGCGCCGCGCACGCACCTCGAAGAAATACCACTGATCCTCGCGAACGGCAATCAGGTCAACCTCCCCCTCGGCACAACGCCAATTACGCGCAATCAATGCAAAGCCGCGCTGTTCCAACGCCTCCGCTGCCAACTGCTCGCCACGCCGCCCCAAACCCACCCGTGCTGTGTTCATCATAATTTGTCTATCCTACCCGGAAGCGCGTAACTGTCAACCCGCACAGAGAGGTTCGGCTTGACACCCTGGGGTTACACCCTAAAATGAACCTATCATCAGGTCTCATTGAGGAGAGGAAAGACAATGGACATTTTTGAAAAATGCGCTGGCGGTTTTACCCAGGCCCGCGAAGCCCGCGAGGCCGGGCTATACCCCTACTTTATCCCGCTCACCAACAACGAAGGCACCGAATCGATCATTGGAGATCACCATCTCATTATGATCGGCTCAAATAACTACCTGGGGCTGACCATGCACCCCAAAGTACGGCAGGCGGCCATCAACGCCATCGAGACCTACGGACCTAGTTGTACTGGCTCACGGTTCCTCAACGGCACGCTGGAGTTACACCTGGAGCTGGAGCGCCGTCTCGCGCGCTGGGTCAACAAAGAAGCCGCCATTGTCTTTAGCACCGGCTACCAGGTCAATATCGGCACGCTCAGCTCACTCGTGGGCCGCGACGATTTTGTCATCACCGACAAAGAGGATCACGCCAGCATTATTGATGGTTGCAAGATGGCCTACGGCACGATGAAACGCTACAATCACAATGACATGGCCGGGTTGGAGCGCGTGCTGGCTGGATTACCAAAAGATGCCGGTAAATTGGTGGTGGTGGATGGAGTGTTCAGCATGGGGGGCGACATTGCACCGCTGCCGGAAATCATCCCCGTCTGCCAGCGTTACGGGGCGCGGCTCATGGTAGATGACGCACATTCTATTGGCGTACTGGGCGGCGGGCATGGCACAGCGGCTCACTTCGGTGTCAATGCTGGGGTGGACCTCATCATGGGGACATTCAGCAAGTCGTTCGCCTCGTTGGGTGGCTTCCTGGCGGGTGATAGAGATGTGATTGATTACGTCCAGCACACTGCGCGCTCATTGATTTTCAGCGCCAGCATTCCCCCCTCCAATGCAGCGGCGGCCCTGGCGGCCCTGGATGTGATGGAGACGGAACCGGAGCGTGTCGCGCGGCTCAACGAGATTGCGGTTTTTATGCACCAGCGCTACCGCGAGCTGGGCTTCGATATCGGCAACACCCAAACCCCCATCGTCCCCATCATCATTCGCGATTATGAAAAAACACTCATGGCATGGAAAACGCTCTTTGAAGCCGGCGTATACGCCAATCCAGTAATCCCGCCCGCCGTTCCGCCCAATCTTGCGCTATTGCGCACCAGCTACATCGCCACACACACCGATGAACAATTGGAGCGCGTGCTAAGCGTTATGGAACAGGTGGGGAAATCGCTAGGAATTATTTGACTCGCCCCCGAATAGCAATTCTGACAGGCCTTCCAGCAAAAAGGAGAGTTTTTCATGGGCGGGTGGTAGCCCACCCATGAAAAACTCTCTTAAAAATCGTTTGATGGAACAAACCGCGCAACTACTATTTGTAGACCTATGTATTCCAACCTGGGCCGCTTGCCACGATTGTGCCCGATTTCCGATTTACCCCAATGCTACCGGCCCATCCACACAGGCGAGCCAACCCGGCTGGTGGCACTCGCACGCGCCGCAGACGCCTTGCCCACAGCGGATATGCGCCTCCCACGAGAGTTGATGCGGCAGCCCATGCGCTACGCACTGCGCTTCGATAGCCTCCAGCATGGGCACCGGCCCGCAGGCGTAGACCACCGCCGGTCGCCGCGCCGCAATCGCAACCTCGGTTGCAGCTGTAACCAGGCCGCGTGCGCCCAGCGAGCCGTCTTCGGTGGCGATATGCACCCGCGCGCCCGCCGCAACGAACGCTTCAGCCAGCAGCACCTCGCGGGCCTCGCGCGCGCCGATGCACACTTCAACCGTGCCGCCTTGCGCCAACACCTCCCGCGCCAGGAACAGCAACGGCGCGACGCCGTAGCCACCGCCCACCAGCAGCAGATGTCCTGCCGCGAGTGTGAATCCCTGCCCCAATGGGCCGCGCACCCATAATTGGTCGCCCACAGCCAGCCGATGCACAGCCTCGCTGAACGGCCCAACCGCCACAACCGTTAGCGTCAGCGGCGCGCTCCCGGCGATGCTGAAAGGTTTCTCGCCCACGCCCGGCAGCCAGGCCATCACGAACTGCCCCGGCGTTGCCAGTAATGCCCGATCGAACACCAGCGTCTTGGTGCGGTAATTCTCGGAACGCATTTCAGTGATTGTGTAAATTCCGTGCATCATACTCCCCTACTGCGTAATGCGTACTGCGTAACTTTTCTCTCCTTACGCATTACGCATTACGAATCACGCATTACGCATTGCCACCCCGCGCAGCTCCCCCAACGTCTTATATCCCCGCTCTGCCATAAACTCCGCCAACTCTGCCGCAATCTCGCCCAACGCCTCCGGGCCACGATACCAGACCGCCGCACCTACGCCCACCGCCGTCGCGCCAGCCATGAGCATCTCGGCGGCATCGCGCCCGCTCATCACGCCACCCGTGCCGATGATGGGAACGCGCACGGCGCGGGCAATTTCGGCCACGCAGCGCAGGGCGATGGGCTTGAGCGCCGGGCCGGAAATGCCGCCCACCCGATTCGAGAGCACCGGGCGGCCTGCATCGGCGTCAATCACCAGCCCCGGCATGGTGTTGATGGCGGTAATAGCGTCGGCGCCGGCTTCCACGACCGCCGCAGCGATCCGCCCGATAGCGGGCACGTTGGGGGCCAGCTTCACGCTGATGGGGATGCCGTCCGCGCCGCGTTTAGCCGCTTCCGTGACCGCCGCCGCCATCTCCGCCGAGGCCGCGAAGGGCGTGCCGAACTCATCGACGACGTTAGGGCAGGAGATGTTGACCTCGATCAGCTGCGGGCGAGATACAGCGACAGCACGCGCTACGTTTTCATAGTCTGCCACTGTACCAGCGAAGATACTGGCGATAAGCGGCACGCCGAGCGAGTCGAGCCGGGCGCGGGCGGCACGCAACATCACGGCTTCTTCCGCCGCACCGGGATTGCTTAGCCCGACGGCGTTGAGCAGCCCATGCCCCCACTCCACCACGATGGGATTGGGATGCCCGGCGCGCGGCTCCGGGCCGCAGCTCTTTGCCGTCACCGCGCCCGCACCGGAGCGTGCCACTCTCTCCAATACTGTCGCGCTCGTCCCCAGAATGCCGGAAGCCAGCACAATGGGATTCCGCAAGGTCAACCCCAAAAATTCGCACGTCAGATCAGGCATAGTCCCTCCTGGAGAGTTACAGGTTGCAAGTTGCAAGTTATCAGAACAGCACACTTTTCAACTTTGAACTTTCCAACTTTTAACTCAAATACGCTTTCACCGTCGCGTACATCGCCGCATCGATGCGCTGCGCGGTCAATAACTCATCCAGAATCTCCGCGATGATCAAAACGGCATGGAGCGTGCAACCGCCCTCGGCCAGGGTGGCTGCGCCCCCCTGCTCCCGATCCACCAGTACGAGCACGTCGCGCGCGATTAGCCCCACACCCGCGAGGGTCTCAATCGCCATGATGATGCTCCCGCCAGTGGTGATGACATCCTCGATGACGAGCGCGGTCTGGCCCGGCGCAAAATCGCCCTCGATGGCCTGACCCGTGCCATGCGCCTTGACCTCTTTGCGCGGGTAGATCATGGGGCGGTCGAGCGTGAGCGCGGTGGCAGCAGCCACCGGCAACGCGGCGTAGGGCACGGCGGCGATGCAGTCGAAGTGCAGCGCGCGCGCCAGCTCTGCGTAGGCGGTCGCGGCCTGGCGCAGCAACGCGGGATACGAGACCATGCGCCGCAGGTCAATGTAGATAGGCGATTGTTTGCCCGAAGCCAGGGTGAAGTTGCCGAACTTGACGCAACCGGCCTCGAAGAGCGCATGGATGAGGCGCGCTTTGGTCAGATCGCGGCGAGCGGGGCGCTGGGCGCGCAGTGCGTTGATGGCGTCGCGCAGTTCCAGCGCCGCTGTGTGCGGATCGGCGGCGTAGATGACGGCCCGCGAGACCGGCACGAGTAGCCCGCTGCCCGCAGCGTTCAGCCCGGCAGCAAGCGCGGCTTCCAGGTCGCCGCCCTGCGCGCCAATGCCGGGGGCTAGAATCCATGCCTGGGGCGCGAGGGCGCGCACTTCGGCCAACGCCTGCGGCTGCGTAGCCCCTACCACGAACGCGATCTGGTCAGCAGCGCCCCAGGTCTGCCCCACACGGGCAATGTGCCGGTACAGCGGCTCGACGCCGTAATGTTGCACTTCCGCTGCTGAAGGATTGGACGTGTGACAGAGCAAGAAGGCGGTCTTGCCCGCGTGCGCCAGGAACGGCACGACGCTGTCGCGGCCCAGATATGGGCTGAGCGTGACCGCATCCGCGCCGAGCGCCTCGAAGGCGGCGCGGGCGTAGGCGTGCGCGGTGTTGCCGATATCACCGCGTTTGGCATCGAGCAGCACGGGGATATCGTGCGGTACAGCGGCGATGACGGTCTGCAACGCCGCCAGCCCCTCCGCGCCGAATTGCTCAAAGAACGCACTGTTGGGCTTGTAACAGCAAGCCACATCGCTGGTCTGCTCGATGATGTGCAGGCAAAATGCCCGCATCCGCGCCAGCGGCGGCGCATCTGGCAGAAAGTCCGCCGGAATCCGCGCCAGGTCGGGATCAAGTCCCACGCAGAGCAGGGAGTTATTGCGGGCAACGGCAGTATCCAATTTTGCGCTAAAACTTTGAGCCATAGTAACCTCCTGGGGTTGATACTGCGTATTGCGTAAAGAGAGCAATTACGCAGTACGTATTACGCATTATGCCTTTCCTAACACCGCCGCGAGCAGCGCCATCCGCACGAACATGCCGTTTTTGACCTGGCGGAAGTAGGCAGCGCGCGGGTCGCTATCCACTGCCGGAGCAATCTCGCCCACGCGCGGCAGTGGGTGCATGACGATCATCTTCTCCTTGGCGCGCTCCATGAGCTCCGGCGTGATGGTGTAGCAATCCTTAACCTCGTCATATTGCTTAGGATCGCTGAAGCGCTCTTTCTGGATGCGGGTGACGTAGAGCACATCGGCATTCTCGATCACATCGGCGACATCGTTGGTCTCGCGCACATTCATGCGCCGGTCAATCACCTCATTCATCAGTGAGAGCGGCAGGCGCAGGATGTCCGGCGAGACAAAGCGCAGGCTGACGTCATACTCCAGCAGCAGTTTGGTGAGCGAGTGAACGGTGCGTCCGTAGCGCAAATCGCCCACCATCGCCACTTTGAGGCCATCGAGCCGCCCCAGCTCCTCGCGGATAGTGAACAGATCGAGCAGCGCCTGGGTGGGATGCTCGCCGATGCCGTCGCCCGCATTGATGACGGGCACGCTGGCAGCTTCGGCAGCGGCCTGCGCGGAACCGATCTCCGGGTGGCGCAATACGATGACATCCGCGTATTGTTCCAACGTGCGGATCGTATCGGCAAGCGTCTCACCCTTGCTCACGCTGCTGAACTGCACACCCTGCGTGATCGGAATGATGCCTCCGCCGAGGCGCTCCATCGCCGCGATAAATGACGCGCTGGTGCGCGTGCTCGGCTCATAGAACAAGCACGCCAGCACATAGCCCTTGAGCAGATCGCACGCGCCCACCCGCGCCACCATCTCCCGCATCTCCCGCGCACGCATGAAGATGTAGGAGAGCTTCTCTCGGTCGAATTGATCCACCGAGAGCACGTCCATCCCGGTCATACCGTTGCCGTAGTTTGGCGGGCGCACCAGCGCATCGAAATCAAACAATTTGGATAAAGTCTCTAGTTGGTCCATTTTCCTCTCCTTCCTAAAAATAGCGAGTCAGCGAAAAAGCGAAAAAGCGTCCCACAACCAGCATCCAGCCCTTGTGACAAAAAAAGAGCCTGCAATAGCAGGCTCTCTTTTGACTAACGAATAATCTCTCCATCCTGGAAAACAACGCGACCCCGGAGACACACCCGGAGCACGCGGCCCTGCACCGGCAAGCCAGTAAAGGGACTCCACTCGCATTTAGTGAAAAATCCAGTGGCAGGGATGGTAGATTTCGCCGCCAGGTCAACCTCCACCCAGGTCTCCGGCTGCTCCGGCAGGCCGAAAATCCGCCGGGGATTGTGCGCCATGAGCGCGACGAGCCGTTCCAGCGTGATGCGCGCCTCGGCAACGGCAGTCAGCATGAGCGGTAGCGCGGTCTCCAGCCCCGGCACACCGGGCGGCGGATTCTCGCTGTGTTTTTCCGCCAACGTGTGCGGGGCGTGGTCGGTAGCGATGCAATCAATCGTTGTTTCTAGATGTGCCCAGAGCGCGTCTACATCGCTTTGCGTGGCGAGGGTTGGGCGCATATCGCCGCGTGGCCCTAGCCGCACCGCATCCGCTTTGGTGAGGAAGAGGTGATGGGGCGTGACCTCACAGGTAACAAAAACGCCGCTACGTTTAGCGGCGGTGATAAGATCGAGTTCTTCTTTGCGGCTGATGTGGCAAAAATGGACAGAACGCCCCAATGCCGCCGCCAACCCGATGCCTACGGCAATGGTGCGCCCCTCGGCGTGCATGGCGATCACTTTATCGCGGGGCCAGCGGCAGAAGCAGGTGAGCAACGTGGCGAGATCGTTAACGCGGAGCGGGCCATAGGTCTCATCGGCGTAGATTTTGAGCGCGACAGCTTCGCGGCCCAGCGCGGGCAAGGCGTCGAGATGTGCGGCGGATGCGCCGGCATAGAGCTGCACATCGCAAAGAGCCTGGGCATTAGCTTGCGCCTGCGCCATGCGCCAGGTGTCAAGCGTGACCAGTGGGGGGTGCGTGTTGGGCATAGCGAGGAGGGTGGTGAATCCGCCAGCCAGGGCGGCGGCCGTACCGGAGAAAAAATCTTCCTTGTGCTCACCGCCCGGAACGCGGAGGTGAACATGGGCATCCATCAACCCCGGAAGTTTCACAATTTTACTTGCCATCTAACTCGGTTCATCTTTATGCCAAACTAAGGGCCTGTAAAAGATTCGTTTCCCACACAACCGCCCCTTTCCCAGGGGCGGAGAACAAAAAAACGTAACTACTTAGGTTCAAACTTTATCTGTCATTGCGAGCCACGGAGACGTGGCTCGCAATGACAAGGCTGAGTAATTACAAAAAACAAAAATTTAATTTTTACAAACCCTAAAACAGAGTCTTATTCCCTAACCCGCCGCATCATACCAGAAATTAAAATTTTGGCAAGGAAAGCAGAGGAAGGATATGTAAATAGCAATGTCTGTTGACTGATGACTGACAACTCAGCGCAGAAAAAGGGCCTCGGGGCATACACTCCCCACTATCTGAGCCAAGCCCTGAACATACCAGAGACGCGAAAAGGAGCATATTCAGGAAAACGCTTTCCCTTTAACAAGCTTAGGGAGTATTGCTTGCCTAAGTCCTGAATCGGTCAGAGTTGCTCTGCCCAAGCACGGATAATATCCCAATCACGTAGGTCTTCCTCTTCTGAGCCTATAGCTTTGGAGATCGTGCGATCCAGGAACGACAGGTGCGCAAAATCCATTTTCCCAGCAAAGAAAATTTCAGCCTGGGGCGTTACCAGTTGGTGTACCGGCGCAGTGTAAGCTTCACGCGCCTGCTGTGCTACCTCAGTGTCCTCCAGATTAATCAAATGAACACTGAAAATGGCCGTGGGTAGTGCCTGCAAGTGTTGCTGGTGGCGCTTCACGAAATCCACAGCCTCGCCCAACCAATACCCCATCCGAATAGCACTACCGACGATGACCTGCTGGTAGCCTTCAAGCGTCGCAACATCCCGCGCCAGTTTCACATCCACACTCGCGCCCCGGTCACACAAAACCTGTGCGATGGCCTCAGCTACCTCACCCGTCGAGCCGCATTTGCTGGCATAAGCTACCAGGATTTTCTCGCGTGTAGCGCTGCCGCAGCTGGTCTGAACGTGCGTAATTTTAGGCTGCCGGGTTCCCAGAAAGGTCAACCCGGAGCAGGTCAGCGCCACACCGCCAAGTGTAAACCCGGCCACTTTTAAGAAATCACGTCGGGATAAACTTTTTGTCATCGAAAACGTCCTCAATTTTATGCTATTATGCTAATTTGCTGCGCTGACGCCCATGGTAATGTGGCATGTGTCACAATCGAGCGCAACCCCCATCGCCTGCGCGATCTTTTCCGTATTACCAAATGCAGAATCGTAGATAATCAATACTTTCATCGCATTCACCCTCCGAATTTCAGATTGAGTTCTACTAGACCTTGAGCAATCCCTCTATTACTTGAACCTGTCAAAGACAACGCTTTTGGGTAATCATATCGAAAGGCTCAGGATACGCTATGACACAAGGCCATCTATGTATGCAACAGCAATAACCCGATAAGCCGGATGATAAGCTTCAGTATAAACGGCGCTATGATGCACAGCTGGGAAGTCTTCAACCATCCTTGCAGAGATAAAATCCCTGACATCCTCTGGTGTAAACGACAACACGCCCATCCGCGACAGCTGTTCCGCATACATTCCATACCGCTGTAATTCCCTAAGTGAGCCGTGATAGCGGTTGGCCGTCTTGATAAATGCTTCAAGTAACACGCCCAAATCATATCCTTGAGCCAGGTATGGTCTGAGGTTAACGCGAACGATGTGCGCATTGGGCGAGATAGGATCTATCACCGACTCTAATGGACCGTCAGCAAGCGTGCTTACTTCACGCTCGAGCCAATCACGTGCCTGTTGCTCGTTTTGAACAGCATGCTCACACCCCAAAGCGGCTTGGTGAACGAGCTTATACAAGTCTTGAATTTCCATGCGCGGATAGCGCGCAACCTGAGCCGCCAAAATGCGTTGAAGAGCGCGGCATTCCTCTACAATAGCCATCAATTCCACGATAAACCCACCACCAACTAGTACCACATCACTTGACTCCTTAAGTAAACAGTGTATAATTACAGAACACTGTTAAAGGAGGCGTTTATGAAATCATCTCCACGTGACCGGCGTCACGATCTGACCAAACAAAAAATACTCGCTACCGCCCGTAATATCCTGCTGGCAGAAGGCGTTGCTGGAATTTCCATGCGTACCCTGGCTGAAAAAGTAGACTACTCCCCTGCCGCACTTTACAAGTATTTTACCAATAAAGAAGAAATTGTCGAAGCCCTGCGCCAGGAAGCCTGGCAAATGCTCGCTGCTTACGCGCCTGAAACGCCACCTGCTGAGATGACTTCACTAGCAGACCTGTTCGTGCATTTGGGGCGCAACTATATCCGCTTTGCCACCCAATACCCCGAATATTACCAGTTGATTATGAGTACCACCGAAACTGGCCCCAACAGCATGCAGGAGTTCCAACAGAACCCCAACTTCATCGAGTTATTAAAATTTATAGAAGCGGCTATAACTTCTGGTGAATTTGAGTTACCGCCAAGCTATACCCCTATTCACCTGACAATGCTATCCTGGTTCACTGTCCACAGTATTGCACTGCTCAAATTAACCATGATGAGCAAATGCCAAAACGAATTCGAAGCCCTGAGTATTGAAGTACTTGAATTAATTAAGGATGTCTTTATTGCCAAAGCGTGATATTTTTTTACCCCTATATGAACACTGTTTATTAAACCAACATTGATAACAAAGGAGATTGTCCCAAATGAAAGCTGTCAAAACCTCTCCGTCTACCCGCCCAGAAGAAACACTCACACTGCTGATTGGACTGCTCGTCCTAATAGCCGCCGGGGCCGGAGTTTTCATTCCCGGCTTCTATGACGGCATTGTTGATCCACGCTATGCCACCGGAACTATCACTGCTGACGTCGTATCGCTGATTAGCGTACCGTTGCTGATCATCTGCATCTGGCTAACACGACGCGGTAGCGTAGTTGCCCACCTGAGCTGGATTGCCCTGCTAGCCTACCTCGGCTACGCCTACGCCACCTACGCCTTTGACCGGCTATATACCCCTTTGTTCCTGGTCTATGTAGCAATTTTTGGCCTGTGCTGCTTCATCATTGTGCCATTAATAGCTCGGCTGGATGTAGACCAACTGGCTAAAGCCACACGCGAGATGCCCCTGCGCCGCGTCACAGCCAGTTTCCTGGTTTTTACCGGCCTGATTCTATACGTAATCGAACTCCCCGTCATTTTGGCGCGCATCCCTGGCGAAACCCTGTCAGGCGGTACACCTTTCATGGTCCTAGATATGGCTCTGGTTGCCCCGCTCTCTATCTTGACCGGGGTATGGGTCTGGAAACGCCATCCTTGGGGCGCAGTGCTGGCCGGAATTTTCCTAATCAAAGCCATCACGCTAATGAGCAGTTTTCTGTTTGCCGATTACATGGACTGGTTCGCCGGTCGGCCGATGGAACCAGTCGCGACCATCATCTTTACCGGCATCTACCTGTTAGTCTACTTCTTTACCTGGAACTATTTTGCAGCTTTTGGCAAAGGCGCACGCAAACTAACATCTTAAGTAACTACTCAGCCCTGTCATTGCGAATCGTCTGCGACGAAGCAATCTCAATCACGAACGAAATTGCGCCGTTCGGAGACGGCTCGCAATGACAGATAAAGTTTTAACCTGAGTGGTTACCACATTTGTTCATCATCAACATGCTTGCCACTCACACTTAATGTACAATTTTCTACCGTACATCTAGATTAAAAACACGGCACATGGTAAAATCCCCCTTA
>CAZDDI010000018.1:0-65927 GCA_964504195.1 uncultured Anaerolineales bacterium
CGAGTGGGCATTTCTAATTGTCATCAATGGGTAATTCTAGTTGTCGTTGAACACCAAGGTCACTCAGTCTCTGGTATCGCTAAGTTCCAGAGTGCCTACTTGTACGTTATTGCCAACCTGACTGCGCCCATCAGTAGCATACGCAAACGTATAGGTACTATCATACCACCCCACTGTCACTGTATATAAACCTGGAAGAATATCATCAGCCAGCTCTACCTCAAAAACTTCTGTGATGAGATCTCCAGCCTGCCAATACTTTGTCGGGGCCATTGCCAACGTAGGTATATGCAAAATCCGAGCGTGTTCGGCCCCTCCAAGCTGTGTAACTGCAAATAATGAGGGGGAATGAGAAATTCCTTCCAATGCCAGCCATACATACTGGAATCGGTACCGTCGCCCTTGAACGTGCGTTACAGAACCCTCAACTAAGCCGACGGCATTCGCAAATTCTACCTGCAATGGCATAGCTGAATGCGCTGGAGCAACGGTCACAGATTGCGCTAAAGTCAATTTTTCCCAGTCAACATCCGAAATACCTACGCCCTGTTTCCGCAACAACAGTAATCCATCCTGAGCAGCGAGCAAGCCATAATCCGGACGATTCAGAGCCGCAATCAGCACCTCCCAATCATACGTTACCTCGCCAATCAGATCGCCTTGCTCGTTTTGCTCGAGATAATCTAATAAACCATCTAACACCACATGGTCAACTTGATCAAGCAAATACTCCAAGGAAACAGGAGGGCCATCCGAAGGCCACGCAACATGGAGTTCGTAACGGTGCGCCAGGTGTGGGGCCAGTAAAGGAGATGCCAGTAACGCCGCCTCATCAGGCACGTGCGCTGCCAACCAACGATCCTTAAATGCGTCGCGCGCAGTACGATGATAGACCCGATGAATGCGCCCGCCCTCCGTAGTTTGTGACCAGAAACGGGGACTGAGCGGGGTATTGACGAGCTGGGAATTAACCAACAGGGTCATGCCCAGTGTTGCGCCAAGCGCCACCGGCCAGGTAACAGGTCTTTTATGGGATGTAGTCTCAGGCCGCGTGTTGTTGAGCTTTGTCGCTGCGGCAAGGATGGCCCACATTAAGAAGGGGGTTACAAGCGCATAATGATGCGAACCGTAATGGAAGGATGGCCCTGGGCCGGAGCTAAGCAATACTGGGGCAGCTACAACAAACGCCAGCCCCATCCAATACGGGGCATAGAGCATTACCGGAATTATCGGAGCAAACACAGCTACGCCGTGCGCTAACCGCGGCAACCATGTGGTCGAGAGCTGTGTAAAGAACTCGCCAAAATAGAATTGAGCGTAGCCAAGAGCACTAGATTGTTGTACGGCCACGTCCGGCGCGGCAAAAAGTGGACGGATACCAAAAAACACCAGCGCGCCCCACAGCAATCCTAGCGCACAGGTAAGAGCGCCAACTCGGCGGGAGCCTTTGAGCCACAGGAACCCGCCTAAGGCACACACTGGCGCGGCAATGTACATTTTGCAGCTCAGGGCCAGAACTAACCACACGCCATACGCCCGCCAATCTTTGCGATCCAGGGCTTCAAATACAAACAGTAACAGGGGCATAGCCAGCGTATCACCGTGGAAATCAAAAAGCACGGCGGTCTGCGCTGTTGGATAGAACAGATAAATCAATGTGAGCAGGCGCGCCGCGTTGCGATTGCCCATACGCCGATACGCCAAACGATACAAGGGAATACTACCCGCGCCAAACAGCATTGCCTGGAAGAGCAACAACGTAATAGGCGAAGGGAATAAGGCATACAACGGGGTCAAGAGGAAGTAAATCAGCTCCGCATGCAGGGCTAACCGGCTAAGCGGTGCACCACGATATGAAAATTCCAGTGGACGCCCCTGAGTGCTGCTCCAAATGGCTTGGCTCATATTGCCCAGATCGAACATTCTAATGTCGTAAGCTCGATAGCGTAAAACGCTGAGAGTCGCCAACATGACAGTGACGCAGATGATACAAACCGCCGCAACCCAATCTATCTTCCGGAATAGCGCGGTCAACCGCTCCGGGATAGATGAAGCGCCCGCGGATGCAGTCTTATTTTGCGCCATTATTCCAACCGCCTGCGCACAGAGTAATTGGAAAATGCTTGCGCCTGCCCGTGGGTGATTAATTCCGCCAGTAAGCCCATGGTAAAGAATTGTATGCCGATGATTAACAACAATACACCCAAAGTGAGCAGCGGGCGATTGCCAATCGGCCCATGTCCCCCAAACCACAAGACAGTGAGATACAGGCTAACCAAAAACCCTAAGCCAAATGAGGCAATGCCGGCCCAGCCGAAGAGGTGCAAGGGACGCCAGGTATAGGTTCCCAAGAAAAGTACCGTTAGCAAATCGAAAAAGCCTTTGGCAAAGCGCCGAAAACCATACTTGGAGCGGCCAAATTTGCGTGGGCGGTGCGCGATTTTGATCTCTGCAACCCGGAATCCTTTTTGATGCGCCAAAATAGGGGTATAACGATGCAATTCGCCATATAGATGTATTTCCTGTGTCACTTCACGGCGATAGGCCTTGAAGCCACAGTTGAAATCGTGAAGGGGCACGCCCGTGGTCAGCCGAACGGTAGCATTGAACAGTTTAGAAGGCACTGTCTTGGAAAGCGGATCGTAACGTGGATATTTCCAACCGGAAATCAAATCATAGCCATCAGCCAAAGGCTGTAAAAAACGGGGGATTTCTGCCGGATCATCTTGAAGATCGCCATCCATCGTAAAAACAATATCCCCCTGCGCCGCCGCAAAACCGGCTGACAGCGCCGCCGATTTGCCAAAATTGCGCCGGAACTGGATGACCTTCACATTGGGGTTTTGAGTGTGAAGGAATTCCAAAACCGCAAACGTACCATCATCGCTGCCATCATCAATGAAAATGAGCTCAAAGTCTTCTTCAACACATGTAACTAGAACCGGGATCAGCTCCTGATAAAGCGTAACCAGATTCTCATACTCATTCAAAACAGGAATCACCACTGACAGTCTCATTTACTCCCCCTCTGACAATGACACTCCAGGGTCAATAATCGCAATCACGCCAAAGTCGCCCTGTCACAGCCGTCAATAAGCGTGTTGTGAGCATACTACAGGGTTAGTGTTGCGGTACTGCTAAAAAAGACTATGCAACTAAAAACTAACCGACTATTTTCGAAGGAGGCTATACTTCGCACAATCACAGTCTCTCATCATTTACGCTCAGAAAAAATGAACAACTGTGAGCGTTGGTAGTACTCAATTGGATACATCATAGATTGCCACATCGGCAGTAGAAAAGACAATAGGCCAACGCATTGGTCGTTCAATTGTCGCATTGTCGGTCCACGATGAAACGACAATATGCGTTACATTCCACTGCGCTAAAAGGGCGTCCTGTTCATTCTTAGTAAGCCGCCCGCCAAAGAAAGCCGCAACTTGCTCTCGGCGTTCTTCAACATCCAACGTGGCTCCCGCATGTCCCAGAACCACCCGTCCTTGTATTTGACCCGCCAGGATGTTGCCGGTGTCCTCTTGAGCCAAAATTATTACCGTTGGGCCTAAGGTGGTCAAATAATCCGCAGCTGAAGCCAGGTCTTGGGGCTGAAATACGAAACGTGCCGTAGGCCCAACCCCCAGATATGCGGATGCATATATCGCATAAAACGCTAGATTCTGCCCCCAGAAAAGCATAATGAGCAAAAAACTCCCTACTACACGAGCGGCAAATCGCTGTCGCAATTGACGCACCACCTCACTATGCATTACCCACTGCCAAGCAGGTACGGCCAATACGGCTACAATCGGGCCGAGGCCAAATCCAAAGCGGTTTTGGTAAGTTACAGGTAAATAACGACTTAACAACAAAACCAATGCCAGAACTATCAGAAATCGCCCACCCGTTTGCCTACGCCAGTATGTAAGTATAGCCCATACTGCTAATACACTACTCACCCCATATCCCCACAGGATGCCATCCAGTGGTAAAGAAATCTGCAAATTTTGACTACCATAAGCGCGCCCCCAGAAAACATCAAGTACAAAAGTCCAATAGTTGTAAATTACTAGAGGTAGCGCAACCAGACCCATAACACAAAGCGGAACAGCAAGTGACCACAAAGGCTTACGGGCTAATAGCGAAGCGGATATCCACCATACACCTAATGGCAATAACGCTGGCACAAGGCTAAATGGATTCAGCAAAGCCAAAAAAATCACCAATAGTGCATAGCGTATTAAAGGTTTTGCAGTAAATCCAGTCGTTTGTTGCTGCCAAAAATCACGCCAAAGCCATAACATCCCTGCCAGCGAAAGCGGTAAATGCGGAGGGGCCGTGAGCAGTAGCCAAGTGTTGATTTCTGGCCGACTGAAAGCAGAGGTATAACGCAAACAAAAATCGCAAGCAGGAAGAAATGCTTGCACAATACCAATAAGCCAACCAGGGCCACTTGCCAAAGCCAATAACCATGCTATTGAAAACTCATGGTCTTTTTGTAAAAATGTTCTTGAAAAAGCACCTATCACCCATAATAACACAATATTTGCCACAATTCCGGCAGTGTAATAGAGCCATTCAAGCGGCAAGCGCAACACCCTTGCCCCCTGTCCCAAAAACACATAAAAGGGGTATTGCAGAACCGGATTATGAGGTTCAGGTGTGAAACGATTATAGATCAGCCACGCACCATCATATCCTTGCAACATCGCAGAACGATACTGTGTATAGTCATCACCCAGCGTCCAATTGCGATAGAGTGACCAACCCTCTGGCGGGAACAACGCAGCCCATAGCACCGGAAAGAACAACAACGCCACATGCAAAAGTATGCCTAACAACAACCAAACCCGTATACGAGAACTAAAACGCATACCCATAACAAAATCGCTTAAATAAAATCATCCCAAGAAGCTATCCGAACGATGTTACACAAGAATAATATCACCGATTTTTTACGATTTTCAATAAAACCTCAGCCATCAAATCCTATCAACCCATCAAAAACATTCTCCCCCCCGGATTTTACATCACTCTATGATAAAAGCAAAGACCCCGTCTTAGACGGGGTCTTGCTGGTTAAAATTAGAAGACGGGTTAGGAAAGGCCGGTGGTAATGGACTCGAAGATCGCGCTGATCTGATCGCCCAACAGGCCCAGAACAACCAGAACGACGATGGCAATGAGCACCAAAATCAACGCATACTCAACCAAACCCTGACCTTCTTCACGTGGCATGTACAACATTGTAGCACCTCCTAAAATTAGATGAGATTAAATTTGGAAACCTAGCTATATTCTACCCGAATTTCAACATTTACACAATAGGAATTTAGTACTGTTTGGGTGAAAATCGCAAAATCTATCCATGCAAATCTACGGAATTGCATCCGTTACCGAGACGAATAGCGCATTAATTTGATCCCCCAATATCGCCACCACCACCACGAGGAGAATAGCAATAAGCACCAGTACTAGCCCATACTCCATCAATCCCTGACCGCTTTCTTCTGGCCTGTATAACATCACAACCTCCTTAGCCCCACTAGCTCAAAGCCATCAACTTCCTATTATTGTATAACATTTTCGCTCACAATTCTATAGGAATTTGGTACCGCTTAGGCCTTCCCGCTAATCTCAAATGTTGGTATAATCTGCGTATGCGCCTTATGCAAACAGGATGCCCAATGTCACAACCAATCTATTTAGCTTCTCAGTCGCCCCGCCGACGCCAAATGTTGGCTTGGCTATTGCCATCTTTTACCGCTGGCAGCGCGGATGTGGATGAATCACCGCTCCCAGGCGAAACACCGCAACATACGGCGCTCCGCCTGGCACGCGACAAGGCCCTGGCACTGACCGAGACCGCCAATGGGCGGCTTGTCCTCGCCGCTGATACGGTGGTGGAACTCGACGGGATAGCGTTGGGCAAGCCCGGCGATGCAGCTGAAGCGTGCGTGATGCTAACGGCACTCCAGGGCCGCGCCCATACTGTGTATACTGCCGTGGCACTACACACGCCACACGGTGACGTAACCGCCCGCTACGTCACAACCCGCGTCCAGATGCGCGCCTACAGTGATGCCGAAATCCACGCCTACATCACCACCGGCGATCCGCTGGATAAGGCCGGCGCGTATGCGATTCAGCATTCTCTGTTTCGCCCCGTCGCACGGCTGGAGCGTTGCTATGCCAATGTGGTAGGTCTGCCGCTATGCGCCGTGCGCGCCCTCTTGGCTGAGGCCGGGTATCCGCTCAACCAGGATTTGCCCGCCCCGTGTCGGAAACACTTTGCTTACCGTTGCCCGGCTACTGACGAAGGAATTGAAGGTATCATGTTATGAATAAGAAAATTCTGTTAGGCTGCCTGCTCCTGTTCATACTGGCTGGCTGCACACCAACGTCTACCGCAACCCCCACCGCAACCGCGACGCCGGTGCGTACGCCCACGCTCGTCCCTACACCCACGGTAGACTTTTCCACCCCGGAACGTGTCGGGCGCGCGTATCTGAGCGCGTGGGAAATCGAGGATTACGCGCAGATGTACGCGCTGCTCGCGCCCACGCTGCGCGCGGGATTGCAGCAAGATGCTTTTACACGCGCGCACACCAACGCGCTGCAAACCACCACCACCATCAGCCTCACCCTGACCGCCCGCACGCTGGGCGTAGATGGCCCACACGCCTGGATTGAGTTCGACGAGCAATGGCACACCGCGCTCTTCGGTGTGTTACAGGCCGATAATCGCTTGAATTTGATGGCGGACGAGGGCCAGTGGTGGATTGCTTGGCAGCGTGAGACGCTTTGGCCGGAGCTGGCTGGGGGCAATGCGTTTGCCGTGCAGTACCAGATTCCCTCTCGCGCCAATATCTACGACCGGGACGGAGCCGGGCTGGCCGTCCCTAGCAGCATCGTGACCATTGGGGTTATTCCTGAACGGATGCAAGACGAGAATGCCGTGGTGACCGCAGTGGCCCAGGCCACCGGGTTGACCCCGGAGCGTGTGCGCGCCATCTACGCCGGACAGCCGCGCAATTGGTACATTCCCATCGGCGATGTGACCGGCGAAGTCAGCATCACCTACGATGCACAACTGAGCCAGCCCGGCATCGAACGGCGCGAGCGCACCGGGCGGCTCTATCCGCTCAATGGCGTGGGGGGGCACGCGGTAGGCTGGATTTCGCCGATCCCTGTCGAATCCCTCGACCTCTACCGCCGGCGTGGCTACCGCGATGACGCCTGGGTGGGTATCTCCGGGCTGGAGGCCTGGGGCGAAACCCTGTTGGCCGGGCGCAACGGCGGCACACTCTCGTTGATTGGGCCGGATGGCGCCCACCTGCGCAAAATCGCCGAGCGCCGCCCCGAACGCGGACGGGCAATTTACACCACACTTGACCGCGACCTGCAACAACAAGCTGTCGCGTCGCTGGGCGACCAGCGCGGGGCCATCGTCGCCATAGATGTAAACACAGGCGCGATTCTGGCACTCGCCAGCGGGCCAGGTTTCGACAACAACATCTTCATCCGCCCCAGCGACACCTGGCAGCTCCAGGCCACACTCAGCGATCCGAACCGCCCCCTCTTCAACCGCGCACTGCAAGGTCTCTACCCCTGCGGCTCCGTCTTCAAGATCATCACGTTTGCCGCAGCTCTGGAAGCCGGTGGGTTAAGCCCGCAGTACGGCTTCTACTGCCCCGGTTATTGGGATGGGCTGGGCGTTGCCAGCCGCAAAAACTGCTGGCTAGAAACCGGGCACGGCGCCATCAGTCTGGAAGACGGACTCGCCAGCTCATGCAACGTGGTGTTCTACGAAACCGGGCGCATCCTCAACAGCCTCGATCCCAACCTCCTCCCCACTTACGCGCGCGCGTTTGGATTAGGGCAAAGAACCGGGCTGGCACAGTTGGGCGAGCAAGCGGGCAACGTTCCCGATCCCGAATGGAAGTTTGAAACATACCGCGAGTATTGGGCCGCTGGCGACGCCGTCAATCTAGCCATTGGGCAAGGCTACCTGCAAGTAACGCCGCTGCAAATCGCCCACATGATGGCGGCGATAGCCAACGGCGGAACATTGTACCAGCCGTATCTGGTCGCCCGCATTGGCGCGGGGGAAACTACGCCTGAAGAGATCACGCTCCCCCAAGTGCAAGGGCAACTGCCCATCACCGCCGAGAATCTGCACATCATTCAGGAGACGCTATGGGATGTAACCCGGCAGAGCTATGGCACGGCGACCCATCGCTTCGCGGGGCTGAATATCCCAGTCGCCGGCAAAACCGGGACGGCGGAGAACCCGGGCGGTCAGGCCCACTCGTGGTTCGCCGGCTATTTTCCGGCCAACGCTCCCCAGATCGCCATGGTCGTGCTCGTGGAAAACGCCGGTGACGGTTCAGCCGTAGCGGCCCCCCTGTTCCGCCAGGTGGTAGAGGCCCATTACGACCTTGCCATCACCCCCTTGCCCACGCCCTCAGCGATCCCAGAAGGCGACTAAAGTGCGAGCTTGTGTTCTTTTATGCACGCTTTTGAACGCTTTTTACGTAATCCATTGACAAAGCGAACTGTCCATGCTAGGATAAAACAGGTTGATAAAATACCATGTTGAAAGACGAGCGTCACGCTGAGATCCTTAACAGATTGCAAACTGCCGGAGTCATCCGGGCCACTGCGCTGGCTAGAGATCTGGGAGTCAACCCCGTCACATTACGGCGCGATTTGGAGGCCCTAGAGCAGCAGGGCCACCTGCGACGTATCCATGGCGGCGCAGTCCACCGCGAAGGACTCATCACCTCCCCCCCCACCCTGGTCGAGTCGCTGGAGCGGCGGATCGCGGGCGCGGCGGCGCGTTTCATCCCCACTGGTAGCACGCTTTTCATCGGGCCAGGCACGCTGACCGGCGAACTCATTCCCTTTTTGGGCGAGCATCCCCACCTCACCATCATCACCAATGCGCTCAATGTGGCCTGGAGCGTGGTGCGCTGGCAGCGGCACACGCTGCACCTGCTGGGGGGACAAGCGGAAAGCGACTGGGGGTGCTACGGCGATAGCGCCGCTCTGGCAGATATGCGCACCGATTGGGTGATTCTGGAGGCTGGCGGCATCGAAGCCGAGCAGGGACTCACCCACGACGCGCTGCCCTACGCCACCCTGACCCGTGCCCTATTCCGTCGCAACGCCCAGATAATGGTTTTGGCCGCACCGGAGCAGGTAGGCCACGCCAGCGCACGCTTCATCGCACCGGCAGAAGAGGTAGACATCCTCATCACCGGGCGCGAGGTAGCCGATGCTCCACTATGGGATTTGAGCGAGCTCGGCATCCGTATTGTGTTGACCTGAATGTAGTCACCTCACCGAAATCTCTCTCTGTTATGGTAAAGAATGCTTCAGCAGAACTAAACTTTAATCATCAAAAGGAGTCAGTAAATGGCAAGTGTAACCTTCGAGCATGTGTATAAGCGCTACGGCGATGTGGTGGCGGTAGCCGATCTGAACATTGAGATAGCCGATAAGGAATTTTTGGTCTTTGTAGGGCCTTCGGGTTGTGGTAAAAGCACCAGCTTGCGCATGTTGGCGGGCCTGGAAGAAATCAGCGAAGGTCGCATCCTTATCGGCGACCGGTTGGTAAACGATGTGCCGCCCAAGGACCGCGATATTGCGATGGTGTTCCAATCCTACGCACTGTATCCTCACATGACCGTTTACGACAACATGGCCTTCGGCCTGAAGCTGCGCAAGGTCCCCAAGCAAGAGATTGACCGCCGCGTACAGGATGCTGGAAAAATCCTGGGCATTGAACACCTGCTCGACCGCAAGCCCAAGCAGCTCTCCGGCGGGCAGCGCCAGCGCGTGGCCGTAGGCCGCGCTATCGTGCGGGAGCCAAATGTCTTCCTCATGGACGAGCCACTCTCGAACCTGGACGCCAAATTGCGCGTGCAGGCGCGCGCGGAGATCTCCAAGCTGCACCAGCGTTTGGGCACCACCTTCATCTACGTGACCCACGACCAGACCGAGGCCATGACGATGGGCACGCGGATCGCCGTGATGAAAGACGGGTTCTTACAGCAGATTGCCAGCCCGCAGATGCTCTACGATCTACCCAATAACATCTTTGTAGCCGGGTTTATCGGCAGCCCCTCAATGAACTTCTTTGATGCAACGCTGATAGAGCGGGACGGCAAGCAGTTCGTCAATTGCAAAGATTTCCAGGTGGAGATCCCCACTAACAACCATGCACTCTACAAGCCGTACCTGGGCAAGGAAGTGATCTTCGGTATTCGCCCGGAGCACGTCCACGATCCCGATTATGCCGCCCCCGGCATCACGCCCGCACTGATAGAGGCCCGGGTGGAAGTGACAGAACTCATGGGCAATGAAGTCATCGTCTACTTCGCCACTGATCACCAGCAGTTCTTGGGGCGCTTCGATCCACGCACCAAGGTTACGGTCGGCATGACCAAAACCTGCGCGATTGACATGAGCCGGATGCACATCTTCGACAAGGCTACCGAGAAAGCCGTTCGCTAACACGCTTATTGCCAAAATCCAGGCCGGCGCCGTAACAAGCGCCGGCCTGTGCTGTTCAGGAGGAGAAAATGAAAAGCTACCGCAAAGAACTCTGGTTCAATATCCCCACGCGCCGAGCGTTCATCAACATCACCCCGGAAGTGCAAACATGTCTGCAAGAAAGCGGCATCCGCGAGGGGCTGTGTTTGGTGAATGCGATGCACATAACCAGCAGTGTGTTCATTAACGACGACGAATCCGGCCTGCACCAGGATTACGACGACTGGCTGGAGCGCCTGGCTCCGCACGCGCCCGTGAGCCAGTACCGCCACAACCGCACCGGCGAAGACAACGGCGATGCCCACCTCAAGCGGCAGGTGATGGGCCGCGAGGTGGTGGTCGCCGTGACCCAGGGGCGGCTCGACTTCGGCCCTTGGGAGCAAATCTTCTACGGGGAGTTCGATGGTGGTCGCCGCAAGCGTGCACTAGTGAAAATCATTGGCGAGTGAGTAGGGTAAACCATACCTCACGTCCAAAAACATCTCCATCCACTGACAAAAACCAGGGGGAGCAATAGAACTGCTCCCCCTGGTTGCATTGGGTCAATCGCGCTGTCGTATTTAGAATCTCCGAAGATTCGTGAAGGCGGTGGGTGAGCCTGCCGAACCCCACCACCAACGGAATTTTCGGACAACTATTTACTCATGCCCCCAACTTGAAGGTTGTTGATGATGAGGGGCAGATAGATCACTCCTACATAATCCTGCGACAGATTCAAGTGGTGGACCACGGTGAGTGGTTCTGGAATCAACGGATCGCTAATGTGTGCCATGTTAAAGAGCTTCGCTTGATCAGGAAGCACCGTGACGCGATACGTGATGATGACACGCGCCCCTGGTTCAACCACGCCGCTCCATGTGATACCATCACTATCGTCGGGCGCGCCCGCGGCGGGCGGAAAGATAGCCACAGAACCGGGAAGGTATGTAGCGCCAGCAGGAATCGGGGCTACAAGAGTCACGTTACCAGTGTGCAATCCACTGTTGTAAATCTCAAGCGTGTACTCAAGCGTGTCATCTGGCGCTAAAGCTGTGGGAGCAGTGATAGAAGAGTATTGATAATCGGGCAGAAGCCCGCCGAAATTAGCACCATGCAGCGTGAGTATATCCCCGGCCTGCCCACTACCCGGCGCAATATGGGTCAATACCGGCGGATCGGCAGCCGTAAGGAAGGTATCAACCGCAACTACGCCACTAAGCATCCCCGTAGGGCCTGCGGCCCATGCCATTGCATCGCTACCCCAGTAGTTGTGATTAGCACTAAGGGGACGCCCGGTGGAGTTGGCGATGGCGTAGCTATCTTCTTCATCAAAACCATAGAAGACGTTATGCTCAATAGTCCCCGTCAGCGTATTGTAAGCTTCCTCGTGCTGCATCCGAATGCCGAAGGAACTGTGACGGAAAGTATTGTAACGCACCAGGGCATCCAGAACTTGTGCGCCGTCACTGCCGCGCGGATTGAGATACAGGCGCAAACCGGTAGGGTTGCCTTCTAGCAGGTTATGCTCGATGGTGGGATAAATCCGCGTATCAGAACCGGAAGTATCAGAACTACCATAAGCCTGCACATCAATACCATAGAGAGAGTTATTCTGCAAGATGTTGTTGTAGATCTGCACCCGATTATCCGAATGTCCCACCCACCAGGTGTGGGCGATGAGCAAAATTCCGGTGGCATTCTCCTCAAAGCGGTTGTGGCCTAGCTGACTGTAATTCCTGGTCCACCCGCCACCCGCGGTGGTATTAAGCATCGCCCCCGCAATGGTATGGCTATATACCAGATTGTGCGTAAAGGTCACTTGCGCCGTGGCCGTATGGTTCCAAGGGGAGATATCGGGACTCGTATAAACATGCAGCCCGTACTGATTGTGTTGCAGCGTGCAATGGCTGACGAGGCCTGATAGGTTAGCCTGCCCTTCAGCATTGGCGCGGAAATAGATCGCATTTTGTGCATACTGCACCAGCGCATACTGCAGGGAGAAATGATGGCTGTGTTTGCTGACGCGGATGCCGAGCCAGTCGCCTGGCGCGGGATTCGCACTGCCGCTGGTGAAGTAGAGGGGCGCGGCGAGAGTCCCCTCCGCAATCAGCCCACCATTCACCACAAGCTCACTGCCGGGCGCGCCGAAGACCGTCACCCCAGGCAAGATGGTAAGTGTGATGCCCGGATTAATGGTAACAGCCCCACTCAGAAGCGTGTCCTCGCTCCACACAGTATCCTCAGTAATCGTCCCAGTAACCGTGACCGCCCATGTGGCAGCAAGGGCAGACAGGTCGGGCACGGCCGGAACATCTACAACCAGCGGCGCTGGATTACTGGCTCCGGTTGTCGCCCCCACCACGACCGGCCCTGTGCTGACATCCACAGGCACTTCAACATCCATCTGCACAGCGCCAAAACCAGCGATTTCTATGCGTCCCAGCTGGTTGTCTGTAAACAGTGTGAAAGGGCGGGCCGGCGGCCTACCGAAGTTGGCCCCATGCAGTGTGAGTATATCCCCGGCCTGCCCGCTCCCTGGTTCGATATAAGTCAACACGGGCGGATCAGCAGCGGTCAGGAAGGTATCCACCGTAACCGTACCGCTGGTCTGCCCTTCCGCGCCCCAAGCCCAAGCAGTTTGATGATCCCCCCAGTAATTATAGTCGGCGCTCAGCGGGCGGCCTGTAGGGTTGGCGATAGCGTAAGCGTCAGGCGCGTCGAAACCGGTGAAAACATTGTATGCAATGGTGGCGGTCAACGTGTCATAGTTTTGTGCGTGTTCCATCCGAATACCGACCATCCCGTGGCGGAAGGTATTGTAACGCACCGTAGCATCCAGAATTTGTGTCCCATCGTTCCCATGAGGATTGAGATATAACCGTAAGCCGGTCGCATTATCCTCAAACAAATTGTTTTCGATGTCCGGGTAAATCTGCGTATCTGAACCAGAGCCATCAGTACTACCATAGGCCTGAACATCAATACCGTAGAGAGAATTGTTCAGTAAGGCGTTATGGCGAATGTTCACACGATTATCCGAATGCCCCACCCACCAGGTGCTGGCAACAAGCAAAATTCCTGTAGCATTTTCCTCAAAACGATTATGCTCCACCCGACTGTAATTCCTTGTCCAGCCACCACCAGCGGTTGTGTTAAACACCGCGCCGACAATAGTATTACTGTAAACAAGGTTGTGCGTAAAGGTCACCTGCGCTGTGGCCGTATAGTTCCAGGGGGAGATATCAGGGCTTGTATAGACATACAGCCCACGCTGATTGTATTGCAGCGTGCAATGGCTGACCGTCCCCTTGAGATTAGCGGTCCCTTCAGTATTCGCAAGGAAGTAGACCGCATTTTGAGCGTATTGTACCAGCGCGTACTTAAGAACAAAAGTATGGCTATGCTTGCTCACCCGAATACCAAGCCACGCCCCCGGTGCCGGATCAGGAACACTTGTGGTAAAGTAAATAGGAACAGTGGGCGTCCCCTCGGCAATTACCCCCCCATTCACCACAAGCTCGCTCCCCGGAGCGCCAAAAACCGTCACGCCAGGCGTAATGGTGAGTGTCACACCGGGATTGATGGTTACGGTGCCACTGAGCAAAGTGTTCGCGCTCCACACGCCAGACTCCGTGATAGTCCCTGTAACGGTGATGCTCCATGTGGTAGCAATACCAGATAAATCAGGCAGCGCTGGCGAGCCTACAGCCAACAGCCCTGGATTACTAATGCCAGTCGTGCCTACCACAACGACCGGCCCGCTACTGACATCCACCGGGACTTCAACGTCCATCAGCATGGTGTTGAAAGTTGTCAAATCCACCCGCCCAGACAAATTGTCGGTAAAAAGCACGGTGGGCACATCACCGGAGCTCTTGATCCCCATACCCCCTTGCTCCAACAAACCGCCCTGCACGGGCTGGACAGCAACAAGGATAATACTTATCAAAAGCACAACCAGCCACAGCAATTTTCTGTTCTGCATATTCGTTCCCTCCTAAATCGTTTCTACAATGAGCTATCCCTTAGAATTTATTAACAAGTTTCAAGCGATGTTTTCTGTTGTAGTCCCCCCTCCTCTTGTTGGCTCTCCTCCACAACCTGTGCATCCAAAAACTCCATCATCTCTTCAAGCCGAGAGAAAGTATACTGTTCCTCACCACCGACACGGGTCAAAGAAATACGCCAGGGGTTCTCACGGTTGACGCGCCATAAGCGCAATAGAAAAGAATGGTATTCGCTGCGATTGGGCATAGTTACATTTATCCATTATAATCAGGGTGGTAAGTGTATAGCTCTGTATTTTTTGCCTTGTCATCCTAATTTTAAGCACATACCGTCACGAAAACGTCACGACACAGGTCCAACTATGAAATTGACTCTGAATTTCTTCGGAACATTCAACGCAGCGCTCGATAATGAACTGCTTACGCACTTCGAGGCCGATACAGCGCGCGCGCTATTGGTCTACCTGGCTTTGAATCCAGAGACCCCTTTCCGCCGCGAGACGCTGGCGGCGCTGCTTTGGCCGGAACAAGATGAAACCTCGGCTTTGCATGCCTTGCGTCAAGCCCTCAATCGTCTACGCACGACGCTACGCGAACGCGAAGCCGATACGCCTTTTCTCAATGTGACCCGTCACACCATCCAACTCAACCCGCAGAGCACGGTCTGGTCAGATGTGTCCGCCTTCAACGTCTTGCTGCACCGCACCCAGACCCACCCCCACCGACGACGCGCGGTTTGCTGGTCGTGCTTGCAACAGTTGGAAAAAGCCGCCGCCCTCTATCAAGGCGATTTACTCGCGGGCTTCCATCTCGATAGTTTGCCTTTCGAAGAGTGGCTGCTGATGCAACGGGAGCAGTTACATGTGCAAGTGTTAGAGGCCCTGTACGAGCTGACGGATGCGTACCTGCGACGCGGCGCGTATGCGCGCGCCCAACACTATGCGCGGCGGCAGTTGGCGCTCGAACCCTGGCGCGAGGAAGCCCATCAACAATTGCTGCGCGCGCTCGCATTGGATGGACAGCGCAGCACTGCGCTAGCGCATTACAAAACTTGTCGCAAAATTTTGGCAGACGAGCTGAGTGTCGAACCCAACCGCGAGACACAGCAGCTCTATACCGCTATCCGCGAGGAGCGTCAATTGCCCGGTAGGGATGCTCCATTGTACCGTGTTCCAGAACAGTTTACCCCGCTCATTGGACGTGCGAGGGCACTGCAACAGCTCACCGCACAGCTGAACGCACCGGATTGCCACATCCTTTCACTGATAGGGCCGGGGGGCGTTGGCAAAACGCGCCTAGCGATTGCCCTGGCAGAGACCCTGCGCGGCGATTTTGAACACGGAGTCGTTTTTATACCGCTAGCAGCGGTGACAGCGCCGGAGCTAATTTTTACAGCGCTGGCCCACGCGCTGGATTTCACCTTCCATGAGAACATGAATCTAACCCGCCAGCTGCGCACCTATTTAAGCACTAAAGAACTACTCTTAGTTTTTGACAACTTCGAGCATTTGATAGACGGCGCAACGCCTTTGCTACAACTACTCCACCATGCGCCACAGGTTGTGAGCGTATTCACTTCACGCGAGCGGCTAAATGTACCTGGCGAGCGGGTATTCCCGGTAACTGGGCTAAATTACGAGGACGATTCAACCAACCCCGCGAGCGCCCACGAGCTCTTTATCAGCACTGCAGAACGCACGGTCCCTGATGTCACATTCACCACAGAAGATCGACGCGCCATTACCCAAATCTGCCGCTCGGTTGCTGGCATACCATTAGCTATCGAACTGGCCGCCACCTGGCTACGCGCCTTCAATTGCCAGGAGATTGCCGTGGAAATCCAGCGAAGTTTCGATTTCCTTGAAACCCCGCTACAAGGACAGCCGGAACGCCATCGTAGCCTGCGCGCCGTCTTCGAACATTCCTGGGCCTTACTCAGCCCCACAGAGCAAACCACACTCAGCCAACTCTCAGTATTCCAAGGCGCCTTTGATCGGGAGGCAGCGCAACACATCGCTGCGGCCTCCCCAACGCTATTAGCCGCATTGCTTGATCAGTCACTTTTGCAGCGCATGTCTCACACAACCAGCGAGCAAACACAGTACATGATGCACGATCTGGTGCAACAATACGCCCGCGAACAGCTCCTTGCCACCCCGACGTTAACTCAGGAAACCAATGCGCGCCATGCCCATTACTTCCTTACTTGGCTGGCGGCCCAATATCCGCTCCTAATCGGGCCGGAAGTCAAGCCTGTGCTAACAGCGATAGAAACGGCTTTCCCGAATGTACGAGCCGCCTGGAAATGGGCGGTGAAACACACTGAGGTAACATTGCTGGCAACGGCTTTACCTGGCCTGTTTTTATTCTACGATTTGCGGTTCTGGACACACGAGGCGGAACACACTTTTGGGCAAACGGCAACGGCGCTCGCGTCCAGCGACACGCGCGCCGCGCAAATTCTGATCCACCGGCTACGCGCCAGCCAGGGCTGGTTTGCCACCTTGCTCGAAGGGGAAGGCAACCACGGACGGCCCTTACTACAACAGGCGCTCACCGCGCTGCGCGATCTAGAAGCTACCGAACACCTGCCTTTTGTGCTCAACGCCCTGAGCAAAGCCAACTACCTGCTCTCCGACTATAACGAGGCACGGCAGTACAGTAGCGCGAGTTATACGCTCAGCGAACAACTGGAAGATCGTTACAATCAAGTGGTGGCCCAACACATTTTAGGGCAGGCTCATCAAGCCCAGGGGCATTACGAGGAATCACTGCAGTTGCTTCAAGCCAGCCTGGAGCTGGCACACAGGGAGCGCTTCGTGAAATTGGAATCCGATATTTTGCGCACGCTGGGGGTCTCCTACTGGCGACACGGCGAATATGCACGCGCGCGGGAATACTTCACCCAAACGCTGGAGAATTGCCGCACCATCGGAGATCGCTATGGCGAGGGCCGCGCGTTGACAGCTTTGGGGACCGTATCCTTTTTGGCTGAGGCGTGCGATGAAGCCAGGGTGTATTATCAGGAAGGGTTACAAATTGCGCGCGAGATTGGGGACCGGCGCAGCGAAGGGCAGGCGCTGAACAATCTGGCCGAAGTGCATTCCCAATGCGGCGAGTACGCGCAAGCCGCACTACTGTGTGAGGCCTCGTTGCGAATCAAGCAAGAAGTAGGCGATTTGCGGGGGGAGGCCATGACGCTCGGCAATCTAGCAAACATGGTAAAGTATCAAGGCGATTATGCAGCTGCCGAACAATACCTCAAGCAGGCTTTGGCGATTTTCCAGGAATTGCAAGACCCCCTCGGTCAAGCAATGGCGCTAGCGGTGCTGACGGCGCTGGCTGGTGAACTCAACCAGCCAGAAAGTGCGCTGGTATATGGGCAAGCCGCGCTGACGATAAACCAGGCCCAACAGCAACGGCACATCCATGCCAACCTGCTCACCAACCTGGCCCATGCCCTGCTCGATCTAGGCCGGTTGACAGAAGCCCAGCAATACTACCAAGAAGCCCTCACGATTCGAGAGGAGCTGGGACAGGCAGCCCTGGCGGTGGAACCATTAGCAGGATTGGCGGACGTCGCATTAGCGCGGGGCGACACCCCAAGCGCGCTGGATTATGTCAATCAAATTCTGAGCGCGCATGAGCTGCGCGCACTGCGAGGGATAGACCAACTCTTTCGTCCGGCGGCTGTCTGTCTGCGCGCCTTGAAACACGTGGACGATCCCCGCCTGCCACAATTGACGCACGCCGTACACGAAGAGCTCCAAATACACGCCGCTAAAATCCATAAGCGGGCGTTGCGGCAACAGTTCCTAACAGATATTGCACCGCATCGTATGATTGTGTCCTTGTATCAGGCGCAAGACCATTTTTGACGTAATACAACCATAGCAGCACAAAGCCCCGGTAGGTTCTGTAAACCTACCGGGGCTTCTCACAATATCATGTCATGAAGTTAAGACCCGGCAGGTTTCGCACAAAGTGTGTTTAGGAGTATTTTACCGGTGAACAAGAAGTTGTTGCAGCGTTAAAATCTTCAAACCTGCCAGGTCTATGCGCTAAACCGAATGACCTTAAGCTTGACAACCCTACTTAATATCCCATAATCAAATCAGCAGCCCCGAACAAAATATGAATCGAAACACAGACGCATGAAGCACAACCAGCAACATAAACGCCCAACGATTGGTGTCTTAGCCGGCTGGCAATTCGCCTGGACCGAAACGCCACTTAGCTATCTCGCCCCTATCTTTCAGGGCGTCTGCCAGGCCGGGCGCGATTTGGGCTGCAATGTGTTGTTAGGCTGTGGCATGGGTGCGTGGACACATGAGCGTGACGCGCTGCGCCCCGCGTGGCCCCAGCCCACCGCCGAATCCGATTTTGTCCCCATTGGCCCTTGGAACACCGATGGCCTTATCGCCATTAACCCCCTCCATACTGAAGCGCGCGCGCGCTATCTACAGGAGTTGATGGCAGCCGGACATCCGGTGATCTTCATCGCCGCCGGAGAAGCTGGCCCGGCGGTACTGGCAGATAATCGCAGCGGCATTCACGCGGCGCTCCAGCATCTCGTAGCACACGGACACCGCCGCATTGCCTTTATTTCCGGTTCACCGGAAGACATGGAGGGCGATACCGGGGAACGCTTGCACGCCTACCACGAGGCCATCACCGCGCACGACCTCGTGGCCGACCCGCGCCTGATAGTTTGCGGACGGCACATCTACGCGGGCGGTTATACTGCCACGCGAGAGCTGCTGGCCTCTGGCGTACACTTCACCGCCATGCTCGCCAGCAATGATGAATCCGCGCTGGGCGCGATGCAAGCGCTCCGCGAGGCCGGGCGTCACATCTCCCAAGACGTGGCCCTCATCGGCTTCGATGATCGCCCCGAAAGCGCCGTCCAGCAGCCGCCGCTCAGCAGCGTGCGCGTCCCCCTGTCACAGATGGGCTATCAAGCTGCCGAATCGCTCTTCCGCTATCTGACGGGCCAGACTGCAACCATCGAATCCCACCGCGTTCCCACGCAGCTGGCGGTTCGCGCATCATGCGGCTGTGGGGAAGATGCTACGCGCCTCCCCGAACGGCACGCCGTTCCAGCACAAATTCAGCAACAAACGAACAGTACGCCCGCCAATCCGGTGGAATTTCAGGCCGCGCTCGATGCGGCTTGGGAACAACAACGGCACGCGCTATTGGTAAACCAACGTTGGATGCTCAATCATCTGGGCACCTTGACCGCGCGCCTGCTCGCCGCTCTCGATGAAGCGCAAATCTATGCGGTGTTGGCCGAACACCTGCCCGCTATGGGCATCCATAGTGCATGGATTGCAGTGCTCGCCGCAGAAGGTGACGATTCCGTGGCCTGGACAACACTGCGCGCGCTCACTGCGCCAGAAATGCCCCCGCGTCGCTTCCAGAGCCGCGCATTCCCTCCACCAGAATTACTGCCCACAGCAGACCCTTTCAGCCTGGCGTTGTTTCCCCTGACCGGGCCAAGCGGGCAATTAGGCTATGTGATCTTCGATACGACACATCTGGAGCTCTACGGAGCCATCGCTCAACAGCTGGCAACCGCACTCCACAGCGCGCAACTCTACCGCGAGGCCACCGAAGGTCGCCGGTTGGCTGAAGAAGCCAATGCCCTCAAGAGCCGTTTCCTCTCAACGGTCAGCCACGAGCTGCGCACGCCACTCAATCTCATCGTAGGGCTGACGGGGATGCTCCTCCAGGAAAGCGACACCCCGCTTCCCAGGGCCTATCGCCAGGATGTGGAACACATCCACGCTAACGCGCAACTTCTCGGCGGGCTTATCGGCGACGTTCTCGATCTGGCGAGCAGCGATGCCGGACAATTGCGCCTGATTTATGACCACGTTGATCTAAGTGAGACACTGCGCCTGATCGTGGAAACCGGGCGCAAGCTGGCCCACGAAAAAGGACTGGCATGGTATGCCATACTACCGCCCTCTGGCCCGTGGGTGTGGGGAGATAAGACCCGCCTGCGTCAGGTCGTGCTCAATCTGATCAACAATGCTATCAAATTTACGGCACAGGGGCAGGTCAGTCTGACGCTCGAATCCGGCCCCGATGCCGTCACGGTAACGGTGACTGACACGGGACTGGGAATTCCACCAAATGAGCAAAGCCTGATCTTCGACGAATTCCGCCGTTCAGAACGGAGCATGGCGCAAGGCTACAGCGGCCTGGGGTTAGGATTAGCCATCTGTAAACGCCTGATCGCTATGCACAATGGCGTTATTGGCGTGCAGTCCGCAGGCGAAGAAGGCGCTGGCGCGACTGTCTATTTCACCTTACCCACAGTTACGCCACCGGAGATTCCAGCGCGTACCCTACCGCAGCTTACCAGCGAGAGCATCCTGGTACTAACCCACCGCGCCGGGCATGGCGCACGCCTGCGCGAACACCTACAACAACGCGGCTTTGAAGTTCATATCGCTTTTATGGATGAAATGCCCGACTGGCTCACCCAGCTAGCCAGCACGCCACCAGGAGCTATCGTGATTGATGTGAGCACGCTCCCGCAACAGGCCTGGCATGTGTTAAAATCCATCAAAGCGCATCCCCAAAACCAGCACCTACCCGTGCTATTTTGTTCACTCTCGGCGGATGGCGGTGCGGTGCTGGAATTCGACTATCTCACCAAACCCATCGAGATCACCGAACTGACCCGTGCCATGGATCAGCAGTGGCTACTGCCCAGCACCGGGCACGCCTTTAAGACGATTTTGGTTGTGGATGATGATCCGGAGACATTAGAGATGCACGCGCGAATTGTGCAGACCCATTCATCGGCCCATCGCGTGCTACGAGCGCGGAATGGACTGGAGGCCTTAGGCGTTTTGCAACAAGAAACGGTAGACCTGGTGCTTCTGGATTTGATGATGCCCAAAATAGACGGTTTTGAGGTATTGAAGACGATGCGGGCAGAGGAGACCACCCGCCAAATCCCCGTCATTGTGTTGACCGGGCAGGTATTGACAGAAACAGACATGGCGCGGTTGAATCAGGGGGTAGCGACAGTATTGCGCAAGGGCATGTTCAGTCCAGAGGAAACGCTGCTCCACATCGGCAGCACGCTGGAACGACACCGCAAATTGAGCGCCGAAGCCCAACGCCTGGTGCGGCAGGCTATGGCCTACATTCACGAACACTACGCCGAACCGCTCTCCCGCGCCGACATTGCCCGGCATGTCGCCCTCAGCGAGGATTATCTCACCTTTTGTTTCCGCAAGGAATTGCGCGTAACCCCCATCGTCTATCTCAACCGATTCCGCATCCACCAGGCCCAGCGACTGCTCACCGAAACCACCACGAGCATCGCCCAAATCGCAGCGCAAGTCGGCTTCTCCGATAGCAGCTACTTCAGCCGAGTTTTCCGGCGCGAAGTGGGGTTGTCACCCGAAGCCTACCGCCAACACTAAGAACCTGGTACTGAAAACCCAAAACGCAGGATAACAGCGCCATCTGTTGTCCGGCGTCATAGGTCAACGGCGTGTCAGACCGGCTGATCCGGCGCTGGTGGCGGCGGCGGTGGTGGTGACGATTCATCCGAAATGAGCCGTTTGAAGAAGTAAATCCACTCACCATCTTTTTGCGGATCCGGCTGTACGCTGACCAGTTGCCACCCATCATTCTCCAGCCGACTGAACGCGGCGCGGGCGCTCAAATGCGCGTCACGCTTGTTCTCAAACACCCCAGCGGCACCTAGATAATCTATCCGGTTGCCCTGTAACCTACAATGTTGCCACTTCTGCATATCCACACGCTCCTATTCTCTGTTTTCAAGCCTCGGCAGTTCAAACCAGAACGTACAGCCCTGCCCGCGCACGCTATCCACGCCCACATGCCCACCCAGCTTCTCCACGATGCGCCGCACGATAGATAATCCCAGGCCGTGGCCTTTCACCCGCGTCTGATCCAGCCGCTCAAAGGGTACAAACAGCCGCGCCTGCTCTTCGGGCAACAGCCCCTTGCCCTGATCGCGCACCCAATAGCGCACAAAACCGTTGGATTGCACCGTGGCCCCCAGCTCCACCACCGGCGCCTCGCCACCGTACTTGATGGCGTTGCTGATATAGTTTACCCAGACTTCCTCAATCCAGGCCGGATAGCCCATACAAGACGGCCACACATCCGGCATCCGCAGTTCACCATCCGCCTGCGCAATAGATTCGAGCAGCCGGTTGAGCGCATCATTCACAATGCCCCCCATCTGCAAGGGGACCGCAACCAGATCTTCCATCTTGCGCACACTCGCCAGCAACAACAGTTCATTGATGATAACATTGCTCTTATACGCATTCTGCTCAATGCGCTGCATGGCATGCAGCAGTTCATCGTGCGTCAACTCCGCAACGCGCATCTTGACAAGCCCCGCAAAGCCCACCAACACCGAAACTGGCCCTTTGAGGTCGTGTGCAACGGTGTGCGCAAACGCATCCAGTTCTGCATTCTGTGTCTCCAGCTCAACCGTATAGTCACGCAGTTGCTCGATAAGCGCGGCATTATCTAATGCGACCACTACCGAAACGGCCAAGAGCTCCACTAAACTCAAATCTTCAGCGGTAAATTGTCCGTGGATTTTGTTGACCAGTTCCAGCACTCCGACCGTCTGCCCATGCAGTTGCAGCGGCACCGCCAGCAAATCCTTCGATTGATAGCCGATTTGCTTATCCACACCGGAGAAAAAGCGGGTGTCTTGCGCCGGGTTATTGCTGATGACGCCGTGCCCATGTTGTTGCACCCACCCCACTACCCCCACCCCAGGTGGTAAGTAGAAGTTGAGCAAACCATTATTCTCGCGTGCATCGCCGGGCGCATCGGAAGAAGCCCAACACGTCACCCCGCCTTCCGCATCGGCCAACCAGACCGAGACACTCTGCGCCCCGATGATTTTACTGGCCGTCTTCGAAAGCTCTTCGGCGATTTGTGAGCGATTCAAGGATGCAGCCAAACGCTGCCCCAGACGATTGAGCTGGGCCAGCGTTTCATTGTATTGTTGCAGTATCTCAGCATTCTGATCGCGCTCCACCTGCGCCAGCTGAATGATAACCAACATCCGGTTAATGGCGTTCGCCAGACTGGCGAGTTCATCATCACCCTTCAAGAAGATCCGCCCGGAAAGGTCTACATCATCACCGATGCGCTCCACGGCGCGGCTCAAATAGCTCAACCGGCCCAGAATTGGCTTCTCAAGTAGCCACAACATCACAGCCCCTAAAAGCAACCCCACAAATAGTGATGAAAAAAGCAAGTAAGAGACACTGCGCTGCCCTTGCCGGTAAATGTCGCGTGAGAGCTCCACCTGCACGACCAGTGCTGGCTGCTCATGCAAGTCATACAACAAGCCGTAGCCACGCACCGTTTGGGAATCGAGTGGTTGCACCACAATAGGGGTCTCAGAGGAAAAATCTACTGGGGAGTCGTCATAACGCAACAGCGCGAAGGGAATCAGGGCTGTTTCATTCAATGTTGTCAACCGCGACGCATCAAGCATACGTCCCATAAGCAGCACGCCCCGATTAGGCCCTGCACCCAAACTGGTGCGGATGGGGGCCGCACTGATCAGAAGCGGGCCTTCGGGTAAGAGCAATAAACCAGTGATGGCTTCACCCTCTAACACCTGCTGAAACAAGGGGGTATTGCCAGTGATTTGCGCTTGCAATGAAGCTGGCACGTCGCGGAGTTGCGCGCTTACCGCGTCAAACGCATACGCATATACGGAACTGCCCTGCGCATCCAGATAGAGAATGACATCCAAATGGTAAAGGGAGAATGTGTCCGCTTCCAGATTAGCAACTATGTACTCCGGATTGCGGTCAACGATGAATTGATAAGTGTCATCCCAGCTTGCCCAATCGCGCACCAGGGTTTGTAATGGTAATTGCTCCGGCAAGAAGGCATTCTGCACTTGCGCGACAGCTTGCGCCACCTGTTGGGCTTCGAGATCCGCAAACCCACGCAAAATAATGGCCCGTGAGAAAGCATAGAGCACCAACGTCAGCGTAATAATCAGTAGTCCCACGCTAAGCAGCGTTTTACGGCGTAGTGTCATGGCAGCTCCAGAGCGAAAAGGCGAGTCGGCGAAAAAGCGATAGATGAGAAATCTGATCACGCTTCACGTTTTACGTTTTGCTCATTGTATACCAGATTCTAATTTAGGCTATTGCCAACAGGCCCAGTAGCCCGGCGAAAATGCAGTAGTACACCATCGGCGGGAGGGTGAGGCGGATGATGCGCCCTTCTTCGCCCAGCAAACCCACGACCGAGGCGGCAGCGACGACGTTGAGGACGCAGATCATGTTGCCGGCGTTGGCACCCAGCATTTGCAAGGCCAGCACCACCGGCACGGCGAGGGCCGTTTGCACGGCCACGCTATGTTGAAACAGAGTGAACATGAGATTGCTGAAGGTGGCGCTGCCGGAGATAAACGATCCCAGTGCACCGACAAACGGCGCGGCGAGCGGCCATCCGCGCCCTAACGCGCCCGCTGCCAGTGCAGCCAGCTCCAGCGGCATACTCTCCAGCCCGGCAGCGTTGATGCCAGAGTGGATGAAGATGCGCACCAGTGGCACGGCAGCCCCCAGAGTGATGGCTGCTCCGCTCACACGCTTGAGCGAGAGCTGGAACGCGGCCCTGGCTTGCGCGCGCGTCATACTATGTAGCACGAGCGTTGCCAGTGCGGTGAATGCAAAAACCGTGCCGGGCAGGTACAGCGGGGTCAGCGTCGCGCTGATGGAAGTACCCAGAATGGCCGTCCAGGAGACTTGCGCGCCCTGCATCCACCCCTTGAACGGTAGGAAATCGAGCCGGGTAAGGGTGAGCAGGAGCGCGGCCAGACCGTAGGGTGCCCAGGCGCGCGCTAATGTCATGGATGATGCGCCAGTGGACGCGACGGGTGCTTCCCCGCTCCCCGGCGCGAAGTCCCAGGGCGTTTTAGGGGTCAGAAAGCCTTGTCGCGCCGCCATCATCCCAATCGCCAGGCCCAACAACCCACCCAACAGCGAGGGGAACTCCGGCCCTAAGAAGGTGGCGACCAGCCATGCGGGGACGGTGAAGGCCAACCCCGCAAAGAGCGCAAATTGCCATGCGCCTAGCCCCTCACGCCAGCTGCGCCGCTCGCCAAAGAAGCGCGTGAGCAACACACACAGCACCAGCGGCAGGCTCGTCCCGATCAGCAGATCAAAACGGGTGGCTTGCGCAGTCACGGCGCGGATGAGGGCCGGTGTGCCGGCATCGCCCAGCCCTTGTGCGACACCGATCAGCGCGGGGGTGCCCACTGCGCCGAAGGAGACGGGGCTGCTGTTGGCGACGAGCGCGAGTGCGGCGGCAGCCAGCGGGGGAAAGCCCAGCGCCACGAGCAGCGGCGCGCAGAGGGCCGCCGGGGTGCCGAAGCCCGCAGCGCCTTCGATGAATGCGCCGAACAGCCAGGCAATAAGGATGAGCTGCACGCGCCGGTCGGGGGTGACGCGCACAAACCCGTCGCGGATGGCATCAAGCGCGCCGCTCTCGCGCAGGGTGTTGAGCAGCAAGAGCGCGCCGAAGACGATCCAGAGGATGGAGAGGGCGATGAACAGCCCTTCGAGGGTGGCGGCGGCCACTTGTAGCATGGGGACGCGCCAGACGAGCAACGCCACGAGCGCGGTGAGCGCGAGGCTGGCGGGCATGGCTTTGAGCGCGGGCCAGCGCAGGATGACGAGGAAGAGGAAGACGGCGAGGATGGGCGTTAGCGCAGCGAGCGCCGTCCAGAACGTCATGGGAGCAGGCCCTCCGCGCGGAGTAGGGCGTCCAACCCATCGAGCAGGGCATGGACGGCAGGAAGCACGCCGCTGCCATCGCCGCCGGCGGCGGTGAGCAGCGCCTCGACGTGGGCAACCATCGCCTCCGGCTGCGCGGGGCAGTGCTGCTGCGCCAGTGCAAGCAGGCGTTTCTCGCCGGGGTGCGGCAGGCGGTTGATGGCGAAGAGGATGTCGAAGTAGCTGGCGAGCAGCGCGGCGCTGCGGTGGTTGAGGCTGACCCGATCCTGACGGGCGGCGGCGGAGGTGATCTGGTAGAGGTACGAGGAGTGCGTCTCCCGCAGGATGGGATGGTTCTTGGCGACAACGGCCCCGCGCAGCGGTTCGGGATAGGGCTGCCGGGCGTGCGCCTGAAGCGCAGTGAACCAGCCGTCGCGGTCGAAGAGGATGCGGGAGACTAGCACGTTGTGCCAGAAGCAGGTAGAGTAGCCCACCCACGCCTCATGGCGCTCCAGGATGCGCGCCAGCTGCTCCTCGATCCAGCCGCAGGTGCGGTACATAATGTCCACATGCAGGCCGGTGGCGCGGTCGAGCCACTCGTCACCCGGCTCCCAGTAGCGATTGTCGAGCTCGGGGCGTTCGGCAAGCGCGGCGGCGATCGCTTGCCGCGCCGGGAGCGGCGTCTCCTGCATGCCGTAGACGTAGAGGTCAATGTCGGATGCGGCGTCGGTGTTGCGCGCGGTCTGCGAACCGGCGACGACTACCGCGCGCACCTCTGGCACGGCGGCAAAGGCTTGGGTGAGGGCTTCTAAGGCTTGTTCAGTTATATCGGACATGGAGATACCCCTTTCTCATTGGATGTAGTCGCTCTTTAGGTACATTCAATGTAGTTCTGCTGAGATCAGAGATTGGTAAACTCACAACACTGATACATTCTGACCCTTATGTTAAATTATTGTAGTGGTCAAAAGATAATAACACGGAGATTTACCGAGAAATCACAGAGAAACACGAAGAAAAACCTCGGTGTAACTCTGAGTCACTAATCCATGACCAAAACACTTATGTTAAATTATAGTCTGATTTTCGCTAAAAAACCAGCGCGGGCATAGGATGAATTATTCGGAACTTGCGTGAGATCATTCCCGCTTTCGTGGAAATCCTATACACCTACCCGCAACTACAAACACAAACCGGAGCGCAATGCTCCGGTTTGTGACATCAAAACACGTGCTTGAACAGGATTTACTCCCCCCACAGCTTTTTGAACTGCTCATCCAGTGAGTCGAGCAGGCCCGGATCGAGCAACCCACTGGTAATCATCTGATCCAAAGAGAACAGCTCCTGGTTTGCCGGCTCCGGTTCTGGTTCGGGCGCGGGTGAGGGCGGGGTAGCTTGTGGCGGCGCGTTTAGCGTTGCAGCGACGCACGGCTCAGACGGGGCAGGCACGGGCGCCGGAACGGGTGGTAAGGCTGGCGCATCCGGGCGCGGCGGAGACGCCGCCGCCGCGCGTTTCAAGATGCCCTGCGCGTCTTCCAGGACTTGCCGGGCATAGTACATTACCACACCCAATTTGATCTCCTGGCTGAAGATGATGAGCAGGAACACACCGGGGATGATTTGCGCCGAGTAGACATTGTAGGTCTTGCCTTCGTGGTAGTTCAGCTTGAAGGCGTCGCTTTCACCGATGAGGGAGGCGATTCCGACAGTGGCGGCGAAATCGCCCGCCACCAGCGCTGCCAACGCGCCCACATTGATCTCTTGCAGCGCGCCTTTGCTGGCGATGACTGAGCCGTTACCCTCGACCAGCAGCACACAGCGGGCGCTGATTTCGGCGCGCAGCTCGGCCAGCAGTTGGTCAAGCCGTTCCAGGTCGCTCACGGGCACCTGGACGCCCAATTCCGCCGTGGCACCCGGTGGCAAGCTGCGCCGGTAGCGTGCCACTTCGCGCTCGACTATCGAGAGCAACTCCTCCGGCTGATAGGGTTTGGCGAGGAAGTCATTGACGCCGTGGCGAAGCGCCTGTACCACCGTTTCCATCGAGCCGTGCCCGGTCAACATCAGCACCGGCAGCTGCGAGCCGCGCTGCTTGAGCTCTTGCAGCAGCTCGAAGCCGTCCATGCCGGGCATCTGCAAATCGGTAATCACCAGCTCGAAGCGCTGTTGGCGCAACGTATCCAACGCCTGCTGGGCGCTGGCGGCCTCCGTCACCGCATACCCGGCGCGGCTCAGGATGCGCTGGACCCCAATCCGCATGAGGTCTTCATCATCTACCACTAAAATGCGCGCCTGCTCTATCATAATCTCCTACTTGTATCTCAGACCTGCCAGGTTTCGGAAAACCTGTCAGGTCTCACTCAACGATATTTACTTGGGCAGCTTGTAAGCGTTTTGCAGCAAATCCATGCCGCATTCCAGCCCTTGCACCCACTGGATGAAACGCTGGACGTTCTCTTTCCCCACGATCATCGCGCCATGCTGCGGGGCGATGATTTCGATATCCAACGGGGCCACCATCTGCGCCCAGAGTTTGAGCACTTGATTGGAGGCAATGTACCGGCGATGGAAGCCTTCCATGTACTGAATATGGTCATCGAAGTTGGTCACGGTGATATAGGTTTGCCCCAGCGAGGCTCCCAAATCACCGGTGTAGAGGATTTTGGCGATGGGATCGTACAGCTGGAAATTGCCCGCCGAGTGCATGAAGTGCGCGGGCAGCAGCGGCAACTTCGCGCCTGCCAGGTTGATGACCAGCCCGGCGTCGGGGATGGGCGTGATATTGTCCATGACCAGATCATCCACCCCAAAATGCGCGATGAAGCGAATCCACAGCTGCGGGAGGAAACCCGTCGCGTTTGTCACCATCAACCACCCATTGGCCGCTGCAATAATGTCCGGGTCTTGGTGCGAGAAAAGAATGTATTGTAGCGCACCCAAGGGCAACACAGTGGAGAGTTCATCCAGCGCTTCAGAATAGACCTTGTGCCCGCCTGGGTCCAGCAACATCCCCTTACCCTTGTGGATGATAATATGCTGGTTGGCCTGCACCATCTGCCCTGACGTGAAATCTTCCAGCAGGATATTCTTGTGTTCGGCATTCTCAAACAAAACTTGTGTTGGCATATTGTATACTCCTCAAGCGAATGGCGAATTATGAATGATGAATGGTGAATCCGGTTGCTATCCACCCGCCACTGTCATGCGTAATCCAAAATCTAAAATCGGGTTAGCCCAAGCCCGACATCAAATTATCGAACAACTCGCGGCTGAAGCCGGTCACTTCCAGGAATTGGGTAATCCGGTGGTCATCGTAGGATTGCAGCATAATGTTGAGGTCTACATCCATTACCCGGTTGAGCGCGCGCGCGCGGGCCTCTTTCTGCGCGTCCGCCGCATACTCACCGTTGACGATCAGCCGGGCCGCGTGGGCGCGACAGAAGGCCATTGCCGCCATCACATAGCGCGGTTCCAACCCTACCTCGACGTGGCGCTTGCCGATCCGATACCGGCGCTCGTAGTAGGCATCGCCATACGTCCCATCACTCAGTGTGAGCAGCCATTGCTTCAAATGCTCTTTGAGCCGTTCGACCCGGCCCGGTTCGCCGTTGAGAATCGCGTTGAGATGCTCAAACTGCTGCAAATGATCGTAAAAAAGTTCCACGATTTCCACGGCGCGGTTCTCGATGGCCGCGTGCATTTCGACCAAGAGCGCCCGGTCTTCATCGGTGAGCGCCGTCACTTGCTTAATTTCATCCATGACATGTGCCATGATTATCGCCCTCCCTTACCCTAAAATCTCGGCAATCGCCGTTGCTGTCTCGCGCACTTCCAGGAAGACCATGCCCAGGTTCACATCTTTGCCGGTGAGGGCGACAAACACCGCGTTCTTGCCGGCATCGGTGATGATGATGTTGCCATCCGTCCCCTGGATCAGAGTTTGCTGGAAGTCGCCCCGCTCCAACTGCCCCACCGAGCGTCCCGAAAGGCTCAGCAAGGCGGCGGCGACCGCGCCCACGCGGGTCTGCTCCATCTTGGCCGGAAGGTGGGCGGCCATGATCAAACCGTCGCGGCCCACAATGGCCGCGCCCCGGACATCGCCAGAGGTCTCTACCAGCTGGCTGAGAACATTTGCCAAACGTTCACGACGGGTTTCTCCTGACATCTTATGCTCCTTTTCTGTTGAAATAACATGGGCCTGGCGTTGCTCGTCCGCGCGCCGCAGCCCCTCCATCAATAAGGCCGACCAGGGAATTTGTACCGTGCGGGCAGGCGCGGCGGCGTTCTGTTCTACCTCGAAGCTGCCCTCTTCCCAGGTGAGCAGCTTGTAAACGGCCTCAGCGCCTTGCAGCTTCCCGCAGATAGCGTGGACGATTTCGCCGCTCGCAAAGTACAGATCGCTCTGCTCGCCTTGCGGCCCACGCACCAGCAGCCGCGCCGCGCTGCCGGCCTGGCAATGCAGCTGAATCAAATCCGGGATACCCAAATCGCCCAATGTGCCTTGAAGTGCCATAGCTCCTCACTTTCTTAACACTAAAAATTATCACGCACAGGCGCTAAGTTTTTTTGCTAAAATATCTTGGCGTGCTTGGTGGTTCATGTGACCTTTTGCATTAATTGCTGAATCTCACGGATGACCCGGCTGGTGGTGGGCCAGTAGGCGTGATTCGGTTGAATGACCATTGCCAGCACCAGATGCCGTCCCCCTGCCTGAAACTGCCGGTACAGCACGCCGCGCTGCGCATCCTGCGAGAGCAACATGATCTCCGTGAGATCGCTCATACCTAGCCGCTCCCCGGCGCGCTGCCCCACGCGCAGCACTTCGGCAACGATGGCGGCCAACGCCTGCGCCTGCTCGAAATCCTCCGAGGTCGCCATCGGTAAGCCAGAAGCATCGGTCAACACCACCGTGTTGAACCCTTCGGATTGCCCCAGCTCGCGGATGAGCCGTTGCACTTCTTTCATGCAGAGCCTCCTGGTGTAGTTTGGGCCGCAGCGAGTTTGCGCTGCACATCCATCAGCAATGCGCGCATGGCGGCATGGAGCGTCTCCGAGACCCCTTGATTCTGGAAAGCTACGGCCTCGATACAAGGATGCACGCCAATCTCCAATGCGGCGCGTAGTTCCGTGATGGGCAAGGCCGAGGGCAGGTCGCGCTTATTGAGCTGTACGATTAAAGGCATGGTCAGCAGCGAACGATTCATGCGTTGCAACTGCGCTTCCATGTCCCGCCAGGCCGTCTGGTTATCCTCCAACCGCTCGGCTTGTGAATCCACCACAAAGACCACCGCATCCGCCCGGCGCAGCACCGTCTCGCGGGTGGTAGCGTAGTAGATCTGCCCTGGTACGGTATAAAGTCCAAACTTGGGCTTGAGGCCGCCGATTTCTCCGATCTCCAGCTGTAAGAAATCGAAGAAAATGGTGCGATCTTCGTGCGTGTTGAGCGTGAAGAGATCGCTGCGGGAAGCGGGCTTGAGGCGCGCGTGGATTTGTTCCAGATTGGTGGTTTTGCCACTCAACGCCGGGCCATAGTAAACCAGATTGAGGTTGAGCTCACGACTTTTCCAATTGATGAACATCGCTTTCCGCTCCTTCGGCGCCCTGATGGCTTACCAGGGGTAGGTGGATGGTAAACGTCGTTCCCGCGCCCGGCGCGCTCTCCAAGCAAATTTCGCCCGCGTGTTCTTCGATGATGCGATAACAGATCGCCAGTCCCAGTCCCGTGCCTTGCTCGCCTTTGGTGGTGAAGAATGGCTCAAAAATATGCTCTTGCACCTCTGGAGGGATACCCATGCCGGTGTCGCGCACCTGGATAGTCAAGACCTCACCCTCTGGCGCAATCTGAATCGTCAGTTGTCCGCCTTCAGGCATGGCATCGCGCGCGTTCAGGGTCAGATTCATAAAGACTTCACCCAACTGGTCGGCGGAAGCCAACACCGGGGGCAGGTCAGCAGGCGGCGCATACTCCACCTGGATTTTGCGATGTTCCAGGTCTTTGCGCACCAGCGCCAACACATCGTCCCAAATCGCAACCACGACCACGAGCTTCCGCGCGTGTTGTGGCGGTTTGGAGAAATGTTGCAGCTGTTTGACCAAACCCGCGATGGCATTGACCTGCCGCTCGATGAGATCGAGATCGTCGCCCAAGCGAAGATCAGGTGGCACCTCGTATTTCATCAAATAAAGGTAGCTCAGAATACCTGTTAGCGGGTTGTTGATTTCGTGTGCTACCGAGGCCGCGAGCCGTCCCAGGGCGGAGAGTTTTTCGGTGTGGCGAAGCGCGATATGGGCAGCCTCTAACGCTTGGGTGCGCTCGATGACCTTTTGTTCGAGCGTGGCGTTGAGCGCGTGGAGCTCATCGGTGCTGGCTTTGAGGCGTAACATTGAGCGCACGCGAACAAGCAGTTCCGCATTGGAGATGGGTTTATCGAGCAGCTCATCAGCCCCAGCGTTGATGACAGCGGCAAAATCCGCTTCGCCGGTATGGTCGGCCAGCATGATGATCGGAATAAAAGTCTGCGCGCTGTGAGTCTTGATGTGCCGCACCAACGTCGCCCCATCCACATCGGGCAGCGCGGCATCGAGTAGCAGCAGGTGCGGCGATGCAAGTTCCAGCATTCGGAGCAGCGCCTCACCACTGTATGCCATGCGCACCGTATACCCCGCATTTTGCAGCACCACGCGCAACTGGCGCGCAAAATCAGCCTCGGCAGAGGCAATCAGGATATTAGCAAAGAGTAAATGCAAGGGATTGGACATAACTAACCCACAAACCAACGATAAACATCTTCATTATAGCAGGTTTTAGGTTTGTGAAAAGCTGTGTTTTTCTAACCTAGCCCACGCCCCAACTTACCCCCAATTGTGTACAACAATTGCCCAAATCCAACGTAGGACTATAATGCAGCTGACAGGCAACTGTCACTATCTCCAACATTTAAGAAAGGATTATACAATGAAAAGCCATGAAGTAGATTATCAAATCTTTGGTGACGACTTACAGTTCGTTGAAGTAGAGCTCGATCCGCGTGAAACCGTCATCGCCGAGGCGGGCATGATGATGTACATGGAAGACGGTATTACCTTTGAGACGAAGATGGGCGATGGCTCGAAGCCGTCGTCCGGGTTCATGGATAAAATTGTTGCCGTGGGCAAGCGCGCGCTCACGGGTGAATCGCTGTTTATGACGCACTTCACCAACGCGCAAGAAGGCAAGAAACATGTCGCCTTTGCAGCCCCCTACCCCGGCAAGATCATCGCCATTGATTTGGATGAGGCGCGTGGGGAGCTCATCTGCCAAAAGGATGCGTTCCTGTGCGCGGCACTGGGAACCGAGGTGAGCATCGCCTTCAACAAGAAACTTGGCGCAGGCTTATTCGGCGGCGAAGGGTTCATCCTGCAACGGCTACGCGGCGACGGCATGGTCTTCATCCACGCGGGCGGCACCATCATCGAAAAACGCCTGCAAGGGGAAAAATTACTGGTGGATACGGGCTGCATCGTCGCCTTCGAATCCACGATTAACTATGACATCCAGCGCGCAGGCAACCTCAAATCCATGATCTTTGGTGGGGAAGGGTTATTCCTGGCGACGCTCCAGGGAACCGGGCGCGTGTGGCTGCAATCGCTGCCCTTCTCGCGCCTGGCCGACCGAATCATCCAGGCTGCGCCTGCAATGGGCGGCAAAAGCGCGGATGAAGGTTCGGTGGTCAAGGGCTTGACCGGTATGTTGCAAAGGTAGCCCGCAATCCGTTTTTACAAACTAGACCTGGCAGGTTATAGAAAACCTGCCAGGTCTTTTTACAGCTATTACAACGGCGCTTGCACGCCAAACAAGGGCGAAACCAACAAAGTGAGGGTAACTAACACAATCAGCCCAGTCAGTCCCCAGGCCAGCACATTCTGCACCCGTGAGTTGACCCAAGTCCCCATCACCCGGCGATTGTTGACCAGCTTGAGCACCAGCACGAGCAGTACCGGCAACAGGATAGCATTGAGCGACTGTGAGAGCCACATTAACGGGAACAATGGAATGCCGGGCAGCAGCACAACCGCCACGCTAAGCACAATCATGCCCACATAAAGGCCGTAGAAGATGCGTGCATCACGCCCCTTGTGATCCAGGCCACGCTCCCAACCGAACGCTTCGCAGACAGCGTAGGCGGTGGACAACGGTAACACCGAGGCGGCCAACAGCGATGCGCCTAGCAACCCAGCGGTAAATAGATACCGCGCCCCCGCGCCCACCAGCGGCGCGAGCGCCAGGGCGGCTTCTTCCGCCGATTCCACACGGATGCCATGAGCGTAGAGCGTGGTGGCGGTGGTGATGATGATAAAGGCCGAAACCACGTTGCCCCATGTCGCGCCGAACATCACATCCAGGCGCGTGTAGCGATAGTCCGCTAGATTCACCCGTTTATCAGCCACCGAAGCCTGCATGTAAACGATGCCCCAGGGAGTGATAGTCGTACCGATGGTCGCCAGCACGGCCATGATGTAAGCGGGGTCGGCGGTAAAGGTGGGCGTGACGGCGTTGCGCAGCACCTCGCCCCACTGTGGACGCACAGCAAAAGCCGTGAAGACATAGCTCAGCGCCGCCAGGCACAACACCAATAGCACCTTTTCCACATGCTCATATGAGCCGCGCAGGACGAGGTAGGCCACCAGTACCGCCGCTAACGGGACGGTGACGTAGCGACTCACGCCGAGCAGCTCCGTGCCAGCGGCTACGCCCGCGAATTGCGCGATGGTAGTGCCGAGGTTCGCAATCAACAAGCACAGCATGGCGAAGGCCGTCACGCGCACGCCGAAGCGCTCGCGGATAAGATCCGCGGTGCCTTTGCCGGTCACAGCGCCCATACGAGCGGCCATCTCCTGCACAATCACCTCCCCTAACGTGATGACGACGACCAGCCACAAGAAGCGATAGCCGTAAGTAGAACCAGCCATCGAATAGGTAGCGATGCCGGGGGCGTCATTATCGGCACTGGCGGTGATAAGGCCAGGGCCTAAAATCGTCAGATAAAAACCGAGCCGTTGTAGCCAGGAAGGGAGTTTCAAGATACGCTTGAGCATGATTATGACTCCTTGTGATTAGAAGAACCGCGGCAAGCGTTTCTTCCAGGCAGTGGGCAACACGGTATCAATGGCATCATCCACCGTGACGATACCGAGCAGCGCGCCCGTCTCGCTCTCTACCACCGGCACGGCCAACAGGTCGTATTTCGCCATCGTATAAGCAACATCTTGTTGCGCGGTGTAGGAATTCACCTTCACCGGGTCGAGCTCGACCCAGGGGGACAGATCGGCATCGGGCGGTGCCATGACCAGATCGCGTAAGCTAATGACACCGCAGAGCCGATGCGCGTCATCAATGAGGTAAACGTAGTACATCACCTCGTCCTCTCGTGCGTCTTCGGAGTGCCGCAAATAGGCAAGCAGTTCACCAGCGTGCAGGCCGATGGGAGCATGGGCAAATTCGGTGGTCATAATGCCGCCAGCGGAGTCTTCCGGGTATGCGAGCAAGGCGCGTACTTCAGCAGCATCGGCCTCTTCCATCAGATCGAGCAGCTGCGCGCTGGTCTTTTCGGGCAGATCGGCGAGCAAGTCGGCGGCTTCGTCGGGGTCCATCTCTTCCAGCACGTCGGCAGCACGCTCTGGGGTGAGACTGGAAAGCATAGCTACTTGCACTTCCGCCGGACTTTCTTCGAGCGCATCAGCTAGGTCTTCATCGCTGAACGAGTGGAGCAACGCCTCGCCGGTGGGCCGATCGAGATCGTTGAGGATGGCGGCGATGTCGGCGGGTGGCAAACGGGTAATGCGTTCGTGCGAGACACGCAAGCGGAGCGGGTCTTCATGTTGGAGCGGTGCCACGTCCTCCCAGGGGATCACATGGCTTTCCCACGAGCGGTGCAAACGCCGCGCAACAGCTTGCCCGATCTGCTCCAACCCCAAGCGGCGCAGCAAGCCGGTGGAGCCTACATCCACACCGGTGAGACAGAACTGCTCACCCACGCGCGCCATCTGCAAATCGTTCACGCGCACCACGCGCCGTCCCTCGGTATCCACGATTTGGCGATCCAGCACGCGGTCGAACAGCCACATCTCATCGCCCTTCGGCGTGTAAGGTTTGCGTTTGTCCTGGGTTACACTGAGGGTAATACTAGGGTAAAGGCTGCTAATGCAGCCGGCGGGAATAAACCGTTCCGCGTCTTCACCATCGCGAAGCGCCAACGCACGTAGCGGGGGAAATTGCTGATCAATGTTCCCCACCAGCACATCGGCGCAGCGGCCCACCGGGCGGCCCCAAGCATCCCAAACCTGTTGGCCTTGCAATTGACTGGCATACAACATGGTGCACCTCCTCGGTCCAAGATTAGGAGCAGTGCTGCCGAGGGACGCAACAGGGCCGCAGCATAGCTGCGGCCCTGAGAAATACTGGGGAAGTCAGGGACTCACATCATGCTGCGGTACGCCTGCCGCATCTTACTGGATGGCTCGGCAGCGTCTGCGCTTACAACGCTTTCGTCTGAATGGGTTTCGTACATAGCTCTTATTTGTGTATAGATCATACAAACAATGTTCATATACCGGTATTATACTCTGATTATTAACCCGGTCAAACCCAATCCTGCATCAGGACTATCGCATTGGGGTGTATTTCATCTGAGTTGAACGGGTACGGTCTCTGACCGTGCCCGTCTTCATTCCATAAGGCCGTTCCAAGAATTAAAACCTCCCACCTCGCTCGGCGTGGATTGTCAAATCCACGCCTCTGCCCTACCAGGGGTATCGGGTAAACCGCTGGATTTAGCAATCCAGCGGGAGCAAGTGGAAGGATTATTTTCTTGGGATAGCCTAACTACAATGAAACACACCCACCGCATTGGACCACTAATTGCAGCAATGTGGACTAAATCTCCGCCACAGACTTCAGTAGATCACGGGTTGCTCGGACTGGATCGCCAGATCCAGCCCAGAACGGGGATCTAACGATCCCCTTCGAGCATTTCGTGATCTATTGAGTCTCACAGATTTTGACTATTCCTCAATTTACCGCTATACTGAAAATGTGGCCTACAAACAACATAAAACGTGCAGTATACTCCAAACTTATAATTTATAACTGAGGTGCAAGATGGAACGGCGTACGCCTGACACCGAGTCACCCCCTACATTGCCTGGACGCCTGTTACAGACCCGTCTGGCAACCTGGCTCTTGAATCTACCGCCAATCGCCTGGTTATTGCGCATTTCGATGCAACAATTCTTCCGGCGACATCTTGGCCGCGGCCCTATTATCGCGGCACCGGTCGAAAAAGCAGCGACAGCTAGCCTGGAAGCCACGTTACGCGATGTAACCGAGGATGTGGTGAATGTGCTGGGATATGTAGGCGCGATGGTAGCCACCTATGAACAGGGCGATGCACTCCCCGTGCGGGCACTGGCGCTCGATCCCACCATCGCCACCACCGATGACATTCGACGCTGGGAAACGAAAATCTCCGAATTTGTAGGCCAACCCATCAGCATCACAGACCCCAACATCGCGCGCGTATACGTTTATGACGAGTTATATGCAGACAACCTCAGTGTCAAAGCCGTCATGGCCGGCGGACCGGTCATCAGTAACGCGCTCTACGACTTATTCACACCCATCGCACCACCGGCTACACAATCGGTGGTGGATGGGATTCAGCATACGTTGGGCGTACAACAGGTTATCGCCGTTCCATTTTTCCTGGAAACGCTGGAACGAGGAACCCCGGTGCGTGAGGTAGTTGGCAACCTGTTTGCGGTCAAGCGCGGACGGATCACCGAGCATGACGTGCGCGTACTCGCCGCCTTCGGACGGCAGGCAGCGGCAGCCATTGGCGGTGAACGGCGGCGGCTAGAGATTGAGCTGGCACAACGCCTGATTTTTAGGATGCAAACCAGCTTCCAGGACGAACAGGGAATCCTCAATCGCATTGCTCACTGGGTGGTAGACGATTTAGGCTATGTGGGCGCCATGGTTGCACCGTATGAGAGCGATGACTCGTTAGCCGTGTATGCGCTACACATTAACCCCGCCGTGGCCTCTCCAGTGGATATACGGCATTGGGAACAGCAGCTCTCCGAGCTAGCCGGGCGGCCTTTGAACCTGGCAGATGTAGAAACCGCGCGCGTGTATGTCCGCGATACAGCTTATCAGGACAACCTAAGCACGCGCGCGGCACAAGCCGGTGAACCTGTTACCAGCAACGATATTTACGATCTCTTCCGCCCCATTGCCCCCCTCTCTACGCATACAGTTTTACAGACTATTCAACAGCAATTGGGGATTCAGCAAGTCATCGCTGTGCCTTTCTTCCTGGAAGTGCTGGACGAGGGCGAAACACAACATGAGCTCTTTGGAAATCTGTTTGCAGCGACCCGGTCACATGCTTTTCAAGCCAGCGAAATCGCGCTACTACGTGCGGTGGGACAACAAGCAGCGGTAGGGATTCGCAACGCCCGCCTCTACCGCCGGGCAGAAGAGCAGCGCATTGCCGCGCAAATGTTCGGACGCATGGCGTTCAGTGCAGCCAAATCAGTCCATGCCTTGCGCAATCACATCGGAACGTTCCAACTGCATCTGAATCTAGTGGAGGCATTGCCCCCGGAAGCGCGTGCCCAACAAATAGCTACACAAAACGCACCGATTCACGCCCGTCTCACCGCAGCCGCCAACATCCTGGACACCTTACGAGAACCATGGCGCCAAATCACCGATGAATGCACAGATGTCAACGATTGTATGCGCAATGCTCTAGGGCGCGCGCTCTCACAAGAAATGGATCCCTCAGTATTAAATACCCAACTAGAGTTGTCCCCCGAACCGCTACTGGTGAAACTCTCCCCGGATATGCTTACCGAAGCCTTCCGGCTGATGATCCACAACGCCCTCGATGCCATCCAAGAGCGCGGCGTCACCGGGCAGTTGCGGCTCAGCACACGCCAGCTCCCATCCCATGAAATTGAGGCCATGATTGGTGATAACGGCAGTGGCATTCGGCCCGAAAACCTGCGTCGTATTTTTGATATTGGGTGGACGACAAAGAGCAAGGGAATGGGATTTGGGCTATTCTGGGCGCGTGATTACATCGAAGGCCTAGGGGGCAGCATCCAGGTAGAAAGTGTCCTAGACCAGGGAACTACCTTCACCCTCCGATTACCAGAATCCACCAGCGTATGCGTTGAAGAGCCTCGTAGTAACAAAGGTGAAATATGCGCGACAATATAACTTCCGCAATTAAAACAGAAAACCTCACCCGCCGTTTCGGCGAACTAACTGCAGTAAACGCCCTGAACCTGTCTGTACCGTCGGGTATCATCTTTGGCTTTCTTGGGCCAAACGGTGCGGGCAAGTCCACCACCATTCACATGATGATTGGCCTTCTCCCCCCAACAGCCGGGACGGCCTATGTGCATGGCTTTGACATTATCAAAACTCCACTGGAAGTCAAACGACGCATCGGCGTAGTACCTGAAAATCTCAACCTTTACGAGCGCCTCACGGCCACTGAACAGATCGAGCTGGTGGGGCGCTTACATAGCCTGCCCCAGGTCGAAATCAAGCGCCGCATCCCCCCTTTGTTGGAGATGTTGGATCTGGATAGCGCTGGAAACAAGATGATCCTGGATTACTCGCAAGGGATGCGCAAGAAAACGGCCCTGGCTTGCGCCCTCATCCATGCCCCCGAAGTGCTGTTTCTCGATGAACCCTTCGAGAGCATTGATCCCATCTCGACGCGCGCTATTAAGGGCACGTTGCGTGAAATGGTCGAGCAGCGTGGCACGACCATCTTTTTCTCCACGCATGTTATGGAATTGGCGGAACGCTTCTGTGACCAGGTGGGCATCATCAACAAAGGCCAGCTGGCCGACGTGGGCAGCATCCCTGCTTTGCGCGAACGCGCAGGCTTGCCTCCCGATGCCGCGTTAGAAGACGTTTTCCTCCACACAGTAGGAGCCGAAGCCAACGATCAAAAGGTGCTCGACTGGCTCACAAAACAGGCGGCATGAGTATGTGGCACGAGCTGCAAACATTGTTATGGCTCCAAGGCAAACTCACTGTAGCCATGTTCCGCACACGCCGCGCCAGCGAGCAATGGTACGTGGTGAATATCATTCTGTGGGGACTGGGAGGTCTCTTTGTATTACCATTTTTCGTAGGCATAGGCTTGGGAATCGCCCTTATCAGCATCCTGCTACTGACGCCCCAGGCTAACTACGAGCTACTGATGCTGGTGAACAATGGCTTATTTTTCCTCTGGCTGCTGCTGCCGGCATCATACAACGCACAGATCATGGAACGCTTCGAGATGTCGCGCCTATTCACGCATCCAATTCGCTTCCGCAGCATCGTAGCGGGCAGTATCCTCATCTCGCTCTTAACGATGACCGGAATATGGTCGGCGCTCATCCTCGGCGGAGAGGTTATCGGACTACTGTGGCAACAACCGCTGGCGCTACCGCTAATCCTGCTGGGCGTCCTACCGACCTTTGCGCTGTTGGCACTCACCGGACGGATTATGGAAGACCTCTTCGATCTCGTGGCAGGAGACCGTCGCCTGCGGGCACTCATGCTAACGGTGTTGACGCTACCCTTCATGCTACTGGGACTCGGGCAAGCGTTTATTCAAGGCGCGATACAGAATTACGATCAAATCACCCTTTTGCAAAACCTGCCAATTGAGGACTTGATTGCACAATTGGGGCGCGCGCAAAACATCAGCCAGTTCCTGGAAATCCTCCGCCCTTCGCGCATATTGATATGGCTACCCGCAGGTTGGGCTACCGCAGGCATGGCAGCTGCATCCACGGGCGCTTGGGGGCGAAGTCTAGTATTTCTCGGCCTATCCCTGGTCGCCGTGGGGGCGCTGTTGTGGTTACATATCCGGATCACGCGTCGGCTGATGCAAGGCGCAACCCTGGGACTGGGCGCCGAACGCGTACATAGTCATGCCACACAATTTTTTGAACGCTGGCCCGGCCCACCGACATTCTGGGCATTATTGCACAAGGATTGGATTTACTTGCGGCGCAGCCCTGGCACACGGCGGATGTTCTTCGCGGGGTTGCTGATGATGTTGCCGGCATCCTTCATCCTTTGGCAACCCGGCAACCCAGAGAGTGCGTTTCAAGAGACAGCCCCGCTGCTCGCCGGGCTGTTCATGATTGTGATGCTGAATTTGATGCTCAACATGGGCATCACAGCCAACTACTTCGGCGTCATTGATCGTGAGGGTTTTGGCGCGCTCGCATCAGCACCAGTGGATCGGCGTCACATCATCATCGCTGCCAATGCTACCGTGTTTTTCCTCACCGGCGGATTGTATGCTCTGGTGCTGCTTTTGTTAGGCGCATTGACTCGCAACTGGGCGGTTGTCCCCCTCGGGCTATGCCTGGGATTGTGTATGCAAATTAGCGGCAGCCCATTTTTCACATTAGCGGCAATCATTGCACCCTATAGGATGCAGCTCAATTTTCCGCAAAAAACACGCCAACAAGGCAACCTGTGGGGCATGCTGATGTGGATTATAGCAGGCATTCCTATCACCCTACTCCTGGTGCTGCCGTATATTTTTTGGCGCCCCGGATTGTTTTTCACGATTCCCCTCGCAATCCTCTACAGCGTAAGCATATACCTCTTGACGCTCAAACCGTTAGCACAGCTCCTCCAACGCCGCGAGCACGCCATTTTGGAAGCCATAACAACAGAAACCTAACCCCGTGCGTGACATGCACTTATCACAGTAGACCTGCCAGGTTTCAGAAAACCTGGCAGGTCTACTGTTCTAGTATGGTGATTTCTTCCGGCGTGAGGCCAGGGCGCCCCTGCAGACAGCCTCACAATCCACTATCAGTATAACCCCAAACGCGGCAAAGTACAAAAAACGTTGCCGCCACACACGCACAAAAAAAGCCCCTTTCTCAGTAGAGAAAGGGGCCTGGAATCTGGCTATAAGAGCTGCGATATGGCATACTCCCATACCATGTAATCTACAGTCGGGGCGCAGGGATTTGAACCCTGGACCTCACGGACCCGAACCGTGTTCTTCCGGCAGTGCTCATGGTTACTTTATTATTTTATCCGTGAGCACTGTAGTTGATATATTTTTTATGTGACCGTGCAATCTCCGGTAGAATTAAGTTAGATACATAAACCCAAGATTTCTTAAGACGCCTTTTTATTTTATAACACCAGCAAAAACACCAATATTAAAGCTTACCGGTGTGGCAGTGACCACACCAGTATTTTACTCGCCACACCGGTCAAGTGGTGTCATAAGATAAATTTCAACCTTCTTTATAGAGAGTGCCAATCATAAGTGGGGCAAAGTGCTCCACTACGATAGAATATCCCCCTGTTTTTGAGGCATTTACGCCTTAAAAATGGGGGATTTTTCATGTTTTGCCCCACTACATCTTTTATTTTATCTCTATAGGGGTCTATTCATTTGAACCGGTGATAGTGGTGATTGTGGTGTTTCACAGCCATAAGCACCGCTATCACCAGTATCACCGGTTGTCAAAACAAGGAACATGGAAACGAACAACAAAATTCTTGTAAAAACAAGTGCTAAACCAATTTCAACCCAAATGACTTACAGTATGGCGTGAACAGCATCTGCTGCACAATCCGAATCTCGGCATAAATAGCCACTGGAATTAAAAAACTCAGCACCGCTGCGGATACATTTTCAGTTGGCAACCAGGCCATTGTAGTGGCATACACCAACGCATCAACAGCAAGGTAAGCATATCCATAGAAAAGGGCAATTATTATTAACATTCTAAACGTTTTCCACAGCAGAAACAAGTTTGATTTACAGCGAATATGTCGCTTGATTTCGGACTTGGCAGCAGGTGTGCCAATAATCCCCAGGTAGCCTTTCTTAGAAAAGTACCATGTTCTCAAAAACGGCTTAACTTCTTCAAAATATTCTGAATTTACATTAATCACTCGATCTTCTTGTATTGCTTGCAAAACGTACAAAATTGCAGATTCGCGTTCAGTAGGCTTGATGCTGTTCCAGCAAGTATGCACAGCGAGGTGAGTCTCGTTAAGATTTTTCATAAGCGAGTTTTTGCTTGGTAGCAGGTAGCGGTGATTCCTGGTTTTGGATCAAAAAACGCATATAGTTTAGAGCCTGTTGACGTTGTTCTGGCGTCATAGAATTTATCAGATCATGCGCACTTTGGAGCTGTGGGTCGGTTACTCCCTCAACTTTAGGGAGTAGTCCAGCTTTGCGGAAAACCTCAGTTGGTGATACTCCAAATGCTTTTGCAAGGCCACTGCAAAAGTCTGTACTTGGCTTATTTCTTTTCGATAATACATGCGAAACTGCAGAATGAGTAATCCCCATCCTGCGTGAAAGCTCAGTCACACCCCAACCGCGTTCAGTTAGTTCTGAGTCTATCCAATCATAAAAATCGTTATTGTACATAACCGAAATTATAGCCCATAAGACGGTTTATGTGAGTAACTATTTCGGTTCAAACATTGACAAGAAACGATATTATGTGGTATAATTTGGTTACTTTTAGTAACAACAGAAACAGGAGGTGACGTATGAAAGATCTTGCGCAGGCCAGGAACATCTCGTTATATTCCAACGACTGGTGCCTTGTTGAAAGAATAGCCGCGCGTTCCGGTGTACGGAGCATGTCGGGTGGACTTCGTGTTTTAATCGCCGATTATAGGAGGCTAACTGAGATGGTGATGGGAGAGAGAGGGTTATTAGCACCATGTCAGTATGAGTCGCCAGAATCAGAAAGGCGTCCTGAAGACGCGCTGTGAGGGCAAAAATATGTCAAACATCGTACTGAAACTACTTGATTCTCCATCCTTGGATGATTTGCGCCATGAGTGGCAGCAGGCATTTGCACAGTGGCTCGTAGTGAGCGCAACCCATACCACTACACAGAGAGCCTATCGCACAGCTTGGAACGATCTCTGGAGCTTCATACACAACCTTGACCCTTCCGGCGACCCGCCCCAGGTGTGGGAGTTTTGACATGTGACACCTGCCCACATCCATGCCTGGGTTTATGACATGGAGACCCGCGATCTTGACCCACGTCGGGTAGCGACACTGACACAACGGGGACAGATGCGGCCCCGTGGTTATGCGACCGCAACCATTAACCAGCGGCTAGCAGGCATATCCTCGTTTTATGCTTACGCTGAGCGCGATTACTCAGTGGTGCTGCCTGACGAGCGTGAAATCAACCTGCTGTTCTTGAGTCAAATGCCATCAAATCCGGTGCGAGGTGTTAGGCGGCGTGACACCGACCAGCACACGGCCGAGCATCCCTACCTAAACCTAGTGCAACTCCGCCAATTTTTTAACGCGATTCCCTCGTCCACTGCGCAAGGGGCACGCGACCGTGCGCTTCTCATGTTTTATGTTATGACCGGCGCCCGAAATTCCCAAGTACGGACGCTCACCTGGAAGGACTTTGAGGAACGTGATGGACGGATATTTTGGCGTTGTCGTGACGTGGAATGTCACAACACGCCTGACCCTGCGGAATGGAAAGAACTCCCGCCGGAGTGCTGGGCGGCGATTGAATGCTATCTCAAGGCCGTCGGCCGTTGGACCACGATGGAGGCTAATACGCCGATTTTTACGGCGATGACTATGCGTGCGCGGAACCTGCCTGGCGTTGACCCGGAGCAGTGGGATCCCTACCGGCAACCACTGACAGCGCGCGAGGTCAATCGGCTGGTCAAAGCCTACGCGGTGCGAGCAGGCCTGGACGGGATTGAGATTTGCACCGATACACTGCGCAGGTCAGCAGTGGTGTTGATGGAGTCTGTCGGAGCAAGCGCAGAAGATCTGCGTAATTTTCTAAACCATCGCACTAAACATGCGACGCGCATCTATCTCGAAAAATTGGGGGGGGGGGACAACGGAATGTCCACGCTCGCAAAATGGCCGCAGTGTTGCGACTGTGATGTAGGTGAAAGGAGCGCTGATGGAACTACTCTATCTTGCAGGGCTAGTGCTTACCATAGCTGTAGTGGCTGCTTTTTGGCGTCATCTAGTACGCGCCGTGCTGCTGGTGGTGGGCTTGGGCGTGGTGGGGCTGATCGCGTGGGCGCTCGCAGCGCAGGCCAGCGCAACCCGGCAAGTAGCCACGGCAGCGACCGTGAGCGCCGCCGGCAGTACAGCGGGCAACGTAGCGGCTACGCTTCTGGCCCTCTTGCTGGCCCTGGCCGTGATCGGCGGCGGCGGGTATATCGCTGTGTTACGCTGGCAGTTGCGCCGGGCGCGGCCTATGGCGGCAGACTCCGGGCGCGGTTGGCTACCCGGCCCTAACGCGCAATGGAGCCGCCTGGAAGGGGGCAGCGCAACGCAGGGCGGCGGGGATGCGCTGGGAATGTTGGTACAAATCGAGGTTTTGCGCGCCCTGCGGGATTTGCGCGGCGGCGCTCCCAGCGCGGCCCCGTGGGCGGCCTTACCGGGTGATGATGGGAGCGGCTATGATGATGACACGGGCGCGGATGATTACGCGCGTAATCAAGCCCCGCTGTGGTGGTAGGGGGTGACTATGGAGCGGCGGCGCGGTTGGCTACTGGCAATTATCGCGGGGTTGATTGTGCTTACTCTGGCCTGTGAGAGTAGCACCGTTACGCCCGGAGCTTACAGCGCCGGCGCAGCCCCGGTTGTGACATCCCCGGCTTATCAATCCACAGTGGAAGCCCTCCAGGTAGAACGCTATCGGCGCGCTATCGAAGCCGAGATTGTCCTGGAGCAGTTCCACGCCGAAGCGACCGCCACCGCTGTAGCACACGCGGCGCAAGTGTGGGCGGCCACGGCCACGGCGCAAGCCGAGTATAGTCACGCCCTGGCTACCGCGCAAGCGCAGCAAGCCCACGCGACCGCGACCGCTTGGACGTTTGAGCAAGAAACCCAGCGGGCAGCGGCAACGGCTACCGCGATAGCACAGGCAACGCTAGAAGCGCGCGCGGCGGCGGCCTGGGCCGCGACCGTCACGGCTGAAGCGGTCAATTTTCAAGCCACGGCTGAAGCTGAGCGGCTGGCCCACCATGCAACCGCGACCGCGATAGCACAACAAGCGACGCTGGAAGCCGCGCAAATTGAAGCGCAGCGCCAGGCCGCCGAGTTGGAAGCCCGCCGGGCGGCGGCGGTCTATCCGTTGCAAGCTTACGGGCCGTGGGTTTTACTGGCCCTGCTGGCCGGGCTGTTGTGCTACGCGATCTGGCGCATTATCACGGTTGCCGAGTTGCGCGCCCGTGCGATCCCCCGCGACGCGCGCGGGGATGCGCCCTTCATGGTCTTACAACAAGGACGGCGCATGATTGTTTATGATGGAGACAAGTCTTTTGGCCCGGCGGCGGTAATAGACGCCGAAAGCATCACTATGCCCCCGCTGGCCGATGAAACCCAACAGGCCGCCGTGACGATGCGCGATCAAGCGGTGGATCTGGCAACGCGCGGGCTGCCCCAAGCGACCGTGCGCCCAGCGGCCGCCCCGAGGCAACGCCAGGCCGCCCAACGGTTAGCGATGACCGGCGCGCCCCCAACGGTCAAGGTGGTGGATGGGGCCGCAATCAAACACTGGCTCCGCGACATTACCCCCCAAGCCCTGGTTTTAGACTTAGAAAGTGAGGCAAACCATGAATAAGGGAGTCCTATTACAAGCCGAGCAAGCCGCGCGGATTGTTCCCGCCACACTCACCCAGCGCGGGTTACGCCCGGTCTTCTCCGACTGGCTCTTAGCCGAGGCGGACGGGTGCATCTGGCTCTTTGGGATTTTCGATGTGGGCCAGCTGCCTCGCCTGGAAGATTACACGCGGCCCGAGCTCTTGCATCATGTGAGCACTGCTCTCCAGGGGCGGCCCGTGTTCTTGAGCAATTCCAACGGCTTACGCTATGCGATCCTACTGAGCAAGCCCCCACGCTTGCCCCTCAAGATAGATTTTCCGAGCCTGGAGCGCGGCGCGTTACGGCTCGGTTGGCGCGCGGCCGGCGGCGAGGTGCGCTTGCCCTGGCAGCGGTTGGGGCATTTGCTCACGGCGGGGATCACGGGCAGCGGTAAATCCGTCTTCTTGCGCTTGCTGGTTTACCAAGCCCTGGCCGAAGGGGCCGCCCTCTTGCTGGCCGATCTGGACGGGTCAACCTTCCCCATGCTGGCAAATCACCCGGCCTTGCTGGCCCCCATCGGCACCACGACTGACACCATGCACGCCATTATCGAGCGCGGGCTAGGGGAATGTGAGGCGCGCGCGGCGCAATATGCGCAGGTGAGCGGCTTTCCTGAGAAGCTCCCCGAATACAACGCCCTGGCCGCCCAAGCGGGCGCGCCGGTCTTGCCCTCGGTATTGGTGGTCTTGGACGAATTCAACGCGGCGGCGCTGGCAACCGGCGGGGCTACAGGCGGCCTGGCCAAGGCTGCGGCGGAGCTCGGTTGGCGCGGGCGTAAGTTTGGCGTCAACCTGGCCTTTGCTGCGCAAGACTTCACAAAGGCGATTGTCGGACGGGTACGGGACCAGGTAAGCGCCGTGATCTGCTTCCGGGTGCGCAGCGCCGAAACCGCGCGCGCCGTCGGCTGCACCGAAGCGGTGCGCATCCCTGCCGAGCGACCCGGTCTGGCCCTCACGGATAGATGGGGCCTGCTGCAAGCCTACTACCTGGATAAGAGCGTCCTCATTACTGCCGGCGCGCAACCCGGCATTGTGCTCTCTGAACGGGAGACATCTATCGTTTCCAAAGCCCTGGCTGCGGGGGGTCGGGTGACGGTAAACTTTTTGGAGGCTTGCGGGCTAGGTCACCGGGAAGCGCGGCGACTGTTGGCTGATTGGCTTATGCGCGGTTGGGTGGATAAAGATAGCACGCAGGGGAATGCGCATATTATCACGCCTAAATTGGGGGCTTTGTTGCCCAACCGCCAAACCTGCCAAAGCCCGCCTAACCCGCCCGACGCTGCCAAGCCGTGATGATACTAAAATCAGGGGAGAAATACTCGATGAAGAAAATGGCTTTCATCAATCAAAAAGGGGGAGTGGGTAAGTCCACTAGTGCCTTGACGGTGGCACATCTATGGGCAAATACCGGACAGCGGGTATTGTTGGTGGATTTGGATGCCCAAGGGAATCTAGCCGATTGCCTGGGGTTGGAGAAAACCGGTGGCCTGCATCGGTTCCTAATCGGTGAAGCGGGTCAGGCAGCGGTGCAGATAACGGGGCGTGATAATTTACACGCAATTCTGGGCGATAAGAGCACTGCCAAGACCAAACAAATTCTAAGCGGTGATCCTTTTGGGGTTTTCAGACTCCGCGAGGCTTTTGCTGAGGTGAAGGGCTATGACGTAATTGTAATGGATGTAGCGCCCAGCGCCGACATCATGCAGTTGGCAGCGTTGGTAGCCTGCACACACTTTGTTGTGCCGGTCTCGCTGGCCCACCTTGCGCTGGTCGGTGTGCGTGAAGCCTTGGAGAGTGTGGCTAGTCTCAAACAAATCAACGCCTTCTCAGGAAGCTTCGTGGGCGTGTTGCCGACGATGTTGGATCGGCGTATCAAGGGCCATGTCGAGCGGCTACGTCTGCTGGCTGAAACATTCGGGCGGCAAGTGATGCCACCGATTCCGACGGATGCCACGGTAGATAAGGCGCAGGCTGTAGGCAAGACTTTGCTGGAGTTTGCGCCGCGCTGTTGGGCCATGGCCGGGCTGGAATTGAACGGAAACGGAAAACGGCATGGCGGTTACGCAGCTGCGGCGCGCTGGCTGGCGCACGAAATGGGATTGTAGAAGGGTATTTTGAAGCAGGAGGGGAAATGATGAGTGAAAACCGCCGCAATCCATTGGCAGGTTTAACGGCCGATGTCGCAACACTATTGACGTATGAAGAGCAGCGGGAGGCTACGGCAGGGCTATCGAAAGGCCAGCGCAAACAGCGCCAGCGCGATGCAGCCCGGCGCAAAGTCACGCTGGATTTTTCAGGTGCCGAGTGGTTGGAGGAGCAGGTACGCGCGGCGGCGGAGCAGGAAGCCTGCGGATTGAGCAGCTATGCGCTGTGGCTGCTCCAGTTGGGGTTGGAATACGCACAGCGCGCTGGGGTGAAGCCGCGCAAGCGCAATGCCCGCTCGCTGAAGTATGATTACGATGTCGTTATCGAGAATCAGAACCATGTTTAGCGCTCAATGCTGGCTACAATGCGGGCGCATTGCGGGCTTGATGCAGGCACAATGCTGGCATACTGCTGGCAATAATGCAGGCATTGCCTCAACCAACGCAACGCAGAGCGATTTTCCCATTGGATAGGAATGTTGATATGGCTCGGAATAATCGCCCCGCTACGGGGCGCACAGCGGGGCTTCTCCAATACGACGAGGTGATGGTGTGGGCGTGATTGCGGACATCAAGGTAAGATTGCAGATCGAGGATATTGTAGGGCGCACGGTACAGTTGAAGCGGGCCGGGCACGGGCTCCGGGGCTTATGTCTCTTTCATGAGGAAAAGACCCCCTCGTTTTTTGTGTTCCCAGATAGTCAGCGCGCTAAGTGTTTCGGCTGCGGCTGGGGCGGAGACTTGATAGATTTCGAGCAGAAGCGCAATGGGTGGGATTTGCCGACCACGCTTCAAGAACTGGCACGGGAGGCCGGCGTGGAATGGCGCGAATCGCCAGAACAACAAGCAGCACGAGAACTAGAGCGCGCACGCGAAGCAATTTTTGGCGTAGCGGCGGAGTGGCTTCATGTTAACCTCCTCAAGTCACCACAGGCATTGGCGTATTGCGCAGAACGGGGCTTCGAAGATGAACTTATCAAGCAATACCAACTCGGCTTCTTTGGCGAGGACTGGGGCCTATTACGGGACGCACTGGCACAGGCCGGGCTGGATGTTCAACATCCCGCAGCAGTAGCGCTAGTGGGTTTCCGCGGTGATGTGACAGCTTGGGGACGCGCATGGGGAATTGAGCCGGAACCGCATTGGATTCGGGAACGGAAAATTCCAGCGCTGCGCCCTGGCTTGTTGATCTATCCCCACTGGTTGCGTGGTCGCGTGACCTATCTTAGCGGACGGGTATTGCCGCCGGTTGACCAGGTGAAATCTTGGAATCCGAGCCGAACACTGGTAGGTGAAAAACAACCGTTTTTCAACCAGGTGTGGGAGACGCGCAAAAGCGACCTGCCTTTTATGATTGTGGAAGGCGCTGCTTGCGCGTTGACGTTGGGGCTATGGGGTATGCCCGGTGTAGCGTTGCTCGGTGCCGCGCCCACCGCAGCCCACCTTGTGCTGGCGGAGCTCGAGCGTGTGTTGAAATTTGATTCTAAACGACAGGTGGCATTGGCGCTAGATAACGACGCTGCCGGACGCCAGGCATTGTGCCCGGAAGGTGACCAGGATGGCTGGGGCGCGGCTTTGTTGCGGTTGGGAGTCTCACCGCTGAAATTATCCGTAGTCGCGTGGCCGGAGGTTTCACGAGATGCTAACGGCTGGCTCCAGGCGGGCAGCACGGCGCAACTGGCGCAAGGGTTGGCTAAGCACGCGCCGAACTGGATCGAGTTTTTGACTCAGCGCGCGCGCTCTGATGAGGATGCGGAAGTCACCGATGAGGGCGTGCAAGCGGTATTTGCCGCACTGGCCACGCTAAACGCATTCGAGATTTCACGGGTGCGCAACAAGGTCTCCACCGGGTTGGGCATTCGCAAGGCGGAGTTCGATACCTATCTCAAAGCGGCGCGACGCGAGGCCGGGCAAGCGGAAGATGGGAAGCCGCGTTATCTGGTCAGTCAAGGGCGCGTGTGTCACCGCTATTATGACCGGTCAGGCAATGAAGTGGTTGAGCCGTTATCAAATTTTGAAGCCCAGATTGTAGAAGAGGTTGAATTAGACGATGGCGCTGATGTGCGGCGTGAATTTGTGTTACACGGGAAAATGTACAATGGTGAACCACTTGCACCCGCGCGCATTCCGGCGACGGAATTCGGAGGCATGACCTGGGTTGCCAAACACTGGGGGGCGCGCTCCATTGTGGAAGCGGGCGCTAGCACGCGCGATCGTCTGCGCGCCGCAATACAACATTTGAGTTCAGACATCAAGCGGGAAACGGTTTTCACGCACACCGGCTGGCGAGAAATACAGGGGCGGCGCGTATTTCTGACGCAGAATGGCGCGACCCCGAGCATCGGTGCCGATGTAACGATGCGGGTGGAATTGGATCGCGACCTGGATTTATACCAGGTGCCGCCCCAGGCAGATGACCCCCAAAATGCAATGCAGCTTTCCCTCAGTTTTCTCGACCTCGCACCACGGGCCGTGACCTGGCCTCTGTGGGGTGCTATGTTCCTGGCCCCGTTGCGGGAATTGATTAACCTGGCCTTTGTGCTCTGGATTTTCGGGCCAACGGGTAGTATGAAATCCACCCTGACCGCTTTGGCTATGAATCATTACGGGCCAGGTTTCGACGACAAGCATTTGCCCGCTGGGTTCATTGATACCGCGAATCGTCTGGAGCAAAAAGCCTTCGTATTGAAAGACAGCCCTTTGGTCATTGACGATTATGCGCCTCAGAAAGACCGCCGTTCGCACCAGGAATATGTGAACGCTGCGCATCGGATCGTGCGCGCCGCGGGGAATCTAGCCGGGCGCGGGCGCTTGCGGGCCGACGCCACCGCGCGCACCACATATCAACCACGCGGCCTGATTATGGTGACGGGAGAGGATATCCCCACTTCGGAAGGCGTTGTAGGGCGGTTGTTTATCGTGGAAATGAGCCGTGGCGCGGTAGACAAAGCCCGCCTCACCGTGTTGCAACAGGAACGCGCGCGCCTGAGTCACGCGCTGGCCGGGTATTTAACCTGGTGCTCGACGCAATGGACATGGCTGGCAACGCACGCTGGCGATATGTGGCGTCAGGCAAGAGTGCAAGCGTATGGAGATGGCGTTCACTTGCGGCTGCCGGAAGCGGTCGCGGGGCTATTTTTGGGAGTGGAGATGGGGCTGCGGTATGCGCGGGATTGCGGCGCACTCACTGAAGAAGAACGCCAGGCATTGCGCGCAGAAGCGTGGCAAACATTACGCACCACAGCCAACAGTCAAGCGGAACGAGCGCAGGAAGAAAAACCCGAACGCTTGTTTTTGGCCGCCTTGCGCGATCTGTTGGCGCAAGGGGTGGTTTTCCTGGCTGCACGAAATAACGGCGAGGAACCGCTCGGTGGCGCGGGGCCTGACCAGGCAGAACTCTTGGGCTGGTATGACCGTGATCGCTATTACCTGCTTTCGGCGACGTATAACCGGATTTGCCGCTACTATAGCGAGCGCGGAGATGTGTTTCCTGTGGGTGAGCCAACCTTGCGTAAAATGTTTTACGAAGGGGGCTTATTGGAACGCGACGGGGAACGCTACACCAAAACGCTAAGTGTAAACGGGCAAACACAGCGCGTGATGGTGTTGCGCCGCCCAGCCATTATGGCATGGGATGTATGACCTGAGATGGTTGTTAAATGATAAATGAAATTGCCCAGGTACATGACAACCCTACCCTTTATCATCATCTCAGCAATGACAATGATAAACAGCGCCCGGCCTCGGAAGATTACCGAGGCCGGGCGGAGAATCGTGCTCATGGCTTCACCGCGCCGCAGCGGGGGCGTTTAATAGACCATCCCGCTCAGTCGTGGCCCATCCAGCGCCAGCAGATTCCGGTATCCGGTGGCGCGAACGTTTTAGCGGCTCGTACTGCGGAGACGACACGGGCTGCATCGGCGGGCAACTATGACCCTCGCACGAACATCTAACATGGAGTATAGCACAAATGCGTGATTTGACGACACAGGAGATTGAGTGGTTGATTCAGGCTGTGCATAAGGCGCGGCGCGCGGTGCTGCGGCATTATTCGCGGCGGCAGCGGGAGGATTGGATAGAGGAGTTTGCGGATATGACTGCGCGACTGGTGCAGCTGTTGCATGATTATCGGCATCCACGGCGGCGCAAGTATCTGGATTATCCGACTGTGATGCGGCGGTTGGAGGAGGTGCTCTGTACGGTAGCAGAGCAGCACCCGGAGTATCGCAAGGTGGTGGAGGATCACTGGCGCGTGGTGGAAGGGGAGAATCACGTTTTGCAAGGTCGTGTTGCGCAGTTGGAAGCGGAAGTGACCGCGACCCGCGCTGAGTGTGAGCGATTACGCTTGCAAGCCGCCATCCGACCAGCGGCGGCGACGGTGGAAATTCCTGCCGCGCAGGTGACGGTACAATCGGAGGTGCAGCAGACGATCTTGGGGATCATGGTGCAGACGGGGCTGAGTCGCTCCTGGCGCATCATTGAGCAGGTGGTGGAATTGGGGGCGGCCACCCATCGGGGGAGCGTGCAGAATGCGCTCAAGGCATTGACGGATGACGGCTTGCTCGAAGATTTTGAGTGGCAAGGGCAGCGCCCAGGCTGGCAGCCTGGGGCAGGCCGCGCCCGCCGGCTGGTGGTGTTGACGGAGCGCGGGAAAGCCTGGGCGCACGCAGCCTACGGCAAAGCGCCAGTAGCCGCCGAGTTGAACACGGAGTTTGTCCGACGGCATGACTCTGTGGCGCACGCGGTAGGCATCCTCGAAGCCGCGACACATTTGCAGGCAGCCGGTTGGCGGGTAGAGATGGACCCAACGCCGCTGTTGGCCGGTGATGAACGCTGGGGGCGGCGGAGTGAGCCGGATTTGTTGTTGCATATAGACACTGTGCGCTGGCCGGTGGAGGTGCAGCGCGAGGTCAACCCCCGGCGCACCGAGCAATGGGCGAAAGCGTTGGAGATTGAGGGGCGATTGGTGTTGATCTTGTTCAGCGACGCGCACTGCGACCGGCAGGTGGGGATACTGCGGGAAGCGCGGCGTAAGCAACAGTTGCCCGCCGGCGAGATCTGGCTTGCCAGTTTAGAGGCCATGGAGAGCTCTGCCTGGTCGTGGCGCTCGCTTTAATCATTATCATCGGTGAGATGATGATTAAGGGTAGGGTTGTCAGGGGCGGGGTGATTAGACACTCCAGAAAGGGCAACCATTACCCCAAATATATACAGTAATGTGTTTTTTTGGGAACGGCGTCATGCTATTGGTTAATCAAGTCGTTTCTTACGCGCTACAGAGCGCTCATGTAAAGCGCATTTGCTTCAAGATCTCGACCAGCCGAGTAGCTTCATCTGGGTGATAGCGAATATAATTCAATAGTAGGTTTGTTTTCTCATCTCGCCGCAATCCGCGGTCAAACTTGTCATAGACTGTGGGAAAATGATCCAGACACAGTGATTCGAGCTCTACTGTGTCAAGGCGTTGGAGGCGGGCACGCAAGGGAGCTACTTCAATCGCATCTTCCGCTGATACGTTGACCGGCGTTTGCCTGGTGTGGGTATCGCCCATATTGAAGGTGTTGGCGCTGGCATTACCATCAATGGCAACGCTTCGCTCACCAGAGGCGACCGTGTGGTGATAATCCCCCGCCACATTGATCTGTGTCCCGACCTTTTGCCCCTGCTGATCGAAGACTGTCCCCGGCAGCGGTTTAGGAGGTACCTCACGATGCCGACGTGGCTGCTTCTCGCTTTCGGCAGCGGGTTTAGCCGCAACAAGGGTAGCTTTACGGCGGCTAGAGGTGGGTTTGGCCGGCGGCGCATCGCTCTTCGCCAACACCTCCACTTCCGCCGGCATGGGCTTGACCAGGCGCAGCAGGCGCACCTCCGGCTTACCAATGGCGACTTTGACTGCGTGCGCACGAAAGATAGGTTCCAGCGCCGCGTGTTTAGCGCGGATTTCGCCCTCGATGAGGGGGATGAGCAGCGCCTCGTAATCGGGGCGGCTCTGCGGGAAGCGATACGCCACGCGGATGTATTCATCTACGATGCTGACGCCCGCGACGTAGTGGCACTTCCACCAGTGCAGCTGCGAGTCCACCGGCAGGGCGAGCAACTTCATCTGCTCCAGGTCTACCCGGCGATAGTCAATGTCCAGTTCATCGGCGAAGCGCAAGAGCGCAGCAAGTAGGCGCAGGCGCAGCGTCGCGCCACCTACCGGCAGGGTGTGGTATTCGTCGCTCTGCAAGTCCTCTTGGCGGTGGCCTTTGGCGACCAGCGCGATGGCTTCGATCAGGCCTGGATCATCGGGTAAGCCCAATTTCACGACCTGGGCAGGATTTTCTTCTGCCTCAAAGATCAATTCGGCGGTGAGTAGGTGGTGAATCGCACGGATTTTCTCCAAGTCGCCACCGGCATACCGCTCATCCTGCATTCCAATATCATGCAAGCAAGTCGCTGCAAGCAGGACAAAAACTTCAGTGGGTGTAAGCCGTTTATCGGTAGCCAGCATTCCTGTGGTAAGACCATCCAGCAATGCAATGATGCGGTCGGTATGATTTGGCCCATGATCGGTGAAATAGCGGTGCAGTGGTCGTGCCCAGATGCGTGCCGCGGCAGCATGAATGTTATCCAGTACGCGATGTTGATCTTCTGTCAAAGCAGTTATCAAACCCATCTAAGCCTCCATGATCAATTCTATTATCAGTACTCAGCAAAAAACTAAGCTGGTACAATTACCAGTCGGAAACCAAGATCGGCATAACGATAGCGAGGCAAGTCTCTATAGCGATAGGCACATCGGGATTGATCTGACCTGACATTGAAAGAGCCGCCACGTAAAACCTGGGACTCCCCCCAAATACTCACAGTCCATTCCCAAACATTGCCCGCCATGTCAGCTACACCATACGGGCTATCACCAAGAGATGAAAAAAAACCTACTACGTTAGGGTGTCCCATACCTGCCACTTGTACATTTGCACAATTTTCGCGCCATTCTCCCCAGGGATATTGCCGTCCATCCACACCGCGCGCAGCTTTTTCCCATTCTTGCTCAGTTGGTAAGCGAGCAACCCATCCAAGAGAGAGTAATTTTACGGATGTGAACCAATGGCAATACGCCTGCGCTTCATAATATGAAATTCCTGTCACCGGTTGTAGCGGATCATTAACAGGTTCTTGTTGCCAGAATTCAGGGGTTATCCAATGTTCCCGTTCACGCCAGCTCCAACCTTCCGCGCTCCAAAACTCCTGCCGTGCATATCCATTAGCATTTAGGAATTCCGCATATTGCTGATTGGTAACCAATGTTTTGCTCATAAAGAAACCTTCACTCAGGCGAAATATCTGTAAGCGTAGCCCTTCTGCACCTCCTAACACAAATTCTCCTGGAGGTATCCACACAAATCCTGCTAATGGAGCGCTTGGCGGCTTGGGTTCTATCTTTGGTTGTAGCGCAAAAAGATGGTTAAGAAAAAGCCGAATTTCTTCGTTTATATATATCTTCTCATGTACTGTGGCTTGATTATTAAGCATTAACCTATGCAGGCGGCAGGCCACAAAAAACTCCATAAACGATTTATGAACAAAAGAATAGTTACCTTCTGTATCTCGATCAAGAAAATTGTGAGTACAAATATCTGAAACAAAGCGCTCAATCTGCTCAAGAGATTCAATCTTAAAGTGAGTTTGAACTTGTTGAGACAATTGTTCGAAACGTATATTTGATTCTATGCGTCCTAACATTAATAGAGCCAAATCTTCAGCAAAATCACGTCGTTGTTCTGCTGTAAACAAAATGTGCCCTTGATATGTTTCTCTATCTAGCCATCGCTCTGTATATAGTTGATAAAGCTGGGCTAAGTTAAGAGTTTTTATACCTTGCAAACGTGGGAGAGTTTTTATGATCATATCCAGTAAAACAGGACGTCGTGCAAGGTCCGATAAATCATGGACAGCTTGAATCTGTTTCCAGTGCTCTTCCCATTGCTCTGGAAAACATTTTTGGAGTAATTCTTGAATATCTGTATCACTAAATGGCTCTAGGTACAAAATTTCAAAATTCGGACGACCATGCACCTCAATAAGTTTTCTTTCTATGTCACCCTTTTCAAGACTAACCACGGTTTGCATTGTAGAACAAGAGATGTATAAATCCTCAGCCTCACGATGATTGCGAAAGTAATTCGCGCGTGTGGTAAGAATAACCTTACTTCCCGGCACAGCTACTCTTGCCAATTCCCAGAAACTTTTAGTAGCCCTATGTACTCCCATTAGATCAACCATTTCGTCAAACCCATCAAATAAGAGTAAAAGTTTACCGTTGGAATTGTACTGATTAAAAGCATCAAAAGTAGCACCATGAATACCACAGCCATTGATTAAAGCATTAATAATCAGGCCCTCGATTTGAGGTGTATTGGTATATTCTCTTAGGGAAATCAGGATTGGCAGCCGTTCTCGACTGGGGTTTTTCAACCAACGACGGGCTTGCTTAGCCGCATATTGCTGACAAAAGGAAGTTTTTCCTGTCCCGTAATCACCCAAGATAGAAATGTGGTTGCGCCCTTCGCGCTCCTGGAGCCAATCATCCAGGTAATCATCTAGTGGTTTGGCATGGTCTTCGCTCACTAGCTCCCCATGAACACTATAAGTGTAGCTTACTATGCCCAAATCCACATAAACTCGGGCGAGATTACTTTTTTCGTAGTCATCCACCAAACGTTGGGCATAAGTACGGAAGTCAAGTAACTCATGATAGAAATCGTTTAGCGTAAAGACACGCACTCGCCCACCGGTGGCTTCCGCTATCTGTCGTGCTGATTCGAGCACCCGCGCCTCGGCCACCAGGTAGCCCTGCTCTGGGGACGCAAGTTCATCAGCCAGTACAGCAACTTCAATGGGAGTCAGGGGCCCGGCTATCTGGCATCCCACCAGCAGCGGGGACCGCAAGCCGCCCTGTGGCGCGCAACGGAAGCTGAGCAGGGCCGACGTCGGCACGATGGCTGTACAGGTCTCAGCGCAGGTGTAGCCCATCGTTTCCAGAAGTCCCTGCACCGTGGCAACCAATTCTGGCAGCGCGGTGGTTTCGGGTTTCGCTCCACGCAAATCAGCCAGGCGGCGCTCGGCGGCAACCCAAATTTCGGCGGGCATCGGCTTTACCGCGCGCATAGGGCGCACGGCGGTTGGCGGGGCAATATCCACTTTGACGCCGTAGAGCCGGAAGGTTTCGCGCAACGCGGCGAAGGCGGCCTGTAGTGTGTGCTCCACCAGATTGGGCAACGCGGCCTCGTACTCCGGCGCATTCTGGGGAATGCGATAACCGAGGTATACATTCTCGTCTACTACTTGCACGCCGCTGACGTAGTGGTGTAACCACCAATCGAAGCTCTGCTCCGGCGTGACCGCAAGCAGGCGGAGCTGCGCTAGATCCACGCGGCGATAGTCCAGATCGAGCACGTCCGCCAGATGCAGCAGCGCCGCCAGCAGACGCGGGCGTACTATGTCGCTTCCCAGCAAGAAGTCATCGTAATCCGGCGAGGGAAAGTCCGTCAGCCGGTGACCAGCGACCACCAACGCTATCAGTTCGATCAAACCGGAGTCTACGTTGACGATACCTACTTGCACTGCTTCCGCCGGGTCCTCCAGCGCGCGATAGATGAGCTCCGCGCCCAGTTCGGGGTAGCGATCCCCGCGCGCCACCGGGTCGGGTTCGATCTGTTCGGCTTGCAGGCCGATAGCGTGCAGGTGCGCTGCGCCCAGCAGGATGGCGATTTCCTCGGCGGCCAGGGCATACTCGCGCCGCTGCATCAACCCCTCGGTGAGACCATTGAGCAGCGCAACGACGCGCGCTGCGTGCGCAGGGCCGTGATCCACGGCGTAGCGGTGCGCAGGACGTTCCCACAAGCGCATTGCAGCGGCACATACATTATCTATAATTTGACGATATTCGCCGAGGTGTTCTGGTAAGTTGTGAGGCATAAACTCCTCCCTATAGTGTACTGAATCGCCAGGAGTCCCAGAGTATTTACCTGTCACACTTACATTATAGGCTACTCCCGGCGCATTTCAATCTTGCCAACTAGAAATCTATGTGGTATGCTCAGGATATGAAAGTACCATTAAGCGGATTCTGTGAGGGTAACTATGAAAGGGACTAATGAAGGGTTTAGCCAGCGTGTTTGGCGATGGTTACAGAATTTAGGCTTCGAGGATGATCCTTTTGGCGTGTGTGAGGCTGAGCGTGAGGATGAAGTTCTCCCGTACTTGTTTATAGACCGTCCCTATTTATATGATATTCTGGGCAATCCAGAATATCCGCGCACAACAATTTTATTGGCTAATCGAGGGATGGGCAAGACAGCGACCTGTGAGATGATTGCGCATCAATGTGAACATGGTATGTTACGCCGGCGCGCGTTACCGGTACGCTACTATGATTTCAATTGGACATTGGAACAAGTACAAGGCGATGTTTCAAAGGTTACAGCCAGACATCACATTCAAGGTATTGTACGAGCGACTTTGAGAGTTTTAGCGGACTATACGCCACCTGCCTATTTCGATCAATTACAAGGCCTGGATCGGGCGTTGCTGATGGCCTTTGTAGCCGAATTTGCAGATGGTATATCGCATATGAAATTAGCCAAAATTATTCGGGAAGAACCGGCTATTTTGGATTGGCACAAACTTTCTTTGCTGGAAATTTTGCGCACTTTGGCTAATATTGTTACACAACTAGGCAGATCGTCCGAATCTGCTTACCAATCTCTCTATATTTTAGTAGATCGCGTAGATGAAACTGCGGGCGGGCTAGATGAAGCTATCTCATTGTTGAAACCTTTAATTGCTGAAAAACCACTGCTTAATGTTCCGGGGGTTGCTTTCAAACTCTTTCTAGCGTTACAAACAGGCGAAGAATTGGGGCAGATGATAGACTTACGCCCGGATCGTTTCCCAGTGCGTAGAATAACCTGGGATGCCCAATCGTTACAGAATATGGTAAGTCAACGGCTGACACATTACAGCAATGGTCATATCGGACAATTAGAGGATTTATGCAATGCGACAGCGCGCGCTCGTATCACTGATCGGCTCATCAAAGAGACTGGTGGATCTCCGCGCACGATGCTTCGCCTGTGTCGTGCATTAATCCATCATCATGTGGAATATACCACAAGAGAAACCCTTATTGATACAACCAGTATTACACAAACCATTCATGAATTCCGTCATCAATTGGAATTAGAAACCCAAACGCGAGATACTCTGCCCACTATTACAATTACCCCGCCCCCGCCTATTGCTGATGATGAACCCATGCCGACAACCGGCTTGTACCTAGATGCTAATGGACATGTGTGGGTAGATGGGCAGCAAGTACCACCACTCTCCCAACAGGAGATTACCCTGCTTGAATCGCTGTATCGTCAATCGCCTGAGATTGTCCCACATGAAGTGCTCATTGAAGTTATTTGGCCAAGCTCCGAATGGGCAACGGATCAGGCTTATAATGAGCAAAATCTTCGTAAATTAGTATCCCGGCTCCGTGAGGCCCTTGATGCCAAGCATAAATCTCGCTTTGTAAAGAGTGTTCGCGGGCGAGGCTATTGGTTACAACGAAGATGAATTTTGGTGTCACATAAATAAGTTTTCTCGCCTAAAATAAGCAGTTTGTCACATTATTACCCCATTATTGTCCCCATCCAGGCGCCTCCCTGGTATAGATTCTTTCTTGCAGGCTGCTATACTAAGGCAACTAAGAAGATTATGGTTTAGGAACCATAAATTTGCAAACTTCTTGTGGATGCTAATGCATAAAATGATACCTGCTGATTATATCAATAAAGTTCAAGGTTTACTGGGGCATCTGTATAAAACAGTGTGCCAAGTATTATGTTGTAAACAAGGAAATGAAAACAATAGAATCATACCTGTGCTGTTAGGTCTAAGTTGTTAGTATCTCAAAACTAAAACCTGGCAATTTGCCGGGTATTTTTCGTTTATTGCGGAATATTTAACCAAAGAATCTATACACACTACACATCACGGGGAAGGAGACACCATGGCTACATTTCAAGACCGCATTAAGGAGGTAAGAACAATATGCGCGCCACAATCGCAAAATGCGCTTATTAATGTTCATGGTGAAGCCGGTATTGGCAAATCCAGCCTATTGAAGAAGGCTCAGCAAAAATTACAAAAACAAAAACAAAAACCATGGGTAATCTTAATAAACCTGGCTGATATTAAGGCTCCTGACCATGAATCTTGTAGAGCTTTGTTATTAGAAGCATTATTAGAACAAACCGGGAGCAACATGGATGCTTTCTGGCATACACAGGATAATACAGGTAAAACAGAAATTATTTTAGCGCATTTACAGACCCTGGCCAGGGATCGCCCCTTGTATATGTTTTATGATACCACCGAGGTCTTTCTGGAAGACGCTGAATGTTGGCGGTGGATTGAAAAGTCTTTGGTCGAGCCTCTGATTACTACAGATTTGCCAGTCACGCAAGTTTTTGCAGGTCGTGTCCCAGTGCTCTGGCGCTCCTTCACTGCGCGCAGAGTTTTACAAGATTTACCGCTAGGGCCTATAGAACCTGATGGCGATATTCGGAAGATAATAAAAGAAGCTGTTCAAGAACAGATTACAGAATTAGCAGCAGAAGACCTTGAAACTATTACCAAACTTGTGCTTGATTTTTCTTTATCTCACCCGGCCTTATCCAAACAGATAGCTACATTTGTATCACACCACTTCTGTAAAACACAAACGCTGATAACCCGTGATATTATCTGCAAGCAAATTGTAGCGCCCTTTATTGAGCAGTCTCTCTTTGAATACATTGAAGAACCCTGGAAACAGATTCTTTGGTGGGCAAGTGTGCTGGAACGCTTTGATGCCACCATTTTGCAAAGATATTTAAGTAAAGCCGCGCCTGCATTGGTAGAAAATCAACAGGACTATTTCTTCTCCCAGGGAATTGGGCAATTGCGCAGACATAATATTCTTGAGTGGTCAACTGCGGAAGGTGATCGCTTACGCGGCTTGATTAAAGATATTGTGCGGCATTGTTTGCAAATTCTTGATCCAGAGCGTTATTGTCGAGCATGTTTGGCAGCAGCAGATACATTCGAAGAAATTGCGCAAGACTTGCTTGCTCTTGGAGAGCAGGCTGAGGCAAATCTTTACATTCAGCAAGCAGAAAACTATCAACACTGTGCCCATACACCACTGGAGGTCGCAGCATGAAAAACATACCATTCCTGGAAGATTTGAGTTTGCCTATTCAAATGATTGGTCGCAAACAAGAACTGGAGCGACTTGAAAAACATTTGCATGCACCGGGGACTGTGTCGCACTTTGTCTATTATTGGGCGCATGGCGGCCTGGGAAAGACACGGTTACTGGAAGAGTTGGTCAATCTGGTAAAACAGGCTGGCCCAGGTTTTTATTGCAGCGGAATCATTGACCTGTATCATGCCGATACCCATAGCACCAGTGACTTGGAACGCATTATCATAGAGAGCCTGGATCCTGAAGTGCGGCATTTCAGCAACTACCGCTCGGAGCGGGAACGGTATGAGCGGTTGCGAGAACTGCGCACCGACCCTGGGGTATTGGAAAAGCGCCGTGCTGGGTTGGCACAGTTTTTTGTCGAAGGCTTCAAAGAAATGGCGTTGGATGCAAAGAAAATCGTGCTTATCTTTGATACGATTGAGCTGCTACAGTATGAAAGCTCCATCGTTGAAGAAAAAGCGGGCCTGGCAACTGCGGACACGCGGATCAAGCCCTGGCTGTTGCGTGTATTACCTGTTTTGCCCAATGTACTCACCGTGCTCGCGGGGCGTCCTAAGGAGCAGGCTCCAGACGAAGCTTTTGATCCTCAGGCGCGATTGGTGGAAGATTTACAAACGGCTTTTGAGGGCAAGTTAAGCATTGTACAGCTGAATCCCTTTACCGCAGAAGAAACAGCAACTTTTATAGCCTCTGCATCCGGCGGCATCGAGATCATTCCAGAGCAAGCTTTGCCGGTTGTGCAACGCTTGACCGGTGGTAAGCCCATCTATTTACATTTGCTCATAGATCTCTTGAAAACTTTATCCCCAGAACCGCGCAGCGTTATCGGACAAATTGAGCAATATACCGAGCTGGCAAATGTACCAGAGGATGATGAAAGATTAAAAACAGCGCGTGAGGAGATCGAGCGTAAAATTCTCGATGCAATTTTCAACGAAGCTGGTGAGTTGGCCGGCTATCTTTCCCGGATTGCCTTAATGCCAAAAGGAGTTGATGCAGAAATACTTAATGTCGTGCTTGGTATACCGATAGAAGAAGCCACGCTGTTGCTAGAGCAATTACAGAAACTATCCTTTGTCAAGCATTTTATATCACCGGGCAGTGTTGCCGAAGCTCAAGAGCGTTATATATTCCTGCATGATGAAATGTATCGGTTACTTAATCAACGTGAAATCATTCGCAACCTGCGCATGAACGAGCGCGCCGTTGCGAATGATCTGGTTAAGAATTACTATGACCCTTATATAAGCAAACTTGATCAAGACATTGCAACCAATGCTAATCCCGACCATCGCGCTGAATTACGCGTGCGTCTGCAAAAGCTACAAATTGAACGACTTTATTATTTGTTGGTTTCCAATCCGCGGATAGGGTATGAAGAATATATACGCTTGACCGAAGAATCTACGCGCTATCGCTGGGGCGGCTTTGGAATGCGCCTATTAGATGAATTTTTACGTTTTTACAATGTTCCTGAGCGACGTAAATTATTTGAAGCTGCTGGCCTTCCTCATGAGCAGGTTATCCGCCAGAGCACCTGGCTATGGGTTGAGCGTTTTGACTGGTGGGGTCAAGATCAACGAGTAGTTGAGTTTGCCGGGTATGTAATTTCCCATCCGGAAGAGTTCTTTATTAACCCTGAGCAAGACCTGGCAATTCTAGGTAATATCTATGCCTTTTGGGCTGGTGCGTGGACACGATTATACGGCTACGATTCAGATGTAGCAAACAAGGCACAAATGATGTTAGAACAGTTACCACCTCTGGATTCATGCAATCCAGAACAGAAATTAGCCCGCGCGCGTTTGAGTACAACACTTGGATATCATTTTCGTATGGGTGGCATGTTGCAAGATGCCTCAGATTTGTTTACTTTAGCTCAAAAAGCCTTTCGTAGTCTTGAGCCTTCATTACTACAAACTCACCTCGAGGAATACACATTACTTCTCGCAAACGCAGCTATTTCGTATGCACGGCAGGGAAAAATGGTCGAAGCACGCACGTTAGCGCATGAAGCACTACGACTCAACGAGGAAGCCGGGACAAAGTATGGTACAGGCATGACGCTTGTACATCTATCAGCAATTGCTCGAGGACGCGGCAGCCATGCACAAGCATTAGGATATGCAGAAGAATCTTTAACAATTTTTCAAGAGCTAGAAGATACGCGCGGTGTCACGTTAGCCCATTTGCGTGCGGCTCAGGCCAAACGGTTGATGGCCAAACATGAATTGGAAAAAGGGCGTCGGTCTGAAGATTATCATCGGGAATCCTATGATCTCTTAAAACAGGCATTGCATGCTTTGGAAAGTGCTTTGAAATCGTGCGAGGAGGCTGGCATCACTGTTGATATACCTAATATTCACGCTGAAATAGGGCGCTGCTATCGTGATATGGGGCTGGTTGTGGAACGGCTCACACCACCAGAACAAAACACAGGATACTATCGGCAAGGAGAAGATCATTTGAAAATTGCACTTGCGGTTAAGAGCTGGCCCAAAATTAACAGAGCCGATGCGCTACAAGACCTTGCCGAAATTCGTTATTACTTGAAAGATAGCGAGGGGGCATACAAGTTTTTGGCTGAAGTTGAGCAGGTTATCGGTGAGGAATACTTACATGAAGAGTACGCTCCACTTGGTAAGGTCGCTACTTTTAGAGGGAAGATGGCTTTGGATCAGGGCGACATGGAACAAGGTTGGAAACACTATATTCATGCTTATGTTTACTTTACCCGTTTCTCCAAAGATTCGGTTGAAAAGGACATCATGGTTGAGCATCTGTATACCCAATTGCGCGGCATCCCTATAGAACAACAACAGACCGTGCTCAATGCAGTAAACACCTGGATTATGCAAAATGATTTTGGGGTAAATGTAAGCGAATTTGTTGAGATGGTACAAAACCTGTTGGGCGTTTAATATCACAATAACCACAAAGTCTAACAAGGGCGATGCCAAGGCATCGCCCTTGTTGTATGTAAAAAATATCCAAGCAGAAATCCAATTTTTTCTTTAATTTTTTGTTGACATTCAATAAATTCTATGGTATTATCATTATGTATTTCACGTAGAGTTCACACGGAGGGAATATATGAGTCACAATCAACCTCGAAACTTGCAAGTCACTAATCTTCGTCTAAATTTTTTCCCTAACAAGAACTCGATGATCGAGTCAACCTGTAAATTAAAAGCAGCTATCCCACAAAACGAGCTTAAGAGAGTTCAACCACAGGCGAGGTATACCGTAACGCCTGCTTGTTAAATTATTGCTTTATCTGAACTTTGCGAAAACATCAAAGGGCGCTTTGTCCTTTTGTCTTTGTGCTTGCTTGAGGTGATGAGATTGTTTGTTAAAAAAATATTTTATTCCAGAGAAGCAAGCGTATGATTTAAGAAAATATTGCAATATGTTTTGGTAGGAGGCATCTGTCTACGGGTGTTCAACGACAACTAGAATTACCCATTGATGACAATTAGAAATGCCCACTCG
>CAZDDI010000019.1:0-63363 GCA_964504195.1 uncultured Anaerolineales bacterium
TGATATGGGCATTTCTAATTGTCGCCGATGTCCCTTTCTAATTGTCGCTTGACAGTGCTGGCTGGATTGTTGGTTCTGCTACTGGTAGGGCCATTCCTGGTACCGATTCCGCCGCTGGAGGGAACGGTGCCGCCAAAGACGCTCGCGGATGCCGACAGCCGCTTCATCGAACTCGCGGGGGTCAATGTACACTACAAGCTGACCGGCGCGGGTGCGCCGACCTTCCTGCTGCTGCACGGCTTCGGCGCGAGCACCTACTCGTGGCACAAAGTCATGGAGCCGCTGAGCGATTGGGGCACAGTGATCGCCTACGACCGTCCGGCCTTCGGCCTCACCGAACGCCCGCTGACGTGGGATGGCGTCAACCCCTACGACACCGAAGCACAAGTAACGATTGTGCTGGGCTTGCTCGATACTTACGGGGCTGATGAGGTCATCCTTGTGGGCAACTCTGCCGGAGGGACACTCGCGGTCTACACGGCCCTGCTTTACCCGGAGCGCGTCAAGGCGCTGATCCTTATCTCGCCCGCGCTCTACACCGGCGGCGGCGCGCCCTCGTTCGTGCGCCCGCTGCTGCACACGCCGCAGCTGCGCCGCCTAGGGCCGCTGGTCACACGCCAGCTGCTCGCGCGTGGGGATGCGCTCGTTGAGAGCGCCTGGCACAATCCGGCCCTGCTCACGGCGGAGGATCGCGATGGTTACACACGGCCCTTGCAAGCGGAGAACTGGGATAAGGCATTGTGGGAGATGACGCTGGCGGCGGGCTATCCCGATCTCGTCGCGCAATTGGACGCGCTCACGCTGCCGGTACTCGTCATCACTGGCGATGATGACCGCATCGTGCCTACCGCCGATAGCAGCCGGCTGGCAGGCGAGCTCCCCAACGCCGAGCTGCTGGTCGTGCCACAATGCGGGCATGTGGCGCATGAGGAATGCCCGGCAGCCGTGATGCAAGCCATAGAAGTATTTTTGGCCGCGCTGGATAAATAACCCCATCACCACAACCGCCCGCCCAGGCTATTACTGGGCGGGCGGTTTGAATTACAAACACATTCCCTGCACTGATGCGCAACGCACCTCCTTCGGCAGGCTTAGGGTGCAGCGATCTCAACCAACGCCGTCATGCCCCAGTACAAGGTGTGTCCGCTACCATCGAAGGTAATGCCGACCGGATAAGTAACATCACCGCGATATTCAACACCTTGTAGCCCTATCTGTGTTACTGCACCGGAGAAAGTAACATTGGGTAGCGCATCTATGCGCACCGTTGCAGATTGGCCCGCGACGATATGGTAGATAAACAGCTCTTGCAAATCAGTAGTTTGTGCATGCCATTGATCCAGCGTAGCGAGAACCAACACGCTTTGTCCCGCAGCGACCAAATCGCCGACCTCGGCTGTAATCTGAGTCACGGTGCCGGCGAATGGCGCGCGCACGACGGTACGCGCCAGCACAGCTTGAGCCATCGCCAAAGCAACTTCGGCTTGCTGCACCCCGGCATTGGCAACAGCGATTTCCTCGGCTGTGTAGCCCGCCTGCGCAGCTGCGAATTGCGCCTGAGCCACAGCATACTGCGCCTGAACGATAGCGACACCCGCTTGCGCCGCACGAATTTGTGCAGCGTTAACATTGGGCAAGGCACCCAGGTATATCTCGGCAGCAGCGATTTCTCGATCAAGCACACCTAATTGGCGGCGCAAATCATCAGCACGATTAGAGTCCCCATCATCTTCTGCCCATTGTAGCTGCACTGCTACTTGACGACGCTCGGCCTGCACAGATTCCAATTGCAGGAGCGCCGCCGCCATCTCGGATTGCGCGCCGCCGGCAGTGACCTGCTGATAACGCGCGCGGGCTGCCGCTAGATTACCCGCTTCTACAGCGAGCTGCGCCTCAGCTACGGCGATAGCTTCTGCTTGGGGGAGTGCCTGGCGCAAAGCCAACTCCGACTGTGCCACCGCCAAAGCGGCCTGCGCCTCCCGGACTGCCAGGGTCGCGTAAGTATCATCGAGCCGCATCAAGGGCTGTCCAGCCACAACCGTCTCGCCAGGCTCAATCAAAACTTCAGCCACTTTGCCGCTGATAGCAAACGATACGGCACTCCAATGGGCCGGTTCGATGACGGCTTGCGCGATGATTACATCCCGCTCCGCGGCGGGGAGCACACTCACAGGAACAGCGGCAGCATCGTCAAGGACTTCGACCTGCACGGTCATCCCCCAACGTACCCAGTCGGGGACAATATTCTCAAAAGCAATAGTGGTGGGATAGACCACATCACCGAGATGTGAAGTACTCTGCTGACCAATGTGTGCCAGCTGCCCTCTAAAAACTATGGTAGGATGCGCATCTAGCGTGATCGCCACCGGTTGCCCAATAGCCAAACGCGGAACATCCAACTCCGTGAGGTCTTGGGTGCGTACTTGCAACGCGTTGAGCGTAGCCAACGTGATCAGCGCATCGCCGGACGCGACAGCATCCCCGGTTCTGGCAGCGACAGATGTCACAGTGCCAGAGAACGGGGCGCGCAGTGCATAGCGATTGCGTTGTGCGCGTGCTGCTTCGAGCGTAGCTTGGGCCTGAAGTACCGCCGCTTCCGCTGTGGCGACAGCTTCAGCCGAGGTGCCTGCTTGCAACAACGCCAACTGCGCAGTCACCGCTGCGCGTTGCGCGATGGCCGTTTGCTCCACGGCTTGTTTCTCGCTTCCCTCCGCCCCGGCAAGCCCGCGAATAGCATTCAGATTAGCTTGCGCAGCCAACACGCCCGCGTAAGCCGCTTGCTCCTGAAATCGGGCCATTTCTTCGAGCGTGCCCAAAGCCGGACAAAAATCGCTCGTACTGCCGTCGGGCTGTGTAATCGTATAACACGTCATAGTTTCTTGATGTGCATCTGCGGCCTGTTGATAAGCATTCTCTGCCCTAGCCAGCTGCGCTTGGGCGGCAGCAATGTCGGCAGCAGCGGCGTCGCCAACATGCGCCTGCCGGGCGGCGGTAGCTTGCGCAATCACCGCTTGGGCAACCCGGAGCTGGGCTTCCACAATCGCAGTGTCTTCAGGCCGCGCGCCAGCCTTGAGTAACGCCAGGCGCGCTTCTGCTGAAACCAATGCGACTTCAGCCTGACGCACACGCAAGTCAACATCAGTGGTATCAAATTGCAATAGAATGTCTCCGGCCTGCACAATAGCGCCTTCCACGACGAGAATTTCCGCCAGGACACCGGTATCCTCTGCGCGCAGCAACACCGCGCGCGCCGGTTCCACAAATCCCTCCGCACGCACGCGATTGTGAGTTTCAACCGTGGGGGACACCGCAGTACTTGTGACAGGAGATTGCGTAGGTGCTTGTGAGCAACCAACAATCCCTATCAGCAATAGCCCTAACAGTAGTAATTTTCTCATAGTTCTAATCTGCCTCCTCGCGCACATTCAACCCTTATGCTTTATATTCTTCCTGGCGGATAACGCGCTTGAGCACTTTGCCCGGCGCATTTTTGGGAATACTACTCACAAACTCGATACTGCGCGGGGCTTTGTACACCGCCATCTGCTCCCGGCAAAACAATGTAAGCTCACCGGCAGACGTGTGTTCAAATCCGGGCTTGAGCACCACCCGCGCTTTGACGTATTCCCCGCGCTCCGCATCCAGCACCCCGTAAACGGCGGTTTCCGCAACGGCAGGATGCCGGTACAGCACGTTTTCCACTTCCGCCGGATAGACCTTGAAGCCCGATACATTGATCATATCCTTCAAGCGATCCACAACGTAGAAATAGCCGGATTCATCCATCGTGCCGATGTCACCGGAATGAAACCACCCATCCCGGATAGCCTGGGCCGTTTCTTCCGGCTGATTCCAGTAGCCCAGCATCACATTCGGGCCGCGAATCACAATCTCACCGGGAACACCGGGTTCCACATCAGCGCCGGTTTCAATGCTGACAATTTTCATGTCCACATTCTCAATGGGCGTGCCAACCGAGCCGAAACGATATTTGAGGTCATGATTGTAGCTGGCAAAGGGGGAAGTCTCCGTCAACCCATAGCCCACATAGATCAGTTGGCCATACATTTCCAGCCACCGGCGGGCAATCTCTTCGTGCAACACCGCTGCGCCGGAGAGGTAATAGCGGACCGAACTCAAATCGTATGCTTGTGGATCTAGCCCCAGCATCCGCACATAGATGGTTGGCACGCCGAAAAACATCGTAACGGCTTCATCCGATATGAGCTGCATGGTACGTTCCAGATCGAAGCGGCGTTGCAGTATCAGCGTCGCGCAAGCAAACAGCCCGCTATTGAGGATAGCATTTTGTCCAAAGCAGTGGAATAGGGGGAGGTAGAGCAGCATCCGATCGCCAGGGCGCATATCGCAGTAGTGGACTTTGGAGTAAGCATTGGAGATGACGTTACCGTGTGAGAGCGTGGCCCCTTTCGGCAACCCCGTGGTGCCGGATGTATAAACGATGGCCGCCGGCTCGTGGCTATCAACCGACAACGCCCGCGCTGTAGAGGCGCCCTTTTCAAGTAGCGATTCCATGCTGACACCATCCAGCGGCGCGCCTTCGGCAATGACCAAATGCTTGAGTGTAGGAATTTCACCCCAGGGAACCATCGGCCGCAAGGTCTCGGAGGTGACAACAACCAAAGCCCCGCTATCTGCAAGGTTGAAGCGGACTTCTTCTTTTTTGAGCATGGCGTTGACCGAGACAGCTATCGCGCCCAACTTTAGCGTTGCCAGGTAGGTGATGATGAATTCGGGGACATTGGGCAAAAAGATGGCGACCCGCTCACCTTTTGTCACGCCCAAACTCCGCAATCCATTAGCCATGCGATTGACCAATTCATCGAGATGCTGATAGGTATAGTTGCGCCCCTCGAACCGCAGGGCGGGTTTGCTTGGGAAGAAGCGTCGCGCGCGCTCAATGTTGTAGGCGATATTCATAATAGTATCCTCCTTTGAAATCTGCAAATAGCAGATAGCAAATCTCAAGGCGATTGAAACCAGTAGTTGCAGCGCCAGACAATCCCGTCTATTGCAAGCCGGGGAGCAGTTCGGCTATGGCGGCAGGAATCTGCCCTCCCTGCGCAATATCATCGGCGATCAGGCGCACATGGCGGTCGAGCGGTTGCTCATTGTCATTCCAGATGTAAGGCCGTTTCGCATCTGGTGGACAGCCTACCACATTGCGCAGCGCCGCGTACAGGCGCGCCGTAGCCGGCGAGAGCAGCGCGCGCGCGTCGTAATGCCCAGCTAACAGATGCGTCCGCAGGTCTACGCCTTGCAGCCCAAACATCAGCGCCATCGCTACATAGTCCCGGTAGGTTTCCACCGAGCGCCGAGCCAGGTTGGCCGAATTGAACCCCTGGCTGTTGATGTTTTGATTGAACTGTTCAGCGTGCGTGGGAAACCGATCTGAAATAGGTTGACCATAGTGGAGCAGTAAGGGCATGATAGAATTAGCCGACAGTTGTAGCCCTTTCAACCCCATATTCACATGCCGGGCCGGGTTGCCGACCAAACAAGCTGGCAGGCCGCCGTTGAATTGTGGGGCGACCATGAGCGCAATTTGCGCGTCGAGGTGTTTCGCCAGCAGCCCGATGTAATAGCGCAGCTGATCCATCGTTATCCCGATATACTCGCCCAGGAAATTACCCCCGTGATAGGTGGCCTGATGCTCGAAATCAATCAAAGGGTTATCTGTCGCTGAGTTGACTTCAATCTCAACTTTGCGCGTAATCTCGCGTAACCCTTCGACCATCGGCCCAATGTACTGGGCCAAACAGCGCATCGAATACCGATCCTGAATCAGCTCTTCGCCCCGGTATTCATGCCGCCCATCCAGTTCGTCGCGCGACATCTGCGAACCGGCCAGCAAGTCCAGCATTTTCTCCGCCGTCCACAGCTGCCCCGGATGGGGTTTACGCTGGTGAATGAAGGGGTGGAAGGACTGATTGGTCCCCATGAGCGCCTGCAAGCTGAGTGCGTGCGCGCCTAGCGTCAGCGCCAACAAGGTGCGGGACTCGTGGACACAATTGGCCGCGACACCCGTCATCACAGAAGTGCCGTTAATCATCGCCAGCCCTTCTTTGGGGCGCATCGAAAGCCGTCCCAATCCCAACCGTTCGAGCGCGGTTAAAGCATCTACGGTTTCCCCGTTATAGTCAACGGTAAAACAAGGATCCAGCCCGATCAACGCCCCGGTAATGTAAGTAAGCGGGACCAGATCGCCGCTGGCACCGATAGAACCCATTTCCGGGACATGGGGGGTGACACCCGCATTGATAAACGTGGCGATGCGCTGAATAATCTCCATCCGCACACCTGAAGCACCCTGCATCAAGGTATTAGCCCGTAACAACATCGCGGCGCGCACATCCGCGACCGGCAGATAGTTACCCGCGCCCGTTTTATGATACCACACGATATTGTCTTGCAGCTCCGCGGCCTCTTCCGGCGCGATGACCACATTCGCCATCCCGCCAAACCCGGAGGTAACGCCGTAGATGGGCCGCCCACAACGGACGGCTTCCTCGATATAATCACAGGCATTCTGTATCCGAACCACAACCTCTGGCTCCTGTGAAATCGCCACCTGCGCATGATCATAAGCAACCGCGACAACATCGTCAATGGTCAACCCCTCGCCACAAACGGTCACAATATTTGAAGCAAGGTTCAAAGAAGCACTCTGAAGTAATGATGACACAGCCAAAAGTGTTTCAGACATTTCTATTTCCTTTCCATAAAAAAGCTACAATAAACACATCTTTCAGGACTTACGCGCTACCCCCGCTTGAGCCTGCCGAAAATGGTAGTGCATGGATAACAAACACGCTGTGACAGGCTCAGTCAGCGCAATGCACCGCCCAATCCCAACAGTTGAGGAAAACAGGGGGCGGCAAATCGGCAACGGCCAACGCCGCAGCATAACCGGCCCCTATCGCCAACGGCATCAGGCTCCAGGCATTTGAGGGCTGATCTGCCATTTCTACAACCTCGGCCCGTAGCTCGTCTAGCGAGACAGAAACTTGATCCAGGCGCTCTATCAAGCCAAATCCTTGGGCTTTCAACAAAGCCTCCTTGCGCGTCCAACAGCGGAAGAAGGCCGCAACACGAGCAGCACCAGAGAAAGCCTGCCATGCTGCCTTTTCGTATGGCGAGAAGACCTGTGCCGCCAGCCCTTCAAAATCGAGATCGGAGCGGATACGTTCGACATCCACACCGACCTCGCGCCCACGGCTGAAAGCCAGCAAGGCCAACTGATGCGAGTGCGAAACATTGAACGCCACCGGCTCACCCGCTGTCTCCAGCAACAGTGTAGGCTTCTGGTGTGGCCCATAGCTAAAGCGGAGCGTTTCTGGCGGGAGGCTAACATATTGCCCCAGTAACAACCGTAACACGCCGCGCGTCCCTACATACACTTGCCGATCCCGCTCGAAGTAAAATCTCGCGGCGCGCGCCCGCTCATCAGCAGACAGCAGCGCGGTCAGCGTCTCCATGCGTCCCCCCAAATCTGTCAGCGCGAGCTGCCAGACCTGCACCTGATCCGCCTGTAATGGGGCTATCTTCATCATGGATACCTTGCCACACAACACCAGAATTCGCTAAAGTGCTATTTCACCGCCATTTTGTTGAAGCGCAGCACCCCTAGCGTAAAGAAAAACAGTGCAAAACCGAGCAAAACACTGAGTTCGAGCCAGAGCGCTTGCACCCCCGCGCCTTGCGCCAGGATGCGCGTATAAGCGCGCATGGCCCAGGTAGTGGGGAAGACCTGGACGACCTGTTGATAGAGCGGCGGCGTGATTTCCAACGGCCACCAGGCACCGCCGATTGCCGCAAGGAACATCGCCAATCCAGTGGTGGCGCTGCCCGCCTGCCCCGGCGTTTTTACCAGAGTCGCCAACAACAATCCCAACCCTGTCACCGCCAGCGCGAAAGCCAATGAGACGGCAACGACAGCCGACAAATCCTGCCCCCACGAAACATTGAACAACAAAATCCCACTCAGGAAGAGGATGGTCATTTGCAACAGCCCCAACAATAAGCGCGCGACGAGCTTCCCGGTGAGAATGGTCGCGCGCTTAGCCGGCGTGACCACCAAACGCTGGAGTGTGCCGTTGACGCGCTCGTTGACCAAAACTGCCGAGGTCGCCAACAACGTGATTTGTACCCAGGTGACAAGTTGCCCGGCAGAAGCCTGCTGGGTATTGGTCGCCAGAGCCTCGTCGGTGGTATAGGTGGCCCACGTTGTTTGTGTTCCCACCGGTGACGCTTCCAACACAGTGATTACATCCACCAGCAATTGCGCAGCGAAGGCCGTCTGCTCTACCTCGGTTTGGAAGGGCGCGTGTAATGCCAGCTCCTCCGTACCGGCCAACGCGATGGCGCCGGCTGTCCCGAACTGCCGGATGGCTGCATCAACCGCCTGTTGCACGGCAACGCTGCGATTGTCGTTCCCATCCACCCGCAAGGTCAGGGTGGTAGGTGCGCCATGTAGCACCTGCTGGACAAAGTGCTCCGGAATCGTCAACGCAAAACCATCTTGGGGTATGCTGGTCACGGGCCTGATTTCCAGGCGATTGGCCTGGAGCGCAGCGACAAACACATCCACCAGCGGGCCGCTATCCTGGAACACGACGGATACGGGAATAGTGATTTCGGTGGGCGTATCCGCGCCACCCATCATGCCACTCAAGCCCGCTGAAACGGTTGCCGTGAAAATCAGGGGCAACACCAGGAAGAAAATCAGCGCCGAAGGGGCGGCAAACTCGCGCAAAAAATCTGAACGCACGATAGCTAAAATATGTCGCATAGGGATTCTTCCTTACACAAGCTGCCGCCGAAAACCGACAGCAGCAATGACGTAGTAAATAACGGTAAGCAACGCTAGCCAGCCCAACAAAGGCAACACACCCGCCAGCGTGGCCCCGGCCTGGATGCGCGTGAAGAGCTCCAACCCCCAACCGTTGGGGAATGCCAGGCTGACGGTTTGCACCCATATAGGCAGGTTCATCCGGGGCAAGAAGTTACCGGAAAGGGCCGAGGCTGCCAGCACCAGAGTCGTTCCCAAGGCCCCGGCCTGCGCTTCACTGCGCGCCCAGGCCGCAATCACCGCGCCCAGCCCGGTGGCGCTGATAACCAGTAGCACCAGCGCAATCAAGACCGGCAGGGGTTCACCCCAATCGGCACCGGTTAGAGATGTAGCCCCCCAGAGAACGGCAACTTGCAACAGTCCGGCAACCGCTACCCCCGACATTTTGCCTACAAGGATCAAGGTCGCCGAAGTAGGAGAAACGAGCAAGCGTGACAACGTGCCGCCCTGCCGCTCTGCAAGCAGGGTTCGCCCGCCCCCGGTCGCCGCAAACATCAAGAACAGGATCGCCATACTGGGGGCAAAGTAGTTCAGCCAATCGAAGGCACGCCCGGTCACGGAAATGACCTCGACCGCGGGCCGCACACCGGACATTTCCAGCGTTTCAACGCGCGCGCCCAGTCGCTCACCGACAACCGTCATGCCAGCAGTATCATCCGGCGCGAGATGCCCGGCAGCGACGAGGTCGCCCAAGACCAGCCGCACGCCTTGCGCCGTCATGCCGGCGCGCTCTACGAAGCTCACCACGATAGAGCGCACCACCGATACCCCGATGGGACGCAACGGTGAAGCGTAAATGTCCACTGTGACCGCAGCCGCTTCCTGGTCGTCGCCGGCACGCGCTACTTGCTCACTAAAGTCTGGTGGAATAATCACCAGGGCCACGGCAGCATCGGACTCGACGGCGGCACGCGCAGCACGCTCGTCCTCAACGAGCGTCGCGTTTACCATTCCCTCTACTGCCGCAGAATCGAAGGCTGTCATTAGATAGCCGCCGATGTCACCGGCATCGTGGTTTAGCACCAGCACCGGCAAGGCTTCAATGGTGACTTGTCCCCCACCAAAAGCCGCAGAAACGGCCAGCGTCAGCGCCAGCGGCACCACAAGCATTAACACCACTGCGCCCGGATCACGAAACGTAACCCGGACCTCTTTGAATATCAAAGTAAACAGTTTTCTCATAGCATTCCCCTCTCGCTACCCACACACTCAGTCACGGAGCGCGCGTCCGGTCAAGCGCAAGAAAACCGTTTCCAGATTGAGCTCGCGGATTTCAATAGTGCGCACGCTCACTCCCAGGCCGGAGGCTATGCTGATAATATCAGGCAAGGCCGCCTCCGCCGAGGGTACGTTGACCACAACTTCACCATCGGTGGCACTGGCCTCGCTCACCGTGTTCAATGTCTTGAGTTTAGCGACAAAATCCTCACTGCCGGGAGTCAATTCCGTGCCGAGTTTCAAGACAAGGGTCTCGTGCTGCCCCACCAGTTGCGTCAGCTCCGCCAGCGTGCCCAACGCAATGAGCTTCCCCTGGTCAATGATGCCGATACGATGGCTGAGCTCCTGGGCCTCTTCCATGTAGTGTGTCGTATACAACACACTCACGCCCTTGCGGTTCATCTCTTTGACCCAGTCCAGGATATAACGGCGGCTTTGTGGATCAATAGCCACCGTCGGCTCATCCAACATCACCAGCGGCGGATTGCCCAACAGCCCGACCGCCAGATTGAGGCGGCGCTTCATGCCACCGGAGAAAGTAGCGACGCGATCTTTCGCACGCTCTGTAAGCCCCATCAGCGCGAGCTTTTCTTCGATCTCCTGCTCTAAAGGCTTGCCATGCAAGTTTTGCATCTCACCCCAGAAACGCAAGTTCTCGTAGGCTGAGAGCTCGTTGTAGATTGCCAGCTCTTGCGGCACAACGCCAATGCTACGACGCACTTCCAGCGATTGCGTGGTGACATCGTAGCCATTCACCGTAGCCGTGCCAGAAGTAGGTTTGATGAGGGTGCTCAACATCGAAATAGCGGTTGTTTTCCCCGCTCCGTTCGGGCCTAGCAGGCTGAAAATTTCGCCCTCTTGAATCTCGAACGAGACACCATCCACGGCATTTGCACCATCAGGTGTATACCGTTTTACCAAATCGGTTACTTTGACTAAAGCCATAATTCCTGTTTCTCCTCGCTGTTAAAATCTGCCCCAGAATTCACCAGGCTGTTGCGTGAGCGCGCTGAAACTAATGCTGTCTCTAGTTTTCACCGTCCATCTGCTGGCGCAAGCTCAAAGGCCGCATATCGGTCCACACGGCTTCGATATGCTCCAAACAAGCCGATTTAGGCCCGCGAAATCCAACCGCCTGCCACCCTAATGGTAATTCGCGCTCCTCAAGCCAGATGGAGTATTGCTCCTCGTGATTGATTACAACCATGTAAATTTCTTCTACAGTTTGCGATTCCATTTTTAGAGACTCCTTCACTGATTTCTATTCATAAGATAATATCTCGCGCACGCTCAAACGCGCCGCACGTTGCGCTGGGAAATAGGTAGAAAGCGCCGAAAGCCCTATCACCAATCCCAACCAAATCAACACCCCCATCAATGAAAAACTGTACGTCAAGGGAACATTGAAAAATTGTATCCCTACCGCATCGCTGAGCAGTTTCCCAACGACCACACCCACGCCAATGCTAATAACCCAACTGATCAGGCCGATAAAAACCCCTTCGACCATAAAAATCTGCAAGACAGCATCATCGGATGCGCCCACGGCGCGCATCACGCCGATCTCACGGGTACGCTCCAGGATGTTAAGACTCATAGTGCCGGCCAGTCCCAGTCCGCCCACGCCGCCCATCAGGATCGCCATAATCATCAGCAAGGTCACAATGACATTGAAGAGAAAAGCGTTGCGTGCTGACTCGCCCGTGACGGTGCTTTTCGCTCCCACGCGCATTCCCTGCGCTTCGAAGTGCGCCTCCAACGCGCGCGCCACGGCCAACTGCGATTCAGCATCGTGCGCTTCGGTAATTACTTGGATGCTACTGGCCTTACCCACATCCCGGGTCACCTGAGCAAAATAATCATAATTTGCATAAGCCAGGGAGGCTGGCGCAACAGTCTGTGCAATCCCCACAATCTCCCAGGGTACTTCACGCCCGCTAAAAACCAGCACGAGCGTATCGCCAACCCCCAAATCGGACTCCTCGGCCCATAAATAGTTGTTGATGACCAACTGCTGGGTATCGCCGGGCTGGAGCCAGCGCCCCGCGATGAGTTGTGGGCGTAACATCTGCGAGGCAGCCGGGGGCGCGATGAGCATAATCCCCGGACTTTCGCTCTCATCGGGGCGCAGACGATAGACGCTCCGTGACCCCCAACTTTCAACGCGCACCACGCCCGGCACTTGCCGCGCTTCGTATTCCAGCCGCTCAATGCGATAGGGGCGGATGAATTGCAGCTGCACATCGAATTGCCAGTATTGCATCGCGTCAGCCAGCGTCGCATCCAGAGAACTGCGCACGCTGATCACTGCAATGAAGACCCCGCCCGCCAACACTAGCGTAATCAGCGTGAGCCATAGGCGCATCTTTCGGCGGAAGGTGTTACGGATGGATAGCAGCAAGGGGCGCGGCAATCCCTGCAAGCGTTCCACCAGCCGATCAAGCCAGCTGTCGCCGAAATTATCCCCACTCAAACCATAAGAGGTAATGGCTTCCCGTACAGTCAACTGCGCGCCGCTGATGACCGGATATAGCGCGGCCAACAGCGGGACAAGCAGGCCCACTGCAATCTCCAGGGCCAGCACATTCGTGGGGATGCTGAAGCCGCTCACTTGGAAATTGATGAAATATGCGGTGATGTTGACTGCATGGCGGGCCACGAAAATCGCCAGCGGCACGGAAATGCATAGCGCAAGCAAGCCAAAAACAAACACCATGCTCAAGTACATCATCGTGATATCCGACGACCGTGCGCCAACGGCTTTCATCACGCCGATTTGCCGGATGTGTTGGGAAAGCAGCGCTGAAATCGTGTTGATGACTAAAAAGACCGCTAGAAAGAGCGCAAAGCTTCCCAATACCCCCAGAATAGTAGCTATAGCGCGGAACTGTGAATCGAGCGGTAATTTTCCCGGTTCAGGTGTATCCACACGCACCACCACATAACCGCTGCGTTCTACCCGATCCCGGATCACGCTGGCCCGTGCTTTAATCTGTTCCCAATCGTGGGGATCGCCAGAGACCAACAAGTGCAGTTCGTTGTAATCATTGGGGATGCCTAACCAGGGCAAGGTATCGAACGTGACATAGCCATAAGCCTGCCCGGCAAAAGTCGCCGGTACACGCGAGAAGTCATAACAGAGGCCCGCCAGGGAAATCTCACGAATTTTCCCTGTATAGGTTTCCACCAAAATCACATCATCCTGCACCACCCGGCGTCCCAGCCCTAGATCGGCCATCAGCAAGGATGTGCGCTCCAATAGCAAGGCGCGCTCTGGGGGCGGCCAGATGCCCGGATTAGGCCAGGCAAGCGGGTCAGGATCAAAAATCGTTTCGGGCAGCACGCGGTTAATGCCGATGTTTTCGTAATCAGGAATGGCGAAAATCTGCATCGGATGCCATTCGTTATCATCCACCCGGCGGAATCTGACGGTAAAACTGCGCCGCCCCTCAGCCGCACGTACGCCGTCCATGCGCCGCACGGCTGCAACAAACGCCTCATCGAACCCCTCATCCGTGTAAATGATCACCTGCGCCGGGTTGACTTCCGCGTAGCTCTGTTGCAGGTCAGCATCAATGATGTGGCGCATGTGTGTCACCGTGCCCACTGCAAAGACGCCCAGGGCAATCGAAAGGACGACCAAAGCGGTGCGGGCTTTGTTTACCCACAGATCCCGCAGAACTTTACGCCAGCGTGGTCTAAGCATGAGCGGATATCACCTTTTCGGAACGGGTTTCGCCCACGATGGCGCCATCCAAGAGCCGGATCGTGCGCGTGACGCGCCGGGACAAATCATCATCATGCGTCACCATCAAGACCGTTTTGTTGGCCGCAATCAACCGTAAAAACATATCGAAGACCGAGTCCGCCGTTTTCGTATCCAAATTGCCGGTAGGCTCATCTGCTACCAGAATGGGCGGATCGTTCGCCAAGGCGCGCGCGATAGCCACACGCTGCTGCTGCCCGCCAGAAAGCGCCGAGGGCATTTTCCGCGCCTGATCCGCCACCTCCATCTGCTCCAGCAGCATCATGGCCCGCTCACGCCGCTCGCGATAGGAGTAAAGATTACAGAAATCCATCGGCAACATCACATTCTCAATCACATTCAAGGTGGGTAAGAGTTGGAAGAACTGAAATACCACGCCGATGGTGTGCCCGCGCCAGACAGCAATCTGATTTTCTCGCAGGCGACTCACCTGCGTACCTTTGACCCATACCGCACCCCGTGTCGGGCGATCAATCCCGGTAATCATATTGATGAGCGTGGACTTTCCACAGCCGGACTTGCCGACAACCGCCACGAACTCGCCGGCATTCACAGTCAAATCAATACCCTTGAGCGCCAGAAAGCCCCCGGCAGCCGTCTTGTATTCCTTTTCCACGCCCTCTAGGTGAATAAGCGCCTCTGGTGTTGATTTTGTTGCCGCTGGCTTAGCGTGGGCGGGTTTAGGTTGCGGTGATTTAGAACGCGCCGATTGAGACTGTGTTTGTTTGCTTTGAAGTTTTTTAGCCATGGGAAACACTCCTTACGCTGGATGAGGCAATTAAAGGTTGCCGCTCGCGGGCTAAGTGCTCCAACAAGCGCACGGCAACTTCCGGGCCGGGCAACGCGCGGATCTCTGCCGCTAGACGCTGTGCCGCCTCTCGATACTGCACCTCCTCGAGAATCGCCTGCACCGCCGCACGCACGTTATCTGCGGTTAGCAAAGGAGCCTCCTCTGCCTGAAAATGCTCTGGAAATAATCCCGGACGCCGTAACAACACCCGGCCCACACCCAAATCCAGACAGCGACGCGCGTGCAGCGGATGGTGGGCCGAAAGCGGCGTCACTACCACCGGTAAGCCCTGCGCCAACGCCGCCAACGTCGTGCTGAAGCCTCCATGCGTGATGACGGCATCGCAATGCGGCAACAGCGCAGCCTGGGAGATGTAACGCTCCACACGAATATGCTCCGGCTGCGGGCCTAACGCTTCGGGATCCAATGTACGCCCCACCGTCACAATGACATTGAGGGGCAAGGATTTCAGACCCTCAAGAATGGGGGTGAAAATTTCCACGGCGCGATTGAAAACCGTCCCCAAGGTCACATACACTGTCGGACGCTCTGGCAGCTCGGCCACCCAAGCCGGCAACGCCACCGGTTCGGTTGCCTCGAAGAACACTGGACGCATGGGGTGCGCAGTTACGGGAACCGGAAAATTCGGAAACTGGTAGCACGGCGCGATGTAAGAAAAGTGTAAATAGCGTGAGAGCATCTCTTGCGCCGGATACGGTGGCAACCCATAGGCGCTGCGCAAATATGCCAGCCGCGACTCCATCTCCAGACGGCTCAAATACTCTGGAATGAAGAATTCGATTCCCACAGCCGCATGGGGCAGCGCGAGCACTTCAGCGGCCACACACCCCCCATACTCAAAATGATCGCGCACGATCACATCCGGCTGCCATTCCCGGCACAGCGGCAGCAGATCGTGAGCCATCTGATGCGCCGCGTCATCCAGGAAGATGTCCGAGATCAATTGCGAGCGCGCATCGGCATCCAGCGCGCGGGCTTCGGGGAAAGCTTCCTCCACACGCGATTCCAGCCAATCAATCCCAGCAGCAAATGCCTCGAATCCGGCAGTGGTCACTTCGGGCACAAACGCCGCCGCACATGCAAACGCGACTGTGTGCCCGGCCTCCTGTAACGCGCGCGCTAACGGGAGCATGGGGTGCAAATGTCCCAGCCCCGGTTGCGTTGTCATCAAAACCTTCATGCGCCGTCTCCTTCTAAGCTATCCATTCACATCAAACTCAGCGCTTGTTGACCGATGGCTCCCAGGAAGAGCGCCGCAACGCTTTGTAGATAGAAATGCCCGCCAGGGAACATCTGCACCGTAAACCGTCTGCCGGTCTGCTCGCGCCAGGAATCCAGATGCAAGCGGGACAACTGTGTGTCACTCATGCCACCAAAGGCCGCGATAGGGCAATCAAAGGGCACTTCGGACGTGTACTCGTAACCGTCCAACACCTCGAAATCCGCCCGCAACGTAGGGAGAATCAGCTCCAGCAATTCAGGATGCTCCAGCACTTCCTGAGGTGTGCCGCCCAAACGTTCGATTTTCTCAGCCAGTTGGCGATTGGAAAGCAGGTGGTTGTTACGATCCGGGTTGGGGAGCTGCGGCGCGCGATGCGCAGAAGCCCACAGGGCCACCGGTTGCGGTTGCCCCACGGCGCGCAAATACCGGGCCAGTTCAAAAGCCACCAGTGCCCCCATGCTATGACCAAAAAAGATCACTCGCCCTTCCAAATAGGGGGCTAACCCTTCTGCCAACGCCGCAACCAACACATCCATCCGACAAAGTGGCGCTTCGCGCAGGCGTAGCCCGTGTCCCGGCAGCTCTATCGCGTAGACCTCAATGGCAGGTGGCAAGGCAGCTTGCCAGCCGCGATACATCAACGCACTCCCCCCGGCGCAGGGTAGGCAGAAGAGCCGTAATTGCGCCTCTGGACGTGGTTCGTGATATGGCAACCATCTGTTCTGTTTCATCATCACCTGCTCAACTGTGCGCCCCTGCGAACGCCTATATAACCGGCTACCAGCATAACCCCTAGTTCTGCCAATAGCAATCCCCCTAAAGTGGGCCAACTCGCAACGAACAAACTTAGCAGCAAAAAATACGGCAGTATCGCCAGAGTAATGACCATGAACATGAGGGGTGCCGAACCGCCACGGCAGGCCAACCTGCGCCCTAACACAAAGGCTGCTCCGCCTAACATACACAACAACACACCGCACCAGACCCAGAACCTCCCATCGGGACGTTCCAGCGCAGCTCCGGTCGCCATGCTGTTGGTCAGCGTGGCTGTTGCAAACGCTGAGACTCGCAGCGTAGACCAGCCCGTCGGCGCGCCGCTCTCGACCCACTGCGACAACAACACGATACCATAGCCCAATCCTGCACCGATATTGACCAAGAATTGCATGATGGCTAACGCGCCCAGAGTAGCCATCACGGATATGCGACGCGGCCCTGGCTGCGGCACCGGTTGCAGCGAAACGGAAGGCGCTGCCGGCAACGAATCTGCTACCGCGCGCGCCAGCTCCTGCACATACGGCTCATCCAACAATACTTCGTGATGTCCAGGGATCGGGTAGACTTGCACCGGTTGAGCTGTGTACCGCTGCCAGCCCCACGTTGGATCATCATAATCGGGATGGCCCGTATCCAGGCCACGCGGACCAGCATCACGCGCGCGATACATTGTGAGTGGCCCGGTGTACTGCCCCGGCACATAGCTCTCCGCGGCCTCCACATTAGTGACGTGCATCAACACCTGGCGCTTCATCACGGTCAGCTCGCGCTCCGGAATCCCGATACCGGCAGCGTGCACCTGCGCCAATACCTGCTCCAGCTGCGCCTCTGACGGAACTGCCGCCAGAGCATCCCAATCAAGCGGGAGGGGTTTGCGGTGTGCTTGCTCGATCCAGGCCACCAACGACTGCATCAGTGTGATATGGAATTCGTCAGGGATATATCCCGGTGCAGACACATCAATCAGTCCCAGAAAATCCACGCGCTCACCGCGCGCCTGCAATTGGCGCGCCATCTCGAAGGCTACCACACCCCCAAACGACCAGCCGCCGAGATAGTAAGGCCCCTGCGGTTGCACTTCGCGCATTGCCGCAATGTAGCGGCGGGCCATCTCCACGATATTCTTCAACAAGGGGGCATCATCATCCAATCCTAACGCTTCCAGGCCATACACGGGGCGCTCGTAGCCCAAACGCCGGGCCAACTTCATATAACAGAGCACATTCCCGCCTGCCGGATGCACCAGGAATAGCGGGAGCAATTCGCCGCGCCCCTGTATCGTGAGCACGTTGGAGCCATGGCGAGCTGCCAAGCGCCGTCGCACCATCATGCTGACATGCCCGAACATCAAGGCTGCGCCGGTCAATGCGGCGCGGGATTGAGCCAGCACCACCCGCACAGGCGAAGGATGGCGCGCCGCCACCGCTGCGCTGCACTGCACAAGTAGCGCCAGCAGCGCAGCACGGTATCCGGACGCCAACGCTTCGATGGTCGCCGCATCATGTACCGCCCGGCTATAGCGCCACTCCCAGCGCATTCGCCCCTCCACCACCATTCCGCTCACTTCGATCAGATACTCACGCTGATTGTCAGCAGCCTGTGTTGCGCCGGGCGAGAGCTGCGATAGCCCAAACAACTGCAAACCCGTTAACCCAGGGTCATACTGCCCTAAATAGTTAAAACTAATTGCGGCGGACGGCTGCTGGCGCAGTTCATCCACTCCCCCCGCCCCGGTGGATAAATACCGCAATACCCCATAGCCAATGCCGTGATACGGCGCGGTATCAAGTTGCTTCTGAGTGCGTTGGATGGCCTCTTCGAGATTGTCCCGATGTCTAAGTTCTAGCAGTAGCGGATAAACAACGGTGAACCATCCCACTGTTCGTGAAACATCCACCCCGGCAAAGAGGTCTTCCCGGCCATGCCCCTCCAAATCAACCAGGAACCGCCGCGCGCCAGTCCACTGCTCCAACGCCTGCGCCAACGCGGTCAAGAGCACCGCGTTGATTTGCACGCCATAAGCCGTCGGGGCCTCTTGCAATAGCGCGCGCGTTTCGATCTCATCCAGGGTTACGGATACGGTTGCAGCGGTTGCCACCGTGTTTGCCAGCTGCCCTTCAGGATAATCTACCGGCAGCGGCGCCGGAGTCTTGCGCGCCTGCTCCACCCAATAGGCGGTCTCTTTCCGCAACACCACCGAATCTGCATACGCTTGAAGCTGCTCAGCCCACTGCTTGAACGCCGTTGTCTTAAACGAGAGTTGCACCGGCTGCCCGCGCATAGCCTGTTGACAAGCTGTCTCCAAATCCTCGACCAAAATGCGCCACGAAAGCCCATCCACGGCGAGATGGTGAATGACGAACAGCAGCCAACCGGGCGACGCGACACCGCCCACAAAATAGATACAGTGGGCAATTTCCCGTTCCAAATCGAGACTGGCTTGCGCTTCAGTTGCATGTGCTGCGAGCGCGGCCTCCTGCTCCACAGCGGGAATGTCTGTCAAATCCACCACCGTGAGAGGGTCTGTCTCACCGAGCGGCATATTGACCTGGCGCACCTGATCCGCCTCCCGGTAGAAACGCAACCGCAGCGCGTCGTGATGCTCGAACACAGCCCGGATTGCCTGCGTCAGCACCGCCACCGGCAACGCTTCGCGCACTTCCAGGAGCACGGCCTGATTCCAGTGCTGTGGCACGGCAAAATCTCGCTCGAAGAAAAGCCGCTGGATGGGTGTCAAAGGTACAGCGCCGGTCACAACGCCCTGCGCGGCTTGCAGATGTTCTACTTCTTCGGCCACCGCTGCAAGTTCCGCCACAGTCTGGTGCTCCAGGAACTGCCTCGGTGTAAGCTTCAAACCCGCGCGGTTGGCCTGCGCGATAATTTGCATACTGATGAGCGAATCGCCCCCCAACTCGAAGAAGCTGTCGTGCACGCCAACGTGTTCTACGCCAAGCACGCGCGCCCAGATCGCCGCCAGGATTTCCTCTTTGGGGGAGGTGGGCGCAATAAAGGGCCGCGCGGTATCGCGCATTCGCTCTGGCTCCGGCAAGGCCTGCCGATCCACTTTGCCGGAAGGTGAGACGGGCAACGCATCCAAGACCATAAACGCGCCCGGTGTCATGTAATCGGGCAACCGTTGCGCGACCCAATCACGCAAAGCGTGTGCCGTTGGCTGTGCGCCAGAAACCGGTACAACGTAAGCTGCCAGGAAGGTCGCCTCGCCGCTCTGCCGGGCCACCACGACTGCTTCCTGCACTTCCGGCGCAGTTTCGAGCACCGCTTCGATTTCGCCCAGTTCGATGCGATAACCGCGCACCTTCACCTGCGCATCGCTGCGCCCCAGGAATATTACCTGCCCTTCTGCCGTGAAGCGCGCCACATCGCCAGTGCGATAGAGCCGTGCCCCCGGTACGCCAGACAGATGGTCGGGTACAAAACAGGTAGCCGTCAGTCCCGGTTGCCCCAGATAGCCCCGCGCTACCCCCGCCCCGCCGATGTAGAGCTCGCCCACAGTCCCAATCGGAGCCGGTTCGCCGCGCGCATCCAGAATGTACACTTGTGTATGCGTGAAAGGCCGTCCGATGGGCGTTGGCGCAGCCGCATCCAACCCTTCGGGAGCAGCGTCAAAGTAGAGATTGTCAATTGTGACCTCAGTTACCCCATAAGAGTTGACCACCTGGATCTGAGGGCCGCACAACGTGCGTAGGCGCGCGTATTCCCGCCCGTACCAGACATCGGCACCCACAATCACCAGCCGCATGAAATCGAGCCGCTGCCCCGACGTTTCCAGGTAGTCCATCAAACCCCGAATAAGTACAGGGACAAATTCGGCACTATCTATCCGCTCCTGCTGTAACAGCGCGTACACTTGCGCCGGATCGAGCAGCAGCTCGCGTGGGCAAAGTACCAGCCGCCCACCGAAACAGAGCGTGCGAATCCAATCCTCGGTAAAAACATCGAAGGAAAAACTCGCCATCTGCAAGAAACAGCGCGTATTATCGAGCGCGTAGGCTTCCGCCCACGCTTCTACCCCGTGCCGCAGGCCGCGATGCGTCAATAAGGTCCCCTTGGGCTGACCAGTAGACCCGGACGTGTAAATCACATACGCCAGACTATCTTCGGGGATAACCACTGCCGGGGGCGTGGCGTCTGGTGCAGCCGCTATAGCCGGATCGCTGTCGAGGCGCATGATACGGGCAACGGTAGCGGGCAATCTGTTGGCAGCGGCCTCCGTCGTCAGTACGACTGTAGGCTGCGCATCTGCCAACATGAAGGCCAGGCGTTCCGGGGGATAGCTGACATCGAGCGGCAAATAGGCCCCGCCGGCTTTGAGCACGCCCAGCACCGCGACCAAGACTTCCGGGGAGCGCTCCATGAAAATGCCTACCAGAGTATCAGGCCCAACGCCCTGTTGGTGTAAAGCCCAGGCTAACCGATTGGCGCGCGCGTTCACATCGCCATAGGTGAGCGCGGTGGTCTGCCAGACTACCGCCACAGCTTCCGGAGCGCGTTGTGCGTGTACTGCGAAGCGTTCGTGAACCAATCCGCCGGTCAAGGGACTGCTGCGCCCAGCCCAAGGGCCACATAAGCGTTGTAATTCTTCCGCTAGTAACACCGGAAGGGCGGTCAGTCGTTGATCGAGCAGCATTGGGAGCACTGCCGTTAGCTGTTCAAAACGGGCGATGAAGCGTTCCATCGTTACTGGCTGGAAGAGCTCCGTGCTGTACTCCAAGGTCCCCGAAAGCCCGGCAGGCGTCTCCGTCAACGCCAGCGTCAGATCGAACTCCGCCGTTGTCACCGGGATCTCCAGTGGCTCAATCACCAGTTCATGGATATTGAGCGATGTCTGCGGCGCATTCTGTAGCATGAACATTACCTGGAAGAGCGGATTGCGGCCCAGGTCGCGCTGAGGATGCACCGCATCCACCACCAGCTCGAAGGGAACATGTTGATGTGCGTAAGCATCCAAGGTCATTTCCCGGATACGGGTCAGCACTTCGCGGAAAGTGGGGTTGCCGGAGAGATCGGCTCGCAAAACCAGCGTGTTCACAAAGAAGCCAATAAGCGGTTCCAACTCCACCCGCTGACGATTGGCAAGCGTCGTACCTACAAGGATGTCCTGCTGCCCAGAGAGCCGCGCTAACAACACATCAAAAGCTGCCAACAACACCATGAAGAGCGTGACGCCTTCCCGGGCAGCCAGGGCGCGCAACGCAACCACTACCGGCTCAGCTACAGTGAAGTGCAATTGCTGTCCTGTATAGGCTGGTGCAACAGGACGCGGGAAATCGAGCGGCAAGGCGAGTAATTCCGGCGCACCGGTCAATTGCGCCTTCCAATACGCCAGGGCATGTTCCAGCGAGTCGCCCGTCAAAAATTCGCGCTGCCACGCAGCAAAGTCAACGTATTGCACCGCAAGTTCAGGCAGCGGAATTGCCGATCCTAGGGCTAACGCGCGATAACAGGCGATCAATTCCCGTACCAGCACTCCCATAGACCAACCATCAGAGATGATATGATGCAGCGTGAGCAATAAAACGTGTTGCGCTTCGCCCAAATGGAAGAGCGTCCCACGAATCAACGGCCCGGTTTGCAAATCGAAGGGGGTATAGGCCTCGGTTCGCAGTTGCTCTTGCAAGGCCAAGTCTGAATCCGCGATCAGTGACAAATCCACTACTGGCAAGGCTACCGTTTCTGCTGGAGCAATTTGTTGATAGGGCTTGCCCTCTTCCGCGTGGAAGGTGGTGCGCAAGCTGGCGTGGCGCGTGATGACGGCATTGAGCGCCGCCGCCATCACATCTGCGTCAAGTGGCCCAGCAAGACGCACGGCAGCGGGTAGATTGTACATGCCGGTTCCCGGCAGTAGTTGCTCCAGATACCACAAGCGTTGTTGTGCAAACGACAGTGGCTGTGGTATGGCCCCATCTACCTGGGTGATGGGAGGTAACACGATTCCAGCGGCCTCCTGTCGCGCGGCACGCACCTGCGCCGCCAGCCCGCGCAGGGTTGGCGACTCGAAGATGGCCCGCAACGGTAGATTCACCGCCAGCGCCGAAGCGATCCGCGAGACGGCCTGCGTTGCCAGCAGCGAGTGACCACCTAGCGTGAAGAAATCGGCGTCGCGGCCTACTTGCGCCACGCCCAACACCTCGCGCCAGATATCTGCCAGCAGCACTTCCTCTGGCGTTTCTGGCGGGGTATACGCGGCTGTGCCAGCCCACACCGGCGCAGGCAAGGCGGCACGATCCACCTTGCCGTTGGGCGTGAGGGGCAGTGCTGCCAGGGGCATGATGATAGCCGGGAGCGTATGAGCGGGCAGGCGCTGCTCCAATGCAGTGCGCAAGACTGCGCCTTCCAGAGCCATGCCTGGCTCCGGCGTCACATAGCCGATAAGTTGCCCCTGGCGTGCCACCACCACCGCATCCTGTACGCCGGGTTGTGCGCGCAACGCTGCTTCCACCTCGCCCAATTCCACCCGGAACCCGCGCACCTTTACTTGATGGTCGCTGCGCCCCAGGAATTCCAACTGCCCATCCGCCCGCCAACGTACCACATCGCCGGTACGATAGAGGCGCGCCCCTGGCTCGGTGGAAAACGCATCCGGCACGAAGCGTTCAGCAGTGAGTGCCGCGCGCCCTAAGTAGCCCCAGGTCACGCCCACCCCGCCCACATAGAGCTCGCCGAACACCCCTACCGGCGCGAGCTGCCCGCGCGCATCCAGCACATACACCCGCTGATTGGCGAGCGGGCCGCCAATCGGCGGGCTACTCGCACCAGGAAATACTTCAGCGTAAGTGGCACAGACTGTTACTTCGGTTGGGCCATAGCCATTGTAGAAATGGCGGCCTTGCGCCCAGCGGTTAACTAATTCCACCGAACAGGCTTCTCCGGCAGAGAGAATGCTTTGCAATGCCGGTAGTTCCACGTCGGGCAGCGCGGCCAATACTGAAGGCGGTAATGTGACATGTGTAATCGCGTGGCGTTCCAGGTAGGCCAGGAATTCAGGCCCGGGGCGCAGGGTATCCGTATCGGCCAGATATAACGTCGCTCCATACAAGAGCGCCGGAATGATTTCGGACACGGCAGCATCAAAACTGGGGGATGAAAACTGCAACACCCGACTTCCTAAAGTAATCCCAAAAGCATGATGCCACGCCTCGCTGAGATTGACCACTCCCCGGTGGGGGACAAGCACGCCTTTAGGTTTCCCGGTAGAGCCGGAGGTGTAAATGATATAGGCCAGATCATCCGGTGTTACATCAAGTGCAAGCGGGGTGTCCGCCCCGTCAAGCCCGTTCACCTCAGCATCAAGCCACAACACTTCCGGGCCAACGATGCACGCCGCATCCAGGCCGCGCTGCCCTACCACCCATTGCGCGCCACTGTCGGCGAGCATATAGGCCAGGCGCGCGGCGGGATAATCCGGATCGAGCGGCAAATATGCGCCCCCAGCCTTGAGAATTCCCAACAGCCCCACGACAAGGGCTGGGGTGCGTTGCGTGTAAAGCCCCACGATGTCACCGCGACGTAGACCGGCCTGGCGCAAAGCATGCGCCAGGCGATTGACGCGCGCATCGAGGTCAGCATAGGTAAATTGCCCATCCTCCCAGACCAATGCCGGAACGACGGCGTTGGTAGCAACCGTCTCCGCAAAGAACGCGGGGATAGTGTGAGCCTGCGGATAGGGCGCAGGCGCGACAGCCCAGGTTAAAAGGCGCGTGCGTTCCGCAAGAGAAAGCAAGGGAAGATCAACGAGGGGATGCTCTGGAGCTGCCACTGCCGCGTCAAGCAATGTCTCAAAGTGACTCAGCCAGCGCGTGGCTGTTTCTGGTCTAAAGAGGTCAGTGTTGTATTCCAGCGCTACCCGAATTCCCTCGCGCAACTCGGTTACGGCGAAGGTGACATCATATTTAGCAATATCCCCATGCAGATCGAGAATGTCAATGTCCAGCCCTGCGATTGGCGCTACCTGAACCGGCAAATTTTGGTAAGTGAACATCACCTGAAAGATCGGGGGATGGCTAAGACTGCGCTCTGGGTGCATTTCTTCCACCAACCGCTCAAAGGGCAAGTCTTGATGCTCATAAGCGACCAGGGTAACTTCACGCACGCGTGCTAACATAGCGTGGAAAGTGGGAGTGCCGGAGAGATCCATCCGCAAAGCCAGCGTGTTGACGAAGAAGCCAATAAGCGCCTCCAATTCGGCGCGTTGGCGATTAGCAATGGTGGTCCCCACGACTATATCCGCTTCCCCGGTGATCCGGTGCAAAAGCGCAACAAACGCGGTCAACAGGGCCATAAAGCGCGTGGTATCGGTAGCGTGTACCAGTGCATCCACACGCTCTACTAATGTGGGGGGCAAGAAGCGATAAACCTTCGCGCCCCGATAGGTCTGAAGGGGAGGACGGGGGGCATCGGTTGGCAGCGACAACAAGGACGGTGCGCCAGTGAGCTGTGCTTTCCAGTACGCCAATTGGCGCGCCAGAGCCGCAATTTGCTCTGGCGCGCGTTGCCAGATAGCAAAATCCACATACTGGATGGACAAATCGGGAGGGGGAGAGCCTTGCGCGTAATAAGCCCAACAGAAAGCGGTCAGCTCACGAATCAATACCCCAACGGACCACCCATCAGAGATGATGTGGTGCATCGTGATAAGCAATACCCGCTCATCGTCTGCCACAAGCAATAATTTGGCTCGTAACAGCGGCCCTTGCGCCAAATCAAAGGGCTGGTGCGCTTCTTCCTGCGCATGATCCAACACCGCAGCCTCTCGCGCGGGCGTGGGCAGTGCGCGTAAATCTATCACAGGCAACACGGCGGCGGCTGGCGGATGCACTATTTGGAAGGGTTCGCCTTCAAGCCCTAAGAATGTGGTACGTAACACTTCATGCCGTCGTACCACCGCATCCAGCGCTGATTGGAGCGCTTCATTGTCCATATGTCCAGTAAAGCGCAGGCCCACAGGAATGTTGTACATGGGAGAATCGGGCGCAAGCTGTTCCAAAAACCAGAGGCGTTGCTGCGCAAAGGAAAGCGGAAAGGCATTATAATCACGTCCGCGTTCCTTGAGGCGCGCGGACAGTGTCCGGCGTTTCTCCGGTGTTAGTTTTTCGACGAGTGCATAGAGATCAGGCATACTTCATGTCACCAGCGGTAGTTCAAGGTCAGCAAACACACCTTGAACTACCGCTCAAATTACGGCGTTATTTACAAGGATAATCAATCTCAGGCTTCTTGCCCCGCACCGCCAACCGTTGCAGAGAAATAAGCCGCTACCAAAGAAATAATCCAATCGGCCACTAACCAGGGAAGCGTAAAACCGAGATCTGTGGACTGGGTAACAATCACAATGCTGTGGATGACTTTAGCAATCACCGCCATAATCAGCGCGTTGTGTAAGGGAGCAGAGACTTTGTCGCGCAGTAGCCGCCCGCGCCAAAAGACGATGCCCCCCGTTACCAGAAGCATTAAGACAAGGAATGGAATCGAAGACGCAAATGCGCCGACGGTCTCTTCAATGACTGCCGCATCCCCCCGCGATTGAAAGCCGACAATCATGCCATAAGAGAACGTAATCGCTAGATTGATAACAAGCGGCAATATGAAGATCAGAATGGCCGAAATGATGATGTCCTTCCAGTTGTAACGTGGCTCTTCCATGGGTCTTCCTCCTTAAGGTTGTTTTTTCTTTGAGATGAAATTCAACGGATTGAACGATTGTCGGGATTGATTGACAGCTGCTTCTGCGGGGGGCGACGTTGCGCGACCCCGTTCGAGAGCGGCGTGGAGGGCCTGGGCCAAAACCTGTACATGTGGCGCTTCAATCACAGTTTCGTGATGTCCAGGAATCGTGTGCCGCTTAACGGGGGTGCTCGTATACCGCCCCCAGCCCCAATCAGGGTCTACAAAATCTGGATGTTCCACCTCCATACGCCGTGGGCCAATTTCGGCGGCGCGGAAGAACGTCAGTTCGCCAGGATAAACGCCCGGAGCATACCCGCGTTGCGCTTCCATATTGGCCTGATGAATAGTAACCTGACGCCGGATCGCTTCTACCTCGCGTTCTGGCAGCCAGACGCCGGTCGCCCGCGCCCGTGTGAGCACATAATCCAACTGCTCCTGCGGCGCAAAACGACGCAAATCGGCAGTAGCAATCCCCAGCTTGCGCCGGTGATTGCCCTCTAACCATGCTATAACAGCTTCGATCAACACGATATTGAAATCCGGCGGGAGATACCCCGGCGTGCCGGTATCAATCAAGCCGAGAAAGGCGACTGGCTGCCCGGCAGACTGCAATTGTCGGGCCATTTCAAAAGCTAACAGGCCGCCAAAAGACCAGCCGCTCAAATAGTATGGGCCTTCCGGTTGTGCTGAACGCACTGCGGCGATGTGCTCCGCCGCCATCCCTTCGATTTTTGTAAGGTGAGGGCGCTCGCCACGCAGCCCCACCGCCTCTAGCCCATATACGGGCTGCTCGCGGCCCAAATAGCGCGTCAGCGCCATGTAGCACAGGACTTCACCGCCGGCCGGATGCATCAAGAAGAGGGGCGGGTGTGTGCCGGAGCGTTGCAGCGCGACTAGATGGCGCTCGGTGCCGCGCGCACCGCGTACCCATACCCGCAACTGGGCCGGGAGCAAAGCCATCCCGCGTGCCTGCTGCTGCAACCAGGCCAACGGCTTGGTGCGGGTATGCTCCTCTGCCGCGCGGGTCTGACTCTCTGCCGCGATTTGTCCCAATACGCGCGTATGTCGACGTGCCAGAAATGCCACGGTTTCTTCGGTATAGGCCGGCGCTGGATAGCGCCAGGAAATCCGTAAACAGCCCGTAACTACTGCCGCTGTGATCTCAAAAAGCACCGAACGCGGCGCGTCTAGGGCCTGCGGCGCGCCCGAAGGTTCATCCACGGGGGCAAAACAGGTCAGACCGGTCACGCCCTGGTGCGTTTGACCGAGATAATTGAAACGGATCGGCGGGGCTGCGCCAGCGCTTAGAGCCTGAGAGACGCGCGCGTCACCCAGATACCGCAACAAACCATAACTCAGCCCATCACCGGGAACTTCTCGACGTGCAGCGAGCACGGCCTTCAACGCTGCGTCTGGGCGGCTGTCGCGGCGCATCTCGATGCAAAACGGATAGAGTGCTGTAAACCAACCCACCGTGCGCGTCAAATTGATGTCGTCGAAACGTGCTTCGCGCCCATGACTTTCGAGCTCCACCCAGGTTTGCGTCTGGCCCGTCCACGCAGTGAAGGTCTGCCCCAGCGCCGCCAATAGCGCGTCTTCGATGCGCGCTTCAGGATAGGCAACCGGCAAATCGTGCAGCAGCATCGCTGTCTCTTCCGGCGTCAATGCAACTTCCAATGTACGGGCTGCGGCAACTGTATTATGCGATACTCCTTCAGGCCGATCTACCGGCAGCTCCGCCACCGGTTTACGCACAGCCTTGCGCCAATAATCCGATTCGGTGCGCAGTTCCGGTGCGTGTGCCAGGTCAACAAGCCGCTCAGCCCAGGCCTTAAACGCCGTTGTCTTACGCGGCAAGCGTATGACACGCCCCGCGCTGAGCTGGCGGCAGGCGGTCTCCAAGTCTTCCAGCAACACGCGCCAAGAGAAAGCATCCACCAGCAGGTGGTGCGCCACGATGAGCAGACGTACCGGGCGATCCACGCCTAGATCGAAGTAGACGACGCGCAGCAACGGCCCGGCGCTCAGGTCGAGGCTGGCATGGGCAGCATCACAAGCGGATTCCAGCGCGCGCGCCAGCGTCGTGGCTGGTTCAGCGGATAAATCGTGAACAGTAAATGCTGGCTCAACCTCTGGCGACCAGGCAACCTGTTGCCAACCCTCCGCCTCAGTGCGAATGTAATGCAAGCGTAGCGCATCGTGGTGTCGCCACAGGGCTTTGACAGCCTGTCGCAGCTGCTGTGGGCTGAGCGCACAGCGCAACTCCAGGTACAGGGCCTGGTTCCAATGCGCAGGATGCGGCGGGAGCTGCGCTAAAAATCGCCGCTGGATGGGCGTGAGCGGGACTGGCCCTACTACGGCATCCTGATCAGCCTGAATCAGCACCCCATCGCTACAAACAGCTGCCAGCTCCGCCACCGTTTGATATTCAAGGAACTGCCGAGGCGTCAAATGGATACCAAGATTTCCGGCCTGGGCAATGACTTGCAAACTCAGGAGCGAATCGCCGCCCAATGCAAAGAAATTGTCATGGATGCCTACTTGCTCTACACCCAGGAGGGCAGCCCAGACTTCCGCCAGCAGCTCTTCAACCGAGGTACGCGGAGCAACATAATCTTCCTGTATGCGCGACACCTCCGGTACAGGAAGCGCCCGGCGATCCACCTTACCAGCAGCCGTAAGCGGCCAATGTGGCAGCAGCACAAAAGCGGCAGGGATCATGTAATCTGGCAACCGCCCGCGCAAATATTGGCGCAATTGTACCACATCAGGCGATAGGGAGAAGTCTGGAACAATATAAGCGACAAGCTGCGGTTCACCCCCAGTAGCGTCGCGCAACATGACCACCGCTTCAATCACTGCCGGATGGGTTGTCAGGGCCGCTTCGATTTCGCCTAATTCAATGCGATAGCCGTGGAACTTTACCTGCGCATCGGTGCGGCCCAAAAAGACCAGCCGCCCATCGGCAAGCAACTTCACCCGGTCGCCGGTGCGATAGAGTCGCGCCCCGGGTTCACCAGAGAAGGGATTAGGGATAAAACGCTCAGCCGTGAGCACCGGGCGGTTGAGATAGCCGCGCGCTATCCCTATCCCGCCGATAAGTAACTCACCGGGAAGCCCTGCTGGAACCAGCTGTAATTTTCCATCCACCACATAGATGCGCGCGTAATCGAGCGGCTGTCCAATCGTGATGACATCATCCACCACACAATCTACGGTAGCATTGGCCGTGGTCTCGGTCGGCCCGTACACGTTCCAGATTTCCGCTGCGGGGAAATGCCGCCGGGTGCGCGCCACGAGTGCAAAGGGCAACGCTTCCCCACCCAACAACACTTTCTTGAGCCGTGCCCCTGGCGATGCCGCGCCGCGCTCCAGAGCATCAAGCAAGGCTTGCCAGAGTGCCGGAACACAGTTGATGGCGGTTTCCGGGTAGGCGGCTAACATCTGCAATAGATGTTCGGGAGAGACATCGCGTTCTGGCAGCCACACGACATCACCGCGCAGCAGTGGGGCGCACAACTGTTTGAGCGACGCATCGAATGCCGGGGTGGTCAACGCTGGCAGGCGTACCGGCGGAGATAGCAATACCCGGTTGATCCAGTCCAGGTAGGTACTCAAGCTGCGATGTGAGACCACCACGCCTTTGGGCTGCCCGGTGGAGCCGGACGTGTAAATGACATAGGCTGCGTTGTCGGGATGCAAGGAAAGCGCCGGCGGGGTTATGGGACAGGCAGCGATGCGCTTCACGTCCGCATCAAGCCGTACCACATTCGGCAGCCCCTCTGGCAAACGTGCTGCCAACGCGGTTGTCGTCACCAGCGCGGCAATGCGCGCATCCTCCAGTATGTAAGCCTGCCGGGCTGGAGGGTCGGTGGAGGCCAAGGGTACATACACGCCTCCAGCCATCAGGACGCCGAGCAGTCCCACGAGCAACTCCGGCGTGGATTCCAGACACACGCCTACGGTAGCTTCCGGGTCTATCCCCAACCCGCGCAAGTGTTGAGCCAATTGCGCGGCGCGTTGAGCCAGTTCAGCGTAAGTGAGCGTAGTATCTCCCCAGATAATCGCGGGTGCATCAGGCGTATGCGCCGCCTGCGTTGCAAACGCAAGCGGCACGGACGGTACAGGCGCGAGCGATGGCGCTGCTTCACGGTGCAGCAACGCAGCGCGTTCGTTTGCCGTGAGCAGCGACAGGGCCGTGACTGGGCGGTCTGGCTCAGCTAAAGCCGCAGCTAAAAACGTCTCATAGTGTACCAACAAGCGCGCAACGGTCTCTTCCATGAAAAGGTCGGTGTTGTAGACCAATGTCCCGCTCATGCCCACCGCTTCTTCCACCACCGTGAAAGAGAGATCAAACTTGGAGGTCTCCACCGGGAATTCCAACGGTTCCACAGTGAGAGGGCCAGCCACAACGGGCCGCGCCGTGTTCTGAACGCTGAACATCACCTGGAAGAGTGGGTTACGATCCAGAGTGCGTTCGACGTGCAAGGCATCCACTAGCGCTTCAAAGGGCAAATCCTGATACGCATAAGCTTCGAGCGCAGTCTCCCGCACACGCGCCAACAGCGTGCGGAACGTAGGTGCGTCGGAAAGATCAATCCGCAGCACCAGCGTGTTGACGAAGAAACCAATCAGGTCTTCGATCTCGGTACGGTTACGGTTGGCAATCGGTGTGCCAATCAGGAGCTCGTCTTGATGGGCATAGCGCGCAAGCAAGGCGGCAAAAGCAGCCAGGAGCGTCATAAAGAGCGTCGCGCCCTCGCGGCGGCTCAGAGCCTTGAGGTCGGCGGTGAGAGGCTCCGCTAATGCGAAGGAAAGGGCCGCGCCACGGAAGCTCTGTTGTGAGGGGCGCGGACGGTCGGTGGGCAAATCGAGATATTCCGGCGCTCCGGCGAGCTGCTCCTTCCAATAGGCAATGTAACGATCAAGCGTCTCGCCCTGGAGCCAGGCGCGCTGCCACGCGGCAAAATCGGCATACTGGATAGGCAGCGGCGGCAACATCGGGAGCGCGCCAGCAGCGAAAGCCGCATACCCGGCGGCCAATTCGCGCACCAAGACTCCCATAGACCAGCCATCTGAGATGCTATGGTGCATCGTCAGTAACAGGATGTACTCTTCGGTGGCGAGATGCAATAGCACGCCACGAATCAATGGGCCGTATTCCAAATCGAAGGAGCGCGCCGCTTCTGCCCCGAACCGCGCGCGGATAACCGCTGCATGTTCGGTGCGCGGCAGGTCGCGCACATCAACCACCGGCAACGTGATGTGGAGTGTCGGGGCCACAAGTTGCATTGGATGGCCGTTCACCGTCCGGAACGTCGTGCGCAAGGCTTCATGGCGTGCAATGACAGTGTTGAGGCTGCGTTCCAGAAGCACCGGATCGAAATCGCCCTGAAAACGCACCGCAGCAGGCAAATTGTAGAGCGCTGTACCGGGCAGAAGTTGATCCAAATACCAGAGCCGTTGCTGTGCAAAAGAGAGCGGGAGAGCTTCTGTGCGCGCAAGGGGATAGAGCGGTGGCAATGCAACCTGTTGCGTAGTCCGTCGCGCTTCTATCACGCGCTGCGCGAAACCCGCCACAGTGGGCGATTCAAACAGCATACGTAGTGGCAAATTCAGGCTTAACGCCGCATTTACCCGTGAGATAGCCTGAGTTGCCAGCAGCGAGTGACCGCCTAGCGCGAAGAAATCGGCATCGCGGCCCACCCGCTCCAGCCCCAACACCTCTTGCCAGATACCGGCTACTAGTGCTTCCTCTGGCGTTTCCGGAGGGGCATATTGCGTTGCATCCGCCCACACTGGCGCGGGCAAGCCGGCACGATCCACCTTGCCGTTGGGTGTGAGGGGCAGTGCTGCCAGGGGCATGATGATAGCCGGGAGCATATGAGCGGGCAGGCGCTGCTCCAATGCGGTGCGCAAGACTGCGCCTTCCAGGGCCATACCCGGCTCCGGCGTCACATAGCCGATCAGCTGGCCCTGGCGCGCAATCACCACCGCATCCTGTACGCCGGGTTGTGCGCGCAACGCTGCTTCCACCTCGCCCAATTCCACCCGGAACCCGCGCACCTTTACTTGATGGTCGCTGCGCCCCAGGAATTCCAACTGCCCATCCGCCCGCCAACGTACCACATCGCCGGTACGATAGAGGCGCGCCCCTGGCTCGGTGGAAAACGCATCCGGCACGAAGCGTTCAGCAGTGAGTGCCGCGCGCCCTAAGTAGCCCCAGGTCACGCCCACCCCGCCCACATAGAGCTCGCCGAACACCCCTACCGGCGCGAGCTGCCCGCGCGCATCCAGCACATACACCCGCTGATTGGCGAGCGGGCCGCCAATCGGGGGCGGGCCACTGCCGGGTGATACTTCGGCGTAGGTGGCACAGACTGTCACCTCAGTTGGGCCATAAGCATTGTAAAAATGCCGCCCCGGTGCCCAGCGGTCAACAATCTCGGCGGGGCAGGCTTCTCCGGCAGAGATAATAGTGCGCAATGCGGGGAGGGCCGCATCAGGCAATACCGCCAGGGCTGAAGGCGGTAAAGTCACGTGCGTGATTCGATACCGGGAAAGGTAATCTATGAACTCCGGCCCTGGTCGCAGCCCCGCCGCAGGAGGCAAATAAAGGGTTGCCCCGTTCAGTAACGCCGGGAAAATTTCGGCCACGGCTGCATCAAAGCTAGGGGAAGCGAATTGCAAGACATGATCCCCAGAGATGATTGGATAAGGCGCGTGGCGCACACGGCAGAAGTTGATCACGCCCCGATGCGGCACAAGCACACCTTTGGGCTGCCCCGTGGAACCGGAGGTATAGATGATATAGGCCAAATCATCCGGCGTCAGATCGAGCGGGGGAGCGGTGTCCAATCCAGCAAGATCGTTTGTGTCAGCAGCGAGCCAGAGCACATCCGGCCCGGCGATGCGCGCCGCGTCCAGGTCGCGCTGTCCCACTACCAATTGCACGCCACTATCGGTGAGCATATAGGCCAGGCGCGCGGCGGGATAATCCGGATCGAGCGGCAAATACGCGCCCCCGGCCTTAAGAATCCCCAACATCCCTACGATAAGCACGGGCGTGCGGTCTGCATACAGCCCGACCATCCCGCCCCGGCGCAAACCGGCCTCCCGCAATCTGTGCGCCAGGCGATTGGCCCGCGCGTCGAGGTCGGCATAGGTGAACTGTCCATTCTCCCACACTAGCGCCGGGACAGTGGCGTAGACGGCCACGGTATCCGCGAAAAGTGCCGGAATAGTATCCATCTGCGGATAAGATTCGGGGGCGACTGCCCAAGCCAGAAGTTGCGCTTGTTCTTCGGCAGAGAGCAGGGGAAGATCGGCAATGGCGTGGTCTGGAGCAGCCAACGCTGCCATGAGCAAGGTTTTGAAGTACGCCAATAGCCGGGCCGCCGTTTCTGCATCGAAAAGATCGGTGTTATATTCCAGAGTGACTTCTATATCTGCGTCTCGATCTACCGTTACCAGCGTCAGATCAAACTTTGTCAGGGCGCTGGGCAACGAAAAAGGCCGAATGGCAATGCCCGGCACATCAAAGTTGACCCGGCCCTCTTGATGGACGAACATCACCTGGAAGAGCGGCGCATAGTTCAGCGAGCGCTCCGGATGCAAGGCTTCGACCAAGCGCTCAAAGGGCAAGTCTTGATGCTCATAAGCTGCCAGGGTGATCTCGCGCACGTGCGCCAGTAACGCACGGAAGCTATGCGCCTCGGACATATCCACCCGCAGAGCCAGGGTGTTGACAAAGAACCCCACCAGGGCCTCCAGCTCCGCCCGTTGGCGATTGGCAATCGGCGAACCGATTATCACATCGCTCTCACCTGTGATGCGCTGCAACAGAGCCGCAAAAGCCGCTAACAACGCCATAAAGGGAGTCGTATCGGTCTCACGACACACGTTGCGCAGTGCGGCAACGTGTGTCGGCGGCAATAGGGTCACCTGTTCGCCTCCCCGAAACGTAGGCGTGACCAGGCGGGGATGATCGGTGGGCAAGGGCAACAAGGGCGGCGCACCGGCGAGCCGTTCCTGCCAATAGTGCAGTTGGCGCTCCATCTCGCGTTCCTGTTCCGGCGCGCGTTGCCAGAGCGCGAAGTCGGCGTACTGAAGGGTAAGCGCGGGCAGGCGCGGCTCCTGCCCGGTACAGTAGGCCCGCCATAGCTCGGTCAACTCCTGCACCAGCACCCCGATAGACCACCCATCGGAAATGCTATGGTGCATACTCAACAGCAGGACGTGATCCTCCGGGGCAAGCCGGAGCAACGTGGTGCGCAACAGCGGCCCACGGAGTAAATCGAAGGGTTGCCGGGCATCTTCTTGAGCCAGGCGTAGCATTTCGGCTTCGCGGTGTTCTACTGGCAGTCCGGTAAGATCAAGCAGCGGCAAGGAGCTGGGAACTTCCGGCAAGATGACCTGGAAGGGTTCACCTTCTAACCCGATGAAGCAGGTACGCAGCGCCTCGTGGCGCTGCACGAGCGTTTCCAGACTGCGCAGCAGCTCCGCACGGTGCATTGGCCCGGTGATGCGCACCGCGCCCAGGATGTTGTAAGCCGGAGAACCAGGCGTCAGCTGATCGAGCAGCCACATGCGCTGCTGCGCGAAGGAAAGCGGGAAGGCGTTGTAGTCACGTCCCCGTTCACGAAGTCGCGCAGCCAGCACCCGGCGCTTCTCCGGCGTTAAGGTCTCGATAAGTGTGAGTAAATCAGCCATCAAAAATTTTTACTTGCAGTTCTGAATCCGATAACGCTCTTACAGCAAATCATCCAACAGATCAGCGAGGTCTTTATCGCCACGTTCGACAGCTTCAATACGCGCCACAGGCGGCGCGCTTGCGCGCTGGGTTTGCGCTGTGACAACCGCCTGCGCCAGCCCCTCCACTGTGGGCGTCTCGAAGAGCGCGCGCAGTGGAATTTCCACCTCAAAGTGCTCACGAATCCGTGACATTACCTGGGTTGCCAGCAGCGAATGCCCTCCCAAAGCGAAGAAATTATCGCTCACACTGACCTGGGGCACGTTTAGCAGTGTACCGAAGATGCCGGCTATCGCCTGCTCTGTTGGCGTGCGCGGGGCAACAAAATCAGCGCTGGTGCTACCGCGCTCTGGAGCAGGCAGTGCTTCACGATCCACCTTGCCGTTGGGGGTAAGGGGGAAAGCTTCCAATATGACAAAAGCCGTGGGTATCATGTAATCGGGCAGTTGCTCACGCAAGAAGGCGCGCAGCTGGCGCATCGGGGGCGCGGGTTGTTGAGCCGGCACGAAGTAAGCGACCAGCCGTTTGTCATCAGGCACATCCTCGCGCACCAACACAAGGGCCTCTTTAATCGCTGGATGTTGGGCAAGCGTTGTTTCAATCTCGCCCAACTCGATACGTAAACCACGAATTTTTACCTGGAAATCAACCCGCCCGATAAAGTCAATTGCGCCATCAGGCCGGTAGCGCGCTACATCGCCAGTGCGATAGAGACGTGCCCCCGACGCACCAAAGGGATCGGGCACAAACCGCTCGGCAGTAAGTGCCGGGCGATGGAGATACCCTAACGCCAATCCATCCCCACCGATGTAGAGTTCGCCGGGGACACCGATGGGAACGGGGTACAGATCCGAATCCAAGATATAGAGCTGCGTATTGGCGATCGCCCAACCAATAGGCACAGTCGTGGCAGCTTCGGAAACATCCTCCACCAGGTACCAACAGGCAAATGTAGTACTTTCTGTTGGCCCGTAAAGATTTGCGAGTCGTTGCGGCGCGCCCTGGTGCAGTGCGGTGCGTAACCAACGGGGTGTGACTGCTTCGCCGCCTACAAACACATTGCACAATCCCGCAAAGGTTTGGGGTACTTCTTGCACAATCTGATTGAAAAGTGCGGTTGTTAGGAAAAGTGAGGTAATCCCTTGATTACGGATTTCCAACGCCAGATCGCGGGGCACAAGCGTAATGTCGCGCTCGATAATGACCAGCGTTCCGCCATGCAGTAGCGCGCCCCACATCTCGAAGGTAAAAGCATCAAAAGCGGTACTGGCAATCTGCCCGATTCGTTCATCTGGGCCAAGCGTGATGTAGTTGGTGTTGAACAACAAACGACTGACGGCGCGGTGAGGGATGACAATCCCTTTAGGTCGCCCGGTTGAACCAGAGGTGTAAAACACACAGATGGGTTGGTCAGTCATTACATTGACTGAAGGCCTAGTAGACTGGTGTGCCAGTTTGTCCTGATGTGTGTCTATCAGCACTACCGCGCCAGTATACCCGGCAAACCGCTCAGCGAGCGTCGCCTGGGTTATTAACACCGGTAACTGCGCATCTTCGAGCATGAAACGTAAGCGCGCTTGCGGGTAATCGGCATCAAGCGGGACATACGCGCCACCCGCTTTGAGAATCCCCAACACACCCACGATCAAATCGAGGCCGCGCTCCAGACAGAGACCCACCAGTGTCCCCGACCGTACACCGCGCGCAATCAGAGCATGGGCCAGACGATTGGACTGTTCATCCAGCTGGCGATAGGTTAACGTAGCGGCGCCATGCCGCACGGCAATAGCATCGGGTATGCGGTCAACCTGTGCGGCAAAGAGCTGGTGGATCGGGACACGCGGATAATCGCTGGCGGTACAGTTAAGCTCCTCAATCAAAAAATGTCGTTCTGTCTCGGTAACGATGGATAGCTCCGACAGAGGGGTCTCAGGCGCGGCTAGGATGCGCTCCAGCAAGAGCTCGTAACGCGCCAGAATGCGTTCCGCAGTCTCGGCTGTGAAGAGATCGCGGTTGTAATCGAGGATGGCCTCCAGGCCGCCCTCGCTTTCGTATAGTTCCAGCGTAAGATCAAATTTGACAGCGTTGCTCTCTAGTTCATAGGGCCGGATGGAAATCCCCGGAGAATCTATTACTGGGACAGTTTGCGACTGAAGGGTAAAAGCAACCTGGAAAAGTGGTGTGTGACTAAGACTGCGCTCTGGCTGTAGTTCTTCTACGAGCTTTTCGAAGGGCAGTTCCTCATGCGCGTAAGCCTCCAATGTTGTTTCGCGTACACGACAGAGCAATTCCCGGAACGTCGGATTGCCGGAAAGGTCAGAGCGTAATGCCAGGGTATTAACGAAAAACCCAATAAGCGGTTCGAGCTCTGGGCGGTTGCGATTGGCAATGGGCGAACCTACCACAATATCTTTCTGCCCTGTGAGCCGGTAGAGCAAGACATCAAAGGCCGCCAGGAGCGTCATAAAGAGCGAGGCATCCACTTCACGTCCCAGGGCTTTGAGCGCGGCAAGCATTTTAGCGGACAAGTTCCAGGTTACTTTAGCGCCCACGAAAGTCTGCACTGCCGGGCGAGGACGGTCGGTAGGCAATTCCAGCAGTGTGGGCGCTCCGGCAAGCTGCGCCTTCCAATAGCGAATCTGCGCGTCGAGCGTTTCGCCTTGCAAGTGTTCGCGCTGCCAGACAGCAAAATCAGCGTACTGGATCGGGAGCTCCGGTAGCGGCGAAGGTCGCCCATGTGCCAACGCCTCCCACAGCATGGCAATCTCGCGTACAAAGACCCCCAGCGACCAGCCATCAGAAATGATATGGTGCATCGTCACAACCAGGATATGGTCGGTAGGAGCCAGACGCAACAACACGGCGCGCAGCAAGGGGCCTTGCGCCAAATCGAAAGAACGCGCGGCCTCGTCGCGCACATAGCGCGGCGCGTGGGCTTCGGTCACATCCACCACCGGCAGCACAAGCGTCAGCGCAGGCCGGATGACCTGCACCGGTTCGCCTTCCACCTCAATAAAGGTGGTCCGCAAGGATTCGTGACGCTGGACGATTTCATTGAGGCTGCGCTCCAATACCGCTGGATCAAGCGCACCCCGGATGCGCACGGCGCCGGGAATGCTATACACCGGAAGGCCCGGCACCAACTGTTCCAGGAACCAGAGGCGCTGCTGGGCAAAGGAAGTCGGGAAGACATAAGCCTCGTCATCTTGAAAGGTTTCGGGATCGGGTAAGTGCGTTTCTGTCATTGTTATCCTCTTTCGGTGGTGTCTTCCGCAGGTTTGAGTGTTGTCAGTTTGACGCGCCGCGCCGCGCGGGATACCGGCTGGATCGTTGGGGTTTCAGTTTCGGGCGCGACGGTCGCCTGGCGTAGCGCATCTACCGCTTCGGCGATGCGGGCAATGGTGGGCGTTTCGAAGAGCGTCCGAATGGGCAGCTCAATGCCCCACACGCTCCGCACGCGCGAGACAACCTGCACCGCAATCAAGGAATGCCCGCCCAACTCGAAGAAATTGTCATGGATACCCACCTGCTCCACTGGCAACAGCTCCTTCCAGATTTGCGCCAGAGTTACCTCCGTAGGCGTGCGCGGCAGGACAAGTTCTTGTTTCGGCGTCAGCGCTGCATCGGCAGGTGCGGGCAAGGCCCGGCGATCCACTTTGCCATTAGGGGTAAGCGGAATCGTTTCCAGCAACACAAAGGCCGCCGGAACCATATAATCGGGTAAGTGTTCTTGAAGGTAGCTGCGTAACTCCGACAGGGAGAGTGTTACATGCTCCACTAACTTAAGGTAAGCAACTAGTTGTTGGTCGCTCGGCGACGTTTCGCGCAACAGTACCACGGCTTGTTGCACTAGCGGATGTTGTTCCAAGCGCGCTTCAATCTCACCCAGTTCTACGCGGAAGCCCCGGACTTTGACCTGATAATCCATCCGGCCCAGGTACTCCATATCTCCATCGGGGATATAGCGAGCCAGGTCGCCGGAGCGATAGAGCCGCGCGTCAGGATCATCACTGAACGGATCTGGGATGAAGCGCGCGGTATTCAGTTCGGGACGATTGAGATACCCCAGCGCAACGCCCGCGCCGCCGATGCAAATCTCTCCCGGCACGCCAATCGGGACGAGGTGTTGTTGCGAATCGAGCAGATAGACCTGCAAATCAGGAATCGGGACGCCGATGAGACTCCCGCGCTGGCCTTCAACATCAGCCCAGGTAACAGGGCGATAGGTGGCGTGAACGGTGATCTCCGTGATGCCGTACATATTGACCAACTGTGGGCTTGCGTCGCCATGCCGCTCGAACCAGGGGCGCAAGCTGGGGAAATCCAATTGCTCCCCGCCAAAGATGATAACGCGCAGGTGCAATGGGGGTAACTGCTCCAGCTCGGTCTCTGCTTGCATCAGCTGCCGAAAGGCCGCGGGAGTTTGATTGAGAACCGTAACCCGCTCCTTCACCAAAAAGCGGTAAAAATCTTGAGGGGCGCGGCTGATCCAGTAAGGCACGACGGCTAACCGCCCGCCGTAGAGCAACGCCCCCCATATCTCCCACACCGAAAAATCAAAGGCGTAAGAGTGGAACAGTGACCACACATCCGTTTCGGAAAAGTGATACCAAGGCTCAGTAGCTCGCAAAAGCCGCGCAACATTGTGATGTGTGATTTGTACCCCTTTGGGGTTGCCGGTCGAGCCGGAGGTGTAGATGATGTAGGCAATATCATCTGGAGCGTTGACCGATTCAGGATTAGTGCTTGGGGCGGTCTCCTGAGCGGCTTCGCGTTCCAGGTACAGAATCCGCACCGGAGTTTCCGGCAATTGCGCTGCAAGCTGCTCTTGAACTATAATGATGGAGGGCGTGGCATCAGCCAACATGAAGCTCACGCGTTCGGCGGGATAGGTCGTGTTCAGCGGCAGGTAAGCAGCGCCGGCCTTGAGCACCCCCAAAATAGCCACGATCATCTCGCCAGAAGGCTCCATGTACAATCCTACCAGGTCGCCACGCCCGATGCCCAGCGCGCGCAAGCGATGTGCCAGGCGATTGGCTTGGGCATTGAGTTCGGCGTAGGGCCAGCGCGTATCCTGATAGGAAAGCGCGCTGGCTTCCGGAGTGCGCGCCACTTGCGCTTCGAAAAGTTGTGGCAGCGTCGCATCTTTGGGATAGTGTAGGGTTGCCGTGTTCCATTCGTGCAAGCACGTATGCCGCTCGGCAGGCGTGACCAGAGCAAACTCACTCAGGGTAGCGTCGGGCGTAGCCGCAAAACCTTCCAATAGCATCTTGAGATGTTTGAGTAACCGCTCGGCAGTGGCGGAATCGAACCGCTGCGTATCATAGATCAGGCGCAGCTGCAACGCCGCACCGGGGCAACCGATGACCGTGAGCGGGTAATTGGTGCGTTCAGAAGCGTGGACATCGCAAATTTGCAGGCTGATCCCGGCATCTTCCAATGTAGCGTCCAAAGGGTAGTTCTCGAAGACCAGCAAGGTCTCGAAGAGCGCCATCCCCCGTGGCACCGCGCTCCACCCCTGCACCTGAACGAGCGGGCTGTACTCATATTCACGCATCTCCACCTGGTGCGCCTGGATCGTTTTGAGCCAGGGAATGAGCGCCGCATCGGGCGGCACAGCAACGCGCAAGGGCAACGTGTTGATGAATAAACCTACGATGGACTCAACACCCGCGAGCTCGGGAGGCCTGCCGGAGACCGTCACGCCGAAGACCACATCCGCTTCACGCGCATAACGCGCCAGGAGCAGCGCCCACGCACCCTGCAGGAAGGTACTCAAGGTCAGCTGCTGCTGACGCGCCAGGTTTTGCAGGGCTTCGGTGGCTTCCGGCGAAACACTGGCCCCCAGCTCGTGATGCCCGGTGTGCGCCGGTTCGGAGCGCGGTTCCAGTGTTTCGATGAGTGGCGTCGGCGCTGAGAAGTGCTTGAGTGTCTCACGCCAGAAACGTTCGGCATCGGAAAGGTCGCGGTTTTGCAGCCACGCGATATAATCGCGGTAGGGGGGGCTGGCCGGCAACGAGACTTCCTCGCCGCGCCGGAAGAACTCGTAGCAGGTGAAGACCTCACGCAACACAATGGGCATACACCACCCATCAATGATGATGTGATGGTGGCTCCACAAGAAATCGTAGATGTCCTCAGCGCGCCGGACAAGGGTCATCCGCATCAGGGGCGGATGGGCCAAATCCAGGCCGCGCGTCAAATCAGCCGCTAACAATGCTTCCATGTGAGTGGGATGTTCCTCCGGGGGCACAGTGCGCCAATCGTGTTCATCCCAGGGCAACGTCAGCGTTTTGAAGACTACTTGTAGTGGGCGGTCTTTTCCTTTCCACACGAAGGCAGTACGCAACGCGGGGTGGCGCTCCAAGACTTGTTGCCAGGCGCGCTTGAAGGCGGGCACATCGAGCGCACCCTTCAGCGTGCAACGGAACCGCTCGAAGTAAATGTCCTGTTCCGGCTCATACAACGAGTGAAAAAGCATCCCCTGCTGCATCGGAGAGAGCGGATAGATAGCCTCTATGTTTTTGTTCACCATGCTTGATTTTCCTCCAGGCGCTTCGGCATTCATGCCAGTTCTGCAAATTCCGCCAGAAGCGCGTCCAAATCATCCTGAGAAAGCGCGGCCTCCGGGAAATCGGAAGGCGTGTAGCCGCCGGCTTCCGGCATCAGACAATGCGCAATGATTTCTTGCAGCGCAGCCTGGTAAGCTGCCGCGAGCCGCTCAACAGTCTCCCGGCGGTGCAACTGCCGGCTATAAGTCCACCGAACGCGCAGCTGCCCCTGGCTAATGTAAGCCTCGACCTCCAACAGATATGGGCGTGTAGCTTGCGGGCTATGCAGCGGGCCGAAATCCTCCGCTGCCTCACAGAAAAGTTCTGCGCTGGTATCACGCCCGCTGCCGAATTGCCCCAGGTAGTTGAAGGCGATTTGCGCGGCGGCCCGAAACTGCTCGCCCTCTGGTCGCAAGTAACGCAACAGGCCGTATCCGATACCCCGCCGGGGAATGGCGCGCAGTTGCTCCTTGACCGCCTTGAGTGCCACATCAAGCCGGGGTGCAGCGCGCAAATCCAACCACACCGGATAGACCGAGGTGAACCAACCAACTGTCCGTGAAAGGTCTACATCAGCAAACAGGTCTTCGCGTCCATGCCCTTCCGTATCCACTAACAGGCAACGCTCACCACTCCACGGCTCTAGCGCCAGCACCAGCGCCGTGAGCAAAATATCGTTAATCTGCGTGTTGTATGCTGCCGGAACATCCTGCAAAAGCGCGCGCGTTTCCTCCGCATCCAAAGCTGCTGTCAGCCAATCCATCTGCCCTTCACAGTTTGCGGCAGAAGTGAACGGATAATCCAGCGGCAACGGCGAAACTTGCTGGTGCGTAATACTGGCCCAATAGTCGCGTTCTGCCACTAACTCTGGGGCCGCATGCGCATAAGCCGTCAACTTTTCCGCCCACTGCTTGAAGGATGTAGATTTAGGGGGCAACACAACCGGCGCATTCTCTAAGACTTGGCTATAGGCTGTCTGCAAATCCGCGATGAGAATACGCAACGAGACGGCGTCCATGACCAGATGATGTGCTACCAGCAATAACCGCCCGGCGCGTGCTGGCCCTAAATCGAAGTAGACGATGTGAAACAAAGGCCCATCGGTTAGGTTCAACCCGGCCTGCGCCCGCGCGACATACGGCGCAAGTGCTGCTGGAATCTCCGGGTCGCTGACTTGCGCAAAATCCACCCACTCGCAAGGGGCCGCATCGCCCGGCGAGGCACTGATTTGCTGCCACTGGCCGTCCTCACAACAATAGCACATGCGCAGCGCGTCGTGATGTTCCAGCAAGGCTGCCACAACACGCGCCAGTGCCGGCTGCACCCATGGCTCCCGCACCTCCAGCAAAACAGCCTGGTTCCAATGATGCGGTGCGGCAAAGTCTGCCTCGAAAAACCACCGCTGAATGGGCGTGAGCGGAACGACACCGGTGACAGGGCCTTGCTCCGCCATGGTTGTCGCTATCCCCGCCACTGCCGCCAGTTCCGCAATGGTCTGATGTTGGAAGAGCTGGCGGGGTGTAAAATGCACGCCAGCGCCGCGCGCCCGCGCAATAATTTGCAGGCTAAGGATGGAATCACCACCCAACTCAAAGAAATTGTCGTGGACGCTTACTTGTTCCAGCCCTAACACCTCGGCCCAGACCCGTGCCAGTACGGCCTCGCGCACATCGCGCGGCGCAACGGATTGCGCATCGCGGGGATGATATGCCACAACGGGTAAGGCCTGGCGATCTACTTTACCGTTGGGCGTGAGCGGGAAAGCATCGAGAAAGGCAAACAGGCCCGGCGTCATGTAATCGGGCAAGCGTTCCAAAAGCCAATGTCGCAGCGTAGCAACGTCCAGATCACTGACAGGCTTGACATACGCCGCCAACAGCTTGCGCCCATCGCTTTCCTGCACCGTTACCACAGCCTCGTCAATCTGCGGATGACGCGCCAACACCGTTTCGATTTCTCCAACCTCGATACGATAGCCCCGCAACTTGATTTGTGTGTCAGCCCGCCCCAGGAATTCCACCTGTCCGTCGCTGCGATAGCGCGCCCGGTCACCTGTACGATAGAGCCGCGCACCGGGCGGCCCAAAGAGATCGGGGACAAAGCGCTCAGCGGTCAGAGCGGGTTGCGCGTGGTACCCTCGCGCCACGCCATCTCCGCCGATGAACAGCTCGCCCACCAGTCCCACCGGCACTGGCATCAACTGCGCATCGAGAATATAAAGGCGCATGTTGGCGAAGGGGCGTCCGATAGGCAATGTCCCGCCCGTTCCCGGCAGTGTCGCCTCGAAATAGGTACTATCAATGGTAGCCTCGGTAACGCCGTAGGAATTGATCAACCGCGTCTGCGGCCCGCACAGACGGCGGAAGCGGCTGTACTCATCCTCGCGCCAGACATCCGAGCCGACCACCAGCAAGCGCATAAACTCCAGGCGTTCCTCGGTCAGTTCCAGATGCTCGACCAGCGCACGCATCACTGCGGGCACAAATTCGGCAGCGTCCACTTCCTCCTGTAGCAACAGCGCGTAGAGCTGCGCTGGGGCCAACAGTGTCTCACGAGGACAGAGTGCCAGTTTCCCCCCGGAGCAAAGTGCGCGCACCCAATCGCCGGTAAACACATCAAAGGAAAAACTCGCCATCTGCAAATGCGCCCGCAGTGTCGGGAGGTCGTACGCACGCTCCCATGCACAATAAGCATTCTCTAGCGCGCGATGGGGAATGGCTGTGCCTTTAGGACGTCCGGTAGTACCGGAGGTGTAGATGATGTAAGCCAATGTCTCAGGTGTCACAGATACAGTGGGCGTGGTCGCGGGTTGCGCAGATACAGCCATATCTACATCCAGCGCGATGACGTGAGCGGTATGTTGCGGCAGTTGTGCCAGCAAAGTGGATTCGGTGAGCAGTACCGTTGCGCCGCTATCCGCGAGCATGTAGGCCAACCGGTCAGCGGGATAGTCAGGATCAAGGGGGACATAAGCCCCGCCAGCCTTGAGTACCCCCAGTACCCCCACCAGCAGCAGCGGCGAGCGATTCAAACAAATACCTACCGGCGCTTCCGGCCCGATGTCTAGTGTGCGCAAGTAGTGTGCCAACTGGTTCGCTTGCGTGTTCAGTGCTACATAAGTAAGTGCTTGCCCCAGACCCGTAACAGCCGAGGCATCCGGTTGCCGAACTGCATGAGCCGCGAAGCGCTCATGCACGGGCAAGAAGCCAACACGCGGCTCTGTTGTAGCATTCCAGGTCTCCACAAGCAAGCGTCGCTCGGCAGCGGGCAACAGCGGCAAGCTGGCTATAGGGCAATGCGGCTGTTGAATCAATGCAGCTAACAAAGTCTCGTAGCGGGCCAACATCCGCTGGACGGTTTCCGCTGTAAAGAGATCGGCGTCATACTCGATAGCGGTCACCAGCTCAGTCCCGCGCTCGATAATATCAAGCGTGAGATCGAATTTGGCGATTCCCTCCGGTGGGTCGAGGAACCGGAACATTACGCCCGCTGCGGTGAGCGGAGGCGGTTCAGATTGCAAATCGAACATCACCTGAAAGAGCGGCGTCGCGCCCAATGTGCGCTCCGGACGCACCATCTCCACCAGCATATCGAAGGGGACATCTCGATGCGCGTTAGCCCCCAGTACCATCTCCCGCACCTGTGAGAGGGCTGCATGAAAAGTGGGATTGCCGGTAAAATTAGCGCGCAATACCAGCGTGTTCACAAAGAGACCCACCACCCCTTCCAGCTCCGCCCGCGAACGGTTGGTGATGGGCGAACCGATGAGCAGATCTTCTTGGCCGCTCAAGCGGTACAGCAAGACAGCAAACGCGGTTAGCATAGTCATAAAGAGGGTAACACCTTGCTCACTGCTCAGAGAGCGTAATGCCTGCGCTAACTCCGGTGACAGCGGCTGCATAACACGCCCGCCACGGGAACTTGAAACAACGGGGCGGGCGTAGTCAGTGGGTAAATCCAAGAGCGTCGGCGCACCGGATAACTGCGCGCGCCAATATGCCAACGCCGCTTCAAGGCGTGTGCCCTGTAGCTGCTCACGCTCCCACGCTGCGTAATCACCGTAGCGAATGGGCAGGGCAGGCAAGGCTACGCGCTCCCTCACCGCAAGCGCAGCATAGGTTGCAACCAATTCACGAATCAACAAGCCGTTAGACCAACCATCAGAGACGATGTGATGCTGATTTAACACCAGCAGGTGAGTTTCTGTATCAGTACGCATCAGCATTGCACGCAGCGCTGGCCCTTGCATCAGGTCGAAGGGTCGGCGCACCTCATCCAACAGCTGCGCGGAGGCCTGGGTGTGCCGCGTAGACATAGGTATCTCGCGCAAATCTAGCACTGGCAACGCAAGGATACTCGGCGGCTGCACGACTTGATACGGCGTCCCGTCCACTTCCACAAAGACAGTGCGAAGCGCCGTGTGCCGTTCCACCAGGAATGTCAACGCCTGTTGGAGCAACATCACATCCAATGGGCCGTGCAATTCCAGAGCAACCGGCAAATTGTAAGTGGGAGCATCACTTTCCAGACGTGCAAGGAACCAAAGCCGCCGTTGAGCAAATGAGAGTGGCAACAGCGCGTCATCCGGCAAGCGCGGAATCAGGCCGCCCGGCAACGCCCCCAGTTGCTGCTCGTGCAGCAGGATCTCCAGCAGGGAACGGCGTTTGGCATCCAGTGTGAAGGCGTGCGCCATTATCCGTCCCCCTCCAGATCGGCAAAATCAGCCAGCAAATCATCCAATTCGGCCTGCGAGAGAGCCGCTTCGGGGAAATCTGAGGGCGTGTAGCCACCGGCTTCAGGCACCAGGCAGTGCGCCACGAACTCCCGCAGGGTATTCAAATAAGTTTGGGCTAGTCGGGTAACGGTTTCCGGGCGATGGACGGCAGCGCTAAAGCGCCAGGTGACTTGCAAGACGTGCGTATCCGGGTCAATCAAGGCGCTGATTTCGAGCGCGTGCCGTCGCCGAGCCTGGGGATCGGTCAACGGGCCGATAGATTCTGGCGCGCCTGCGGCTGCCTCCGGCGCGAATTGCCCCAGGTAATTGAAGATGAGCTCCGCCTGGGGCCGGGCTTGCAATTGCGCAGCCCCCTCGTGGCCCAGGTAACGCAGCACCCCATACCCCAAGCCGCCATGCGGCACGGCGCGCAAGGTTTCTTTTGTCGCCTTAATGGCCGCTCCGAAGTCCTGAGCCTCAGCCAGGTCAATGTAAACCGGATAGAGCGCGGTAAACCACCCCACGGTCCGCGAGAGGTCTACGTCTGCGAACAAGTCCTCGCGCCCGTGGCCTTCCAGGTTTAGTAGCAATGCCCGCGCGCCAAGCCAGGGGGTAAGCGACCAGACTAACGCCACCAGCAAGAGGTCTTCGACGTGCGTGTTGTACGCAGCGGGGGCTTCGCGCAGTAGTGCGCGCGTCTCCTCGGCAGGCAATGTCAGTGTGACGGTTTGCTCCGTATGAACAAGGTGGACTTCGTCCGGCGTGTGTATATCGCGGGGCAGGGGCAGCACGGTCGCAGGAATGGCGCGTAACCAATACGCCGCCTCTGCGCGCGCCGCCTCCGATTGCGCATACTCGGCCAGGCGCGTGGCCCACTGCTTGAACGCTGTCGTTTTAGCCGGGAGGTGGATGTCATGCCCATCTGCGAGCTGCGCGTAAGCTGTCCGCAAATCTTCCATCAAAATACGCCAGGAGACGCCGTCCACAGCCAGATGGTGAACGATCACCAACAAGCGCTGCGTCTCGCCCAGCTCGAAAAGTCGCACACACAACAACGGCCCGTGAGCCAGATCGAGGCTTGTCTGCGCCTGGGCCGCGTGCTGTTCTAGTGCTGCGCCGCGCTCATTTGCGGGCAGTCCTGTAAGATCAATGCTGGCAAAGGGTGTGGCAGAGCTGGGCGCGGCGTTGCTTTGCCGCCAAACACCGGCCTCGTGTGTAAAGCGCAGACGTAGCGCATCGTGATGTGCGAGCAATGCGGCGACGGCCTGCTCCAGAATGCGCGGATCGAGCGGCGCGTCGGGGATCACTAGCGCGGCCTGGTTCCAATGGTGCGGCTGCGGAGGCAACAGCTCGAAGAAACGGTGCTGGATAGGTGTAAGCGGCACCGGCCCGATAACCGGCCCTTGCTCTGCCGCAACCGGGGGCGCTGTTTCGACTACAGCAGCGAGCTCGGCGATGGTCTGGTGGCGGAAAAGCTGCTTGGGCGTCAACCGTAGCCCAGCCTGCGCAGCGCGAGCGATAACCTGAATACTGAGAATAGAATCGCCGCCCAACGCGAAGAAATTGTCGCGCGTCCCCACCCGCTCCAGGCGCAACACATCGGCCCAGATTTGGGCAAGCGTGGTTTCTGCCGCGTTACCCGGCGTGACATAACCGGCGCTCCCGGTCAGCCGCTCGTAGGTGGGGTCGGGCAAAGCACGCCGATCCACCTTGCCGGTAGGCGTTAGCGGCAGCGCGGGCAACATCACGAAGGCCGCTGGGAGCATGTAATCTGGCAACGATTGCGCCAGGGCATCCCGCAGTGCCGCAGGATCGCTTTCCGGTGTCACATAGGCCAGCAACCGCCCTTCGCGCGCGATGACGGCGGCTTCGCGCACTGCCGGATGCCGGAGCAGCGCGTACTCAATCTCGCCCAGTTCTACACGAAAACCGCGCACTTTGACTTGCTGATCGCTACGCCCCAAGAACTCCAATTGCCCATCCTCGCGGAGCCGGGCGAGGTCACCGGTGCGATAGAGGCGCGCGCCCGGCTCCGCACCGAAGGGATCGGGCACAAAGCGCTCGGCGGTCAGGGCGGGACGGCCTAGATAGCCGCGCGCGACGCCCGCGCCGCCCATCAGAAGCTCGCCGGGCACGCCCGCAGGTAACAGCTCGCCGTTGCCATCCACGATGTAGGCGCGCGCGTTGGCGATGGGCGGCCCGATCGTAATGGCGTCTGCTGAAGCAACCGGGCCGGCTGCGGCGTTAGCGGTCAATTCGGTAGGGCCGTAGACATTCCAAAGCGCGGTATCGGGCAACCAACGCTGTGTGCGTTCGACCAATGCGGGCGAGAGGGCTTCGCCGCCCAACAACACCCGCCGCAAAGAGCCACTTGGCACGGCAGCCCGCCCCTGCTCCACTGCATCGAGCATGGCCTGCCACAGCGTCGGCACGCCGTTGAAGGCCGTCGCCGGTTGCGCCGCGAGCGTCTGCATAAGCGCGGCAGGGTCTTCGAGCACGCCTTCAGGCAACAGCCAGACGGGTTCGCCACGCAGCAACGGCGCGAACACTTGCTTAAGCGAAGCATCAAATGCAAGGCGCGTCACTACCGGCAGCCGCTCCGCCGGATTGGGCAGCAGCACTTGATTGACCCAGGTAAGGTAGTTCAAGGTGCTGCGATGGCTCACCACTACCCCTTTGGGCTGCCCGGTCGAACCGGAGGTGTAGATGACATAGGCCGCGCCATCCGGGTGAATCTGCGGGAGGGGTGTCGCCGCAGACACGGTGGGCAAGACATCCTCCAGACAAAGGCGCGGAGACGCAAGAGGTAAATCCGCGAGTAGTTCCGCGTGCGTAACGACCAGCAGGGTTATTCCGGCATCGGCAAGCAAGTAGCGTAAGCGTTCGGGTGGATCAGAGACCTCAAGGGGAACGTAGGCCGCGCCAGCCTTGAGGATACCCAGGAGCGCAACTACCATCTCTGGGGTGCGCCGCGCGCAAAGCCCCACCCGCTGTTCTGGCCCGATGCCCCGGCTCTGCAAATCGTGGGCGAGCTGTGTTGCGCGCTGCTCCAATTCGCCGTAGGTGATGGAAATATCGCCGAAGAGTACCGCAGGTGCATCCGGGGTTGCTGCTGCCTGGGCTGCCACCGCCGCGTGCAAGGTATGCACAGCGGGAGCTGGCATGGGAGCAACGCTCCCTTTCACCAATACGGCTAGCTCCTCAGGTGTGAGCAGAGAGAGATGCGCCACGAGACTGTCAGGCATGGCAAGGGCGCTCTCCAACAACACCTGGAAATGCGCGAGCAGCCGCTCCATGCGCGCTGCCGTAAACAACGCAGTATTGTAATCCACAGCTGTAGTAAATCCACCGCCAGGTTCTTCGATAACCTTGAGCGTAAAATCGAACTTAGAGATGCCCTGGGGCGGATCGAGCAGACGCAGGGTCAAATTGGCAGCGGTAAGCGATGCGGGGCGCTGCTGTAGGTCGAACATCACCTGGAAAAGCGGGGTGGTGCTCAAATCGCGTTCGGGTTGCAGCGCATCCACCAGTAGCTCGAAGGGCGTTTCCTGGTGGGCCTGTGCCTCCACGACGGTTTCTCCCATCCGGCGCAGCAGGGCGCGGAATGTGTCCCCGTGCGCGACTGTGGCCCGCAGTACCAGTGTGTTCACGAAGAATCCGAGCAGGCCCTCGAGCTCGCGGCGTGACCGGTTAGCAACCGGTGTACCTATCAGAATGTCGGGCTTGCCGGTGTAACGATGGAGTAAAATAGCAAAAACCGTCAATAACAGCGTAAAAGGCGTTACGCCCGTAGCGTGTGCCAGGGCGTTCACGCGCGCAGCCAACGCCGACGGCAGGGGACGGGCGATACGGCTGCCCCAATAGGTGCGCTCCGCTGGACGCGGCTTGTCGGTAGGAAATTCGAGAAACGTGGGAGCCTCGGCCAACTGCGCCTTCCAATAGGCTAGCTCGTGCGCCAGCTGTTCACCCTGAAGGCGCGCTCGCTGCCAGACGGCGAAATCGGCATATTGAATGGGCAACGGTGCAAGGTCGGGCGATGCCGCGTAGGCAGCAGCGACTTCACGCAATAACACGCCAATCGTCCACCCATCGGAAATGATATGCTGCATCAGCAAACAGAGTATATGTGTTTGCGGGGCTTGGCGGATGAGCGTGGCCCGCACTAACGGCCCGGTTGCCAAATCGAACGGGCGCTGAACCTCTTCCAAGAGCACGCGCTGTGTTTCAGCCGCGCGGGATTCGGGAGCGAGCTCACTCAGATCGCGCAACGGCAGCGGTAGAGCCAACTCAGCGTGGATAACTTGATGCGGTTGCCCATCCGTTTGCGCGAAGACCGTGCGCAACGTCTCGTGGCGCACGACCAGAGATTGCAATGCGGCGTGGAACCGGCTCACGTCCAATGGGCCATCCAATTGAAGTACGATGGGAATGACGTAGAGTGGAGACCCCGGCTCGAATTGATCAAGGAACCAGAGGCGTTGTTGCGCAAAAGAAAGGGGCAGCGGCCCTTCCCGTGATACGGTGGGGATAGGTTGGGCCGTATCATCGAGACCCGCCTCACGCATGAGCAGATCGAAGAGTGTGCGGCGCGGTGCGGTGAACACGAAACGTGGCGGCCCTAACGGCATTATGACGCTCCTACCAGGGTCATTTTCTCTGCCAGGAGCGTCTCTACCTCCGCATCGGAAAGACGCATAACGTAGAGGAAAATCTCTGCGCTCCGCAACAGTTGCGGGCCAACTCCCGGTAGCGCCAGGAGCGCCTCAGCAAATTCTGCCACCGTGGGCGACTCAAAAAGCGTCCGCAAGGGGATTTCTATACCGAAAGCCTCATAGAGGCGGGCGAGAAATTGCGCCGCCAACAACGAGTGCCCCCCCAGTTTGAAGAAATTGTCCTGAACACCGATAGGCTCTACGGCCAACAAATCGGCCCAGATGCCGGCCAATACGACTTCGAGGCTGTTGCGCGGCATGACAAAAGGCGTGGCCGCGCTCCGGGTTTGTTCAGGATCGGGCAAAGCTGCGCGATCCACCTTGCCATTGGGGGTAAGCGGCAAGGTGTCCAGAACTATCCAGGCCGAAGGGAGCATGTAATCCGGGAGCGTGCGGCGTAAAGCCGCTTCGAGTGCGGCAGTTGTGAATGTTTGCTCCGGTTGCGGCGTCACATAAGCCATCAGCCGGTCGGCACGCACCAGCACAACCGCCTGGCGCACCTCCGGCTGTTGAAGCAAGGCCGCTTCGATTTCACCCGGCTCAATACGATAGCCGCGCAGCTTCACCTGCGCATCTATGCGGCCCAGGAAGACCAGCTGGCCGTCTGCACGCCAATAAACCAGATCGCCGGTGCGGTAAAGCCGCGCGCCGGGTTCTGATCTGAACGGGTCGGGCACAAAGCGCTCGGCAGTCAAAGCGGGACGCGCTACATAACCGCGTGCCAGCCCAATGCCACCGATCAACAATTCTCCAGGTACGCCCACAGGCACCGGTTCGAAATTACGATCCACCACATAGCAGCGCATGTTCGTTATCGGGCGGCCAATAGGCGCGCTTTCCACATCCGCACCAAGTTCGGTACAGGTGGCGCAAACGGTGGTTTCGGTAGGGCCGTAAGCATTGAGGAAGCGTCGCCCGCCGGCCCAACGCCGGGGCAATTCCGGCGCACAGGCCTCGCCTGCTGAAATCAACGTGGCGAGGGAGGGGAATTGTGCCACGGGCATCACGGCCAGCGCCGAAGGGGGCAAGGTCACGACAGTAATTTTGCGTTCGCGCAACAGCTTCGCCAGGGCCGGGCCGGGCAACTGCGCATCAGAGGAAGCCAGATGCAAGGTCGCGCCGGAAAGTAAGGCGGTAAAAATCTCAGAAATCGAAGCATCGAAGTTGCATGAAGCAAATTGCAACACCTGCGAGCCAGGGCGAATGTCAAAAGCGGCCGTCTGCGCCTGGATCAGGTTGGGGATTCCCGCATGGGAAACCATCACGCCCTTGGGTTTGCCGGTGGAGCCAGAAGTGTAGATGATGTAGGCCAGCTGGGACGAAGCAATCCGCACGGCTGGAGGTGTGTTCGGGGCTGTACGCCAGGGCGCGTCAGGAGCATCGAGGCAAAGTGTGGGGCAAACGGTTGGAAGTTGCGGTTGCAGTGCGGCGCGTGTCACTACCAACGCGGCGCGCGCGTCTTGCACCATAAACGCCAGGCGTTCCGCCGGATAGTCAGGATCAAGCGGCAAATATACCCCACCCGCTTTGAGTATCGCCAAAAGCGCGACTATCAACGCTGGGGAGCGTGGCAAACACACGCCCACTACGCGCTCTGGGCCAACACCTAACGTGGTTAAGTGCTGCGCCAGCCGGTTGGCCTCCGCGTCCAGTTCGGCATAGGTGAGCGTGCGCGTCTCGGCAACCACAGCCAGAGCCGTGGGAGTCTGTGCCGCTTGCTGAGCAAATAATTCAGTAATGAGCGTGTGGGAATAAGGTACAGCGGTAGCGTTCCAGTCCGTTAGAAGCGTGTGCCGCTCCTCTGGGGTGAGCAGGGGGAGATGAGCCACCCGCGCATCCGGCGTCTGAGCAACTGCTTCCAGCAGTATGACGTAGTAACGGGCTATACGCTCGACTGTGGTAACATCGAAGAGATCCGTGCTATACTCGATCCAGCCCCCCACGCCTTTGGGAATTTCAGAAAGGTGACAGGTAAGATCGAACATCGCCATCCCCGTGTGCAAATCGGGGAGCGCCTCGTTACGGGCCAGACTACGCGCCTCGAGGAGTTCTGCCGTAAGGCCAGACATCACAAGCGTCCCCAGGGGGTTCTCCTGCAAACCGAAAGAGACTTGGAAGAAGGGGGCATGGCTCAGTGTGCGCTCTGGCTGCAAAGCTTCGACCAGCCGGGCGAAGGGAAGCGTTTGATGAGCGTAAGCATCCAGCGCCGTCTGCCGCACGCGCTGCAACACCGCGCGGAAAGTAGGCCGTCCGGTGAGGTCAACGCGCAAGGCCAGCGTATTGACAAAGACCCCCAGCTGCCCGGAGATGTCGCCTTCGGTACGATTCGCAACGGGCGTTCCAATTACCAGATCGTCTTGCCCAGAGAGGCGCGCAAGCAACACCGCAAAAGCAGCAAAGAGCACCATGAAAAGGGTTGCGCCTTCGCGCTGTCCCAACGCTCGCAAACGATCAATCAGTTCGCGCTCCAGCGTGAGCGGCAAACGCGCACCACGGAAAGATTGCACCGCTGGACGCGGGCGGTCGGTGGGGAGCGGAATGATCTCTGGCGCACCTTGAAGCTGCGCAATCCAGTAATCGAGCAGCACAGTGAGGCGCTCCCCCTGCAACTGCTCGCGCTGCCAGAGCGCGAAATCAGCGTATTGAAACGGTAACGGGGGCAAAGCAGCCGCCGTGTCATAAAGCGCCGCCAGCTCGCGCGCAAAAACGCCCAAAGCCCAGCCGTCAGCAATAATATGGTGAAGTGTTACCAAAAAAATCGCATCGGTGGCGCTCAACGGGTAAAGGCGAACGCGCAGCAGCGGGCCGGCTTCCAAATCAAAGGGGCGACGGATTTCCGCCTCGGCAGCGACGAAAAACGCTTCCTGCGAGGCCACAGCTTCTACCGGCAAAGCCACCCGCAATTCAGCAGCGATGCACTGCACCGGCTGCTCCGCTTCGATGTGGAAAGTAGTGCGCAACATCTCATGGCGTGCCACCAGTGCATTTAGCGCCGCTTCCAGACGGGCTACATCGAGCGGGCCGGTCAGCCACATCGCCAAATGCACGTTGTAGAGCGGACTCTCCGGGTTCCACCGGTGGAGGAACCACATCCGCTCCTGCGCGAAGGAGAGCGGGAAGGCCTGTCCTTCGCGGGGCTGCGGATGAATCTGTTGCCGCGCCTGCTCGCGCTGCGCCTTGAGCTGGCGCAGGAATTGCTCACGCTTTTCTGGCGGGAGCGCGGCAATGCGTTGCGCCAGATCGCTCATGCGAGCTCGCCCTCAGTAGATTGAAGCAGGGCCTCTAGTTCAGCATCAGAAAGCGTCTCGGTCTCTGCAAGCAGTTCGGCCACTTCCTCATCGGCAGGGTCTGCGACCTGAAGTTGCGGGAGAAACTGTCCGGCCAAATCAGCCACACTAAGTCCGCGCAGCAAATCGGCTACAGAAATGGCAACGCCAAGGCTCCCCTGGATTTTACTTTGGAGCTCGACAGCCATAATCGAATCAATGCCCAGCGTGTTGAGCGGTTGTGCCACCGGCAAGCGTTCCCGATCCAGGCGCATCACAGCCGCGGCCAGGGTTTGCAAATGGGTTTCCAAAAGCCCGCGATGCTCTTCGAGGGGCGCAACCAGCAGAACCTCGGTCACAAAACTCGATTTTCCAGCCGCTGAGTCGGTATCACGCGCTTCAACCGCCAGCAAATCGGAAAGTAACGGCGGCTGCGCGCCTGGAGGCGCAGCCCGAGTAAGCCGTTCCCATTCGATATGAGCGGCCATCGTCTGCACAGGTTGCTCGTCCAAGAGTAGCTCCATAAGTTCCACACCCTCAGCAGGCGAAAGCGCCACCATACCCGCAGCAGCATGTTGCCCCCCCAGCGCCTGCAGAGCGGCCATACCTACTTCAGCCCAAGGCCCCCAGTTGATACTGAGAGCTGGGCGACCCTGCTCACGCCGAGCATGCGCTAGAGCATCCATAAAAGCATTCCCGGCGGCATAATTTCCCTGGCCGGGCGGCCCTAACAACGCAGCCACCGAAGAGAAGAAGATGAAGAAGTCGAGTGGCGCTTCCATACTTTGCGTGTGTAGATGCCACGCACCGTGAATTTTGGGAATCAGCGCCTTTTCCAACTGCTCGCGGTTCATCTGTAGCAACAGTCCATCCTGGAGCAGCCCGGCGGAATGTATAATCCCCCGTAAGGGTGGCAGCTCTGCGGCAATGTCGCGCATGAGCCGGGCGACATCTTCAGCGTGGGAGACATCACTTTGCGCGATACGCACATTCACGCCCTGGGCTGTCAGCAAGGCTACAGCTTTGGCAGCTTCTGGTGACATTCTCTCGTAACCGTGACGGCTCGTAAGCACCAGATAACGCGCGCCGCGCTCCGCCAACCAACGCGCCACCGTGCGTCCCAATCCGCCCAAACCGCCAGTAATCAGATAGGTGGCATCAGCGCGAATTTCTACTGGCTGCGGCGCGGCGGGAGCAATGGCGAGCGGCACGTCACGCAGCGATACCACGATTTTGCCGATATGCTGCGCCTGCGCCATCATACGGAAAGCCTCAGCGACCCGATCAATGGGGAAGGATTCGTGAGTAATTGGCTGAACCCGCCCATTCTCAAACAACGGCCACAGTTCTTTCAGCATTTCGCCCACAAATTGCGGACGGTCACGCATCATCTGGTTCAGGTCTACAACGAAGAAAGAGATATTGCGTTCCAGTAACCCCATGCCGAGCGGGCTATTCTGGACGATGTCACGTTTGCCCAGTTCCAGGAAACGTCCATGCGGCTTGAGCACTTCCAGGCTCTTGGTGATCCCCGCACCAGACAGCGTATTGAGCACCACATCCACGCCCTCGCCGCCGGTAAGCGCCATGATTTCATCGGCGAAGTCGAGGGTGCGCGAATCCAGCACATGCTCGATGCCCAGCGTCTCTCGGAGGAAGGCGCGCTTTTCAGGTGTGCCCGCAGTAGCGTAGATTTCCGCCCCGCGTAGCTTTGCCAGTTGGATGGCGGCCTGCCCCACCGCGCCAGAAGCGGTGTGGATGAGCACCCGCTCACCCGCCTGCAATCCGGCCAAACGCACCAGCGCATAGTAGGTGGTACCAAAGGCGACCAGCAGTGTTGCCGCCGCCTCGAAGGTGATGTGCGGCGGCTTTGGGCCAACCAGCCAGGCATCGGTGGTGACGTAGCGGCTGAAGCACTGATCGGCCCCGGCGATGACTTCATCACCCACCTTGAGCCGCTCTACGCCTGCTCCCACAGCCACAACCCGCCCGGCGCATTCCAAGCCCAGCGGGCGGATACCATTAGGCAGCGCGGGCAACATCCCCGAAGCCAGCATCACGTCCTTGAAGTTAAGTCCCGCTGCGTAAACCTCGATTTCCACCTCGCCTGGGCCAGGTTCACGACGCTGCGCCAAACGCGGGGTGAGGCTATCAAAATCGCCAGGCATGACAATTTCCAGGTGGAAAGGGAGTTCCGCAGAAACGGTCAGCACTTTATCAATAGTGGCGGTGTGTGAAGGAGGTGTATGCCGCGCCAACCGGGCTACATAGCGCTGCTCGCTACGCAGGGCGAGCTGGTTATCTGGCGTATTCGCCCCTAGCTCGGTTAGTAGGGCCGCCAGCTCGTCCGGGCCGGATGTGCTCACGTCGAGCAGGGTGATGCGCAATTCGGGATGTTCAGCAGCCGCCACGCGCCCCAGGCCCCACAACGCAGCGCGCTCCGGCGCGACGCTATCATTAGGGGCGACGGCTTGCGCGCCCCGCGTGATAAGCCAGAGACGCGGATTAGAATTGAGCCGCGCCGCAGAAAGCGCCTGGGTCAAGTACAGGGCGCTCTCAGGGCCATACAGCTGTAAGAGGTCGAGGTCAGTGGGGGTAAGCGCGTCGGTCCAGCGATGAATGACGCCCCGACAGGGTGGGCGGCTAGTGGTAAGTGCCTCTTTGAGCAAGCGCGTGTAGTCTTCGGGCGACCGGGGATTCAGCGTATACACTGTACCTTCAGATTGAAAGTCTGCACCGGGCAGCACCAGGATACAGGTGTCACCATGTTCGGCAAGGACGGTAGCGAGCGGTTCTTCGGCCTCGGTGGTGAAGATGAGCCAGGTAGCCGGCTGCCGCGTGGCGGGCGGTGCTTCTGGCAAGGGTTGGGAAACCCAGCGAAGATCGTAGAGCATCTGGTGAAGTTGGTCGCGGCGATCGGCAACCACACGCTGCAATTTCAACCCGACAACCTGCGCCACCACTTCGCCGGATTCAGCACAAAGCAGCAAATCGGCCTCGCGGCTGTCGGGAGCCTGTTCAAGCGCAGAGGTGAGGCGAGCGTGACACCACAGCTCACCGCACGGTTCCCCGTAGATGTACAATGCGCCCACTCCCACGGGTAAGAAGGTAGCCGCAGCATCGCCATCTTGGGGCAAGGTTGCCGCAACCGATTGGAAGGCCGCATCGAGCAAAACAGGATGCAGGGTGTAAGCCTTGAGTTCGTGGCTGAGACTCTCCGGAAGAGCAATCCGGCTAAGGGCCTCCCCATCACAGCGGTGAATCTCATGGAGCGCGCGGAAGGTCGGGCCGTACACAAGCCCCCGACTTTCCATCGCCGCGTAGTGCTCATTGACAGCGAGCGTCATATTACAGCGCGCGCGAATAGCCGCAAGGGGCACCGGGGCGGGCACGGCCTCGCGCTCCGGCAACGGGCGCACCCGCCCGGTAACATGCGCTATCCAAGGTACACCCTCACCCTGCGTGCTGAGCACCTGGAACGCGGCCTCGTCGCCCAACTCCGGCGTCAGCACCACCTGCACCCGGCGACCGGCAGCATCCGGCAAATGTAGTCCTTGCCGGAAGTGCATCTGGCGCACGGTGTAATCGCCAGGGCCGAACGCTTCGCGTGCCGCGCCCAGCGCCATCTCCAGGTAGGCTGCGCCGGGCATAATCACCATGCCGCGCACTTGATGATCGGCCAGGTAGGGCGCAGAGGTGGCCGTCATATCCATCTCCCAGAGATGCTGGTGCGGCGCGACGGAGGTCGCCAGATGTTCGCCCAAGAGGGGGTGGCGACCAGCTTTCTTCACGCCAATCTGGCCGCTCGCGCCGAGCTGCTTGTTGGTGATTTGATCGAGCCAGTAATGCTCGCGCTGCCAGACGTAATGCGGAAGCGTGACCGGGGGACGCCGCTCCGGATAGAGGCGCCGGAAATCGAGTTCCAGACCCTCAACGTAGAGCTGGCCGAGCGCCGCCAACAGATAGGCGCGCTCCGCTGCATTGCGCCGCATCGAAGAGAGAATCAGGCCCGTTTTCTTGACCGCATCCAGCCCCTCGCGTATCGCCATCGAGAGCACGGGGTGCGCGTTGATTTCGAGGAAAATCTCATAGCCGCTCTCAGCGAGCTGGCGCAGCGCCTCTGTGAAGAGGAACGGATCGCGTAAGTTACGGCCCCAATACTCCGCATCCAACTGCGTACCATCAATAAGCGTGCCGGTCACGGTCGAAAAGAGCGGGATGTTGGTAGCACGAGGCGTCAAGTCCTGCAACACCTCCACCAATTCCACTCGCAATGGATCCATCTGGGGGCTGTGGAAAGCGATTTCGACGCCGCGCAACAGCTGCGCATACACGCCCTGTCGCTCCAGTGATTTGACAATACGCTCCACGGCGTCTGCATCGCCGGAGATCAAGCTGGCGGCCGGGCTGTTGCTGCCAGCTACAGAGACTACATCATCGAAGCCCGTAAGCACCAGCCCGGCGCGATCCAGCGGGAGACCCACCAGCGCCGATTTACCCTTACCTTCGACGGTCTTCATCAACCGGCTACGGTAGAAGACTACCCGCGCAGCTTCTTCCAGAGTGAGCGCACCGGCAACATGCGCCGCCGCGATTTCGCCCAGGCTTTGGCCCACAATGATGTCGGGCTTGAATCCCCACGCGCGCCAAACGGCGGCCAACGCTACCTGGATGGCAAAGATAGCGGGTTGCGCGATGACGGTGTCATTGAGCCGGGAGACTTCCGCCTCGGCCTGTAACTGCTCGATGAGCGACCAGCCGCCCAAGTCCTGAAAGATGCGGTCGCAGGCGTCCAGGGTTGCCTGGAAGACCGGATCGAAGGCGTAGAGTTCCATGCCCATATTGAACCACTGCGCTCCCTGCCCGGAAAAAACCCACACAAACGGCGTTTTGTGTCCAAACCGTTGTATCCCGGAGCATACGCCCTTGGAAGATTCCTCATTAAGATAGCTTTCGAGGTGAGCGGCCAAATCTTCGGCAGTGGCTCCTACCACCGCCAGCCGGTGCGAGAGGTGACTGCGCCCCACACCGGCAGTATGGCAAATGTCGTAAAGCGCAGGAGCGGTTTCAGAGCGCAGAAGGTCACAATACTCGGCAGCCAGCGCGCGGAGCGCTGCGGGAGATTTGGCGGATAGGGGCAGCAGTTGCGCGCTGTCCGCTACACCGAGGGTTGTATCCACGGCGGTCGGGGGTTCGCTCAAGACAACATGGGCGTTGGTGCCGCCGAAGCCGAAGCCGCTCACCCCGACAATCTTGGGGGACTCCGGGCGCGGCCAGGGCGTGAGCTGTTGCGGTACAACAAAGGGCAATTCATCAAAGGGAATGAGCGCGTTGGGTTCGTTGAAGTTAAGGTTGGGCGGGATGATGTTGTGTTGAATGGCGAGCGTGGCCTTGATGACGCCAGACATACCGGCGGCAGCTTCGCCATGCCCAATATTGGTTTTGACCGATCCCAAGATACACACATCCCCTTCAGGACGCGCGCTCCCGACGACATTGCTCAAGGCTTTTACCTCAATGGGATCGCCCAGGGGCGTGCCCGTGCCATGAGCTTCGATAAACTGCACCGTGTTAGGATCAATCCCGGCGTTGCGATAAGCGGCATGGAGTACCTGCTCCTGCGCGGTGCCATTGGGAGCCATGATGCCATTGCTGCGCCCGTCATGGTTAACGGCACTGCCCTGAACCACGGCATAGATGCGGTCGCCATCGGCGAGCGCCCGCGAAAGCGGCTTGAGCACGATCATGCCAGCGCCTTCGCCACGCACGATGCCGTTAGCCTGGCTGTCAAAGGTCTTGCACTTGCCATCCGGCGAGAGCGCGCCCGCGCGTGAGAAGAAAATATCGGAATCGGGTTCCAGGATGATATTGACTCCGCCAACCAACGCTATGGGGCATTCGCCCTGGCGCAGGCTTTGACAAGCCATGTGGATTGCCACGAGCGCACCAGAGCAAGCCGTATCAATGACCACGCTCGGCCCGTGCAGGTCGAGGAAGTAGGAGATGCGATTGGCTACCACGGTATTGGCGCTACCGGTACCGGAGTAGAGCTCGATAATGTCAAAATCGTCAAAGATACGTGAACCGTAATCGTCTTTGAGTGTCGAAACGAACACCCCAGCCTGCGTGCCGGACAGTGAAAGAGGTGATACACCGGCATCCTCCAGGGCTTCCCAGGCGACTTCCAACATCACCCGTTGTCGGGGATCGAGCTGCGCGGCTTCGCGCGGGGAAATGCCAAAGAAGGGGGCATCGAATAGATCTAAATCTTTGAGATAGGCGCCCCAGCGACCCAAAATTTTACCCTTGGCCTGCGGGTTGGGATCAAAGAAAGCGTCTACATCCCAACGGTCGGGCGGCACTTCAGTGATAGCGTCCCGTCCTTGCGCTAACAAATCCCAAAAAGCCTGCACCCCATCTGCGCCGGGGAAGCGACAGCCCATCCCGATGATGGCAATCGGTTCGTGCGGAGCCGGGAGGGTGGCATCTTGCGCGGCAACAAACCCTTCCAGATCGAACGTCCCGGCTAAATAACGAGAAAGGGTGGCAATGGTGGGGTAATTCCAGGCCAACGTGGGAGCCAACGAGCGACCCAGCCAGACCTCCAAATCGCGCACCAAAGAGAGGGCCTCGAGCGAGCCTAGGCCATACCGAGCGAAAGGTTCGTTGAGGCCGACTTCTTCTGGCGTGATACCGACCCGCCCGGCAAAGTAGGCGCGCAACCAGGTAGCGATTTGCCGCTCTCCAGCAGCATCGTCACCGATGACCTCGTGTAATACCGGCGCATCCACCGGCTGAAGCACGGCGCGCCACTCGGCCAGCAACGTCAGTTCGCCATTCAAGAAAGCACTACGGGTCGCGCGGCGGCGCAGCTTGCCGCTGGAGGTCTTTAATGTTGTACCCGGCTTGATCAGTGAAATTGTATAGACTTCAAGATCGTGAACTTCGGCCACGCACTGGCGAATATCGCCGAAGACCGCCGGAAAATCGTTTTCCTGGCGCGGACTTGCCTCAGCGACAATGACCAAGCGCTCGCTACCCGCCACATCCATGGAGCAGACAGTGCAACCGCCTGGTTTGAGCGCCGGATGCGCTGTAATCACGGTCTGTTCGATGTCTTCCGGGTAGTGATTAGCCCCACGAATGATGATGACATCCTTCAAACGCCCGGTGAGATAGAGCTCGTCCCCATCCAAAAAGCCAAGATCGCCGGTGCGCAGGTAATGCCGCCCATCTGCATCGCTATCCGCAATGCGCGCCTGGAACATTTGAACGGTATCTTCCGGGCGCTGCCAGTAGCCCTGCCCCACGCTAGGGCCGGAGACCCAGACCTCACCCACCCGGTTCGGAGGACAAGGCGCGTTGGTATCCGGGTCAACAATACGGAGAAGTTGCTCAGGCAAGGTTTGCCCGCAACCCACCAGGGTAACGGCGTTTTCGTCTTCAGTATCTGTGACCACCACTTGCCGGTGTTCCAGAGAGCGGCGGTTCAACACCCGCACCCGCGGCGCTTCCCAACTCGTGCCTCCTGTGACAGTCGCAGTCCCTTCCGCCATCCCATAAGACGGATAGAAAGTTTCGTAACGAAAGCCGCACGGCGCAAAAGTAGCAGCAAAACGTTCCAGCGTCGGGTAGCGCACCGGCTCGGCCCCGTTCAGCGCCATCGTCCACGCGCTCAAATCGAGTGTAGCGCGTTCCTCAGCGGAGATTTTGGCTATGCACAGGTCGTAGGCGAAGTTAGGGCCACCACTGGTGGTAGCGCGATAGTGGGACATGGCTGCCAGCCAGCGGAAAGGATGCTGTACAAATGCGGATGGGGGCAACAAGATAGCGGGGACGCCTTGATAGACCGGATGTAACACACTCAACAATAACCCCAAGTCATGGAAAAGTGGTAACCAGGAAACAATAGCTGTGGGTTGCCGTTCCTTGAAGCCCTGGAAGCTACTCAAGTTGTGTAGGACGTTTTCATGGCTGACCATCACGCCTTTGGGATCGCCGGTAGAGCCGGAGGTATACATCAAAAAAGCCAAATCCGATGCCTTGGGCGCTGGCGGTGACCAATCTGTGGACGGATCAGGTAAAAGTCTCCAATCCGGCGCAAGGAATGGCACAGCGCATAACACAGGGTCTTGTTCGAAAAAGGGACGCACGGTGGTGGTAATATCGGGGGAGGTCAAAATCAGACGGGCAGCGGCGCTTTTGAGGATTGCCTGCAAGCGCAGCATGGTACGTTCTGGGCGTAACAAGTCCGGTGGATAAGCCGGTACGGCGACCGCCCCGGCGTAAACACACGCCCAAAAGGCAATGACATAATCCAGCCCTGGGGGGTAACACAACAGGACATTCTCCCCCGGAGCTACCTGTTCCCGCAAGGCGAGTGCCAATCGCCGCACAGAACGACCGAAGGTTGTATAATCTATGGCTTGTTCTTGTGAGATGTCGCCATCAGGCAAAAAAATGAAGGCGGTTTCAGAAGATAAGGCTTCGATACGTGCTTGAAAAAGAGCCGCTAACGATATATGTGAGGGTTGAAAATCCATGCTACTACATCCCCAAAGTAAAATTTACCTCCACATGGTATAGCGGGTCGCAACCAACATTAAGGTTCTGAGGGTAGTAAAAGCGGAAACCAAAAAATTATGATAATTCAATTTTCTGCCCAGTTCCTCAAAATTACTAATGCGACCAGCGAACCGGGAGGCAGCTACCCAATCGCATCTTTGCTGAAAACAAAAAGGGACTTCCCAATGGTTGGATAAATTATAACATTATTTGTGGTAGGCACAAACTTCAATGGATTACGGATCAATGTCATTAAGTTTAGGACATAGAGCCGGCAAGTTTCAAGGCCTTAAGTCTACAAAAGCAATCGCGCAAAAACCACCCTATCTATTATTAATACTTAACATAGTATGTAGTACAGGATTTATCCTGTATCTGCAATGCAGGATAATGAATTCTAAGAAATTAATCCGTAAATAAGGTTTTGTGTCAAGTTGGTCGTTCTAAAAATAA
>CAZDDI010000020.1:0-255 GCA_964504195.1 uncultured Anaerolineales bacterium
GATGTGATGTACAGTATACCTAATTTGCTGTAAACGTATTTCAGGACGGGTCAGCTAGTTTTGATTTGCCATTCGCCATTCGCTATTTTCGAAGGGGGTTGCTATGAATAAGGTTGCTGTTCTGTTATTGGTCTGTGGAATGTTGCTATTGAGCAGGTGTGCTTTCATTGTTACTCAACCTGATCGGGATGCCGAGATGCCCAATCCTGCCTCGGTCTATTGCACCGATAACGGTGGTACGCTCGAAATCCGTAC
>CAZDDI010000020.1:355-62559 GCA_964504195.1 uncultured Anaerolineales bacterium
TGGTGGGCAGTATGGCGTGTGCATCTTCGCCGATGGTAGCGAGTGCGATGAATGGGCCTACTTTCGTGGTGAGTGCGCACCCGGCGAAGCATCCCCCCCTGTGGGCCTTGCCAATCCTGCCTCGGTCTATTGCACCGATAACGGTGGTACGCTCGAAATCCGTACCGCCGAGGATGGTGGGCAGTATGGCGTGTGCATCTTCGCCGATGGTAGCGAGTGCGATGAATGGACCTACTTTCGTGGTGAGTGTAGCCCTGAGTAGCGTGCCCTGAGCTTGTCGAAGGGCACGCGAACCGGAACCGTTTGCCTTCGACAGGCTCAGGCAACGGGATTGCGTAAGTTTTGGTGAAGTCAGAATTTCACGCATCACGTTTCACGCCTTCTCACTTGCTTTTCCATGCGTCTTCGAGTAAGATGAAATTAGCCCTGGTTCGCTTCTTGCGGGCCGGGCTAAGGAGGCGCGCATGGATACTACCACGCTCGTTGTTGTCATAACCATTGTGTTATTTGCGTTGGGCATCGCTGTGCTGCTAATGACACGCCGCCGCGATTTCACCTCCATTGATCCCGGCATTTACCCCCCTACGCCCGCTACACCTACCGATTTACCTACCGAAGTGGCGCAGCTCCTCGCGGCGCGGCAAAAAATTGCAGCAATCAAGCGGGTGCGTGAAGTGACCGACTGGGGACTGAAAGAGGCCAAAGACTACGTCGAAGCACTTGAACGTGGCAATACAGTCTCCACCCCCGTTTCCACAGCGTCAGGGTCGGCTGCGCTTGGAACGGCGGACTTGCCGCCAGCAGTGAAGACCCTGTTAGAAAAGGGGCGCAAAATCGAGGCGGTCAAACTCGTGCGCGAGGCTACCGGCTGGGGATTAAAAGAAGTCAAAGACTATGTGGACGCCCTCGAAAGCGGCGCATCGCCGCCTGCGCCGCTCCCGCAACCGTTGCGTGAGCCGCCCATAGCATCAGGCATTACCCCAGAACTTGCTGCCGAAGTGCGCCAGCTGTTGGCACGGCGGCAAAAAATTGAGGCGGTCAAGCGTGTACGGATGGCAACGGGCTGGGGACTCAAAGAAGCCAAAGCCTACGTGGACGCTATCGAACGCGATCCGCTCAACACTCCCCAGATTGCACCGTCGCTCGGTGTTGCACCAATTGCGGAACTCACGCCAGAGATCATTATCGAAGTGCGCCAGCTGTTGACACGCGGGCAGAAAATCGAGGCGGTCAAGCGTGTGCGGATGGCAACGGGGTGGGGACTCAGGGAGTCCAAAGCGTATGTGGATGCGCTGAGGTGATCCGGTGATTTTTGCCTAGATTTCTCGCGCCGTGAGTTCGCCGCGCAGATCGGTTTGCATGAGCGCCTTCACCCGCTCCGTGCCTGTGTGTCGGTTGAAGAGATATACCAGCTTGGTGAGCGCGGCCTCTGCGGTCATATCGTACCCGCTGATGACGCCTGCGCGGGCCAGCGCCGAACCGGTGGCATACTCACTCTGATCCACGCTGCCGCGCAGACATTGCGTGCAGTTGACGATGACCACGCCGCGTGCGGTGGCTTCAGCCAGCGCCGCCATAAATTCCCCGTTATCGGTTGGGCCGTTGCCCGCGCCATACGTCTCCAGCACCAGCCCCTTGAGCGGCGGCTTGAGCACATTGCGCACCACTTCAGCGGTGATGCCAGGGAACAGCCGTAACGCGCCCACTGAGGCTTCTCGCAGCGACTTCACCAGCAGCGATGTGTCGGCGGGTGGCGCAGCGCGCACCAGCCGCCGGTTCACCTCGATGGTGATGCCTACCGTTGCCAGCGGCGGATAGTTGGGCGAGGCGAATGCATCGAAGCCTACTGCATCCACTTTGGTGGCGCGGCAACCGCGCAACAGCTTGTCGCCAAAGTAGAGGCAGACTTCGGGGATGGGATGCTCGGCGGCGAGCAAGAGCGCCGTTACCAGATTGTCGCGCGCATCGTTGCGTACCTCGCATAGCGGGATTTGTGAGCCGGTGAGGATGATTGGCTTGCTCAAACCTTCCAGCATAAAAGCCAGCGCCGAGGCCGTGTAGGCCATCGTGTCCGTACCGTGAAGTACCACGAAGCCGTCGTAATCATCATAGTGGGCGGCGATGTCGTCAGCAATTTGCAGCCACTCGGCGGGCGTCATGTTCGAGGAATCCAGCAGTGGCGCGTATTCATGGATGGTGAAGGTGGGGAGCTCTGGGTGGCGCAGTTCTTCGAGCGCGCTCAGCTGTTCGGCGAGGTAGCCGCACGCAGGCGCGTAGCCGTCGGGCGTGCGTTGCATCCCAATCGTGCCGCCGGTGTAGGCGATGTAGACCTGTTTGGGCATCAGCGTAGCACTTCGAGCAGCAAAATCAGCGCGTAGCCACCCACATATAACCCGGTGAGCAGATACAACACTGGGCGAGGCACGTCGCGCACGCCGAAGCCGGAGATTTTGAGGAAGACGATTTTTACCAGATCACCAGCCAGCATCAGAAAACAGAAGAACAGCAGTAGCGTACCTGGGCCATGCACGGCGGTGAGCGCCAGCGTCATCCCCCAGTGCGCTACGTTGTTGAGGATGACAAATCCCATGGCGATGATTTCCCGCTCCAGATAGCGGTCGTAGATGGCGAAGGTCAGCCCCAGGGACATCAGCCCCATGATGACGAGCTGCGCCAGCCGCCAGCCGCCCGGCAGCACGTAAGGCCCGCCGCCGAGCGCGCGGGCCAGGGTGACAATCGCCACTGCATGGGCCGCGAGCTTGATGCCTGTTTCGACCCAGCCCAGCGGGTGCCATTGGGAAATATGCCAGCGTTTGGGAGTGGTCGCCATTAGCGAATCCGTTCTTTCTCGCAGTAGCTGGGCCAACCGTGCGGTAAATCCATCTCGCACACATCTGAATCAGCGGGATAATGTTCTAGCTCTAGTGAAAATTCTAACCCATTGCCGAGCTCTTCGAGCGCGTCTGCCAATGCAGCATTGCGCCCGCGTACCGCAGGCAACTGCTCGCGCAGCCAGTTGGCGGCTTGTAATTGCCCGCTTGCCGGAAACTTCACTAGCGTTACCTCGCCCTTGCCGATAGCATCCAGCAGAGCCTCAGTGGTATCGTAGCCCATCATCTTTACAATCTCGCTGCCTCGGTTGATCATGGTTTTTACTCCTTGTTGTGGATGGTCTTTTTGCTTACCCTTGCGAAGGTTCAGAAACCTTCGTAAGGGTAAAATCCAGTATACCCCGAATTGAGGGATGTCAACTATTGGCTTGTACAAACGCATCGAGCGCGCTGGTGTTAGCAGCGCGCTCGGTTGATTCATCAGATAACGTTACGGCTCCGCAATCAATACCGTGTGCGGATGCTCGCCCGCCGTCTCGATTTCACGGATGAGGATGAGCGTTTGCGCGTCCAGCACGGCCACGCGGTTCTCGTTCGGCAGTGTGACCAGGACGATGCCGCCCTGCGCCGCCAGCCCTTTCGGGTGCCCATTGAGCGGAACGGTACGGAGGTAAGGATATGCCTGTACGCCCCGCAGCACCAACGGCAGGTAGACTTGATGCGCGCCCGCAGGGAGCGACGGCTCTGTGGCGGGGTGGGGGGCTTCCCCGCACGGCCCTTCCGCCAGCACCGTGAGCGATCCCTCGACATAGTTGCTGATGTAAGCGCACTGACCTAGCACTGCCAGCCCCTGCCCGCCATAACCCGGATCGTTGGGGTCTTGAATCCCTGTCGGATACACGGCTATTTGCGTCAGCGTCGCCGCGTCATAGACGCGCAGCTCGTTCAGTTGCGCAAAGGCGACATAGACGCGGTCGGTGTTCGGATTGTAAGCCACCGCGTAAGGCGCATCCTGCCCGGTGGAGACGGCCTGCTCGAAGGTGTACCCGCTGCCGGTAGGCGTGATGACCCACAGCCCCATCCCGCCCATGTAGCGCTTGGTGGCATAGATGCGGTTGCGGGTCGTATCGGCGGCCACGCCGAAGAAGCCAAAATCGTAAATGCCGAATTGATCGGGGCTAAGCCGCGCTACGACCGCGCCGGTGGCATGGTCAATCACGGTGATGCCTTCGCCGCCGCTGTGATTGGCGACATAGATGCGCCCGTCCAGCGCGGCCATGTAAGTGGGATGCCGCCCCACCTCCACCGTGTTGGCGGGCGCGTGCGTGGTCAAATCGAAGCTGGAGACGGTGCTGGTGAAGATACTATCCTCGAAGTTGGCGACATAGAGCCGCCCGCCCCAGGCCGCCATGCCGAAAGGCATTGGCCCAGCCGGGATACTGCCCAGCGCGGTGAAGTTGCTGGCGGAAAAGACCTCGACCGTATCCGAATCTCGCGCGGCGACATAGATGCGCGTGTTGGTGCGCACGGGCGTATCATCGTAGGAGACGTTGTTGCTCATGTCGCACTCCACCTCCGCCCCGGCGATGTTGACCTGATTGAATACCCGATCCACGCCGAGCGGGAAATCCTCGATGACCTGCACGATGAACACCGCCTCGCCGCCCATGCCGGGGGCCAATGTGCCCACATCAAGGGTGTACCGCCCGCCGCCAGTGGAAACCCAATTCCCGCCGATGTAGCGCGTGTAGGCGGGCAGCTGCTCGGTCAACACCACGTCGGTCGCCGTTGCCACGCCGCTGTTGACGTAGAGAATCGTGTAACTGATGATGTCACCAGGGCGGACGTAGTCGCGTTGGGCGGTCAACTGTGCGCGTGGCGCACCGTACAGCTGCCGCTCGATCTGCTGCCGCAGGAACGTGACCGCGCGCGGCGTCGGGCCGACGTTGTCGTTCTTCACCACGACCAAATCAGGGCCAAAGTCCACCACAGAGACCAGCGTGAAGCGATGCCCGCCGCTAATCTCGATGGTGTTGGTGATGTACCCCGCGCCGGTGATGGGGTAAGTGGGACTGAGGCGCACGGACAGCACCGGGCCTGTGGCGGTGGTATTCGCCGGAATCGCGGGGATGCTGGTGGTGCATTGTCCCAGCGTGCAGCTCCACGGCCCTACTGGCGACCCGGCATACGTCACCTCGGCAGGCAGTGTATCGGTGAGCGGCACATGGCTGTAGCTGATGAGCGTGCTGGTGTTGGTGTAGCGCGGCGTGTAGTAGAAGACATCCCCCGGCGCAATACACATCGGCGCGGATTTCGAGATGCGCAGGGCGCGCCGCACCACAGGCGTATCCTCGTAGTTGCAATTATCAGCCGGGTTGGCTTCCGGCTCGGCGGCGAACGTACACACCTGGTTGATGAGGTTTTTCACGCCTTCGGGGATGGGATCATTGACCCGGACAATCATATAGGTAAGGAAGCCGCTGCCGGGCGGGAGCGATGGCACGGTGAGCGTGTAGATACGCCCGTCGGCAGTTGCCCAGCCGAAGCCGCGCTCCAGATAGGTGGCGTGGAGCGGTAAGGTCTCGGTCAGCACAATGTTGGTGGCCGTTTCCGGGCCGTTGTTGAAGAGCGCGATAGTGTAGGTGACGACATCGCCCTCGTAGACATACTCGCGGTGGAGCGTGGCAGGGCGCGCGCTGTGCAGCCAGCGCGCCAGGGGCGTCTCGGCGGCAAGGAAGGGCGTGCTTGGGCCGACGTTATCATCCTTGATGACGACCAGATCCACATAGCCGGGGCAGGTCACGGTTACGGGCGGCGCGGCGGCAAGGTTGTTGCTGAGGTTGCTATCTGCGGTAGCCGTGTGTAAAGTCGCTGTGTTGACCAGGGTGGTATTGCACAAGGCGGCTGTTTGCTCCACCCCCATCACCAGCGTGAAACTCCCCGTCGCGGCGGGGGGCAGGTTGGGCAGCGCCCAGCGTACCCCGCCGGGCAACACCGTGACCTGCAGGCCGCTATTATCCGCGAGGTACTGCGTCCCGGCGGGCAGGGTATCGGTCAACACCACCTGGTTGGCGAGCGCGCCGCCTAGATTGGTGTAGCTCAGCGTATAGGTGATGCGCTCCCCTAGCGCAACTTCGGTGATAGCCGTTGTTTTGCTGATGGCGACATCGGTGGCGGTGAAGGTCACGGTGGCCGTGACCGGATAGCCGCAAAAGCCCGTCGCGGTGACGATGGCCGTCCCGACGGTGGGGGCGGCGGTCAGCGTGAAGCCGGCCTCGCCCTGCGCGTTGATGACGACCTGCGGCGTGTTGAGCGTCCCCAGGCTCGTCGTCAGCGTCACCGCGCGCGGATTGGGGGCGAAGGCGGGCGCACCGGGCGGGAGCGTGGGCACCAACGTCCCATCCGGCGCGCGGAAGGTCACGGTGAGCGCCGTGCTGGATACTCCATCGGCAGGCAGCGCGGCGACTTCTGCCGCCAGTCCCAGTGTGATGGGCGTGCTGGCGTGTACCGGCCCGAAGATGGCCGTCGTCGGGACGTTCGTGCCCCACCAGTTGGCGGGCGCGGTCATGCTGCCGCCCGCATTGCGCAGCGCGTACCCCTCCAGCGCGCAGAGCGCGTTGCCTTGCGTCGCCAGCACGGGGAACGGCATACTCGTGGCATCGAACACCAGCGCATCGCTGTGCTGATCGAGGATGATGTTCCGCTCGACCGCTATGGTGGAGGTAGCGGTCACAACCACCGCGCCCTGCGCCGCCGGGCCGCTGCCCAGGATGAGATTGTCGCGAAGCGTGCCTAAATCCTGCCTCCATAGTACAATTGCGCTGTCATGGTCATTGAGATAGAGTGAGTTGCTGAGGACTTCGTTGCGTGTGCCCAATTCCAGGCGAATGCCGTTGCGTCCGACGCTATGGATTTGATTCTGCACAAGCTGGTTCTGCGAGCCGCCCACCGTGGTCACAGCAGCAAAGTGGATGCCGTGCTCTGCGATGTTGTAGAGTGTGTTGTGGCTGATGACGTTGTTGAACGCCTCATTGAGCGATAGCCCGTTGCGGCAATCGTGGAAGACGTTGTGGCTGATGGTGCTGTTGTCGGTATCCCCGCTGATGGCCCCATCACGGCTGCCAGGGCCGCCGTTGTAGCGGAAGAGGCTGTGCGTGATCTCGACACCGTCTTCATCGTTGATCTTGACGCCGGTGCGGGCATACTCGATGCTGGTGTAGCGGATGATGTCCTGATCGGGTTGCGTGTCGTCTTCGATGATGATGCCGATCCAGTCGCCGGGCGCGGGCGACGCGGCGGCGGAGGTGAACGTGATGGCGCGGGTAGCTGCCCCCAGCGCGTGCAACGTCCCCAGCACCTGCATCTGCGCACCGGGAGAGAATCGCACTTGCGTGCCGCTGATGGGCGGGGTGATGCTCAACGTCACGCCGGGCATGATGGCGACCGTGTCCGTCGTGACCAGGTAGCAATCGCCGTTCCAGGTGGTATCTGCCGTGATATTGGTGGCTATGGTGACACAACTTGTGGTAAGTGTGGGGGCGGCGGCGGCGTGATCGAGTCCGGTCATCAGACCTACGAGCATGAACACAGCCAATAGGAGTGTTCCTAACAACAGAATGGTTTTATACATGAGCGTCCCTCCTTATAAAAATGGCGAATTGCAAATCTCAAATCTCAAATATTGCACCGTTGCGGAGCTGACGCTCTGCTTCGAGCAACCTGCAACCTGATATGTACATCCTGGCTCTGAGGGGAACGGCAGTTCCCCGAATTTTTGTGCAAAAAAAGCCCCCCGTTCGGGCGAGGCAATCCTCGTCAAGCCCGACAAGGGCAAAGCCGTTGGATATGTAGCGGGCTGGGTCGAGTTTGACGAAACGAGGATTGCCTCGCCCCAGCCACTGAAAAACCTGACAGAACGGCTTGGTGTGAGATTTTCAGCGGTCCTTATAGTTCGATTATAGAAGTGAAATAAATCGGCGCGGTTAAGGTTTTATTACAGTCGAATTACATCAAGCTTTGCTTTGACATGCTTGCCGTGTCGGGTACAATGGCGTTGCTTTGTGTGGCGGCTTGTTGGAAATTGGAGGTGAATTCTTTGAAGGCATTCCCCAGAAGGTTCTTTGCATTTCTTGTGCATATCAAATACGACATCGGTGTTGCGGCGCTGTTTGTGGTTTTGACAGGTATCATCACGTATCCGTTGATTTTCAATCTAACTACTATGCTCGCCCAAAGTCCGCATTGGGGGACAGACGCCTTTCACCACACTTATGTCCTATGGTGGTTCAAAACTGCTATTTTCGATTTACACATCAGCCCGATCAACCTGCCGCTGATTCAATACCCCACCGGTGGCGTTTATCCTGTGTTATTGACCTTCGCTTTTGTTTACCTGCCCGGTATCCCGTTGTTGTTTTTCCTGCCGCCCTCGGTAGTCTATAACCTGCTCTTTCTGGCAAACTTCTTCCTGGCGGGAATTTTCGCGTATGCGCTGTGTACTTATCTCACCGGCAACCGCTGGGCTGGAATTCTGGGCGGCGTCATCTATGCGTTTTACCCTGGGCACATGGCCCACGCGCTGAGCGGACATCTGGAACTGGCTTTGATTTATCCCTTCCCCCTCTACTTGTTCTGTCTGGTGCGCTTGCTCCGCGCCCCGAGTTGGCGGCGCGCTTTGCTTATGGCCGCAACCCTTGTTCCCTGTCTGCTGATTCAACCGATCTACATCCCTTTTCTGGCGATGCCGTTCACGTTAGTTGTGCTGGTGTATGCCTTCCGCGATTTACCTCCGGCAACCCATAGACAAACCTGGGTAAAGCTGGTGCTTGGATGGGGTGTAGCCGGGGGGATTGCCTTGCTCTTTTTCTGGCCCGGTATTCGCGAGCAGTTGCAGGGGGCCGGCAGCTATTTGCATGGTGAAGGCATCATCAACTATTCGGCAGACCTGTTAAGCGCCCTGGCTCCTTCGCCGCTGAATCCTGTGCTGGGGCGGCTAGGATTGCTCCCTGCCTACGCCTATCGCATTGTGCCGACCCATATCTGGATGGCGGAATTGTTGGTGTATGTGGGAGTGATTCCGTTGCTATTGAGCGGGGTGGCCTGGTATGTTTATCGCCGTCGCGTGAACTTGTGGGGGTGGTTGGCCGTAACCTTCGGCGTGCTTTCGTTAGGCCCCGTTTTGCACGTCGGAGGACAGATTTTTACTTTTACGGTTGAGGGGAGGGGCTTCACGTTGCCACTTCCCTACGCGCTGCTGGCGAATCTGCCGTTCCTCCGTTACAACCGCGTTCCGGCGCGCTTGAACGTAACCGTGATGTTGGCGTTGGTGGTGTTGGTCGCGTATGGGCTGACCTGGCTACAAACGCGCTTTCGCCCGCGTTGGCATAGATGGCTCGGCAGCGGGCTGATAGTCTTGACCGTGCTGGAACTGTTGGCGCTTTGGCCGTTGCCTTTGACCGCGCTTACATCCCATCCTCAATTCGCCGAACTGTCCGATAGCACCGGTGCGATCCTGAACGTGCCGGTGACATCGTGGGTGGCTACAGAACGCGGCTTGTTTCATCAGATACAGCATCGCCTGCCCATTTTCGATGGCTGGGTGCAGCGTTCGCTAGGCGCTGAAGACGACCCGGCCCTGTTCCTGGATGGCCTGCTACGTCCTTCTACCCCCGATATTGTGCCGCTGCCTTCGGATGCCGCGCGCCTTGCCATTGCCCAGGCAGAGAACGTAGGCTATGTGTTTGTCTTCCCTGGCGCTTACGATGTTCATATCCCGCAACTGCTGGACTATTTACCCGGTCTATTAGGCCCGCCGCAGTTTACCACCTCCGAGATCGTCGCGTATGCTGTCCCTTCTGCGCCGCGCGCTTTAGAGGAAGTGGTATATGGGCTTTCGCCGTTTGGGTGGGGGAGCGTCGAGCCGTTGCAGGGCCGCCCGGCGCGTTGGCTGGCGGATGCAGGGCACTTATACATCTACGCACCGGAGGCACACACGGCAGCTTTGCAATTTCGCGCGCTGCCGCTGACCTATCCCCGGCGCTTGGCCTTGACAGTGAATGGGCAGCCGCTATCTACAGTGGTTATCGGCGACCCGTTGGTGTATCAGACCCCGGCCTTTGCCTTGAAGCAAGGCTTGAACGTGATTACGTTCCATGCCATTGAGCCGGCTACGCTGGTGGAGGGCGATCCCAAATGCGCCGGCCCTGCCCGCTTGTGGGGCGCGGAGTGCAATACCTACCTGACCATCTCCCGCAGTTTGAGCATCCTTTTCCAGGATATGGCTCTGGTTGAGGCCGATATCGTGCCTGTGGATGTGGCTTTGGGTGAGGGAGTGACATTGTTGGGGTATCAATTATTGGGCGAGGCGCTTCCGGGTCACAGCCTGGACGTGCTGTTGTATTGGCAATCTCTAGCGCCGTTACATGCTGACTATACGGCTTTTCTCCACTTGATGGAATCCGCAACCGGGGCGTTGGGTGCTCAATTCGACACCCTCCCCGTAAGCGGCCTTTATCCCACCTCGGAGTGGCGCGTCGGCGATACAATCGTCACCCGAATGACGCTGACCCTATCGCCGGATCTGCCGCCTGGCGAATACCACCTGCTCACGGGCATGTACACCTATCCCGATCTGATGCGGTTGCCGGTGTATGCAGAACGTCCCTTTGCTGAACATGGGCTGGTATGGCTGCAATCCGTGGAAATTCCAGTACACTAGAGAGCAGACAGCGGGCGGTCATGTTGACCGCCCGCTGTTAGAACTTCTTCGACAATTTGTGAAGGTGGTGGTTTTGACATGTCCGGTGGCCGAGCCTGCCGAGGCCCATCGGGGTTTTGACAGGCTCAACCACCGGGGGGGCTACTGCATCTCCCGCAACGCCTGCCACAGCCGCTCCGGCGTGACCGGCGTTTGCTTGAGCAGCACGCCCGTTGCGTCGTAGATGGCGTTGAGCACCGCCGGCGCCGCGCCGTTTACCACGATCTCCGAGACTGACTTCGCCCCGACCGGATGGCTCGGCTCGAACGTCTCGATGAAGAGCGTATCCAGCGGCGGCGACTCGTCCGCGCGGAACACGCGGTAGTCATCGAAGCGCGGGTTCACCGTGCGTCCTAGCTCGTCATAGATGAGCTCCTCGGCCACGCCGTACCCCAACGCCTGCAACATACCGCCCTCCGCCTGCCCGCTCGCCGTGAGCGGGTTGATGATCTGCCCCGAATCCAGCGCCAGCAGGAGCCGGTCGCACGTCACCTGGCCCGTCTCTGTGTCCACCGTCACCTCGGCGAACTGCGCCGCGAACGGCGGCGGGCTGACCGGGCTGAGGAACGACGCCTGCCCCATGATCTGATGCTGGTTGTGCTGGTGCAGCGCGTGCATGGCGATCTCCCGCAGCGAGATGCTGCGCCCGTCGCTCGTCCAGGCCGCGCGGTCGTGCAACGTGATGTCGCTCTCGTTCTCGCCGAACATTTCGGCGGCCACGGCCTTGATCTGCTGCGCCGCCTGCTGCGCCGCGCGCGCCACCGCCCCGCCGCTGATGTACGTCGTGCTCGAAGCATACGCGCCCACATCGAACGGCGTCATATCGGTATCGGAGGAATACGCGATGATATCCTCCAACCGGCAGCCCACTTGCTCCGCCGCGATCTGCGCCAGCACCGTGTCCGAGCCGGTGCCCAGATCGGTCGCGCCCATCAGCAGGTTGAACGTGCCGTCATCGTTCATCTTGATGCTCGCCGCGCCCATATCCAGGTGCGGGATGCCCGACCCTTGCATCAGGAACACCACGCCCACGCCGCGCTTGAGGTGCGGCTTGCCGGGGACGGTGTGCCAAGCGGGATTGCCGTACTTTTCGTACCAACCGAACGCCGCCGCCCCCTGGTGCGCCGCCTCGCGCAGCGCGCAGGTCTCGATCATCTCACCCTTCGCCTCGCGGCCCTCGCTCCACACCTTGCTCATAATGTTCTCGGTGTGCGGCTCGACGATATTCTTCAGGCGGAACTCCAGCGGATCCATGCCCAGCGTCTTGGCCGCCTGCGTGATGAGCGTCTCTGTGGCGATGACGCCCTGCGTGACGCCGTAGCCGCGATACGCCCCCGCGCGCGGCAGGTTCGTGTAAACCGTATCGCCGAAGAACCGCACCACCGGCGTATTGTAGAGCGGCAGCGTCTTGTGCCCGGTATTCCCCAGCACCGTCAGGCCATGCCCGCCATACGCGCCCGTATCGCTCAGCGCATACATATCCTGCGCCGTCATCATCCCGTTCTTGTCCACGCCCATCCGGTAACGCACCAGCATCGGATGGCGGGTGACGGTGTAGATGAACTGCTCCTCGCGGGTCAGCTCGAACAGCACCGGACGGCCCGTAGCGATGGTGAGATGCGCGGCGATGTCCTCGTAAATCTCCTGCTTGTTGCCGAAGGCCGCCCCGATGCGCGGCTTGATCACGCGAATCTGCCCCTCCGACAGCCCCAACACCGGCGCGAGGATGCGCCGTACATGGAACGGCACCTGGGTCGAGGTCATAATCACCAGCCGGTCATCCGAATCCCAGTAGGTCATACACACCCAGGGTTCCAGCGGGATGTGCTTCATCTTCTGCGTGACCACTTCCGTCTCGAAGACGTGCTCGGAGGCCGCCAGCGTTGCCTCCATATCGCCCAGCTGAATCCGCACTTTGGCGACGATGTTCTGGCTGGGATCGCTATCGCCGAACGGCACATAATCCGGCTCGTCATGGATGACGGGCGCGCCTTCGGCGTTGGCCGTGCGGAAATCCAACACCGGCTCCAGCACCTCGTAGGTAACTTTGATGAGCTCCAGCGCCTGCTCCGCGATCTCCGGCGTTTCGGCGGCGACGGCGGCCACACGGTCGCCCACATAGCGCACCTTATCATCGAAGCTCGCGTAATCCAGCGGGCCGGGGATGGGGTAGGATTGCCCGGCGGTGGAGTAGATGACGCGCGGCGTGTTCTTGTGGGTCAGTACGGCATGGACGCCGGGCAGGGCCTCCGCCTCGCGGGTATCCAGCGCCTTGATGCGCGCGTGCGCGTGCGGGCTGTGCAGCACCTTCGCGTAGAGCATCCCTGGCCGCGCAAAATCGGCCACGAACGCCGCCTTGCCCTGCGCCAGTTTGAGCGCATCCACTTTGGGCAGGGGCTTGCCCACCACATTGAACTTCTCGGCCTCTTGGGTGACAAAGACCTTGGGGCGGGTCAGCGTCCGCGTTTGCGTATCGCCGCCCCCGCCTCCGTCGAGCTCCAGCGGTTCGATCGGGCCACTCGATGGGAACAAGCCTTCGGGCATGGTGAACATCTCATTGCCAGGGCCGCCCTCGATAGGGCCGGGGTCTTCGCCGCGCAGGTAGGCCGCCGCGCGGAGGATCGCTTCCACCGGCTTGGTGTAGCCCGTCTCGCGCGAGACAATGCCGCTGATCTGATCGCGCACCTGCGCCTCGGTGGGGCGCGGGTTGCGGTCGAGCAGGGCCTTCGCCGCCAGAATCAGCGCGGGCGTGTCGTACCCGCTCTGGATCGCGCCAATCTCGATGAACGCCCGCTGGATGGGGTGCAGCTCCGCGCTGCCCTTCCAGCCGCGCTTCTGCGGGCCGCTCAGTCCTTCGACGGTGAGTACATCCTTGCCGGCGACCTGCGCCGCCAGCGTCACCGTCGCGCTTTGCACGCGCCCGTTGATGAGCACCGTACTGTAGCCCTCGCTGCCGTCCTCGCTGCCAAACTTGACGCTGGCAATGCCCTCGCGTCGTAGCAGAGTGAAAAGCGTCTCGCGGGGGGAAGTCGTAAACTCGCGTTTTTGTCCATTCAGTGTGAAAGTAATTTTCATGCGCTGCTCCTTTGCTGGAAACTGGATACTGGATGCTGGTTGCTGGATACTGGATACTTGTTCTCTACGCAATACGAACTACGCGCCATAACGCCGTGTTTCAACCGTCGCCCGCTGCAACGAGTGGCCCTGCAACTGCCTGTGGGGCGCGGCTTGCTTTAATCAACATTATCCATGATGGTTCTAATCTGCTCAAGTATAGTTTCGTAGTGGAGTGCTGCAAAGTCGGTGGTGTCTACTTGAAGTACAGGGCTGTCAATATCCAGCCGTAATGAACATCTTTGCTTCAAATGTGCTTTGAGTTCATTTAGGGATTGTATATCCACATGGCCCTTATGACGTATCCCCGATTCGGCACGTTGTCTAAAACGCTCAAATAGAACATCGCTGTTGGCATTACAAATGATCTGGAGAACATTTGCATTATACTGTCTTTCCAGTACTCGCAATTTTGGCGATGCCAAGTCGGGATGGAAAACGTTCTCCAGAATTACAGACTTTCCAAGTTCGAGTTGAGTCTGAGCAAAGTAATACATTAATTCTATGCTTGCCCGTCCAAGCATTTTAGACCATTCACGATCCCGCCAGCCAAGTTGGTCAAACAAAACTTCTTTGATACTGTCCTTGCTAATAACGGGAAAAGCCAAATGCTTTCCTAGCCAAACTGCTAAAGTCGTTTTCCCTGCGGCTGGTTGTCCAGTTACTACTATTAGCCACACCATTGAATTTAACATTTCTCGTAGGGCATCCAACGTCCCGCGGCAGCCGCCGCGCCGACTGCGTGGAAGCTCCTTTGCCAGCAGGCACGCCCCAAAGCGCGTTTCCCCGCCGCCAACACGCGCCAAAGGCGCTTGATGCAATGTAGGGGGCTTTGCTGATTAAAGTTCAAGTTCTATTACTACTGGATTGTGGTCACTCAATCTTTTTACATCTTCATTGTCAATGACCATACAATGCTTTAGTTTTTTTGCCAGAGTTTTACTGATAAAAAAGTAATCGTTTTGCCACGGCCTACTACTTCTGCTATGGCGATGGGTTTGTACAAAATCATTAAAAAATGGCTCAAAACAGTTCTTCAGTTTGAAATCTTCCAGCCGTTGAAAAAATATCTGGTGTGCTCCACCGCCATAATAAATATCACATTGACGGCTTGCGTTCAAATCACCACCTAGAATGATATTGCGTTTGCCGCCAATATGACCATTCAATATACCTGTTAAATCTGATAACATTCTGTGTAGTGTAGTAATGGCGTAGGAAGTGCTTCCAACAGTCTCTAACAGGCCATAAAGCGATATGATTGTTAGTTCTAAAGCGTCGGTGATTTTTGCTTCTCCGACTACCAATGAACCTGTATATTCGCTCTGAAGTGGTAAATACCGAACGGGATATTTCTTGCTGTAGATTCCAGTTCCCCAATTACGGCTACCACCAACCTCAAACCAAAGAAGATTAGAGTCATCCTTTAATTCTTGGGGCGGGTGTGATTCCTGAAAAAGGAAAATATCTGCATCGGTTTCTTCAAGCAAGTATTTCCAGGCTTCTTCAAGATAGGCTTTATGACTCCAAAAAGCCATATTCCAGGTGACTAACTTCAAATTCATATTCCGCGTTGCCTTTGTGGTTGCCGCCTAACTTTGGTTATGATAAATCGGCACTCTATCAAGCGGGCTGGCAGGTTGTGCTCCGGGTGCATTCGCGCCGGCTACAGCGGCCATCACCTGCGCGGTGACATCACGCCCGCCCTTGAAGTTGACGATGAAGGCTTCGATGGTGTAGATCGGCCCCCAGGGAATTCCCCACCAGCCAAAGAGGAACGCAATGAGCGAATACAACAGCCCTTTGCTTACGGCGTTTTGGTTCGCCCGAATGAAGAAAACATCAGAGGAGCGTTTGAAGGTGAGAATGATGATAGAAACACAATACTGATAGGTGACAAACTTTGCGCCTTGTTGCAGTTCAGCCATCAATTGACTACCGGATAGACCTTCGATGCCTTTGACTTTCATGGGATTACTCCGTCTGCGCGAGATAGTCGTATTGTATTCAGAATTGCGCGGACTGTCAATTGCCGGGGGGTGTCTAAGTGCAAATAGCGACTACGGACACTGCAATTATTTGTTACAAAATATAAATAAAAAATAATACGAGCATTTTCCCAGCGTTTCAAAGATTTTCCCGACGATACAAGTATTTTCCCTATCAACAGCATGACATTAAGGTTTGCAGGCCGTTAATAAATTGTCACTACGCAGCCTCAGTAGAACACAATTTAGGCTCGCAGTGACGGCTTCAGCCGTTTGGGATTTCTCGATCATCCTTGATACGCGCGCATCGAAGCCATGGGTTTACCCACCATGCGGAAGGCGCGGCGCTCGGCCTCCCAGCGGATGCGTTCGATGTCGAGCGTGAGGTAGTCGCCTTTGCGGTAGAGCAGCTGCCCGTCGCACCAGACGTAAGCCACATCGCCGGGATGTGAAGTGTAAACGATGCCCGCCGCCAGATCGTGGCGCGGCATCCAGTGGGGCGCGGTGGTATCGAAGAGCACCACATCAGCGGGGTGGCCCGGCGCGAGTACGCCGCTCGCAGCGAAGCCCAGCGCGGCGGCGGGGGCTTGGGTCGCCAGGCGCAAGAGCTGGGTGCGAGGGAGCGCCTCCGGGTCTGCGTGCGTGACCTTCTGATACAGCCCGGTGAGGCGCATGACTTCCAGCAGGTTCAGGTCGCTATTGGAGGCTGGCCCATCTGTGCCCAGCGCAACGTGTACGCCACTTTCCAGCATTTGCAGCAGCGGTGGCAGCGGCATGGCGAGCTTTTGGTAGGTTTTGGGCGTGTGCGCTACATACGTCCCCTTCTCTGCCAATAGGGCGATGTCGCTATCCAGCAGGAAATTGCAGTGCGCCACCAGCGAAGGGCCGGGCAAATCGAGCAGCCCCAGCGCGGCGATGTGGGCCGTGGGGCTGCATCCGTGCCGTTGCAGACTGTTATCCAGCTGCGCCTGCGATTCGCTCAGGTGCAGGTGGACGCCGACCCCGACGCGGTGCGCTTCCTCGGCAAAGCGGCGCAGCACCGCGGGTGGCACCATGTAGGGCGAGTGCGGCCCTAGCGTCGTGTGGATGCGGCCCCCGGCGGCGTCCTGCCACCGCGCGACGAAGGCGACGGTCTCTGCCAGGGATGTCCCGCCCACTTCTTTGTCATCACCATTGCCGAAGTGACACCAGGCCAGCAGCGCCTTCATGCCGCTTTCCTCCACGGCGCGGGCGGTTTGATCCATCCAGAAGTAGTGATCGCCAAAACCCACCGTCCCGGCGCGCAGCATCTCGGCGCAGGCCAGCGCCGCGCCCCAGTAGACATCCTCTTCCTCAAGGGCTGATTCCGCTACCCAGATCTTCTCGTTGAGCCAGCGCTCGAAGGGCAAATCTTCCGCCCAGCCGCGCTCCAGCGTCATGGCCGCGTGGGTGTGTGCGTTGAAGAGCGCGGGCAGCGCCACCAGCTCGCGTCCATCAATAACTACATCGGGGACAAAGTCTGTTGGAACCTCGCCCACCGCAACGATGGTTGTGCTTTCCAGAGCCAGCGCGGCTTGTGGGAGGATGCGATCCTCAGCATCCAGCGTAATGAGCGTGGCATTTTCAATTAGCGTGCGCATAGCTACCTCCGTGTATCAGAACTATTGCAGACGTAATGTAACGCAATCTTCACGTTTCGCCTTATGGTATTTTAGTAGTTTTCTGGTAGAATGCTAACAGAGATTGCTTTTATTTAGCCAATGCAAATTGCTGGGGCGTGATTTGCTAGGGGATGAGGGGTAGCTCATTGATGTTCAATCCGCAAAAAATGATCATTGATAGTTTTGTTGAGGAACTGCGCGTGGCGTACCGCGAGGCCTACAACCTGATGGAAATGGAGAATGCCAATGTGCTGGCTTGGGCCGGGCAGCTGGCGTTGGAAAATATCGCCAATTCTGATGCGCTTTACCATAATGTTGAGCATACCATCATGGTGGTGCTGGTCGGTCAGACCATCCTCAAGGGCAAGCATCTCTGTGAGGGGGGGGTGACACCCCGAGATTGGTTGCACTTTATGATTGCGCTGCTGTGTCACGATATTGGCTATGTGCGCGGTATTTGTCGCGCGGATTGTGACAATCTTGTGGCAACTGGCCTGGGTGATGAGACTGTGCCGTTGCCCACGACCGGCAGCGATGCGGCGTTACAACCTTATCATGTGGATCGCGCACAACTGTTTGTGCGCGAGCGTTTCAGTGGCACGGTCACGGCTAATGTGTCTTTAGATGTAGATCAGATCGTAGATTACATTGAAATGACCCGCTTTCCTTCGTCTAATGTCGGGTTGCGCGCGCCGGTGACACAATTGCACACGCTCATCCGCGCGGCTGATTTCATCGGGCAGTTGGGCGATCCGCGCTATTTGCGTAAAATTCCCGCGCTGTTCTATGAATTCGAGGAAGTGGGCGCAAACGAACGCATCGGTTATCGCCATCCGGGTGATATGCGCCAGGGCTACGCGGATTTTTATTGGAATGTGGTGAGCGAGCACATCCAGGAGGCATTACGCTATTTACGGGTGACGCAGGCAGGCCGGTTGTGGATTGCTAATTTGCACGCGCACGTTTTTGATTCAGAGCACCACAGCACGTTGTTGTAAAGTTTAGGGCACCTGTCGCAGGCAGGGTGCTGGCACAAGTTTTGTGGGTTAATGAGCCGTGCGGCGCGAAACGCGAGTATAAAAATCACGTTTTACGCCGCACGGTTTGCGTTTTACGTTAGGATGGATTTATCGGACACTACAATGATATCGCTGGCGAGCTCCGGCAGCTGCGCCGCTAACATGTGCAGAAGTTGATTGTCGTTCGCTTGCGCAAAGGTTTCATCCAACACCACCAGATCGGGTTGTAATGCTTGCGCCGCATCACGTACCTGCTCCTGCTGATAGATCTCAATAACTTCAAAGTTTTGATCCCTCAACATTGTAGCTACCTGGGTCACTATGGTTTCATCCTCCCCTGCGACGAGCGCGCGTCTCATGCTTGGGGCGCGCCGTAGCAAGCTGTGTAGGGTGCTCAGCAGTGTCGGGGTCTTCACGGGTTTGGTGAGGTAGGCGTCAGCCCCTAGCGCCAGCCCGCGTTGCCGATCTTCCAGAATCGAGAGGATGAGGATGGGGATGTCTTGTGTCAACGGGTCAGCTTTGAGCACACGCGTTACGTCAAAGCCAGAGATGTCGGGCATCATCACATCGAGCACAATCACATCGGGTTGATGCTGCCGGGCGAGTGCCAATGCCAGTGAACCGTTGTTGGCCTCGATTGCCTGATAGCCGGCATTGCGCAGCTCTTGCGTGAGCAAAGTGCGGATGCTAGTTTCATCATCTACAATCAATACGGTGGCAGGCGCGTCCAGCATCCGAGGGAAGGCTTCCTCGACGTGTCGCCGAATCTCTGCTAAAGCTGGGACGGTTACTACCATTTTCCCTGCTGGCGTATCAGCGGGTGTTAGGGGTAGGGGCAACGTGAAAGAGAAGGTCGAACCGGCACCTAGCGTGGAATCAACCCAAATGTTGCCGCTGTAGTGGGTGATGATCTCATGACAGATAGCCAGTCCCAGCCCGGTGCCTTTGGGGCGCTCTGGGGACGTTTCATCTTTGACTTGATGAAAGCGCCGGAACAATGTTGGCATGGCTGCTGCCGGAATGCCCGGCCCGGTATCGCGTACTGTGAGCAACAATCCGCCAGGGCTACCGGGGGGCGGACGCCAGTCATGCGGGGTTTCATTGGGCTTTAGCAGGCGCGTGCTCACCACTACCTCTCCTTCCAGCGTAAATTTGATGGCGTTGGAAAGCAGGTTCACCAGCACTTGATAGCACCGGTCGGCGTCCCCCAGTACTGGCGGCAAGTTGTCTTGTAATTCGGTGCGCAACGCCAGCGCGCGACCTTGTGCCATGCCCCGCACGCCATCCACAGCTTGCTGAACCAAGGCATTCATCTCAAAGAGCTGATCGTGCCATTCAATCTTGCCGGACTCCATTTTGGCGATATCCAACACATCGTTGATCAGGCGCGTGAGGCGTTCCCCCTCTTGTACAATAATAGTAAGATTGTCGCGGATGCGCTTGGCCGCTGCTTGCACGCGCGGTTTATCTTCAGATAGCTGGGGCGCAATATCCCGTTCAAATGAGCGCCCGATGAGCTTGGCGAAGCCCAGCACCGAGGTCAACGGTGTGCGCAACTCGTGAGAGACGGTGGAGATGAAGTCGGTCTTCATGCGATCCACTTCCACTTCCTGGGTAATGTCGCGCAACACGGTGATGACGCCGGAACCGTCGCGCAGGGCAATGGAAGCAGCTTGGACAATCATGTTGAACAGATCGCAACGGGTGCTGAAGATCTCCCCTGGATGTTTGAGCGCTTGTATGGCGTTGGTCGTCAGTTCGGGACAATCGAAAATCTCTGCTAAAGGCTGTGCCTGTAGCTGCTCTGCAGAGCGGCGCAGCATGGTTTGGAAGATGGGGTTGACCAGGAGCACCCGCCCTTCTGGGTCGGTGACGAGCAGCCCGTCGGCCATGGTTTCGAGGATGACATTGAGCCGATCCCGTTCGCGTGCGAGGTCTTGATTCGCAGCTTCCAGATCCACGGTGCGTTCGGCAACAATCGTTTCCAATCCCCGGCTGTAGTCTTCGACCTTCTCGTAAAGTCGCACGTTTTCTACTGTCGCTGCAATTTGATGCGCCAACATGACAAGCGTTTCCAGCTCGGCGCCGATGTACAAATCGCCGCGCGGTTTGCTGCCCAGGGCGTAGGCTCCGACCAGCTGGCCGCCACGGCGCAATGGCAGCAGGACTTCCCAGCCGTAAGGTTCAACCAGCGCTTGCACTTCAAGCAGATGCGGCCCGCTGCCGCTGATGACGAGCGGCCCTTCCGCCGTGCGTAATTGGGCTGTCAAGGGATCGTCCGCAGGGAAAAGTACGGTCTCATTGGTTATAGAACGCAAATCGCCATGATGATTGCAGAGCATCAGGCTGGCTGTCGTGAGGTTAAGTCGTGTAGGGACATCCACGGTGAGTAGGGGGAGCAAGGTTTCCATGCGAAGAGCGGTGGAGAGTTGCCGTGCGACTTCGAGCATGACGCTTTGGAAATCGAGCATTTGCCGGTAGAAGAGCAAGTCTACGATGCGTAATATCCGCTCACGCAATGGTGCCGCAAGTAAGGCAACAATCAGCACTGCCAGAATGCCCGGTAGTCGTTGTCCCAGCCCTACCCGTTGTAACGTATCTTCCAAAGTAGCGATGATGAGTAGATAGATAGCTAAGATAAGCAGACTGACGCCTGCATAAATCAAGCTGCGGCGGATGATATTGTCAATCGCCATGAGTCCCCGGCGGGTAACGGAGAAGAAGAAGGTAACGGGGACCAGGAATCCGGCAATCATGCTCACATCAAAAGAAATCAACGGTTGCCCGGTGAGGATGATGGGGACATTATAGAGGAAGGCCCAGGGGAGCAAGCCGAAGATGATGCCCCAGGCAAACCAGCGGATCTGGTTGCGCACGCCGGGGCGTTTGGAGGTAAAGTAGGTATGCAGCAGATGCCCGATGGCGATGGTAAATTCGATAATCGCCATCGGGTAAAAAATGCGGGTGTACAGATTTATCCGAGAGGCCAAGAGTATATTGCCGCGCATTTGTGTGAAGCCCAGCACTATGAACAGGGCGTTGAAGAGGTAGAGCAGCCAGATAATTTTCGGAAACCTACGTAAAATCCATTTGCGTTCAGGGAATACAAGCAAAGTGTGAATGATGATCGCCAGTTCCAGATTAAAGGTGATAATATCCAGGGGATTTTGGAACCAAGTCATGGTTATAAATATGTTGACGCCGGTGTTGTTCCAGCTGTTGTTGATGAGGTTTAGCGCCAGAAAGGCAAAGGCGAGCGCCAGCAGTGGGGCGCCAGGTTCTGGGGTACGGCTCAAGAGGATGAAAACAGCCGTGATTAGCAACGAGCCACTGATGAATGATAGCAGCCCGATTTGTTGTAACAATTCGAGTGGGGTTGCATAGTGCCAGGGAACTTCGATTTCCAGTATTTGTCCGCTGCGTTGGAGCGTGTAGATAGCGCCCTGCCGGTCAGGTGTTTCAAACAGTTGTCGGTACCAGTGCTGTGGTGTACTTAGCGCGTGGGTTACAGGTTGCCCGTTGATGTGTGTAACGAGATCACCGTGTTGCAGGGGGCATTGTGGGGCTGCTGTATTCACAATGAGACCTTGCGGGTCGGCGGTGTAAATGGGACAGTTGTCACTGGGGAGTCGTAACAGTGTGAGTGCGATGAAGGCGTTGTATGCAAAAATAACTACAACCAGTCCGAGTAGGACCTGGGAGCGTAGTTGCAGCGGCTTACGGAAGCGCTTGGGCGGTTGGGCCTGGTTGCGCAAAATGGATATCCTTTGAGAACTTGAAATATGATGCGTGAAATGTGAAAAGAATAGCACATTTCACGCATCAAGCAAATACTGGGATTGAAATCGCTTGAGTCTGGCTATTTGCTTACGTTAAGTTTATCCTAAAGTGCGATTATTTCAAGTTCCTCCCGCTGGTTTTCGGTTTTTACTCGTTTAGCAGACGCCGCTCGCCCTCTAGGGCGCGTAAGGGTGCCAGGTCTTGTGTCACTTCGAGCGTGCCGCGATATGCGCCAACCGCCCCACGCAGCGCAAAGTAGCGGATGTGGATGAACTTCCCGCCCATCTGGATCCAGAACTCTGCAGCGTCGCGTGTGCCAGCACGGAAATCGTCGAGAATCTGCTGCACGCGGCCCATGCTCTGCGGTGGGTGACAGTTCTGCACCTGTCGTCCGATGATCGCGGGCGTGCGTGGGAAGATGCGCTCGCGCGTCTGCGAGTAGAAGCGCACGGTGTCGGTCTCGTCTACAAAAGTAACATCAATAGGCAGCGTGGTGAGCAGCAGATTGAGCTGCTCCGGCGTCAGCGCGCCGACATCCAGCGGGATCACGCCGCCCGCGCCAGTCGGGGCAGGCGGCGTGATGGCCTGTTCCTCCGCCGCGCGTGGATCGAGCCGGGGTTGCCATTGCTTGCCGGGCAGCACATAGCAGAAGCCAATCTCCGGCTCCTGGTCGCGGATTGCGCCCCATTCAGCCTCGCTCAACCGCTCCAACGCCGCCGGGAACAGGATGTGCTCTTCCTTGTAGATCATCTCACGGATGGCGGTGTCCAGCGGCCCAAAGACGCCGTCGAACGCAGCCGGGTCGGGACTCTCGTCCGCCAGCAGCGCGGCGAGCTCCTTCCACATCCGGCGGATGTCATCGTGGATAGCCCACATCACCGACGACGGGCCGTGAAAGCCATGCTTTTCCAGGTAGGAGAAGAGGATGTTTTCCTTGCGCAGGTAATGCCGCTCGTACACGCGCAGCTTGGCGAGCTGCGCGTGGGCAGCGGCCAACGTGGACGGGCCGGGCAGATTCTTCAAATCCTCCAACGCCTCCCCCAGCTGCGCGAGGATGCGGCCTACCGCCAGATTCTCGGCGCGCATGGTGAAGATCGGATGGCCGGGGGTGGTTTCGGCGGGGGCTTGGGTGTCCAGCGACTCGCGGAACACGGCCACATGCACATCGCACAACTGCTTGATCTGTTCCTCGGTCACGCCCTCCGCGATGAGCGCCTGCTCCATCTCGGCGATTTCCCCGGCAGTGGCATCGCCCAACTGCGCGGCGAAGTCCTGCTTTACGGCCTCCAACGGTTCGCCTTCGTGCAAACGGCGGATCAAGTCTTTGAGCAGCGCCTGCCGTTGGGTTTGGTTGTCAATGTACTCACTCATGGTTTAGCTCCTTTGGGGTTCCCATACGATTTCAAATTCACAGCGAATAGCGTTTACCGGACAGAGTGCCTCACACTCGGCGCAAAAGGTGCAGGCCAGCGGGCGCGCGATGACTGGGCCTTCGGGTTGCAGGTCAACGGCGTGGGTGGGGCAGCCCACAACGCACGCGCCGCAACGAGTGCAGAGTTCCAGGTCAATCTCTGGTAAGTGCCAATCGGACATGATGTTATACCTTTACTCGCAAACCTGACAGGTTTTCTGAAACCTGTCAGGTTTGGTGTTATATATGAAGTGTACCAGCGAGGTAATGCTGGGGCTACGACAAAAGTCTCATCCCTGCCAGGTTTCAGCTTCGAGCGCGTCACGGTCGAGCAGCAACAGCCGGTTGCGCTCGATGCGTATCAGACCAGCGTCGCTTAAGGCGCGCAGCGTGCGTCCGATGACATCGCGCACAGAGCCGAGCTGCGCGGCCATCTCGTCCTGTGTCCAGCGCTGGGTGAGCGTCTCGCCTTCAGCCTGATCGAGCAAGAAGCGCGCCAGCCGTCCGCGCACTGTGCGCAAAGACAGGTCTTCTACCAGGTCGGTGAAGTGGGTTAAGCGAGTGGCGAAATCGCGCAACAGCGCGAGCGCGAACTCCGGGCAGGTTTGCACGAGTCGGGTGAGATCGTCGCTGTGGATGGCGTAGAGCGTGGTCTCGCTCAGCGTTTGGACATTGGCGTGGGTGTGTGACGTGGGCGTGAAAGGGGGAACCGTGTTGAAACTCTGCCCTGGGCCGAGTCGCGCCAGCACTTGTTCGCGGCCGTTGGGCGCTACGCGGTAGATGCGCACGCTCCCGGCGGCGATGAAGTATGCGGTACTGTCCGGTTCGCCCTGGAGCAGGAGCAGCTCGTTGGAGGCATAAGTGCGCGCCATCACTACAGCGGCGACCCGGTGCAAGGCCGCGTCGGGCAGGTCGGCCAACAACGCGATGCGGCGCAATGCGGCAAGGTCAGGGGTGTGTATCATAAGCACATTGTATCCGGCTTGGCGAAAAATACCAAGTGTTTTGGGGAATGTTTCAGAAATAGCGTAAAACTATGATGATATTGGCCGCACGTCCCCTTGTCTAGCCCTGAATCGGGGTTAGAATAAGGTTTTTGTCTGATTTCACGACAAGCTGGGGGGACATCATGCAAACTATCCGCGAGCTTTTTCGCAGTGGCTTAGGGCCTTCGAGTAGTCACACGATGGGACCGCATCGTGCGGCGCTACTGTTCCGCGCGCGGCATCTACAGGCCGCCGTGTACCGGGTGACGCTGTATGGCAGCCTGGCTGCGACGGGCGTGGGCCATCGCACGGAGGCGGCTTTACAGCGCGCGCTCGACCCTGCGCCGTTGGAGCTGGTCTGGATGCCGGAGACGAGCCTCCCTTTGCACCCCAACGGCATGGAGTTTGTTGCACTCGACGCCGCCGGTACGGAGCTAGGCCGGTGGGAAGTCTACAGTGTGGGCGGTGGCGCACTGCGGGATGCAGATACGCCGACTGAATCCGCGCATGTGTATGAGTTGACCACGATGGCAGCCATTCTAGCGCACTGCGAGACCACTGGGAAAACATTTTGGGAATATGTGGAGGAACGAGAAGGGGACGCCATCTGGAAGTTCTTGCATGAAACCTGGCTGGCGATGTCCGTCGCCATCGAGAGGGGATTGATAGCCGAAGGCGTGTTGCCCGGCGGGTTGGGCGTCGCGCGTAAAGCCAGCGTCTACTGGCGTAAGGCTCAGCTCAGCGGGCCGCACTATCAGCGGGCGGGGCTGTTGACTTCCTATGCTCTGGCGGTTTCCGAAGAAAACGCCGCAAGCGGCGTGGTTGTCACTGCGCCAACGTGCGGTTCCAGCGGGGTGCTCCCCGCCGTGTTGCGTTACCTGCAAGAAACCGTCTCGGCCAGCGAGCCGTTGATTCTTCGCGCGCTGGCGACCGCCGGACTGCTCGGCAACCTGGTCAAGCACAACGGTTCAATCTCCGGCGCGGAGGTAGGCTGCCAGGGCGAGATTGGGACAGCGTGCGCGATGGCCGCCGGCGCGGCAGCGCAACTCTTGGGCGGCACCGTGCGCCAGGTCGAGTATGCCGCCGAAATGGGACTAGAGCATCATCTGGGCCTTACCTGCGACCCCGTCGCCGGGCTAGTGCAAATCCCCTGCATCGAGCGTAACGCCTTCGCTGCCTCGCGCGCGTTGTATTGCGCTGATTACGCGCTATTTTCCGACGGCTCGCATCGCATTCCCTTTGATGAGATCGTAGCTGTGATGCGCCAGACCGGACACGATTTACCCTCGCTGTACCGGGAGACGGCCAATGGCGGCTTGGCTGCCGCCTACCGCCAACGGGGAACATGAACCGCGCTGCGTGAGAAAATCACGCAGCGCGGTATGTGTTCGTCTATCTACGCCCCAACTGCGATGGCGGCAAGATCGTCCGCCACACTCCCATTGGGCATTAGATCGAAGTGCTTGACGAGCACTTCGACTACACCCGGCGATACGAATGCCGGTAGCGTCGGGCCTAAGCGGATCTTCTTGACGCCCAGCGAGAGCAGCGCTAGCAGCACGATGACGGCCTTTTGCTCGTACCAGGCGATGTCGTAGGAGATGGGCAGGTCGTTGATGTCGGCCAGTCCCAGCGCATCCTTGAGTTGCAGTGCGATGTAGGCCAGCGAGTACGAGTCGTTGCATTGCCCGGCGTCGAGAATGCGTGGAATGCCGCTGATATCGCCCAGCTCGAGCTTGTTGTAGCGATACTTGGCGCAACCCGCCGTGAGGATGACATGATCTTGTGGCAAGCCCTGGGCGATTTGCGTGTAGTAGTCGCGGGACTTGTGCCGCCCGTCGCAGCCGCCCATCACCACGAAGCGCTTGATATTTCCCGCCTGTACCGCCGCGATGACTTTATCGGCCACGCTCATCACCGTGTTGCGTGCAAAGCCGATGGGGATCGTGCCCTCTTCCAACGCCTGCGGTTCTGCCGAGGCTTTAGCTTTCTCGATAACCGCGCTGAAATCCTTAGACTGGCCCGCTTCTCGGTCGGGGATGTGCGGGCAACCGGGCCAACCGGCCAGCCCGGTGGTGAACAGCCGCTCGCGGTAGCTCTCCTTCACCGGGACGATGCAGTTGGTCGTCATTAAAATTGCCCCGCCGAACTTCTCGAACTCAGGCTGCTGCTCCCACCATGAGCCGCCGTAGTTACCCACAAAGTTGTTGTATTTTTTGAACGCGGGATAGGCGTGAGCGGGCAGCATCTCGCCATGTGTGTAGATATTGACGCCAGTTCCTTGCGTTTGCTCCAGCAGCTCCTCCAGATCGCGCAAATCGTGGCCGCTGACCAGAATACCTGGGCCAGGACGCACGCCCAGGTTGACCTGGGTGGGTTCCGGGTGGCCGTAGGTGCTGGTGTTTGCCTCATCGAGCAAGCGCATGGCCTCCACGCCCATTGTGCCAGTCTTGAGCACCATGGCGGTCAGTTCCTCGGCCCCCAGGCTTTCATCGCTGGTGGCGAGCAATGCCTCGTGCATGAAGGCTAATAGCGCATCGCTGGTATGTTCCAGGATATAGGCATGTTCAGTGTAAGCTGCCAGGCCCTTCAGCCCGTAAATAATTAACTCGCGCAACGAGCGAATGTCGGGATGCAGGGTGGCATTAGCCATAACGCCCACCTGTTGCCCTTTGCGCGCTAGCGCTTCGGCAGTGTAGCTTTCAGGCGTCCAGGTGGTCATTTCCGGCAGAGCTGCGCTGCATTCGCTGTGATGCTGTGCTTGGCAGGCCGCTTGCGCCCGTGTCTTCAGCGCATCGCGGCGCTCTACTACCTCACAAATCAGCGCCACGAATCGCTCCGGGTCGAAGTTGGCGTTGGTGATGGTGGCGAAGAGTGCCTGCGCGATGAACATATCGGTCTCCGGGTCGCTCACACCCAGGGCGCGCCCGCGCGCGCCCCAGAACGCAATCCCCTTGAGCAGCCACACTAGCAGGTCTTGCAGCTGCGCTACTTCGGGATCCTTGCCGCAAACCCCGCGCACGGTGCAACCCTCATTCTTGGCCGCTTCCTGACACTGGTAACAGAACATGGACATGATATTGCCTCCTTTTAAAATCTCAAATCAACGAATCACAAATCAGCATAGCGAATGTAGTGATAAATTCCTTGTACCGCGTTCGCGTATCAATAAATTAGTAAATCGTAGCCGGCGTCAACCTAGATTTAGCCTTACTTTACCATGCCTCAGGGGCTTTGTCTGTGACAAAAGTCGTATTGATGTCGGGCGTTTTCATATTTTTTCCAACTAGCGTAAAACTTTGATAGGCACCTCTTTATATCCAGTATTTTTGCACTCAATGGCATTAGGCTTAGCCTGCACACCGGGCGGGTGGTGAGAGGCTTAGCGCTAGGACAAGCGCTTGTTCATCGGTAAAATACTGCTAAACACAAACACCTCTTTATAGCAATTTTAACCGCAAAATTCGGCTGCTGCCAGGTTTAACTGAACGGTATTGCCGCTAAAGCGGGTTTTTAGAAGGATTTTTGTGGCAGGGCGCAGCCCCGCCACAAAAATCCCTTTTTATCCCTGGCCTTTAGGCCGCATTTCTGCAACAGCGGTAAAATGCGATAGCCCTGGTCTTTGCACTTTATTGCGGCTATGCTAAACTATGCTTATGTTTAAGTGAGGGAGGCCGCCATGCTGGAGCCAATGTTGGAACTGGAGGCGCTACGACGAGAAAATGTACGCTTGCAGAAGTTCTGTGAGCTAACTTTCGACTATGCTTATACGCTTTGTGTGCAATCTGATGGCGCATTGCGCGTGCAATGGCTCTCTGGTGACTTGACCCGTTTGGCAAATGAGCAGCCCCCTGAGGCCATGACCCATTTCACGTTGTTGTTGGGGCGTGTGTATCCCGAAGACCGCTCTGTTGTGGAGAACAGCCTGAAGCGTCTGTTGGATAACCAGTCTGATGTGGTGGAATTTCGCATTCTCACTCTCGCCGATGAGGTGCGCTGGTTGCGTAATTATGCGCGTCCCGTTAGGGATTCAGAGCAGGGCCGGGTGGTTGAAATCATCGGTGTTGCGCAAGATATCACCCGGCAACGGCAAACCGAAGAGGCTCTCTGGGAGAGCGAGTCTTTGTTGCGGCAGGTTGTTGACCTTAGCCCCTATAGTCTGTTTGTCAAAGATAGCCAAAGACGGTATTTGCTGCTCAACAAAGCCGCGAGTCGCATCTTTGGTATCTCTTCGGAGTCACTTCTCTTGAAGACAGACGTGGAAATCGCGCAGCAGTTTGGTTTTAGTTTGGCTGAGGCCGAGCGGGCGATGGAACTTGACCAGCGTGTTATTGAACATCAGGAAACCCTGGTTTTATCAGCTGAGCCGTTTACTCTTTCTGATGGTTCGGTGCGGTGGTTTCAGATCATCAAAATGCCATTAGCGTTGCGCTATGATTACCACTGTATCGTCGGCAATATGGTAGATGTTACCGAGCGGATGCTCGTCGAAGCAGAGCTACGCGCTCGCAATGAGGAGCTGGCCTTGCTTTATCAGGTCAGCCAGACTTTGAGTGCTTCGTTGGATTTGGATGTGGTGTTAGAGACGGTGTTGTCGGAGGCTTGTCGGGTCTTGGAACTGCCCGCCAGTTCGATTTGGCTGTTGGATGATGAAACTGCTGAACTGGTATGTCGGCAGGCCATCGGTTTGGAGCGTGACATTGTACGCACTTGGCGATTGCCGCCCGGTGAAGGCCTGGGCGGTTGGGCTGTGCGCACCGGACAAACCCTGATTGTGGCCGATGCCACGACGGACAACCGTCATTTTGTGGACGTGGATCGGCAGACGGGGGTGCTGATGCGGTCCATCGCCAGCGTGCCGTTACGCAGTCCGCAGCGGGTGCTCGGTGTCTTGCAGCTGGTGGATACACAACCCAATCGCTTTAGTGAGGGCAATCTGGCTTTCATTGAAGCGCTCGCAGCGACGGCGGCCATCACGGTGGAAAATGCGCGCTTGTATGCGATGGAGCAGCAGCGGGTGGAAGCGCTGGCACAAACGCTGGAGCAGCAGTGCGAACTGGATCGCCTCAAGGATCAGTTCATTCAGAACGTCTCCCATGAGTTACGTACTCCGTTGACCATCGCGCGCGGCTACGCCGATCTATTAGCGGATGGCGAAATGGGTGGGCCTTTACCAGCGCCGCAACATGAGGCCGCACAGACAGTTTCGCGCCGTTTGGCGATGTTGACGCACTTGGTAGAAGATATCAATGTGTTGCTTGATGTATCTTTACGCCGCCCCAGATGTGAGCCTTTGAACTTGTTGATTTTGGTACAGCAAAGTACAACGGATTTTATTCCTGTTGCGCAAAAGTCCGGGTTGACGTTGCAGGTAGATGTACCGGATACACTGCCATTGATTTGTGCTGGGGAAGTATATATGCAACGGGTGTTGGACAATCTTTTGAGCAACGCTTGTAAATTCACCTCCAGCGGTGGGGCTGTTACCTTATGTGTCTTTCAGGAAGGGCCTGAGGTTGTCGTGCAGGTCAGCGATACCGGTATTGGTATTCCTGAAAGTGAGTTCGACAAAATTTTCGAACGTTTTTATCAGGTCGATGGCAGCTCCAGTCGCCGCTATGGCGGCACAGGATTAGGATTGGCATTGGTAAAGGAAATCATTAACGCCTATCAAGGGCGGGTTGAAGTAAGCAGTACGCTTGATAAAGGTAGCACGTTTACCGTTTACTTACCGCTGTGGCGTGAAACGTGAAACGCGACGATCTCGCACTATACACCTCACTCCCGCATCGCCAGCGGTAGATACACCCACACCCGGAGCGGCACCCGCTGCCCATAGATGTTAATGTGCTCCAGGGCGGTATCCGCCCGCCCATCTTCCCACGCCACGAGCCATTCCCCATGTCCGCGCCGCGCCGTCACAACTGGTGCCTGGCGCGCGGTGTCAAGACCCTGCACAAAGAGCATGGCTGGCCCTTCCGGCTGCCCCTGGGCGTTCAATTGCACCCCCCAGATGGCATCGGCGTAGGGCATCCCCTGCGTGCTGGCATCCCACACAGCGAGGAATCGCCGCGTGAACGGATCGTAACTGAGCGCCGGGCGCAGTTCTTGCTCCAATTGCGTGGCAGTGAGTGCGTAGGGCGTGCTCGCCGGTGTCCCATTCTGCTCTAGCCGGCGTGCCAGGATGTTCGCTTGCCCGAGGTGCATATCGAATGCTGACCAAACGAGCAGGTAGAAGGGGCTATCCTCTGGCCCGGCCCAGGCGATGCGCGGGTGGTTTTCCTGGTGGTCTGGCGTATCTGCCAGCGTGCGGCGTGGGCCAAGCAAGCTCCCGTCCTCCCCGGCCACCACCTGCCCCATGATGTTCCAGAGCGAGATACCGGGGCTGGTAGGATCCGTTTCTTCCCAGACAACGTAGAAGGTGTTGTCAATCGTGTTGTAGGCAAGGTGTGCATTTCTGGCCTGCTGTTCCGGCTTGGTCAGGCGTGAGATGTTGACGGCTTCCCCCAGCGGTGCGCCCGCTAACGTGACGGGTTGTCCGTAGATGTCGGTGGTGAGGCTGAGCGGGTGCGTGTGCTCGAAGATGACCAGATACCCGTGCTGTCCGGCGGCTACGACCGGTGCGCTTTGCCTTCCCGTCAGGGCGGAGATGGTGACATTGCCGCCGCTGAGGTTGCCATCCGCCGCCACAACTTGCCCGACGATGTCCCCGGCGTCGCTCCACACCACCAGGAACTCGTCGTTCCAGTAGTCCCAATCCACTGCGACCTGGGTCGTGGTCGTGAGGATGTGTTCTGTGAGGATGCTGGGCTGCGTGGCGAGGTAGTTGTTGCTATCGAACCGGTAGGCCATGATGTGGGTGCTCTGATTGCCCCCACCGCCGTGGACATTGGCCCATACTACTAGCGTGCGGTCAGAGGTGCTGCTGTAAGCAAGGGCGGGCTGCGTTTGCAGGCGCGGCATGGGCGTCAATCCGACGTGCAATCCGAGCCGCTCGCCATCTGGGGTGACGCGCTGCCCATAGATGCCACCGGGGCCGCCCGCGCGAAAATCTTCCCAGACTACCAGATAGGCCGGAGATGCGGCGTTCTCCAGTACCACAACAGCGGGCTTGGCTTGGGTATATTTTTCGTGGCTCACGAAAAACGGCATACCGAGCGGCCCGCCGCCTGGCGTGTAGCGTTGTGCTGCTAGATCACCTCGGCCTGTGCGCGTCTGCCAGATCACCAGAAATTCCTGGCGGTCGGCCTGTGTCCAGTCCGTTATAGCGACCATCGCACTGCTTCCCAGCTCCACTGCAATGGCGAACTCCTGCGCCAGCGGCGTACCATCCGCTGCCAACTGCCGCCCGTAGAGATCGCGCCCACCGCCGGGCCACTCCTCTTCCCAGGCGACAAACATCCGCCCTGCCGGTTCAATCGCAATGACGGGCCAGACCTGCCCACTGGGACGGGTGCTGATGGGGAAGTTGCCCCCTACCGGCCCTCCATCGTGCGCGGAGATACGTTGCCCGTAGATGTTGGGGTTGTGTGGCCCGTCGCGGGTATCTGACCAGACCGCTACATAGTTGCCTTTGGCGGCAGCATAGGCCAACGCGGGCTGCCCCGCCCAACCACTCCCATCGGAGATGGCGAGGGGGATTCCCAGCAGGTTGCCTGTCGCGTCTACCCGTTGCCCCCACACACTGGAAACGAAGTCAATGGAGCTGGCCCAGGCGACCAGAAAATTCCCTTCTGGGGCGCTCGCAGCGATGCGGAGGGAGCCTTGATAGCCCGACCCGCTATAGATGGGGAAATCGCCGCCCACTGGCTGCCCGTGGCGATCTAACAAGCGCCCGTAAATATCCGGCGTCTGGCTGATGTTACGATGATCTTCCCAGACAATCAGATAGACGCCCGCGTTACCCAGATAAGCCCCTTGTGGATTGCGCCCCGTTCCGGTGACAACGATGGTTGGCGACCCTGGCAGTTGCCCGGTGCTGCTCACGCGCTGGGCGTATACATCTGTCGAAAAGGCCGGGTCGCGGAAATCTTCCCAGACGAGCAGCGTCTCATCGTCCGTGCCGTTGTAGGCAAGCGCGGGCCGGTATTGGGCGCTGGGGGCGTCGGTGATGAGGAAGTCTTCGTTTGCTGATGTGATGCGGGGCAGAGGTAAGGGGAGCGGTGGTTCTGGTGGTGTAGTGGGCAGCCGACAGCCGCGTAGCGAGACATCGTCTACATACATGCCGGTTATTCCCCCCGTGCCGTCGTTATAGACGCCGAAGTGCAGCCGGACAGTTTGCCCGGCGTAGGCGCTCAGATCGAACGTGTAAGGCTCCCAAGTTGCGGAGCGTTTCATCCACAACAGCGTTTCCAGGGTAGCTCCCTCCGGGCTGAGCAGCAGAACGTACTGTGCATCGCCTGTTGCTGGCGCACCTGCGCGCGCGAGCAACGCTTCCGTGGAGAGTGGTTTTAGCCAGAATGAGAGTGTGACCGTGATGGCGTCTGCCGGAATGCTCACGAGCTGCCGGGCCGAGGAGTAGGCCGGCGTGTTGGGTTGTGTGACGAGGCCAATGCGCAGTGAGCGCAAGCCGCTATGCGCTGCTATGTCGCTGTAATCGGCGCGGGCAGGGGTATCAGGGAAGTCCCAGGCTGCGTTGATTTCGGCCCCTCCGTTGTGGAGGTGTTCCCAGCAGGTGGTGTGGAGTCGCCATAGGCCGCGCTGTGTGGGAACGAGCAGCAAGTCAGGCCGTGCGATGACTAGCCCGGTGGGGCGAGCCTGCGCATCGGGCATCGGCCCTTGATCCCACCACGCATTGCCGCTGTTGGGCGAGCGGTAGAGGTTCCAGAAGGTGCCCGCGTGAGCAACTTGATGCGTCACTGCATAGAGCGCGGGGTTGGTGGGATAGTCGGGCGAGACTCCCAGCCCCAGGATGTAGCCGTCGGGCCAATCCACGGGCAGGCCGGTATTGATCTTTTCCCAGGTTGTGCCGCCATCGGTGGATCGGACGACGCCGTTGGGAGGGAGCGCGTCGTCGCCGCTGCCTTCGACCCAGAAATAGCTGGCCCAGAGTGTGTGGTCGGTGATATAGTCGGGCGAGAAGACAACCTGGCGGGTGATGTCAGCCCAGGGAATATGCACTACTTGCCAGCTGTCGCCTGCATCGGTGGAGCGGTAGAGCGGGCCGTAACCAGTGAGATAGAGTGTGGTGTCCTGGGCGTAGTTGGGTGAGATGAAGAGGCGAAACAGATCCATGCTCTCTTCCAGCCCCGTAGTAAGCGGCTCCCACGTATCGCCGCAATCGCGTGAGCGCAGCACGGTGCTCCAGGTGAGTGCATAGACCACGCAGCGGTCGAGCGCATCGCGTGCGGCGACGATGTCATAGCATGGGCCAAAGGCGGAGGCGTAAGCCCACTCCCAGGTTGCGCCGTTATCGCTAGAGCGCAGCACCGCACCGGGCGTGAATTCCGCATCCATGTAAGAAAGGAACAGGGTTTGCGTGGTGGGGGCAGGGTCAGCAGTGAAGCCGGTGATCCGCCCGCCCATCTGCTCTGGTAGTGTGTAGAGCGTTGTCCACGAGTCGCCGTCATCGCTGGAGCGGCGCAATTCGCGCTCAGTAGTGAGGTAGAGCGTGGCATCGTTGGCGTACTGTGGGGAGCGCCATACCTGTACTGGTTCGATCTCGGTGAGCAGTTCCCAGGAGGCGGCGGTTAGACTGTGGCTTTCAGCTGGTGGATTTGGGGTAGAAATCGCATGAGGTAATGGAAGTATCAATCCGAGCAGGAGCAACATACCTGGTAGTAAAGCAAAGGTTTTGTTCACGGTCTTTCTCCTTTTCGCGTTGGCAGGTTGACCAAAGACCATACAGCAAATCATCAGTAATCAGCCTTATGGTCAATTTCAGTATATATGCATTTTCTTCTGTGGAGTGTAACAATAAGGTTGCGGTTGCATATTTCCCGCGTCACGCGCGCATTCTTGCAACTTGCGCATGTGATTCGCGTAATGTTTGGTAATCAATTACCACAGGAGGAGTTCAGATGAAACTACAGAAACGGGTGTTGCTGGCTAGCATGGTAGCCTTACTACTGCTTTCGTTGGGTTGTGTCACAACCAGTGTCAATCGTGTCAACGTAGGGGCGCTGGAGACCAAGACGGAAACTATAGAATTAGCCGATGCTTCAGCTGTGCGGGTGGATATTCGCATGGGGGCCGGCGAGCTAACGCTGGAGGGTGGCGCTGAGGCGCTACTGGAGGCTGACTTTGTCTATAATGTGTCGTCTTGGGAGCCGGAGGTGGAGTACCAAGTCACTGCTGGCGAGGGGCGTTTGACCGTGCGCCAACCCAATACCGATCAGATGTCAATGGGCCGCGAGATGCGTTACGAGTGGGATTTGGCTTTGAATGCGTCCGTTCCTCTGGATGTGCGCATCAATATGGGCGCAGGCCAAAGTAAATTGGATCTGGGTGATCTGCGGATCACCCGGCTTGATTTGAAGCTGGGCGCGGGTGATGCTGAGGTGGATTTGCGCGGCAACGAGACGCTGCAACGCCTGGATGTGGACATGGGCGCGGGTCAGCTGGTACTGGATTTGCGCGGCGATTGGCAGGAGAATGTGACCGTGACATTGCAAGGTGGGGTAGGCCGTTCAGAATTGCGGCTGCCCGATACCATTGGTGTGAAGGTCACGGTGACGCAGGGACTCGGCGAGATTGTTGCCAATGGGTTGACCCGCCAGAGTAATGGTTATGTGAACGCTTTGTATGGCGTCTCGGATGTGACGATGGAGGTTACTATACGGGCCGGTATTGGTTCGGTTTTATTGGAAAGTGATTAACCCTAGTTGGGCTTACCCAAGTCGCGCACTGTTTTTGCCAGGACTTTGCCGGCTTAGCGCAAGTCCTGAATAGAACACTCAGATGAAACGCCCGCTCCCAATTACGGGGGCGGGTGCTTTGTTGTCTTGACCTGGTATGTGTGTATAATTGCAATGAATCTGTGCCTTGGTTCGTGTTCAACATAGAAAGGAGTTTACTTGTGGATATTGGAAAATCACTAAATTATGTTTTTGAAGATAGCGAATGGCCGGGCAAGTTGGGATTGGGGGTATTGATTACGGTTGTACCTATTTTGAGCTTTGCTTGGACAGGTTATGTGACGGAAATCATGCGGAATGTGGCCGCGCGTAGCGTTCGTCCGCTACCGACCTGGGACGATCTTGGCGGACGGCTTGCCGATGGTTTTTATCTTTTCGTCGCGCGTTTGATATACGCGATGCCGGGTATCGTATTATTGTTTGCGCCGGTGGTGCTGATGATATTGCCGGCGCTCTCGCGTGATAGCAATGTGCAATCAATTTTGGCGCTTATTGGCGGCACTATGGGTCTATTCCTGTTTGTTATCTGGATGGTATATCTGCTGGCGCTTTCATTTTTCTTGCCCGCTGTGCAGCTCAATTACGCGCGCAACAGGACTTTTGGTGCGTGTTTTCAGATTTCGCAAATCATACAATTAGTGACAGCCAATCTGAATAATTACCTCGTCGCGTGGATTGTTATGCTGGCTGCTTATCTGTGTGTTTATACGGTGCTAGCGATGGGGGGGAGTATTCTTAGCTTTATCCCCTGTATTGGGTTTATCTTCTCACTACTGCTTATACCAGTTTACATGTTTGTTGGTGTGTGGTTGGGGGCGTTCTCAGCGCACCTGTTCGGGCAAGTTCTTGCGGACTGATTACGCGATGATGTCCAGCGCGGCCAGGGGGAGCGCGAAGAATTCCGCTATCCCCTGTGCCTGCGCTTCGATAGTGGGGCGCGCGTAGTCTGGCAGCGGCGCGAACGGCGTTAGCGTGACTTTCAGCCCGCCGTTTTGCCGGTCGTAGCGCCACGTTCCGGCGATACGCCCGTGGAGTAACAGCGTCCCTTCAATATGCCCCGCTGGTCGCCACACGCGCCTGTAATGCTCTGGCTCAAGCAGCCATGTTTTATCTTTGTGCCCCAGCAGTAGCGGATCGAAGCGATAGAGTAGTCGCACGGGCCACGCTTCCGGCGGCGGTGGTGGCGCGCAGAGCGCGTCCAGGTCTTCACGGTGGACCAGGAGCAGTTGTTCATCCACGGTGATTTCGACCAGTGTTTCGGTTAGCTGCGCCAGCCAGCGGTGGCTTTCGCCTGTCTTGGCGTTGCGCCAGTAGCGGAAATCGCTCTCGGCGGCAGGTGCGTAGGCGCGAAAGTAGCGCTGCATCACGGTGGTATTGGCCGTATCGCTCGGTTGTAACGTCCATGGTAGATCGGGCAGCCAATGCTCGCGGTGGGCAAAGCGGCCCTCGTTGCCCTCTTGCCCGGCATGACAGGCTACCCCCTGATGCACCAGATCGCTAAACACGCCACCCCATGACGAAAAGTCCTCCTTGTTCAGCATCGCATCGAGCGCGTACAAGCGACTGCGGGTGAGAAAATTATGCTCTTTGAGTAGCGCGGCTGCTCGCAGGACTTTTTGCTTGTATTCCTCCGCCCCTTGCTGCTTTTCGGCTTGCGCTTGCCACCAGGTGCGCCGTTGGCTCAGCGCGCTGTGGAGGAGCGGCCAATCCTCTGTGCGGTACAGATGCAGCGTCCCGCGTTGACCCCATAGTTTAATCAGGGAGCGGGATTCGTGCAGGCGGTGATTTACCTCGGCGTAGGTCAGATCGGGGGTGCGTTGCCAGAGGGCAAGCGCTGCCGCCGGTAAAATCTGCGCTTGCACGCCGAAGAGGGCCTCGGCGATGGCTTCCGGTGTGGCGAACGGCTCATGCAACCCGGAATTGTGGAAGCGAAACCAGCGGACTTGTGCTGCCGTGATGTGCATAGATGTCTCCTTGTGTGAATCAGCGAGTCAGCGAAAAGGCGCAGAGAAGTATAGGTGAACTGCGTGCAAAGTCAATGCACGCTTCACGCTTTGCATTTTGGTAAGATTATCGTATACTAAGCGTATGGATGACATCTGGCTACCGCGTAAATGGACGCTGCGAGCGGAATTTGAGCAGCAGGTCTTTATCAATCACCCCGGCGATGCGCCGGAGCGGTGTGTGATGCGCGCCTTGTTATGGGCGCTCTTCGTGCCGTTGTATCCTGGCCTGCTTGTAGAGCGGCTGGTGGATGATCGCTATCGCCCCGCATTGGTGGCGCTGGATGCTTACGATGTGCCCTGCTTTTGGGCTGAGGTCGCGCCGGTAAGCGGCGACCGTGTGCGCGAGATTGCCAATCGTTATCGCACCGCCCCCCTTGTTATTGCCCACTGGGAGACCTTTCCCGCGCCTTTGAATGAACGTGCCTGCAAGGCTCTGCGCAAACTCCGCCGTTCTGCCCCGATAGAGATGGTCACTTTTCCAGATAACAGCTATGCGCGCTTTATTAGTGAGGATGGCCTCATCAACATTACCCGCGATTTGCTGGATTGGGAAAGTGTGTTAGCTGCTACATAAAAGCGTGAAACGCGATCTCCTCACGCTTTACGTTTATGTTTCAGGTGCTAAGGCGCGATAAACGCTCCTGTCCATTCTGGTTGCGGTGGCTGCTGTCCCTCCTTGAGCATCGCACGCCAGGCCTCATTGGTGAGGCGCTCACTCATCGGCCAAGGAAATTCATAGTAGGCGTAGCTGCCCCCGCGTGCGACTTGTAATCCTCCAAATGTGTCCGGTACGACCACATAGATTTCGAAGACGTAGCCGGTAGCCTCTTGTAACACATACCCGTTCGGATCTGTCGCCACGTCTGTGACAATCGCGGCTTGCTCATCATCGCTGAAGCGATTGGTCCACTCGCCCTCTTCAGTATCTGCCGCAGATAGCGTTATCATCTCTAGCCAGCCGCCGTAATACATGATCCGGCTGTATTCGTCCAGCGTGAGCGCCTGCCCGGCGAGCTCCTGCTCGGCGGTATTTTGCAAGAAAATCAAGGTGTCTTCAAGTTCGTTCAGATGGGTGCTGGTTCTAGAGAGCAGCAGGTCGCGCGATTCCAGCCCCGCGCGGGTCATGCGTGTAAGCGCCAGCAGGCGCGCGTAGGCTTCCGGGTTCGGCTCGACGTACCCGCGCGGGATTTCCACTTCTCCGCCGCCGCCCATCTCCGCCATCACCTGCTTGGCGTAGAGAACGGTATCGTGTTTGAGTTCCGTCCAACTCCCCAAGGCTGTGTGTAAGTCGCGCTTGGCCCAGGCCTCTGTACGCATAAATGGCGGGTAACTCTCACCTTTGGGCGCGACAATCGCCTGAAGCGCGTAGAGCCAGTTCCAGTAGACGTTTTGCGCCCAACTATCCATCCCCAAGGCCGCAATCTGTTCGCGCAACTGGGCCATGTTGATATCGTAGTTGATGTATTGCGTCTCGCCCAGGTCGTCTAGCAGCGCGTAGGCTGTCTCGTTGCCCATCGCTGCGAATACGTCCAGCCCCAGCGGTAGCCAACGATTTTCCACCTCGCGGTGCGTCAGCTGCTCGAAGATGTACGCATCCAGCACAAACCGCTGCCCCATGAATCGGAAGCCCTGTGTCACCTCGTCCTTATCCTGGGAGATATGCACCCACATCGAGTTGATCTGCGGCGGGGGCAGCGTCCGGGCGGCTTGGGTGAATGTGGCGAGCTTGGCATCATCAGCCAGCAGCGCCAATGTGGGCGCGCCGCCGTAGACGGCATCCATGATGTACCCGTACTCGTGGATGCCCAAATCATCGGATTTGCCCACGAGGAAGCTGGTGGGTTCGTAAACCTCGTACCACAGGTCCATGGCCGGGCGGCCTGCGATGCTGGTGGAGCGGGTAAGGTGGGTGATGAGCAAGGCCACGCGGGTTTCCTGTGCCTCCGCCAGCCGCAGGTTGATGCGCCCGTACCACATCATGGCACGGAAGTAGCGTTCGAGCTGCGGGCCGCGCGTGTAATGACCGCGCGGTACATATTGGCTGTAATCTTCGCAGTAGGCGTCGCGGCAGTCGTAAGCATCGCCCATGAACTCTGGTGGGGTGAGGATGGGGGATTTGGCGATGCCGCTGTGCGCATAGATGAGCTCCAGCTCGGCATTGACTTGTGCCTGCACTTGTGTGGGGATGGGCGGGGGTGTTTCGGTCAGCAGTTGTTGCGCCACAACGAAGTAGCCCCAGGTTTGGAGCGCGGGTTGTTCTAGGGCGGTTTCGCGCGCTTCCTGGTATTGGCGCTCAGCGGCTTCTGCCAGCCCTTGTGTGAGTGTTTCTAACGTGGGGCTGAGCCGTTCGCGTTCCAGGTCGCGCAGGAGTTTGTTGAAGACTAAATGGTAGACGTGATAGATTGAATCGGTGGTGATGAAAACCGGTACATCCTGGTAGCGGGTAGCTTCGTAGACTTGGAAATACTCCAGCCATTGCGCAGGTTTGACGACGAAGCCGTTGAGGTTGAGCAAGTCGTTTTGGCGCGCATTGAAGTTAAAGCGGTCAACGTTGCTCACTGTGCCTGCTGTTATAGGTAGGGTGTAGTTGCTGACCTGATAGGTCTGTGGTATATCCACTGATATGAGCTTGTAGAAACCGGCAAAGCCTGGCGCGTAAACACCTTCGGAGATTTCGATTTGTTCGCCGGGGGGCGGCGGTGTCGCGGTGACTGCGCTCGTCGGCGTGAGTGGGGCCAGTCCCGGCGGGGTGGGGACCTGGCAGGCCAGGATCGCCAGCAATATCAACAGCGTCAGCAGCGTCAGCAGCGAGCGTTGGGTTTTGGTGTTCATGGTTGGGTTCCTCCTTTATCTGGGAATGATGCTTGTTTTCAGTGCATGGACAAGCGGCTGTTGGCTTTCAGCGCACCAGGATGATGGGGTGGGGGTGTGCCGCGCAGGTGTGCAGTTGTAAGGCGGTGAAGCGACCCGGCGGGCTGCGCCATTGCAGGGTGAAGCCGAACCCGTTCCAGCGCCAGACGGTGACATGGTGCGCCGGGCCGGTGCGTCCGGTGTAGTAATCGCCCTCCAATGCAATGAGTTCTGCGCGCCCGTCGCCATCCACATCGCCTATGGCGATCGCCAGCAGCGGATCGCTCAGCGCTGAGCCGGCCCATAGCTCGCGGTAGCCGCGCTCCGTAGGTACGACGAGGATGATATGCGCACTGTAGCCGTCTGCGTCGCGGTTGGCGCTAATGGGGCTAGGGCCTTGCAGCCAAGGCCTGATGGGCCAATCTTCCCACGGGCGCCAGACGAGCAGGACACATTCAGGGCTGCCATTGCCGGTAATGTCAGTGTAAACGGTGTCGAAGATGTCCCAGGATTTGGGGTAGGGGAGCGGCGGGCAGTTTGGCGGATGGCTGGTTATGCTGGTGATTTCGCTGATGGTGGTTGGTTGATACGTCCCCTCCTGATAGCGAAATGTTCGCCACGCACGCATTTCAGGCGCGCTACTGGTCAGGGTCAACAGTAACAGTAGCGCTGCCCCTGACCATCGGAGATACCCTTTCTTTCGGTAATCCTTGCGCATGAGCCTTTTACAATCAAACCCTCTGTTTTCCGCAACGGGGGTGGGGTGAAAGGGTTACGTTATGATCTTGAGAGATGTAATTAGGGCATGCAGTTTTGGCCGGACGGGTGTGAATCTGGCTTGAAAGCAATGTCATTAAGTTAAGAACATTGGCTCCGGTTGCCGTCCTCGAATTAGGTCACAAATACACGAATTCCCCTGGTTTTGTAGACATTCGTATATTCGTGGAAACATTTGTGGACGGCCTGCAAACCTTAACTTAATGACATTGGGTTTGAAAGGGATTGTGAAGCCTATGATAGTAGGCCATCAATGTCATTAAGTTAAGACCTGGTAGGTGTCGCCTAAAGTGTGTTTAGGAGTGTTTTACCGGTGGACAAGAGGTTGGCACAGCATTACAGTCTTCAAACCTGCCAGGTCTATGTGCTAAACTTAATGACATTGAGTAGGTCATCAATTTGACGGTGTTCTGGACAGCGTGGGTAGGAGTGTACACAAGTCTTCAAGCGTTCCCTGATAAGTTGGCGCAGGGATGTCTTCGGTGAGTGTGGTGGTAGGGCTGGGAATAAGGAACGTGCGACAGCCTAGATGCGCGGCGACCAGGTCCATCGCTTCATCACCTACCATCAGGCAGGCTTCCGGTGGTATACCAATGCCGTTGCAAATATCCGCGTAGTAGCGCAGGTTGGGTTTGGCGGCGCGGCTGTTCTCGTAGGTAGTGATGTGGCGATAGTCGAAGTCGGCCACGTCGGCCCATAGCAACCGTTGCTGGACGGCTGCTGCGGGGAAGAGGGGGTTGGTGGCGATAACTACCGTGTAGCCGAGATCAAAGGCGGTTTGCACGGCCTGGCGTGCGGCCGGCTTGCGCTGGGTGTAGTGGTGTAGCTGGGGGAAATCTTCAATATAGAAAGCTTCAAGGTGGGGTTCGAGCTGTGTGCGTTCTACTCTGACCCGTGGGTAGAAGTCGGCAGCGAAGACTTCAGCGTTGGTGAGTGGGCCTTCGTTGGCGCTCATCGCTTCGGAGGCTGCGAGGATGCTGGCGATTAGATGTTGCGGCGGAACGAGATGTGCTAATCGCGCGCCCAATGCCTGGAAGTAGTGCGGTAGGAAGCCGTTGACCATATCGTTGCCGAGTAGAGTTCCATCTAAATCGAAAAGAATGGCCTGGATGTTTATGTTGGTCATCTGCATAGTATCTCCTGGGTGAGTCAGCTGGGTAAGTGAAATGCTTTGTTCCCCTATCCCCCGTCTACCGTCTACCGTCTACTGTCTACCGCTAAGCGTCTTCTTCGATGCCCCACCAGTACATATCGGCGAGTTTGCGGTGCTCTTCGTGCAGGCGCAGGTAGCTCTCGTAGCGGTGTTCGTCAACTTCACCGGTTTCGAGCGCGGCGCGCACGGCGCAGCCCGGCTCGACGGTGTGGCTACAATCAGAAAAACCGCAGGTTGGAACATAAGGTGCGATGTCGGGGTAGTAGGCATCAATTTCTTCAGGTTCCAAGTCGAAGAGCGCGAGTGCCCGAATGCCGGGCGTATCTGCCACCCATCCGCCAACGTCCAGCGGCACGAGCTCGGCGACGGTCGTGGTGTGCTGGCCCTTGCCGGTGAATGTACTCACGTCTTTCACCCGCTTGCCAAGCCCTGGTTCGAGTACGTTGAGCAGGCTGGTCTTACCTACGCCGGACGGGCCGATGAGGGCTGAGATTTTATCGCGCAGCTGTTCGCGCAGGTCGGCGATCCCTATGCGCTGTAACGCGCTGACGTATAGCACGGGGTAGCCGATTTTCTCGTAGATACCAAACCGTTGCTGGGCGGCCTCCGGTGTGATTAGGTCGAGCTTGTTGGCACAGATGAGGACTGGAATCTGCTGCCGTTCCGCGCCCACTAGCAGCCGGTCGAGCATCTTGAGGTGCGGCTCTGGGTTGGCGCATGCAATGACGAAGACGACTTGATCAGGGTTGGCGATAATGACTTGTTCCTTTTCGCGCAGGTAGCCCTGGCGATCTCCGCGACGGGTGCCCCGCCCTGAAGCCAGTGGCTTGAGCCGGGTGAGGGCGTGCTCGCGGGGGAGTACTTCTTCGATGATAGCCTTGCCTTCTGGGGTAACGTCCCACCGCACCCGGTCGCCCACGGCGACCATTGTAATATCGAGGCGTTTCTTTTTGAGCCGCCCGCGCGCCTGGGTTGTGAGGTGTTCACCGCTCGCCGTGAGCACGGTATAGAAGCCGCTTTGGGATTTGATGACCAATCCGATGTTATCTTCATTCATATTTAGAGTGTACCACAGCCGGGGCGGGCGGCAAGTCGGGGGCATTGGAAACTTGTTACGTTAGCGCTTGCCTGGAACTTACGTGAGACCGCCATTGCTATACAATAACTGCCCGTTGATCCATCCGCCCGCTGCGGAGCACAGGAATTTTACGAGATTGGCGCAATCTTGTGGCAAGCCTACCCGTCCTAGCAGGGTCTCCCGGCGCACTTCTTCTAACAACTCGGCGGTCATCCAGCCGGTATCTGTCGCACCGGGATTGATAACATTGGCTGTGATGCCCAGCCCTTTGAATTCGTGGGCTGCTGCCAACACGATACGATCCATAGCGCCCTTACTTGCCCCGTAGGGGAGATTGCCCGCTGTGTGGTCGCTCGTGATAGAGATGATGCGCCCGTGCCCATGCTTCCCTCGGTAGCGTTGTCCAAACTCGCGGATCAGTAGCCAGGTAGCTCGTGTGTTGACAGCGAAATGCAGGTCAAAGCTTTCCCGCGAGGTGGTATAGATGTCGCTATCCACTGAATGACAATGTGACATTACCAGTGCTGTTACCGGTCCTAGTTCCTCTGTGACGGCGTCGAAGATGCGGGCGGGTGCAGCTGGATCGGATAGGTCTGCTTCAATAGCGATAGCGCGGGCTTCGTAGTGCCGGATGTGCTCTACAACAGCTGCGGCTTCGCTTTCGCTGCTGTTCCAGGGCATTGTGGCGTCATAAGGTCGCCAAAAAGTTGTCGCCACGTCCCAACCGGATTCAGCCAGTGCAACGGCAAGGGCTGCCCCGATGCCTATTTTACGGCTCGCGCCTGTCACAAGTGCTACTGGGCGTGTTGTTCCCTGAAAGATAGCATACATGGTAGCTCACCACCTGAATAGGGTGCCTGCTCCAAAAGCGCTCATGACAATCGTAAAAACAACAGCCAAAACGCCTATGAGCAAATACACGATAAAGGTAAGATAGTTCACTTTGACTGGGTAATCCTTGTAGTAATCGGTCATTGCGGCGGCTATATCTTTGGTGTAGTGCGCATATTCCCGCTGTTTTATGCGAATTTGTGCTGTTCCAACCCATGCGGCTACTGCTGCTTGTAAATCGGCATCTAAACTGGTAAGTTTGATCTTGGAAATGCTTTCCTGGAATGGGAATGCTAACTTATTTAAGGCGTTGATAAGCGCGTCACGGAAGGTTTCGTCGTAAACGCCCAAGACCATGTAGCCCGTCATTTGTCGCCAGTATACAAAGACAAGCAGTATCATCATGGCTGTCATTATTATCGGTAGAATAGCGACTGTTAACAAATCATATTCCCATGACGTAAAGAGGGGAATATAAGAGCGTACTAGGCCTGGAATGAAAAGTGGAATGAGGAACCACATCATCTGGCGTGCGGGGAAGAGTAACGGGCGCCTTTTTACTATTCCCCAGAGGCCCACGCTAAACATACATAGCCCGGTTACGAATAACATAATAATTTGAAAAGCCAGTCCCCATACCAGGATATTCATAGTTTTCAATTACCTTTCTTGTTGGCGTCTGCACAATAACGTTATGTGCGCCTTGTCCTGAGCCTGGCCAATATGGCGCTCTCAGTTTGCGTCACCCTTTGACCGGCTTGGCGTGCGCTTCTGGTAAGCTCTGGTGTTGTTTAGGTTGTTCCAGGCTTTGAATTGCTTCCAATTGTCATTCGGATTGATTTTGAGATTCAGGACACGGACTTCACGTATCAGATAGATTTTTTTGATTTTTATCCGTAAAATCTGTGTAAATTTGCGTCTGACAAGGCTGTTGGTAGAGTGCAAGTCGTTCTAACTACGCGCTGATTTTGATGATTTAGTGTTTTGGAACAACTTTGGAAGATTGCGTGGATATTTCTCTGCCCGGGTGTGCTACAGTGTTGGATGTTCTATGAAAGCGCAGTTTTTCTTTTCTCTCTTATAGTGACGTTGGAGAAGGACTGGATCTGGCCCTCTTATCATTGCGGGCATTTAGGGGCACGATGTAATTATAGGTGAACCTCCCGCGTCTGTCAATGATGGCTACTTGAGTTGTCATCAGGGCATCCATTTAGAAAGCTTATCTATTACGCTGTCTGTTGCGCCGCTAAAGCCCTACTACAAAAATCCCCCTTTATCCTTGACTTTTAGGTTACATTTTTGCAACAAGTGGGCAAGCGCGATAGTCCTAGATTTGCCATTGACTTACTCACTTCTTACGGTATAATACGGCAGCCTTGAGTAGCGAGACGAAAAACCGCCGCGGTCAAGCGAGCGGTTTTTGTTGTGTGCATTAACCCATGATGGGTCGCGTCACGAGATTATATTACATAAAGGTAGAACAGGAGATCAAAGAATGCCAAAGCGCACATATCAACCCAAGAAGCGCAAACGGATGCGGACACACGGTTTCCGGGCTCGCATGGCTACGCAGGATGGGCGCAATGTCCTCAAGCGGCGTCGCCTCCGGGGACGCCGGCGCTTGATTGCCGTCAGCCTGGGCGGAGCCAAGCGCATCAACTGGAAGGAGAGCGCCCAGCGTCCGCGTCGCCGCAGCTAAGCTGTGCCGGAGCACTATGGTTGGCAAAAGGGCATGCGCCTGCGACGCCCCCAGGAATTCCAGCAAGTCTGGAATGGGGGGCGTTCTTGGGCGCATCCCCTTTTTATTCTGCGGGCCGCTCCCCATCCGGGTATGCCGTTACGGATCGGTATCACTGCCAGCCGTAAAGTCGGCAATGCAGTGGCCCGTAATCGTGCGCGCCGTTTGCTGCGTGAAGCGGCCCGGCATCTCTACCCGGCGCTGATCCAGGGGTGGGATGTTGTCTTGATAGCCCGTTCCCCTTTGCTCCGAGCCAAGATGCCGGAAGTACTTACGGCATTGGAACAAAGGTTCCGCAGTGCCGGTTTATGGGCCGCTGAAATTGAGGCATCGTGATGCGGGCGCTGGTTTTATGGCTGATTCGCAGTTATCAACGCTTCATTTCCCCTGCGCTGCCGCCCTCCTGCCGCTTTATGCCCACTTGCTCGCAGTACAGCTATGAGGCTATTGTACGTTATGGTTTTTGGACAGGGGGGTGGTTGGCTGTCAAGCGCATGGCGCGTTGTCATCCCTTTAACCCCGGCGGGTACGATCCGGTACCTGATCTTTGAGGAGGCTTGATGAAACAGTGGTGGATGCTAATCGGGCTGTGCGTATTGTTGCCCGTGTTGTTGACTGGATGCGGCGGCGGGGTGCGTCAAGAGAGCTGGCCGGGCCTTTCAGTGGTTGAAGATGTGGTTTACGCGGCAGCCTCTTCACAAGTAGTTGCTCTCAATGCTACGACAGGTGAGGAATTATGGGTCTTTCCGGAGAAGGCTAATCAGCGCATTGGCCCATTCTACGCCGTGCCAGTGTGGGCTGAGGCCCATGAATTGCTGTTGGTTGCCGGGTATAAGGATCAGGCGATCTATGCTTTGCGGACTGCCCCTGGCCTTACCGATGAAGCGCGTGTGGTGTGGCGTTTCCCGCCTGCTTCTGAGGCCAATGGGTTCCGCTTTCCCTGGGAAGGGGCGACGACCCATGGCGCACAGGGACAGTATGTGGCGGCGGGCGTACTTGCCGACGATCTGTTCCTCATTGGCAATGGTGATGGCCGTCTTTATGCTTTGCACGTAGCTGATGGCAGCCTTGCCTGGTCGTTTGTGACACAGGATCGTATTTGGGCTTCGCCCGTGGTGGTCGGGGATGTGGTGTACATCACTTCTTTGGACAAACATCTCTATGCACTGAACCTTGCTGATGGCACATTGCGTTGGTCAGTGGAAACCGCTGGAGCTATCGGTGCGACTCCCACGCTGGTGGGTGATCGCTTGTGGGTCGGTGATTTTACCGGCACGTTATATGAAATCGCTCGTGAAGATGGCCGCGTGCTGTGGACTTTTAAGGGCGAGAATTGGTTTTGGGCCTCGCCTCTGGAATACGATAACATCCTTTACTTGGCGGATGTGAGTGGTAACATCTATGCTTTGGATCTCGAAACCCGGCAGGAAATTTGGCCCCGTGTTAATGTAGATGATAGTGTGCGTGGGCGGTTGGTGCTGGATGTGGAAAATACGCGCTTGTTGGCGCCGGGGTATCAGCGCGGGATCATTCATGCGATTAATACGCGCCAGGGCGTGCTCGAATCCTGGGGGGAAACCCTGGAAAAACCGGGGCGCCTCCCCGGTGACTTGCTGACAGACGGTGAACACATCTACACTATGCCCATTCTTATTCCACAACAAGTGCAGGTCTTTGATTTGCTTAGTGGGCAGCTGCTCTGGGAATACCCGTCCAGCAAGTAACGTAGCAATGTTGTTATGTTCCCCGGCTATTTACCGAGGAGGAAAAGGGCTGTGCGACCAGAGGCCAGCCCCAGCAAATGCAAGACCGGCTCCAATGGGCCTGATTTGCCGATTTGCGATTTACAGTTTTTCTAGGGAGCAAGCCCATGTGGGATTTACTCTTCGTTGATCCGATCACCAATATGCTGTTGTTTTTCTACAAGTTCCTCGGCCAGGAGACGGTGCTGGCGGTGGCACTGGTAACCCTGGTCGTGCGGTTGTTGCTGACACCCCTCACTATCAATCAGCAGCGTTCCATGCGCAAGCAGCGTGACATGCAGCCGCGCATGAAGGCGATTCAAGAGAAATATAAAAACGACCGTGAACGTCTGGCGCAAGAGCAGATGAAGCTGTACCAGGAAGGTGGTATGAACCCGGTGAGTGGGTGTTTGCCTTCCCTGATTCAGTTGCCTTTGATGATTGGTCTGTATCAGGGCATCATTCGCGTATTAGCGGCGACCCCGATTAGCTTGTTAGATCTCTCCCGACACATCTATCAGATTGATTGGCTTAATCTTAACCCCTTAATTCCGCTTAAGAGTCAGTTTCTGTGGCTTGATTTGGCCATGCCTGATCCGTGGTTTATTCTCCCGGTGCTCGTTGCAGCCAGCAGCTGGTTGATGCAGAAGGTGATGACTCCGCCCTCCGCCGATCCACAGACCCAGTCCATGAACCAATCTATGCAGTTGACTATGCCCTTGTTCATGCTGTTCATTTCCGTTAACTATGCTTCGGGTCTGTCAGTCTACTTCCTTATCTCCAATATCATCGGCGTTGCGCAGTTTTACCTCCTGCGTGGCGCGGAGGAGCCTGCGGTAGATACGGCTGCTCTTGCAAAGCCGAGCGCTGCTGCGCCTGTGAAGACAAGCCAGAAAACCGCTGGGCCTCGCCCACGTCCCCGACCCAAAGCGAAATCCACTTCCCGGCGTTGAGCGGGGGCCGTCCGTTGATTCGTTGTTGTGTCGAATCGTTGATTTGCTGCAACTACTCAGCCGTGTCATTGCGAGATGTCTGTGGTAAAGCAGTCTCTTTTGTAGTTTGGATTGCGCCATTCGCAGACGAATGGACGCCGTGCAGACGCAGCTTGCAATGACAAACAAAGTTTGAGCCTGAGTAGTTACGATTACTGACCTTTCAGGGAGGTTGTACTTATGGAATCCTTGGAGCAGGTTGAACTAACTGCCCCTACGGTTGAAGAAGCTGTGATTCTCGGTCTCGCGCGGTTGAGTCTGACCCGCGAAGAGGTCGTGATCGAAATTCTCGATGAAGGTAGCCGGGGCTTTTTGGGCCTGGGTGCGCGCGAGGCGCATGTTCGTTTGACTGCGAAGCCCCCCGTTCCTGTGCCGCCGCCTGCACCGGTTGCTCCGCGACCTGTGCCTCAGGCGCGCCCCGAACCGCCAGCTGCCCCGCTGCCTCCGGCGCGTGAAGTACGCCCGGACCAGCCTGCCGCACCCGCTCCTCAGGCGGTGGTGGACAAACCAGCCCCGCAGCCACGCCCAGAACCTCCTGCTGTGCTGTTGCGTCCTAAACCGGCGGCCAAAGCCGTGTCGGCAGACGTGCTTGACCGGACGCAAGTAGCGGGTGCGGTTCAGGATGTGGCCGCTCAGCTTCTGGCGGGTCTTACTGTGCAGCCGCAAATTTCCTGGCGCGAAGAAGATGAGCGCCCGCTGCTATGGCTCGATATACGTGGTAAAGACTCTACCTTGCTGGTGGGCAATCGCGCCAAGACGCTTGATAACTTGCAGTATCTCTTCCGGCTGCTGGTTCGTCGCTTAGCTGATGGTGATTACGATTTGGTCGTGGACGCTGATGGTTATCGTGACCGGCGACGGCGCAAGATCCAGTCGTTGGCGCGCAAGACCGCTGACCGCGCGGTGAGCAGTGGGCGTAGTGTTCACATGCCGCCCATGCCTGCCCAAGAACGCCGGTTGATCCACATGTTCCTCCGCGATGACCCGCGAGTGAAGACTAGCAGTGACGGCAAAGGTGCGGGACGCGCGGTGACGGTGATCCCGGTTACTGCTGAAGATGCATGAGCGATTCGCTCCCGCCGGTTGATTATCTAATTCTGGGACATATCACCCACGACCGGCAATCGGACGGAGCCTATACGCTTGGCGGCACGGCTACTTATGCTGCGTTGACCGCTGCCGCGCTAGGGCGGCGTGTGGGACTTGTCACTAGCGCCGGGACGGATTTTGATGTGACGCCTTTTGCGCAGGCGGGTGTGTCCATAACCTGTCAGCCGGCCTCGAATACCACCATTTTTGAGAACCATTACCGTGGCGCGCTGCGTGTGCAGCGCGTCCATGCTTTGGCCGGGCCGTTGTTGGCGGAGATGGTGCCTGCTTCCTGGCGGAATGCACCCATCGTTCATGTTGGCCCGGTGTTGGATGAATGTGGGGAAAATTTGGTCGCGGCGTTGGCTGGGCGTGGATTTCTTGGTATTACGCCGCAGGGATGGCTGCGGCAGGTGGCGTTTCACGGGCGCGTAGCACGCGCCGATTGGGTGACTGCTGCCCGCATACTCCCGCTGGCTTCTGCTGTGGTGTTGAGCAGTGAGGATGTGGGCGGCGATTGGGAGTTGTTGCGACGTTGGGCCGCGCTTACGCCGGTGCTTGTGGTGACGCAGGCGCAGGCGGGCGGGGTAGTGTATGTCGCCGGTGAGCCGTACCCTTTTCCGGCTGTCCCCGCTGTTGAGATAGACCCTACCGGTGCGGGCGACATCTTTGCAGCTGTTTTCTTCATTGCTTTGGCGGACGGCGCAAGTCCCTTGGATGCTGCGCAGCGGGCCGCACAACTGGCTGCACTATCAGTCACGCGCTGTGCGTTGGAGGGTATTCCCACGCGCGCTGAAGCAGCGCGGTAACGGCCTAAGCCTGCCGCACGGTACGCGCCTATATCACGTTTCATGGAGGCCTGACGGATGACTCGCATTTATACATTCGTCAATCAAAAAGGTGGAGTAGGGAAGACGACAACTGTGGTCAACCTGGCCGCTTGCATGGCGGACTGGGGTCGGCGGGTACTCGTTGTGGATATTGATCCACAGGGTAACGCTACCACCAGTTTAGGATTGAACCCTCGCAATGTCACCCCCTCGATTTACGAGGTGGTATTAGGTACGCAGTCTGCCGCCGCGGTTATTACAGCTACGCGCTGGTCGGGCCTCGACTTGTTGCCCAGCGCTCCGGTGCTGGCCGGGGCTGCCGTTGAAATCAATGCTCTGCCCGAAGCGCGCGAGCGTGCCGTATGCTTACAGCGCGCCCTCAGCGGCCTTACTGGGTACGATTATATTCTGGTAGATTCCCCTCCCAGCCTAGGCATCCTAACCGTCAATGCTTTGACCGCTGCGCAAGGGGTCATTGTGCCGGTGCAGTGTGAATACCTGGCTCTGGAGGGGCTATCTCAGCTGATGAACACCGTCGGGCTGGTCCAGCGCGGGTTAAATCCGGGCCTGATTTTGCAGGGCGTAGTGTTGACCATGTATGATCGCCGGACGACGCTGGCGCGGCAGGTAGTTGAGGAGGTCCAACGGCATTTTCCCCAACGGGTGTTCCGGGTGCTGATTCCGCGCAGCGTGCGTCTGAGCGAGGCGCCCAGCTATGGTGAGCCGGGCATTGTTTATGCGCCGCGTTCCGGTGGCGCGCTGGCTTATCGTGTGTTGGCACGCGAATTGTTGGAAAGGGACGGTTATCAAGTGGATTGGGAACCACCGAGCGCGGCTGAAGCATAAAGGCGGAGAACTTATCCGAAAATACAAAGGTGTTGTTTAGGTTTGTTGCAATCAACCTGACACTGTAAAGCGGCCCACCAGATTCGGTGGGCCGCTTGTGTATGGGGTTAGCTCGCTTCTTCTTCTAATTCTGCCAACGGCACATCCGGGAGCGGTTCAGGGGGCGGTGGTTCGTCTTCAAGACCCAAGTAGCGTTGTTGAATCCATTGGACTGCCGTTTGCGCTGCGTGTTGCACCGGGAGCTCTGCGGCGTGTGTGAGCGGGAGCAGTGCATCAATGTCATCGTAATGGCCGATGTAGGCGAGGGTGAGCGCACCCATCGTTTGTGTTTCCGGATCGCCATCGCTGAGCGCCTGGTAAAGCGTTTGGCGGGCTGCAGCACCGACGCCTAGTCCTAACCCCTGATATGCTGCCCAGCTGATAAGCCAGGTCAGGTTTTCGGGCTTGGGCGGTGGCGGGACAATCACTTTGGCGTGTCCCTTTTCCTTACTGGTAGTCAGTGCGCCCTCGGCGGAGGAGCGTACCAACCATTGGGGATCCTCAATCGCCATTTTGCGCAGTATGTCGGTGGCCCAGGGTTCGTTGATCAGGCCCAGCCCTTGCGAAGCTGCGCGTCGAATGATCAAGTCCGGGTCGCCAGTGGCTTCTTTGAGTGCGTCCCAGCCTTCTGGGAAGCGGGCCAGGGCTTTGGCGCTGCCTAGCGTCAGCTGCTCGTCTCCGTTTAGGAGGGAGTTTTTAAGCAGCCGAATTGCGCCCGGAGTTGCTAAGTCCACCAAGGCCTGGATGGCACTGCTGCGGATTTCGGCGTGTTCGTCGGCCAGTGCGCCGCTAAGCACGTTCATATCCTGTGGGGTGCCGGTCCAGCCTAGCCCGCGGATCGCCGTGGCGCGCACATCGGTGACGGGTTGGCGCAGCGCTTGCAGGAAGAATGCGCGGGCCGAAGGCCCGGCGGCGATCAGCAGCGCGCGTCCTACGCGCAGGCGCGTTTCCGGGTGGGTGTTTGGGGTGACGAAAACCTGTGCCAGCAATTTCATCACAGCCTTGCGCCAGAGTGCATCATCTGGAGCTAGGGCGGCCCACCGCACTACCTGGAAGAGGCGTTCGTCGTCCCCCTTTTGATACTCCTGTAACAGTTCACGCACTAGTGGTGTGACATCGCTGATGCCGGTGTAGCATTCCATCAGGATATGCCATTTGGGCGCGTGGCGGCGTTCTTGTAATAAGGGGAGCGCCGTTGGCGGATTTTCAGCCAGTACCGAGGCGGCCAGATAGTCCTGCCAGAGGTAGTGCTTGAACTCTAACTCTTTACCGGCGCGCGCCAGCATTTCGGATTTTTGCACCAGGCGTTTGAGCGCCCCTTCGAGTTTGGGAGGACGCTCTACTTCCGGTGGCAACAGGCTTTGCAAGAGCTCGTCCAATTCTTGTGCCGAGGTGCGCCGGTTTTCCATGCGGGTGCGATAGCTCAGTGTTTGCAGTGCGACGACCGCTATCCGGCGGGCTTCCATCGCGGCTTCGATCTGCTCATCCCCCAAATCTGGGGTGGGGAGCTTAAGCTCCAGGTAAGATTCGATGGCATCGGTGAAGCGTGCAGGCGTCAGCTGGTGTTGCCAGTACAGCACTGTTCGCAGGTTGATCTCCAACGATGAAGCGCCGCTCTCTGCGGCCTGAATCAATTGTTTGTGTACCTCGTCGGGGAGTGGCTCTGGTTCGGGTGTGGATTTGTTGCCGGTGTGTAGCAGTGTTCGCCAGCCCTCCGCAACGGTTGTGACGAGTTCCTCTGCCGTGGGGGGGACAATCTCCAGGGGCGTAAAGTTGTGTTCTACCAACGGGCCGTAGCCCTGTAAGCTGGCTGCCACAATCCACAGACTCTTGGGTAACGCATTTGCGGCCTCGGCCAACCATTGCGCTATCGTATCACGCTCGTAAGCCGGTACTTTTTCCCAATTATCCACCAGAATCACTGTCGGGCGTTCTTTGAGCTGCTTGTTGAGCCATTTAGGCAGCGCCGCAGACAAGGTGAGGGAAGCCAGGTAGGCCACACGGTCTACCGCTGTGGGGTATTGTGGAGCGAGCGATTTGATGTAAGAAAGGTCAAGCCAGATGGGAAAGTGGGTGAATGGACTGGGGTCTTCTTGTGCTGCGCCTCGGCGCGCGATTTCCCACACCGTCATTAGCAGGGCTGTGGTGCGACCGGAGGCCTGCGTGCCGGTAATAATCAGGCGCGTGTGGCCGTCAATTAAATCAGTGTGGGGCAGGACGATCGGGGGTGGCAATAGGCCGTCCTCGGATGCTTCTGGTAGGGCGGCTGGCGCCAGGAAGGTGGGTGGGGCAAAGATTGCTTGTGGATCGCGTGGCGCAAAGAGCAAAGTCCCCTTAAGCATATCTTGCAGCGCGCGCAGATATTTTTCCTCGTCGCTGGATTGCATTCGGCGCCGCCAGGCGACGATAGGTTTCCAAAGACGTTGGGCTGTCGCCTGTAGTGTGTGGCGACGGATGTAGAGCGCTCCAGCAATAATCCAGGCTACGATGGCACCCATCAACGCTGAGCGCCAATCGAATTGCCAGGCCTGTTGCTGGAGGAGCGCGGTGGTTAGCATTTATGCCTCGGTTTCGGGGGTATCCGATGGATCAACGACCAGCCGGTAGCCCTGTCCGCGCTCACTGAGGATGCGCTTGGGTAGGCGGGGATCACTTTCGATTTTCTGCCGCAAGTACCAGATGTAGAGTTTGAGGTAGTCACGCCGATTGGCGTACTCTGCACCCCAGACACGCCGCAGCAGTGTATCGTGGTTGACGGTGCGCCCGGCATCCTGTACCAATGAAGAGAGCAGGGAAAACTCGGTGGGGGTCAACGTTACCAGCCGGTTATCCACTTTAACTTCGTGGGTATCCAGGTTGACCCAGAGGTTGCCGGTCTGGAAGATGGTTTGCTCGCCGCGTGCGCGCCGGGCGCGTGCCAGCGATGCCTTGACCCGTGTGATGAGTTCCTTGTAGCCGAAGGGCTTGACGATATAATCATCCGCGCCCAGGCCTAGACCGTAGGTGATGTTGTGTTCATCCCCCAGCGCGGTGAGGAACATAATGGGGGCGTCGCAGAGGTTGCGGATGGCCTCATAGACGTGCCAGCCATCCATGTCTGGCATGAGAATATCCAATAAAATAAGGTCGGGCGCATTGTCGCGGGCGAGTTTAAGCCCTTCTTCGCCGTTGTTGGCGGAGATTGCGCTGTACCCAGCGCGCTCCAGGAGCAGCTGGATTAGTTGGGCCAGGGCTTCGTCATCTTCGATAATTAGAATGGTTTCATCCATGGTTGACTCCTCTCAAACCTCTCAAAATAGCAAATGGCGAATAGCAGATTTCCAGGCGATGGAAGCTGGTGGCTGAGCCTGTCACAACTACGTTAGGTGCCTCAAGCCCCAATGTCATTAAGTTTAGGGCATAGACCTGGCAGGTTTCAGGGTTTTGAGTCTACAAAACGTCGTTATTCACCAGTAAAATACTATCCAACCCAATTTGAACGAAACCTGCCAGGTCTTAACTTAATGACATTGCTCAAGCCTTTATTTCGGGGGCAAGCACAGTATCAGTAGATCACAAATCTGTGCTGTGGGCCGTCCGCGAATAGGGCCACGAATACACGAATGAATCTGAAACGGAGTAAATTCGTGGTTTCGTGAACAGATTCGTGGATGGCAGGCAAGCCCGTTACCCCAATTCATTAAATCTGTGATCTACTGAGTATGGTAAGTGTGGTGACTTGGTTCACAGCGATGCTGTAGCATTTTATATACACCAGACCGTATGGCCCATTTGTGAGTTCTACTTCACTATTCTAACTATTATAATAAGTTAGAATTCAAGTTTGTCAAACTTTACGGGCCGACCGCTAATTCCAGCAATTGAACCCCTATCTGGGCTGCGATATCTGGGCGGGCGGGGTTTTCCAGCAGCACAACGATGGCGTAACGCGGGGCGTCTGGTGAGTTGACGCCTAAATACCAGACCAAGGTACGTTCGGGACCTGCGAGAGCGATGCTCAGATGGCCTGCGCCCGTGCTGTAGCGGGGCCAGGTGCGCAGCAGTGACTCAGCGACTTCGGGCGAGGCGACGCGCAGGGCTTCAGGTGGCTCTGGTATGGTGCAGCCTGGCTGCGGGGTCATGAGTAAGTGGAGTGGCGGGCGTACCCCGGCGTTCCCCAGGCTCGCGGCCACCCCGACCATTTGGAGCGGAGTGACCAGCAGTTCCCCTTGTCCGATAGCTTCCAACCCGGCAGCGAGGCTGTCTGGTGGCCAGGGCGCGGTGACGTTGGGCAGGGCGAAGGGGAGTGCGTCGGTAAGTCCCCAGGTCTCGAAGCCTGCGATGAGCTGTTCCGGGCCGAGCTGTTCTCCTAGTGCATAGAAGGGGGCGGGCGCGCTATGGGCCAGTGCTGTGCTCCAATCACCCTGGGCCGGAGGTTTCCCCAGTGGGGCGATGCTCACTCCATCTACAGGTACACTGGCGGTCAGGGGCGTGGCAGGGGCACGCAGTGAGCCATTTTGCAAGGTGATTCCTAACAGTACGGTTTGCAGGCTTCCACCTGGTTGTGCCAGGCCTTGTGTAGCCCGGTTGAGTAATGGTGATTGTGGGTTGTCGCGTAGCTCGCCCCATTGCTCAGCTACTTCGGCGGAGGGGTAGATGGGGGCAGAGGCCAGTGCCAGAATTTCGCCGTTGTGTGCGTCTACCAACACAATAGCGCCGGGCTGTGCCGTCAATGCTTGTTGTGCGGCGCGTTGCAAGTTTGCATCGAGCGTCAAGCGTACCGGCAGGCCCACCGGCGCGTGATGGAGCAGGTCATCCCACAAGGCTTCTCTGGGCGTGTTATCGCTATCACCGCGTAAGGTGGCTGCGCAGGTGGCCTGGATGCCGTCTGCGCCATACTGGAGCGTGGTGTAACCCACCACGGCAGCGGCTTCCGGCACTGGATAGGTGCGTTCTACGAAACCGCGTGGGTTGATGGTGATGTCTGCCAGCGGGATGCCATACCGGTCTAGGATTGGGCCGTGTTGGATGCGCATCTCTGCGATGACTCGGCGGGGGTTGCTGGGGTAGGTGTCTAGGCGTGTCTTGTGGATGAAACTCCACCAGCCTGTCCCGATTCCGCTTAGCGCGAGCAGGAGCAGCAAGGCCCGTCCCAAACGCTGGACGTGTGGCTTGAAGTTCTGGTGGTTGTCCGGGGCCAAGGGGAGGCTCAACGCGGGAGCGTGGGGTGCGGAGATGTTGAGGAGCAGCCCGATGGCAATCAGTGAGGTGATGAGCGATGAGCCGCCATAGCTGAGCAGGGGCAGGGTGACGCCGGTAATGGGAATCTGTTTGATGTTTCCGGCGACGATGACCCAGGTTTGGATGCCAAACAGTGCGGCGATACCCCCGGCCAATAGTGACTCGAAAGGGGATTGCAGGCGTTGGGCCAGGCGTAGTCCCCGCTGGATGATCCAGGCAAGCAGGAGCAGGAGCGCGAGTGCGCCCAATAGTCCGTACTCTTCGGTCAGCGCCGCGTAGACGAAGTCGGTGTGGACGGCAGGGATGAACCCCGGGTAGCCGAGCCCCGGCCCGGCGCCGAATAGCCCACCCGCGCCCATGGCGTAGAGCGATTGGAGAATCTGGAAGGCCCGATCAGCCTGTGCGGGCGACCACGGATCGAGCCAGATACTGACGCGCAACGCTACGCGCGCGGAGAGCAGATAGCCGACGATGCCGATAGGGACAAAGAGGAGTAGTCCCAGCGCCGCGTGAGAATTTTTACCCCAAGCCAGATAGAGCAGCGCCAGGCTGGTGAAGTAGAAGAGTAGTGCGGCGCCCAGGTCTTGTTGCCAGCCCAGGAGTAATAGCGCCAATCCCACCATCGCTAACATGGGCAGGAGTGCGGCCCACCAGAGGCGCAAATTGGCGCGCGAGTGTAACGCGAGTGTATATGGGATTTCGCAGCGATCCGCTAGGTAGGCGGCCAGGTATATGATCAGGATAAGTTTGAGTAGTTCTGAGGGTTGGAAGTAGAAGCCCATCAGGTTGAGCCAGAGGCGTTGCCCGACCCCAGAGGGGTTGATGCCGAAGACCAGGGTGGTAGCCAACAGCGCCAAACTGAAGACCAGGAGGCTGTAGCGGTAGCGGCGCAGCAGCCGCGGCAAGGTACTCCAGAGGGCCGTCCCGCACAGCAGCCCAACACCTAGCCACAGCCACCCGATTTGGCGCAGGAGAAAGGCGGGCGCGAGCCGTGCTAGTAGTAATAATCCCCAGCCGCTGAGCAGGGCGGCGGGGGGGAGCAGTAAGAGTTCTGCTTCTGGGCGGCGTGCACGCAGCAGCGCGAAGGCCCCCCCCCAGGCGCAGGCCCATCCGCCTACTAACACTGCTAAGCGAAAGGGTGTAAGCGCCGGGGTAGGGCTAGTCAGATGGAGCGTCCATGCGCCCACAAGGACAAAAACTCCGGCGATGCCCAGGAGCAATGCGGTATAACGGTGGTTGTGTATCAATATAGTCTCATGGGGGCTACAGTGCGTCCCCTACGATGACGCGCAATTTATCGCACACCGCGGCGGGGATGCAATCGCGCGCGGTAAGGATTGCCTGCGCCAGAGATTCTGTGCATTCGCACGCCGGTTCGGTGTGTCCCAGCTGCGGAATCAGGCGGGTGAGCGCGCGCTGGGCTAGTGCCAGGTTGGCGTGTAGCCGCTCAATGACCATATCCACCGTGACCGGTTCCTCGCTCTCGTGCCAGACATCGTAATCGGTAACGTGGGCCATCACCGCGTAGCACATCCCGGCCTCGCGGGCGAGGAAGGCTTCTGGGCTGGTGGTCATGCCGATCAAATCCATGCCCCAGGCGCGGAAAGCGTGACTCTCGGCTTTGGTGCTGAAGCGGGGGCCTTCAATGGTGATGAATGCGCCGCCTTCGTGGATTGTCCCCCCAGCCTCGCGGCAGGCATCCGCCAGCGTTGTCGAGAGCGCGCCGCAGAACGGGTCGGCGGATGAGACATGCGCAATCAAACCCTGCTCGAAGAACGTGCGGGCGCGGTTTTTGGTGAAATCGAAGAGTTGGTTGGGGATGACGATATGGCCAGGGGCCAGGTGCTCGCGCAGGGAGCCGCAAGCGGAGACGCTGATGATGTGTTGGACGCCGAGTTGCTTGAGCGCGTAGATATTGGCGCGATAGGGGACATCCGAGGGCAGATGGATGTGGCCGCGTCCGTGGCGTGGCAGGAAGACAACGGGCGTTCCCTTCAACTCACCGATAATCAGTGCGTCGCTCGGATCACCGTAGGGTGTGGTCATCCGCACCTCACGCACGGCTGCGAGGGTATCCATTTGATAGAGGCCGGAACCTCCGATGACAGCAATTTTGATAGGTGTATGCTCCATGTAAGGTTGACTCCTGTAAAAATAGCGAATGGCAAATCTCAGAGTTTAATCCGTCGCCGCGCTCGTGCTCCGCTCCGAGCACCCTGGCTCTGAGGGGAGCGTTAGTTCCCCGAATTTGCATTTAACCGGAGGAAGTGAATTCGGCTCCCAAAATCTAAAACCGATTTTGCTACCGTACACTTGTAGATTTTTGCTACGAATTCACTCGAATTAACACGAAAACAATAAGAAATTCGTAAAATTCGTGCTAATTCGTGGCTAAAACTGAATGCGCTTGGAAAATGTACGGTAGACAAAAATCGAAAATCCAAAATCTCATTCTGGTTCCCCCATGACAAATTCCAGCGGTTGATGGCATTTACCGCAGCCAATGTAGGGATTCTTGACCGGCCCGGTGCTGTGGGGGCAGGTAGCCTTAATCTGCACCTGGGGTTTGCTCCAGGGCCATGGGCGGGTGATGCGCGCGTGTAAGACCATGTTGGGGCAGGCGTTGGCTTGCGCAATCGCTGGGACTGGACAAGTTGTGCAGAGACTTGGATTCCAATGTGGCGCAGCGGTAGTTGGTTCTAACAGACGACACACTTCCACACCTTGTTCGCGGCGGTGGAAATTCGCGTAGTAATATGGGCATTCGCGCCCGTCTGGCGTTTTCATGCTGTGAGAAATATCGCTGACCCAAATTATGCTTTGAGATAGCCCTGGATATGGTCGCGGTTGATGTAGATGAGCGGGACACGGTTAGGAATCTGTAGTGGGCCATCAACTAGCAGGTGGATAGAAGCATTGTAGATGGGAAGGAATTGCCCTTTCCAGGCTTCTATGAAGTTGACGAGCTGTGAGTCTCCCAGAAAGGGAGTGTCTCCCTGCATTATCAGCAGCGGAAAGTAGAACATGACTTTCTCGGTGCGTGGCGGGGCTTTGAGCAGGTCAATAGTTTCTTGTTGGTTAAAAATAAGCACTTGAATTTTGCTGCGTTGCGCCAGAAATAGCGGCGTTTGTTTGGCGCGCACCCCAGTAAATGACCAGGGCGCTACCTGGGCTTCATTGAGGCGCAGATAAAGCAAGCCATCTTGATTGATGTAGGGGTGCGGACTTCCCAATGTCTCGAGATTTCCTGAAGCCGCATATAGATCCGTTGCCACATACGCCGAATGTTCTTGAATTGGGCTTCCGCCTATACTGCCGCCTAATAAACCCATGGTGTGTCTCCTTTGTTGTAGGCCATACTTATTGTAAGATTATGTTGAGAAACATGAGCCATGAAATGTGATGTTCTCACGCATCCCATTTCATCCTTAGCTTGCCCTAATTTTCTAACTTGTCAACCCGCGTAGTCCGGCTTCATTGAGGATGGGGATGCTCAACTGCTGCGCCTTGGCGAGCTTGCTGCCGGGATTCTCCCCCACCACCACATAGCTCGTCTTCTTGCTGACGCTGCCCACGACCTTGCCGCCCTGCGCCTCGATCCAGGCGGCGACCTCGTCACGCGGCTGCGAGAGCATGCCGGTGAGGACGAAACTCAGCCCGGCGAGCGGGCCATCCGCGACGGGGGCGGCGGCGCGCTCGGCCTCCAATCGCACCCCGGCGGCCTGGAGCTTCGCCACAAGCGCCTGGTTGCGCGGATGGGCGAACCACTCATGGATGCTGGCGGCCTTGACGGGGCCGAGGCCGGGAATCGCTGCGAGCGCGTCGGGATCGGCCTGCGCCAGCTCCGCCAGCGAGGGATACGCGCCCACGAGCAGCTCCGCCACGCTCACGCCCACGCCGCGAACACCCAACGCCGCGAGCAGCCGCGCCAGCGGACGCGACTTCGCGCCCTCGATAGCTACCAGCAGGTTCTCGGCCTTCTTCGCCGCGAAGCCTTCGAGCGCGAGCAGTTGCGCCGTCGTGAGCGTGTAGAGATCGGCGGGATCCTCAATCAGCCCTTGCGCTACCAACTGCTCGGCGGTGCTATCGCCCAGCCCCATGATATCGAGGACATGGGCAAAGTAGATGAGCTTCTGCACGCGCTGCGCCGGGCAGCCCGCATTGACGCACAGATACGCCACTTCGCCCTCGGCGCGGGCCACCGGCTCGCCGCACGCGGGGCACGCCTCCGGCGGCGCGATGGCGCGCTCGCTGCCGTCGCGCACGTCCAGAATCGGCCCGACGACGTAGGGGATCACATCCCCGGCGCGATGCACCAGCACCCGGTCGCCCAGGCGGATATCGCGCTCGGCGATGAAGTCGAAGTTGTGCAGCGAGGCGCGACCCACCGTCACCCCGGCGATGGGCACGGGATCGAGCAGTGCGGTGGGCGTGATGACGCCCGTGCGCCCCACGGAGAACTCCACGTCGCGGAGTGTGGTCGTGGCCTCCTGCGGCGGGAACTTGAAGGCCACCGCCCCGCGCGGGCGTCCGCCCACGATACCGAGCGCCGCCTGGGTCGCCAGATCGTCAATCTTGATGACCAGGCCATCGGCCTCGTAGGGCAGCGCGTTGCGGCGAGCGGTCATCTTCGCGCAGTACGCGCTCACCGCGTCCAGCGTCTCGCAGCGGCGCACCACGCTCTCGGCGATGGGGAAACCCAGCGCCTTGAGATACGCCACCGTGTCCCACTGCGTCGTGGGGATGTCGCCATCCGCCGCGACGATGGCGTAGGCGAAGAGCGTGAGCGGGCGCTGCGCCGTGATGCGCGGATCGAGCTGGCGCAGCGTCCCGGCGGCGGCGTTGCGCGGATTAGCGAAGGGGGACTCGCCCGCCTCGATGAGCCGCTCGTTGAGCGCGGCAAAGTCCTTGAGCAGGATGAGCGCCTCGCCACGAATGACGAGCGTGTGTGGCGGGCGCGGGCCGTCGGGGTCGCTGGGGATGCGCAGCGGCAGCGACTTGATCGTGCGCAGGTTCGCGGTCACATCCTCGCCCACCTGCCCATCGCCGCGCGTCGCGCCCAGCGTGAGCTGGCCGTCGGTATAGTGCAGCACCACCGTCAGCCCATCGAACTTTGGCTCGACGACGTAAGCCAGGGGCGGTGCATCCTCCGGCAGCAGCTTGGCGATGCGCGTCTCCCACGCGGCGAGCTCCTCCGGCGCGGTGGCCTTATCCAGGCTGAGGATGGGCGCGGGGTGGGCGACTTTGACGAAGCCCTCGGCGGGCGCGCCGCCTACCCGTTGCGTGGGCGAATCGGACGTAATCAGTGCCGGGAATTGCGTCTCCAGCGCGCGCAGCGCATCCACCAGCGCGTCGAATTCCCCATCGCTGATGACGGGGCTATCGAGGACGTAGTAGCGGTAGCTGTGATAGTTGATCTGCTCGCGCAGGCGAACGATTTCGAGCCGGGCGGAATCAAGGTTCATGGGTGGTTACCTCCGAAAATGCGGGTTTTTAACGCAAAGGCGCAAGGGCGCAAAGTAGAGCAGGATTCATCCTGCGTTGCTGGCACAGGATAATGAATGTTAAGAAATTAATCCGTAAATAAGGTTTTGTGTCAAGTTGGTCGTTCTAAAAATAAAATGATACCCCC
>CAZDDI010000021.1:0-60567 GCA_964504195.1 uncultured Anaerolineales bacterium
AACCTGGCTCCCTGCCTCAAATGAGATTCTCTACCGTTTTTTGAACAGACACCAAAAGCGCGTTTCGTTGCTATCCATCCTCATTGTGGTATAATCCTAGTGAATCTAAAAAAACAGTGTCAATACAGATATTGACGCAGGACAACAAAAAAGAGGATAACCGTGATCAATCCCTTAGACGCGCTCTTAGGGCTCTTTTCACTCGACATAGGCATTGACTTAGGTACCGCCAACACATTGGTGTATGTACGCGGTAAGGGTGTGGTCATCAACGAACCTTCATGGGTTGCTATAGATAAGAATCGCCGGCAAGTGCTCGCTATTGGTGCGGAAGCCAAAGAGATGGTGGGAAAAACGCCCTCGCACATCCAGGCTATTCGCCCGTTACGCGACGGCGTGATTTCAGAATTTGACATCACGCAGGCAATGCTAGAGCATTTTATCCGAAAAGCCCACCGACAAGTTTTCATTCCCTTTCCGCGCCCCCGTGTTGTGGTGGGCATTCCCAGTGGTGTTACTGAAGTGGAAAAACGCGCGGTGAAAGAGGCTGCATTAGCTGCCGGTGCGCGTGAAGCTTACCTGATCGAGGAGCCAATGGCGGCGGCTATCGGTGCGGGGTTGCCCGTGACCGAGGCCCAAGGCAGCATGATTGTAGATATCGGTGGCGGCACCACGGAAGTGGGCGTTTTTGCCCTGGGTGGTATCGTTGTGAGTCGGAGTCTTCGCATCGCGGGCGATGAATTGGATGAGGACATTGTGCAGTATGCTCGCCAGAAGTACAACCTGGCGATCAGCGAGCGCATGGGGGAGCGCATCAAAATCAACATTGGCTCGGCCTACCCGCTTCCGGAAGAGAAAACGATGGGCATGCGCGGGCGCAACCTTATTACGGGTTTGCCCGAAGAGATTGAAGTGAGTAGTATCGAAGTCCGCGAGGCGCTCTCGCGTTCCATTAATATCATTGTAGACCTGGTGCGTGACACGTTAGACGAAACTCCGCCAGAGCTGGTGGCCGATTTGATGGAAACGGGCATTTGTTTGGCGGGCGGCGGTGGGCAAATCAAGGGCTTGGCCGAGCGCATCAGCGAGGAGACGCACATCCGCGCCTGGGTGGCGCAAGATGCGCTCACCTGTGTTGCGCGCGGTGCCGGGCAGGTACTGGAACGCTTTGATGTGTTGCGGGCTACGCTTTCACCCGAAGACCGGAACCAGCCGGGGGGTTCCGCGTCGTAATCTGTAACCTACTCGGAAAAGGGGCACAATGACGCGGCAAGGTCGTTCCTGGCTGCCCTACGTCCTGCTGGCCCTGGCGATTCTTCTCCTCGCGCTCTCCGAAGCCGGCACGCTAGGGCCGGTGGTCAATCTAACCAGCTATATCTTCGCGCCTCTGGAGCGTGGGGTTGCGGGTTTCGTGCGTGTCGTGGGCGAGCTTTCGCAGACAGTCCGCGAGGTGCGGGAACTCCAACAACAGATAGAATCCTACCAGTCCGAAAATGCTGCGCTGCGTGTGGAAAATATCCGTTTGCAAGAGCAGTATGTCGCCGAAAATCAACAGCTCCGTCTGTTGCTCAATTTCTCCGAAGAAAACCCCACGTATGCGCTTGTCGGTGCTAACGTAGTCGAGCGTGGGTGCGAGGTTTACCCCTGTGCTGAGGTGATAGGGGTGGATAATAACCCCTATTTGCGTTATTTCATCATCAACACCGGGAGCCGCGACGGTGTGGCTGTGGGCATGCCCGCGGTCACTGGCGGTGCGGTGTTTGCGGGGCGCGTAGCGCGGGTTAGCCGTCAACAGACTTTTGTTCAATTGGTCAACGATCCTGACAGCCAGACTGCTGCGATGTTGCAAGGTTCACGTGTTTCTGGCATTGTCGAAGGACGTCCCGATGGGTCGCTGGTAATGACGCAAATCCTGCCGGATGAAATAGTTGAAGAGGGCGAGATTGTTATTACTTCCGGTCTGGGCGGGCTGTTACCCAAAGGGTTGGTTATTGGTCAGGTGGAGAGCGTTTCCTATCAGGAGGCATCGCTTTTTCAGGAGGCCATTATCCGCCCCGCGCTGGATTTGCGCCGCGTGGAAGTGTTGCTCATCATCACTGACTTTCCCCGTAGTACTAGTCCCGCGCCGCTGGAGGAGCCATGAGTCTGTACATTGCGTTACCCATTCTTATGTTGGCTGCTGTGGTGCAGAGTGCCTGGCTGGAGCGGTTGACTGTAATGGGCGGGCGTCCTGACCTGGTGTTGGTACTGGTGGTCGCCTGGGCACTCATCCGGGGGTTGGATGAGGGGGTGCTCTGGGGCTTCGTCGGGGGGCTATGTTGCGATTTGCTTTCCGGCGGCCCACTGGGCGTGTGGACAACGGCGCTCACCCTGGCCGCATTTCTCGCCGGACAGCCCTGGGTGCATACTCTCGGCCCTACCAGCATCCGTCTGGCGTTGATGGCGGTTGTGGGGACGTTGGCTGCGCATGTGGTTATCCTGGGGCTGCTGAGCCTGCGCGGCTATCCGGTATCGTTGCACTGGGCCTTGCGCACGGTTATTGGCCCGGCAGCGCTATTGAATTTTATCCTGAGTCCCTTCGCGTTCCGCTTTCTCGTCTGGTTCCACCAGCGTTCATTGCGACAAAGCAGGTTAGGGCTATGAGCTCCACAGGCTACGCGCTCCATGACTCGGTTACTGGTTCGTCACGTCCCCCGTGGATTCGACGCACGCCTCGCTTGGCGATACTCGGCTGGGTGCTCTTGCTTGTACTCAGCGTTTACGCGATTCGGCTTTGGCAGCTGCAAATCTTGGAGCGCCGTTACTATGAAATGCTGGCCGAGCAACAGCAGTACCGGCTCGTTTCGATTTCACCGCCACGCGGGGTGATTTTTGACCGCAACGGCGAGATTCTGGTACGCAACATCCCTGCCTACAACATCACGGTCACGCCGGGCTATCTGCCAGACGATTCCGAACGCGAACGCGCCGTGCTCCAGCGACTTGGCGCTCTCATTGATGTCCCTTATGAAACGCTATTGGCAACCGTGGATTCGGTACGCTACAATCGGCCTTACGCGCCGCGCGTAGTCTTGCGCAATGCCGAGCGCGACATTGCACTGCTAGTGGCGCAAGAGAGTGGTATCACTATGCCTGGTGTGGATGTGGAGATCGTCACCCGGCGTAATTACACGTATGGTGCGCTCACCTCACAAGCGGTAGGATTTCTTGGCCCGGTGCCCCAGGAGCGGTTGGCTGATTTCGAAGCGCGCGGATATGATCCCAATGTGGATCGTATCGGCTATGCCGGGGTGGAGGCCCATGCTGAGGAATACCTCCATGGTGAACCGGGACGGCGCTATGTACAAGAAGATGTGCTGGGTCGGCAGCTGGCAATCCTTCAGGAGCGTCCGCCGCTGGCTGGGGACAATGTGCATCTTACCCTCGATGTGGAACTGCAACAGGTGGCTGAGGATGCGTTATTTGCGCAAATGGCAAATGTCAACGCGCCACGCGGGGTCGTCATTGCACTCGATCCACGCGATGGGCAAGTGTTGGCAATGGTTAGTCTGCCCACTTACGACAATAATATGTTCGCTCGCCAAATAACTGGCGAAGAGCTTGCCGCGCTGTATGAAAACCCGCACCAACCTTTGATTAATCACGCCATTTCCGATGTGGTGCCACCCGGCTCAATCTTCAAAATTGTACCGGCGGCAGCGGCACTGCAAGAGGGCATCGTTAATCGCTTTACCACAATCAACTGTCCGGGGCGCATATTACTACCAAGTAAACTTGCGCCTGACAATCCGGCTGCGGCGCAACCTTTCGTTTGTTGGACGTACCACCAATATGGGGGGGGGCATGGGCCAGTTAATGTTGTGGACGCACTGGCGCAATCCTGTGATATTTACTTCTACCAGGTAGCCGGCGGTTGGCCGCCCACCAATTTTGTGGGTATGGGTTTGAGCAATTTGGTCAACTACTCCAGAATGTTTGGGTTGGGCGCGCGCACCGGCATTGACATCCCTGGCGAGTATGCCGGACTGGTGCCTGATGCCCGCTGGAAACGCCTTAACTACCAGGAGACCTGGACCACCGGCGATACTTTCAACTTTGCGATTGGGCAGGGTTTCTTGCTGGCGACGCCGATCCAAATGACCAACGCGATGGCAGCGATTGCTAATGGGGGCGCACTTTATCGCCCGCAACTGATCCATCACATCACGGACGCCGAGGGCAATCTAGTGCGCGCTTATACGCCAGAGGTGATCGGTACATTGGACGTAGATGCCTCGGTGATTCAGATGATACGCGAGGGCTTACTAAAGGCCGTAGCCGACGGTACAGCACCCCGTGCTCAAATCGAAGGCATCAACGTCGCGGGGAAGACCGGCACCGCCGAGTATTGTGACGACATCGCCATTGCCGAGGGCTTTTGCCCTGTCCCAGCTGGGCGCACGCTTCCCACCCATGCCTGGTTCATGTCCTATGCACCCTACGAAGCCCCCGAAATTGTAGTGCTGGCGTGGGTCTACCACGGCGGAGAAGGTTCTGCTGTAGCCGCGCCTATCGCCCATGATGTACTGGATTTTTATTTCAAGCGCGCTGCTGGATTGCTGGAGCCACCCACGCCTGAACCATGAAACAGAGTTTCTCACCCAGAACCTCACGCCAAAGCACAAAGCCGCCAAGAAATCTCCTGGTAAGCAGTAAATCTGTTTGTTTGGTCTTCCAGATAATCCAGTGCAATCCCCCGAAAAACCTTTACGCCTGTGCGTGAGAAACCTTTACGGCGAAGTCAACGATGAACAAAAAATTTTTACTATGGGTTGTTTTATGTGGGGCGATATGGGGCGCAGGACTGGCGCGCGCGCTTGCGCTAGAAGTTCCGGCGCGCCTTTTCTTCAGTTGGCCGGGTACACTGGCCCTGGCATTGGCGGGTAGTCTGCTCGCTTACACTGTAGCTCACGTGAAAAAGTCTCCTGTGCATCATTGGCTCCCCTTGGCACTTCCCTTGCTCGATCTGACCAGCGGCGATTACATCCCCTGGCGTGGGCCGGCGCTACTGGCGGGCGGGCTGCTGCTCACACTGCTCTGGACGTTCCGCCACCGCATTTCACAGCGCGCCGCTCCCTGGCTGGTGGCAGCAGCTGCGCTGAGCCTCTACCTCGTCACGCTCTCACCTTATGTGGGGCGTGCTGATACGTTCGAGTTCCAGGTGACGGCCTTGCGTTTGGGTATCGCGCATCCTACCGGCTACCCGCTCTATGTGCTCTTGGGCAAACTCTTTACGCTGCTGCCCTTCGGCACGCTGGCATGGCAGGTCAATCTCACCGCCGCCCTCAGTTCCGCCGGGGCCATGGGCCTCGTCTACCTGCTCATCCACCGGCTTACCCAGCGCCCCGGCATCGCCGCCTTAAGCACGCTCGCGCTGGCCTGTTCCGCGGTCGTCTGGTCACAAGCCATCATCGCCGAAGTCTACGCGCTCAATCTGCTCTTCGTCGCCGGCGCGCTCTGGCTCATGTTAGACATCCTTGATGCGCGTCATATCCCCCGCACGCTCTGGCGTGCAGCTTTGCTCATGGGCGTTTCCCTTACCAACCACATCACCATGGTCATGCTCTTCCCCGCGTTTGGGCTGGCCTGTCTGCTGCGCTGGCCCAAGGTGCGGTTGAACGATTGGGCTAAAGCTGGGGGGCTTTTTGCGTTGGGGCTGCTGCTTTACGCCTACATCCCGTTGCGCTGGCCCGCGCTCCACGATGGGCAATGGATGAGCCTGGGCGAGTTTCTGGCCTACATCACCGGACGGCAGTTTGGTGGGGCGCTGCAACTGGGACTGCTGCGCGATCCCACCCGCTACAGCATCCTTCTGCGCCTGCTGCAAACCCCCTTCGGTACAATCGGGCTGCTGCTGGCAGCGGTAGGGCTGCTCTGGCTCGTGATCCGGCGCTGGCAGATTGCACTGCTCACCCTTGCGGCCTTTCTACCCTACTGCTTTTACGGGCTGGTCTACCTGGTGCCCGATCTCGAAGTCTTTATCATCCCCGCTCACGTGCTGCTGGCTTTGTGGATCGGGACAGGCATGGTCGCGCTGACCGCGGGCCTGCACCGTCTGCGTCCGTGGGCACCGCGGCTGGCGCTCGTTATGTTCGCGTTGCTGCCCCTCAGCCTTGTGTGGCAAAACCTGCCCCAGCAAACCCTGCGCGCCGTGGGGCAAGCGGACGAAGCCTGGGGCCGGTACGCGCTGGCGCAACCCCTGGCAGAAAATGCCGCCATCCTCGCCGATAGCGAGAAATACCCACCGCTCTACTACCTGCAACAGGCTGAGGGCTTGCGTCCTGATCTGGAGCTGGTGATGCGCTTCGATGAAGCAGGCTATTTTGAGGAATTGCACACCCGGCTCAGCGCCGGGCAGCACGTCTATCTGGCGCGTTACTTGCCCGGTATGGATGCCTACGGGGTACAATCGGTCGGCCCGCTGGTTGAGGTCGCGCCGCCCGTTCCCCCGTCTTTCATGGGTGAATCGGTGGCAGTCTTCGGTGATGCGCTGGCGCTACTCACCCAGCGCTTGGAAGCCGACCCGGAAGGCCGCCGGATGCATCATCTGCTGCTCGACTGGCAGCCGATCCGCCCGCTCGCGCAGGATTTAAGCCTTCGCCTGCGCCTGGTAACAACAGATGGCACAATCGTGTGGAACAGCGGAGAGCAACGCCCCGTCGGCGGATACTCCACCACGCAGGCGTGGCAAGCCGGGCAGCGCATCGGCGATTACATCGCGCTGGCCTGGCCGGACTGCCTGCCCGGCGGCGATTATCGCCTGGAACTGGCCGTTGGGCCACGCTTTAGTGCCGACCTGCTTGCGCCGGACTGGGTTACATTGGCAGCGCTTACACTCCCGTGGAAAATTGCTCCTGAACCGCCGGCAACCTCGCGCATGCTCTTCGGCGACGCGCTCTGGGTGGTAGGCGACGATTTACCCGGCGAGGTGGCTGCGGAGAGCACGCTGGTCTTCACGCTTACCGGCCTGCGTGCCGGGGAGTTACCGGCAGGCGTTCGTCCGCAGTTCTATTGGATGCCGCTAGATAATGCGCGCTGGGAACCGCCCATCCTGCCGGAAGCGCTGCCGGCCAATGCCTGGCCTGAAGATCTTCGGGTGCAACAACGCTACACCATCCTCGCCCCGTGGCTGCCGGGCCAGTATCGCCTGTGGGTGAGCTGGATCGTGTCCGGAGAGGTGCTGCCTGCGCAATGCGGTTGGCTGGCGCGGATGGATACCCAATGTGTGCTGGCCGACATCACGGTAGGGCCATCTACGGCGGGGCTGGCGAATTTCGGGGGGCAGATTCTGCTGGTGGATGCCACACTCGATGTCGCAACGCCCGCCCCCGGCGCAATGTTGCCGCTCACGCTACGCTGGCGCGCTCTGCGTACACTCACTGCGGATTACACCGTGTTCGCGCAAATCATTGGGCCAGAGGGGAAGCGCTACGCACAAGTAGATTCCTGGCCCGTGCATGGCACCCATCCCACTGGTAGTTGGCGCAGCGGGCAAGAGATCAACGATCCCTACCAGCTGTTGCTTCCGTCAGATGCGCCGCCGGGCGAATATCGCGTGATTGCAGGCTGGTATCTGCTAGGGACTATGGAACGGCTCGCCGTGCTAGATGCCAGCGGACAAGCGATGGGGGATTACTATACGGTGGGGAGATTTACCGTCGGAGAGTAAACGCATTTTTACCATAAAGAACACGAAGGGCTTTTGATTCTTCGTGTTCTTTATGTGCTAAATTCCTATTTATCTTCAAGGGGGCGACGCCGCAATCGCCATGCGGCCACAAGCACCCCTACAAGCATCAATCCAGTGATGGCCGCGCCCAGGTAGAGCAGCGTAGGCCGGAACACCAGCTCAACCGTATGCGCGCCCGCCGGGACGCATACGCCGCGCAGCGCGTGATTGACGCGCACTACCGGCACTTTTTGCCCATCCACCGTAGCCTGCCAGCCGGGATAGTGGACCTCGCTGAGCGCGAGCAGTCCCGGAGCCGACGCTTGCACCTCAAGTAGCAACCGCTGATTGCCTCGCGCGACCACCCGCGCCGTTTCCGGCCCGGTAGCCGGTGCAAGGGAACACTCCAGCGCAGCCTCTACCAGCGCGGCCACCTGCGGATCGAAGTCCGCCTCGTTGAGCCGCGCCAAGCGCAACGCCCCATCAGGATGCACTTCAATCTCATGGACAAGCCAGGCCGGAGGCAACGCGCGCGGGCGTTCGTAAATCCACAGATCGCTCTCCTGTGCAATGAGCTGGGGCGAGGCCGGATCGCCTTCCGGGAAGCCCATATCGTAGTTGGCGACCAGATAGCGCGCCGCGAGCAAATCATACGCGCGGGCGCGCGGATCAGGTACGATGGTGGTGAGGTCGTGATGTGTCTGTAATTGCAGCGGATCGTAGGCCAGCACCGTCTCGATGCCCAAGTTCATGCCGCGATTTTGCTCGAAGATGTTTAGTCCCCACGGCAGCACGCGCCCCGGCTCGTGTTCGGCCAGCGCAGCCGCCACGCGCGTCCAGTACTCGCTTGACGGGAGCGGTAACGGCTGCACGATGCCACGCCCGAACCCCCACAAATCCAGCAGCAGCAGCCCCAGCGCCAGCAGCGCAAAGCCATGCCGGGGCGCAGTCTGGCGCAACCACCGGCTGAACAAGGCCCAACTCAGGCCGAAGAGCACCAAGAACACGGCGGTATAGTTGGCGAGGTGCCACAAGCGGCCTACTTCAGGGTTGGCATCGCGTTGGAGCGTGAAGAGGACATAGCTGCCGGTCATCAACAGCAATGCGAAACTTACCACCAGCCACGGCCAGAGACCGGCGAAGAAATCATGGGCCTCTGGCGCTTCTGTGCGCGTCAATAGCCAGTTCACCGAGAAGCCGCTCAAAGCCGCCACGGCAAAGGTGAACGCGAAACCGGCGCGGGCAGGTGCGCGGGCCACGCGGAACAGCGGGATGAAGTTGTACAGCACGCGATGTAGCCCACCTAACGCGCCGAAAGCCAGGAGCAGCGCGGTAATGCTCAAACCCAGCATCAAGGGCGTCAGGCGGTGTGTGCGGCGATAGGCGTTGAAGGCCACGAAGAGCAACGGCAAAATCCCCACATAGAAGATCAGCTCCTCATAGACACTATCGCCCCAGTAGCCGGTTATGGCGGGGTTGCCAAAGAAATTGGGGATGAGCAGGGTCAAGAGGTAGCCGGGGGGCCAGGCGTAACCGGCGGCGAAGTCATAGCCGGCGCCCTGGCGTGTGGAGAGCGCAAGCAGTTGCAGCGTAGGCAGCAATTGAATAGCTGCCAGTGCCAGTCCCACGCCCCCCGCCACAGCCAGCAGCGCCGTCACGGTCAGCAGATCGCGGCCCTGGATTTTGTGCAGCCACAGGCTGTAGCCCACATAGGCTGCCGCAATCAGCGCCACATACAAAAATGAGGCGGTATGCCCCGCCAGGAGCGCCAGCCCCATCGCGACCCCCGTGAGCACAGCCAGTTCCCAGCGCCGCCGCGTGATGACGGCGCGCAAGCCCCACAAAATCCACGGGAGCCAGGCCTGCGCCATGATGACGCCGATATGCCCGGCGTAGATGCGCACGAAGATGTACCCGCTGAAAGCGAAGGCACACGCCCCCACCAGCGCGCCCCAGATCTGGAGGCCTTCGCTGCGCAGCCAGAGATACATCCCGAAGGCCGCTAGCCAGACGTGGAAGACATAGAGAACAGTAATGCCGCGCGTTAGCGGGAGCACGCCCAATATCCACACTGGCGGATAGAATAGCGCGGGTTGCGGGTTGGTGATGAAGGGAATACCAGCATACAAAAGGGGGTTCCACAACGGAAATTCGCCGTTGCGCAGCGTAACTAGCGCAAACTCCCACCACTGCATGAAGAGGTAGTTGAGATCATTACCACCTTGATGCCCCGCCATAAGAAAGTGATTGGGCAACCAAAGCAGGTCCCAGAAAGCAGCCAGTGTTAGTAGCGCCAGAATTCCAGCGGCTATCAAGAAATTACGATTACGCAATTGCATGGAGTTCGCTCTTGAATTACAAACCGAGGCTGGTTGTATTGCAACCAGCCTCGGTAGATCAAAAATCTACTGGAATCCCCCCGTTAGCGGTTCTCCCAACGGCTGAATCCGTGACCACGGAAGCAATCCGTGATCTACTGAGGCCCGATAGACAGTGCATTATTGCAATGACTCAGGGCAATAGGGCTGGTAATGGAAATAATCAATCCGCAGGTCTATTGGCGTAACCTCCCAACTACCGCCCATTAGCCCAATGCGATCGCGCGGAAAAGAGAAAGCTCTTTCATCAAGGAGTACCCCGTTAGCGTAGGAATACACCCAATCTCCCCGGACTACAATTTTGAGTGTGTTGTAAGCATTCCCCTCGTGGATAGCAGGATCCCGATAGTTTTCTTGATACCAGGGAAGTAAATAGTGCTTCTGGTTGGGAGCACAATCATTTTGATAATCGCAATGCCGATAGTTACTGTTGCCCGGGAAATGGTAATTTTGATAGTAAATCATAGCCCGGTTTTGAATATCGGTGATATTAAAAGCATACAATTGATCAAAATTTGTGTTTGCACCAAATACAACGCCCCAACGTCCTGCCCAGTACGATGGATTGACAAAAGCAGCTCGCACCTCAACGCAATATCGGTCGGGTAAGGGATAGGCGTCCGGTGGCAGCGGCGCTGCAACGGCCGGCCACACCCAGAAGGTGTCCACTTCGCCGGGAGGCCATGAGCCTCGATGCCGCGGGACATAAATCTGGTAATGTCCATCAACATAGTTTAAATTACCAACAACTTCCAGTCCATAATGGTTTGGATCCCAAAAGTTATATCGTTCAACTTCACCTGTGCGCCATCCGCTGGACGGATCAGAAAAGTCATCAAAGAATTCGCGGGTCACATTAACAGGGGGGAAATACGTCCAGTCTCCAGGGCCATAGCTGTTCTGTCCGCGCACCCTATAGTAATACATGTCTGGGAGCTTGCCTGTAAAGCTATAAGATGTATTGAGACCTGGCTCGTAAACCGTTGGATCACTGAATACCGCATCTAACGCTTCCTCTAGCACATAGCTGGTCGGCGCGGTGATATCAGGAAACCCAATATAGTCCCAACTAAGCGTATAATTCCCCTGCATATTGGGCGGCGTCACATCGGGATTGGTAGGCGGATAGGGCAGCGGGGGCCACCGCCGTATCACAAGCGGTAAATAAACATACTGTGTGGGGTCGGCCAGGGTCAGGGTAACGGAGCGCGTGAGAATGTGCATACCATCATCAATCCATACGGTGTTGGTGATGACCTGCCCTGGCATCAGGCTGGCGCTAATGACCGCCTGAAACGAGAGTGTTATAACGCTATGTGCCGTAATGGGGGCGGTGTATGTGATAACATTTTGCTGCGCATCGCATACGGGCCATCCTGTTGCCGGATTGACTTGCTCGCTGCCGCAGACAATTTCCAAAGCTGCTACTAACTGATCCGTTACCGTAATGCCCAAGGTGGCTGTGCTGGTATTACGTAAGGCAATCGCAAATGTGACTGTATCGCCAGCATAGAGTGTGTCTGGACTATAAGTTTTGGTAGAGGTTTCCAGTGGCCCAGACTGCAATCCAGTCCCCAGCAAAGATGCCTGCCCGGAAGCCGGTTGCAGGCGCGCGCCCCATAGTCCAAACAGCACGATGCTCAATAACAGCGTGCTAACAGCAAGCGCTCCCATCAAAAACCACGAGCGTCTCCGTACATCCATCTAAAGTATTCCCCTTCGCCTTAAATTTTAGAATACACTTGAGGGAACAACCATCCTACGACGATTGTTCCCTCAAGTTTTTCATAGTTTGCTATTTATCGGTCACGCGGAAGTTGTCAAAGTGCGATTGTGCGGGCGTGCGTTCCCAGGATCCCGCAATCAGCCCTACATGCGGATTACCGGGTAAATCGCCCCAGAAGGAGTACGTCCCCACCCAGTTATTGTTAAAGTAGACGGCGAAGGTGTTATCACGTACCTCAACCCTGACCGTAACATTTTTATTGTAACCAGCTTGCAGCCCCGGGCAGGATGGGTTAAGCCCGCCGGGCCACTCACGGTAAACGTATTTGTCGTTAGCTCCGCGCGGCAAGAAAGCCCGTGGGATATAAGGATGATGCCCGCCATCCCATATATAGTTGGTGTAGGCGCTGACCGCGCATTGGCCTTCAAAGTTCCACTCTACCGCGTAGAAAGTCTCGAAGTATCCAGTGCCCCCGCTGGTGCGCGTACCCAGGAAAATCAAACCGGCCTTGGCGTAGGTGGGATCCATGTCTTTGTCTACCGCTTGAATAAAACGGTGCTCCACTTGTACGTCATAGGTGCGGTCGTTGTGTGTATAAGGTGCGGGCATAACGCCCATATACTTGTTGTTCAACCCCAGATCGTTGCGCAAGATCTTCATCCGGTAAGTGCCATTGTCGTAGTTGACATCCAACACTCCCCGTCCACTTTCGGAGTAGACACCCTTCAACCAGCCGCTATTGGCATTGGAAAAATCATCGAAGTAGCCGCGCGCCTGCACTACCACGGATTGGGTATTGCTCCATTCGCCTATTCCGTTCTGGTTGTTAGCACGGATTCGGTAGTAATAGGTACCTACAGGTAACTTGCCTGTGAAGACCCGCTGACCATTTGTTCCGCCAGTAGCATGTTGAATTACGGTAGGGTTGGTGAAATGCGGATCATTGAAAGCCTCATGGATAGTATAAGAAGTAGGCAGCGGAACTCCCGATCCCGGTTGATCTGCATAGACCCAGTCTAGCGTATAATTGCCATAGGCACTCTGTGGTGTAAGTGTCAACGTTGTTCCATACGGTACCGGCGGCCAACGGCGCATGATGAGGGGTAAGTAAACGTACCGGGTCCCGTTTCTGATGGTCACATTGATGGTATCAATCTCGCCGTAATTACCGCCAGTATCTTGCGAGCGGGCTTCGATGGTGTAGACAGCTTCATCTTCTTGCGGGAGTGCCCAATTATAGGTCCAATCCCAATAGTCCTGAGCGTTTTGCGTGACTACAGCAGCTTGCCAAGCCCCGCCGTTGATGCGTACTTGCACCCCTGGAACTGCGGTAAATTGCATTTCCGCCGCATAGTCTGTGGGCAATGGTTGCATGAGCGTCGTTCCCACAACTATCGAGCGGACAGCACTCCAACGGCTGTTCCCTACCGCATTGACTGCACGCAAGCGATAGTAGTATGTGCCGGGGGTTTTACCTGTAACGTAATGACGTGAAAGTGCTGTAGTAGGATTGTAGTCAACTACATTTTTGTTAAAGTAGGGACTGGTTGATTCTTGCAAATGATAGGCCCAGGCGTCAGCACCTTCCGTCCAATTGACAAAGTAAGCGCCATTAGAGGGAACGCTGAAGGAGTCAATCGCTGGCGTGGCGGGAAAGCCAGGATCATTGCTAGTGTCCCAGGCATAGCCACTGATGACAACCTGGGTGCCGGGGGAAGAGGTGAACAACGCCCCGTTGATAGGTTGGCGAATCTGCACTGTCGGTGCATCGGATACGGTGAACAAGACTTCATTGGTGGCGATGATCGTCTCGCCATCATCAATGGTCGCCACGTTGGTGATAACATCACCAGGAAGAACGCTGTTGTCAAGTGTTACATCAAAGGTAAGGGTAACTACTTTGCCCGGGGTCATGTTTTGTACCGTAAAGGTAATGCCTTCGGTGGTGCAAGTCCACAAGCCACTGCCGGGTGGCTGGGTTCCTGCATGGCTTTGATCACAACTCAACCGGGAATCAAGGATATCCACAACGGTTGCCGTGCTCACCGTAGTTACCGCGCTCGTGTTGCGCAAAACGATTGAATACGTCGCCGTCCCACCAGCCGGGACCGCATCCACATTGACCATTTTGGTCGAATCGGTTAAGGGAGGAGCCAGCATCGCCGCGCCGCGCGTCGGTGCAACCAGCCCCATCCACAATAGCCCCATAGCAAGCGCGACCAGGGTCACGCTCAGCAGGGCACCTACTTTCAATTGCCACAATTTCTTAGCCATAGTTAGCCACTCCTTAATAGACTAAACTGACAGATTTCAAAAAAACACCCCAAGACAGTGTCATGGGGGCATTGATGCGACTATCCGATTGCTTTATATCCCCATATACCACAAAAAGCCGTAAATGCCAAGCTGTGAGCTGACTTAAGCCACGGATGCCGATATTATAGACGGTGCAGCGAAACGAAAAGTTCCCTTTCCCGTGTAATATGCCAGGATCAGGTAAGTGGTTCGCCAAGCAATAGCTCATGCTCAACCGCGAACATCCGGGTAGGGATGATGCAATTATACAGCTGCGCCTGACTTTCCCCCGCTATTGCCAGGTAATTATCTGTTCGCCCCCGCCAACGGCCCTGCGTATCACGATGTTCCCATAGTACCGGCAATACTTGGCCCACAAATCGCTGGTGGTAGGCCGCTGCGAGTTCTTTTCCCAGGTTTCGAAGCGTAACCGCACGCGCGTTCCGTTTCGCTTTGGGGATGGGATCGGGTAAATGGACTGCCGGCGTGCCTGTACGTTCAGAATAAGGGAAGACGTGTAGCCGCGCAAAAGCCAACGCTGTCACAAAGTCCAACGTTGTGGCGAATTCCGCCTCGGTCTCACCGGGAAAACCGGCTATCATATCTGTGGTGACAGCAATTTCTGGGGAGACTTCACGTGCCAGAGCAATCCGTTGCGCATATTCGGCGGTGGTGCTGCGCCGTCCCATGCGGCGTAACACCGTATCACTGCCCGATTGAAGTGGCAGGTGCAATTGGCGGCAGAGGCGCGGGCTTTCCCATAATTTTAAGAGAGTTTCATCTACATCCCACGGCTCGATAGAAGAAAGCCGTAGGCGGGGCAAATCGCTCTCGTGCAACAATGTTTTCACGAGTAACGCCAGCGAGGGCGTATTGGGTAAATCGCACCCGTAAGCCCCTAAACTTACGCCGGTTAGCACGATTTCTTGTGCGCCTTGAGAGACCAGTGTAAGTACATCCGCCACCACATCCGCCAGGGGGCGGCTGCGTGCCGGCCCGCGTAAAATACGGGTGAGGCAATAGGTGCAGGTGTGATTGCAACCGTCTTGCACGCCGAGGAAAGCGCGCGTGTGTCCCCAGCGGCCGGGTGACCAGGCGGCCGGGAGCGGGTGCTGCCCGGTGAGCAGCGCGGCAGTTTGCGCTTTGTCGGCATTGGGGATGACCCAGGTCACGCCGGGAAGGGATGCTGCGGTTTGGGGTGCGTTGGTGGCCCAACAACCGATGACTGCCAGCCGGGCGGCAGGATTGGCACGCTGTAAAGCGCGCAGGCGATGGCGTGTTTTGCGAGCTGCTTGTGCAGTTACAGCGCAGGAATTTAGTACAATCACATCGGCGGCTTCAGGGGGGGTAGCCGCCCACCCTGCGCCGGTTAACTCCCGTGCTAAAATTTCGATTTCGGCTGTGTTCAGACGGCAGCCGAGGGCTTCCAGATAGAACTTCACGGATACATTATACCATGAGGTGGAATGTATGAAACGGGATAAGGGTTAGGGTTCATGGTTTACGGTAACGTCTCTATTTCTAGATTGTCGAAGGCAATAACGACGCCCGGCTGCGCGAAACTACCTGCATAGAGACCCACATCGCCGCGCTTTAGAGTGGTATCCATGACTTCGATGACGGGGACAGCGTTTACGGAGAATATGAACGTACTGCCGCGAGCTTCTAGCATTAACACATTCAGCGCCTGCCCCTGGTGGATGGCGGGGATGGCTTGCCAATCACCGCCTAACAGATTCCACGTGCCGTCGTCGTAACGTGCCGCCCGGACATAGCCATCACCGCTGATTGAGAAAGCGTAGAAGTGGTTATCGCCATCCATGCGCGCCAGTATGCCATAAGCGTTATCGTCTGGCCCGGCGAGTTGGGTCGCCTCTACTGTCAGTAGAAAATCGCCGTAGGTGCGTTCTGCTGAGGCCCAGGCCAGCTGATTGGCGGTTTTTATTTCAATGCGCAATAGCCCATCCACTACTTTGACCTGTGCTGAGGCGTCAGAGTGCAGATCCCACTTACCGGTCTCGTCGAACGGTTCTTCCCAACGTTTCGCCTGCCCGATGCAGCTCGTTACCAGCACCAGTGCGAGACTTATCACGATGAGCATTTTTGTCTGGTGCATTCTCTTCCTCCTCTAGCGTGGGGTCACGCTTAAATCATCGAACCAGATCAGCGTCCCGCCCTGCGCCAGCGTGCCGGAGGCCATGCCTACATCGCCGCGCGAGAGCGTCGCATCTTCGACGCGTGCTAAGAGTTCCCCGTTGACGTAGAAGGCCAATAAATTGTCCTCACATACTACCATGAGGCGATTGGCGATGCCATCAGTACGGATTAATGCGGAGCGTTGCATTGCCGTATCGTGTAATGGTAGCAAATCACCCCCGGCCACTTTACGGAAAATGCCATAGTAACCGTCGCCGCTCACTGCAAAGTAGTAGAACTCACCGTCGTTGTAGCGGCAGATAAGCCCGTAATGGTTATCGGAAGCGCCCTCGGAACGCGCACTGGCTTCAAGTGTGACGTTCTGATAATTGTGTCCGGCAGTTGACCAAACATACCAGCGCGGCACATCAATCTGGAAGCTATATTGCCCCTGAACGTAGCCATGGCTGTAAGTTTCGTAAGAGCCGCCGCGCCAACCGCTGGACGGATCAGAAAAATCGTCGGTAAAAGAAGCGCTTTGTTCCAGGCAGCCCGACAAGAACAGAAGCCCTCCCAGCATTAGCAATAACGCATAGCGCCGCTGCATCCTAACCTCCTCCCGCGTGAAACATGAAGATTTACCACAGCCCTGTTCTACTTTTTTCCCGCCTCCCCAGTGTCTCTGCTGGGGAGGCGGGGTGGGGATGTAGAAAATTATGCTCCGAACTTCGCCAGTCGCCCGGCGTGGCCCATTATCAATGGCAGCAAGTGCTGGTGTTGGATGTGGCCCAGAGCGCCGGTACGACATTGGCGTTCACCAAAAGTTGCTACGCCATCGGGGCGTAGATCCTGCGCGTATAATAGTACCGGCACGTCATGCCAGGAGTGCGCCTTGAGTGACCAGGGTGTGCTATGATCGCCGGTTGTCACCAGCACGTCGGGATTAAGCGCCAGAATTTCCGGTAGTACAACGTCGGTGTTTTCGATGACACCTTTCTTTCCTTCAAAGTTTCCGTCTTCACCGTAGCTGTCGGTTTTTTTGACATGGAAGAAGAAGAAATCGTAATCGTTCCAATACTTACGTAGCGTTTCTACCTCCGACTCGATAGTGTCACCAGTGGGAAGGACTTCCATGCCCACCAAGCGCCCGATACCCCGGTACATAGGATAGGTGGCAATTGCAGCGAAGCGCATCTTGCACAGATCAGGCAGTTTGGGGATGGGCGGAACTTTGGCGATACCGCGCAGGTTCATGCTGTTCGCTGGGAAATCATTAGCCAATAGTTTGCGCGCTGCGGATAACCAACGGTTGAGTAGTTGGGCGGACTTCTCGGCCTCCGGGCGCAATGCCTTCACAGGCAAGGGGGGGACCCCCGTGATTTGTGGGTCGGTTTCGGTCAGGCCGTCAGCCAATCCCGGCCCCCGCAGTACCAGCACAAACCGGTATTCTTTTACCACTTCAACAAAGGCTTCGATACCATCAGGTAGCTGAATCTGGCGCAGTTTCTCTACTAGTTCTGCGCCCTTTTCAGTGGGGATGCGACCCGCACGTCGGTCAGTGATGTTGCCGTCCGCATCTACGCTGCAAAAGTTACCGCGCGCAGCCAGATCGTTTGGTCCGAGATCGAAATCAATGCCCAGGGCTTCTAGTACCCCGCGTCCAATTTCCCATTCCAGCGGGTCATAGCCGAACAACCCTACATGCCCTGGCCCGCTGCCGGGCGTCACGCCTGGATACACTGGTGTAGACAGGCCCAGGATACTCTGGGCCGCCAATGTATCGAAGTTGGGTGTGCGGGCGGCTTCGAGCTCCGTCAGCCCCCCAGGGCCGGGCAACCCGCCGACTCCATCCATGACCAACAGCACCATTTTGCTTGTACCGGGAATGCTTAAACGATCAATCAATTGCAACTGATCCATTGTGTGTACCTCCTGAGTAAAAATATTAAATAGCAAGGCGCGTTTCATTCCTATTGTACCCGGCAACAGCCGTTTGGCAATCGCTTGGTCTATATCAAGTGTGTTTCAGTGAGGTATTTCTACTCACATCATTGTCTTACTCCTATCTAAAGTCAATTGGGCGTGTTTTATCTGCGTTGAGAGAGGTATGGTCAGATACTGGTTCCAGCTCGCTCCGGACGGTCTCTGCCCGTCCCAGTTTCTATTCCATAGCTGAAATGAAACACACCCAAGTCAATTTTGTGGTATAATCGTTTAGCAAATACCGGTGATCCATAGAGGTTCTATCCGGCATTGTTTTATCATACCGTTGGCCTATAGGCGCACGGGATAGAGGAGATACAATATGAAAAAACCATCGAATGGCGGGTTCATCTATGTCCTGCTCATCATTGCGTTGATTATGGTGTTGTACAGTGTACTGACCAGCGAACGCCAGGTGGAGACCATCCCCTTACCGCAGTTGGCAGCAGACATTCAAAGTAACAAAATCAGCGAGATTGTAGTGCAGGGTGACGATATGCGCGCGATTTATACGGACGGATCTGTACAGATGGCGCGCAAAGAAACCGGCGCGACGTTAATTGAACAGCTCAGGACCTTAGGCGTCTCCGATGAACAGCTCGCGCAGATTAACTATCGAGTAGAAACGCCTACTGATTGGACTACGATCATTAATGCCATATTCACCATCATTGGGATTATTGCATTGATTGGGCTAGCTTTCTTTTTCATTCGGCAGTTTCAGGGCGTGAACAATCAGGCGATGTCGTTCGGTAAGAGCCGCGCGCGCATGTTCAATAGCAATCGCCCCACTGTCACTTTTGACGATGTTGCCGGAATTGAAGAATCTAAAGAAGAATTGGCCGAGGTGGTGGAATTTCTCAAAGAGCCGCAGAAATTTACGGGACTGGGTGCGCGCATTCCCAAAGGGTTTTTGCTGGTCGGTGCACCGGGTACAGGCAAAACGTTGATGGCGAAGGCCGTTGCTGGCGAGGCAGGCGTACCCTTTTTCAGCCTCTCCGGTTCAGAGTTTGTGGAGATGTTTGTAGGTGTAGGTGCCAGCCGTGTGCGTGATCTGTTCGAGCAGGCCAAGCGCCATAGCCCGTGTATCATCTTTGTGGACGAGATTGATGCGGTGGGCCGCTATCGTGGCGCTGGGTTAGGTGGGTCGCACGATGAGCGCGAGCAAACGCTCAACCAAATTTTAGTAGAGATGGATGGCTTTGATACGGACACCAACATTATTGTGATGGCGGCCACCAATCGTCCGGACATCCTTGATCCAGCGCTGTTGCGTCCGGGGCGCTTTGACCGGCGGGTGTTGTTGGATCACCCGGACATTCGTGGGCGTGAAGCAATCTTTCGGGTCCATACCCGCGGCAAGCCGCTTGAAAGCAAAGTAGATCTCACCGCATTGGCGCAAGCCACGCCAGGGTTTGTCGGTGCGGATATTGAGAACGCGGTGAACGAAGCGGCTATCCTGGCTGCCCGGCGCGGCAAGAAGCGGATTGGTATGTCTGAATTCCATGAGGCCGTGGAGCGTGTCATCTCTGGGCCGGAACGGCGCAGCCGGGTGATCTCCGAAGAGGAGCGGCGCATCATTGCCTATCATGAGGCTGGTCATGCCCTCGTTGCGCATGTTCTGCCCAAGTGCGATCCGGTACGCAAAGTCTCGGTGGTGGCGCGGGGTATGGCCGCCGGGTATACTATCACCCTGCCGGAAGAGGATCGCTATCTCACTCCGCGCAGCAAGATGGAAGATGATATGGCCTCAATGTTGGGGGGCCGCGCTGCGGAAGAGATCGTCTTTGACGAGGTGAGCACGGGGGCCGCCAACGATTTGGAGCGTGTCACCAAGATGGCGCGCGCGATGGTCACGCGCTATGGTATGAGTGAGAAGCTCGGCCCGTTGGTCTACGGCAAAAAAGAGGAACTGGTGTTCTTGGGGCGTGAAATCGGCGAACAGCGTGATTACAGCGAGGCGATGGCCCAGAAGATTGATGATGAAGTACAACTGTTTGTCATTACTGCGTATCAACGTAGCAAACAAGTCCTTCTTGAGCATCGCGAGCAATTGAATAAGGTCGTGGAAATTCTGTTGGAGCGTGAGATGCTTTCCCACGAAGAGTTCAAGGCCGCTTTTGAGGGAGCGCCGCTACCGGCACCGCGCGAGCGCTACACCACTGATACCAAACGGCGTACTACGACTACTCAAGTCGCGCCTGTAGCAGCGTAAGATTGGGACTTAAAACCGGGGTGGTTCCTAAAACCGCCCCGGTTTTGTGATGTGGCTGTTGCGCAAATAGTCGCTTGTGTTATAATGTACCTCATTGTGGAGAGGTAGCATAGTCCGGCCTAATGCGCGCGCCTGGAAAGTGCGTGAGCCGCAAGGCTCCGCGGGTTCAAATCCCGCCCTCTCCGCCACACAAAACCGGGGTTCCCTTAGGAACCCCGGTTTTGTTATCCTCACGTTCTAGCGCAAAAACCAGGTCGTAATTTCCACACCCCAGATCAGCGTCGTTAGCCCCCCCAGTACCAGGTACGGCCCATAAGGAATCGCTGTTCTGAGCGTACCGCGCCCGGCGAGTAGGATAAACACGCCACCGACTCCGCCAAATAGAATCCCCAGTATCAAGGCAGGGATAATCCAGGGAAAGCCCACTAGCAAGCCGATGTATGCGGCCAATTTTATATCGCCATGTCCCAGTGCGCCATCGCCAAATACAGCTTCACCGAGTATGACCAACACCCAGAACACGCCGAAGCCAATCAATCCGCCTAGGAGTGTATCTGTCCACTTCCAGGCCGTAATCTGTGGCAATGCCCCGCCAAAGAACAGCCCTATCACGGCCAATAACAGCGTGGCCGGCAAAATGATGTGATTGGGAATTAGCCGGGTCTCCAGGTCTGTGACTGTGACCATCTGTAACGGAATCACGGCGAGCATAGCGTAAATAACCCGCCCATTCAAGCCATACCGTGCCACCACCATCCCCCAGGTAGCGGCTAGTAACAGTTCCCCCGCTAATCGTGCCAGGCGCAACGGCCGGTTACATTCTCGACAGCGGAAGCGCGCCAGGAGGAAGGCCAGGGTGACGCTCCACTGAAAGCGTTCGTAAGGTGTTTGGCAGTAGGGGCAAACTGGCGCTTTCATACGTCGGTGCGCCATAATTGTTTCTGCCAGCAATGCGGTTCCAGCTCCCACGACCAACCCGGCCACAATTGCAAGTATAGTGGTTAATAGCAATGTTAAACTCCTGTTTGAATGGTAAATGAAATCACTGATTTCCGCGTAACACCCGGCGGAGGACTTTTTGCACTGCGCTGCGAGGTAAAGTGTCCACAAAGGTAATTTGTCGAGGGATTTTATAGCGCGCTAGCGACCCGCGCGCCCATGCGAGTAACGCATCTTGCGTGAGGCTCGCGCCGGGGCGCAGCACTACCCACGCTTGTACCTGCTCGCCACGATAGGCGTCTGGCACACCGGCAACAGCCACTTCCGCCACGGCTGGATGATTACGCAACATAGATTCCACTTCATTGGGGTACACCTTGAACCCGGCGCAGTTGATGATGTCTGCCTTGCGATCCATGATGTAAAAATAGCCGTCAGCATCCATTCGAACTACATCGCCGGTATAGAGCCAGCCTTCGCGCAGGGCTTGTGCCGTAGCTGCCGGGCGATTGTGATACCCGCGCATGATTGTCGGTCCACGTACAATCAGCTCCCCAATCTCGCCGGGTGATAAAATACGCTTACCCGTTTCCATATCCACAATCAGCGCGTCAATATCCGGTAGCGGCACGCCGATAGACCCCACGCGATTGCCGCCCAGCGGATTGCAATGCGTGGCGGTAGGCGCTTCGCTCAGGCCATAGCCTTCGCGTAGTCTCCCGCCGGTCAATGCCTCGAAACGCTCCTGTACGGTGATGGGCAATGGCGCGGCGCCACTGATGCACGCGCGAATCGAGCCGAGATCAGCCGCCGCCGCCTCGATGCCGGGATGATCGAGTAAGAGTGCATACGTTGTCGGGACGCCGGGGAAGAACGAGGGGCGGTATGCGCGGATTGCCGCCAGCATATCCTCTGGTCGCCGCCCGCTGAACACCAACGTCGCGCCTTGGTAGGCTGCTCGTGCTAACGTAAGCACCAGCCCGTAGACGTGAAACAATGGCAGTACCCCCAGGATGATTTCATGTTCCTGGCGATCATGCACCCAGGCATCGAACTGGCGGGAGTTGGCGATCAGATTGCCGTGCGTGCCTAACGCCGCGCGTGGGACGCCGGTGGTGCCGCCGGTATATTGGTACAGGGCGATAGCCTCAGCGCCTACCGTAACTGCCGGGCGCGGTGTCTGCTCCTGAGCGAGCGCGACTTCCCAGGAAGTATCACCATAATCGAGCGCGGTTGGTTCCGTGCCGATAATCCATGCCTGCTGCACCTGTGTATACGCGCGCGCCGTCTGCAACGTGGCGTAGAATTGCGCATCGGCGATGATGTACCGCGCGCCGCAATCTACCAGCTGTTCAGCCACTTCTCGGGGTATGTAAAGCGGATTCACCGCCGCTACCGCAGCCCCGGCCTTGAGGATGCCAAAAAATGCTACTGCAAAGGCGATGCTGTTGCTCGTGTATAGCGCTACTGGCTCGCCGGGTTGTACGCCCGCCGCTGCCAGCATGCCCGCAGCGCGGTCACTCTGCGCATCCCACTCGGCAAACGTGATTTTGTACCCGTTCCAGGCTTCGACCAGAGCTAGCCGTTTAGGATGCGCCGCTGCAGCCCGTTCGAGCATGGCGAACGCCGGCTCGTCAGGGTAAGGGGCGAGCGAATGCGGCACGACGGCATCGTAGGCCGCCAGCCAGGGGCGCGCTACCGTAAACATGACTACAAATGCTCCAGAAACGCCTGCGGCGTGATGAGTTGCCCATCAAGGCGCGTGACGCTGACTACATCGCACTCCGGTAGCAGACGTTGCACCTCGCGTACATACAGGCCGGGATTGAGCTCGCCCACCACGATCCGCTGCACGCCTTGCGCGGCCTGGCGCAACAAAGTTTCAGGAATCGGCCAGAGGCTTTGCACCGTAAGCCCGGCAACGCGCTGCCCGGATTTGCGTGCCGTAGCCACGGATTCTTCCATCGCCCGCGCGGTCACGCCGAAGGAGACAAAGAGCGTGGTTGCGCCGGGCTGCACATCGAGCCGGCCCCGCTCCAGTTCCGCTCGGTGTACCGTGATCTTTTCCAGAAGTCGCCGGTTGAGCGTCTCCACTTTGGCCGGGTCTTTGGTGATGTGTCCCTGCTCATCGTGCGTAGAACCGGTGACATGGACTACTTCGCCCGCGCCCAGCGGCGGCAACACCGAGACCACCGGGGGGGGTGGGGTTGTGGATTCCGGCAAGGGCGGCATCTCTACCGTCGTCTGCGTGAGGTTGAGTTCCTTATCCGTGAGCAGTACCACCGGGCAGCGGAAGCGCTGCGCCAGCGTGAATGCTTCCACCGTGAGTGTGAAACACTCCGCCGCGGAAGAAGGGGCCAACACAATCAACGGATAGCCGCCGCCGGTGCCCCACTGGGCGAATTGTACATCGCCTTGACCGACCGTCGTCGCGCCGCCGGTAGCTGGGCCGAGCCGCTGCACCAACACAATCACCAGTGGCGTCTCTGCCATCAACGCCAGGCCCAGGTTCTCGCTGTAGAGGCTGAAACCCGGCCCACTGGTGGCGGTGAGGGGCAACCGTCCCGCCGCCGCTGCGCCGATGCACATCCCGATGCTGGCGAGCTCGTCCTCGCCCTGCACGGCCACACCGCCCACCTTGGGCATTTCGCGCATCATCTGCACTAGAATCGGCGTTGCCGGAGTGATGGGATACCCGGCAAAGAAATCGCACCCCGCAGCCAATGCGCCACGCACAATCGCCGTCGCGCCGTCAATGAACTCGTGCATAATTCCCCCTTGATCTCAAATGGACGTGGATGATGGGGTTAATTGATGGTCATACTCCCCCGTCTACCGTTTACCGTCTACTGCCTGTTGTACCTACCCCCCGCCGATGGGGGGAAAGAAGCCCACCTCATCTTGTGGGCGTAAGCGATACTGCTCTGCGCGCGCCTGCCCATTGATATAGGCGACTTTGACCTCGTTGGTGCGGATGCCCAGCTGTGCGACAAGATCGGCGACGGTGGCGCGGTCGGGTAAGTCCACGGGAAAGGCGTCGCCGGGCGCGACGTCTTCCGGCGCGTAGCGTTCCCCCAACATCGCATGTAGTTTCACTGTAATCTGCATCTTCACCTCAACGTAATCCGCCCCTTCTCCACCATGAATTCCGGGTAGTACGATTCTTTAGCACGCCGCAGCCCCGGCTCGTCCAGGTCTTGCTCGCGGTTGATATAAGTCATCTCGCTCCAGGCATGGCGCACAAACTCCTGGTTAATGAGCGGATACAAGCCGCGAATATCGGGGTTCGCTTTTTCGATGTGGATGACAGCCATCTCAGCGTTCAATCGCTCGCCGATGGTAAATGCCTGCACCTGTCCATCAACCTGAATGACGCCCCCTTGCAGTCCGGGCAACACACCGAAGTGTTCTAACGCTTCACGCACCGCGTCGCGCTCTTCCATCAGGCTCAGATCATCCTCGCAGCGGTGCATTTGGCACCACACGCAGGCCATCTCGATACACGCTTCTACGTTCTCATCACTAAGCGGCGTGTATGTATGCGTCTGTGTGCGCTTAAAAGCGTTGATGTGATTGCGTTTGGCGCTGTACTTGCGCCCGGCGAGTTCCGCCAACGCCTCACGGGCATAGACGTAATCGTAATGCTCGCGCGCCATCTCGACAGCCAAACCAGGAGCCTCGGCTAACTCATGAATCAATCGCATATCGGCCCGTTCAATGTGCGGGGCAGCTACGCCTTTCTCATCGCGTAGCCAAGTCAGGAAGTCACGGGTCACATCCAAGCGCGAGGGCGGCCCGATGGGCGGCAAGCCATAGAAGCTACCGGCGTCATCCTCACACAAAAACAGGAGCCACTTCTCATGGATAGCCCATTGGATGCGGTAATAGCCGCGCCAGATAAACAGATTTACAAAGTTCAATTCCGATGTCTGTGGCTGATAAGTCCACAAGCGTGTTTGCACCGCATCGTAGTCTTCCAACTCTAGCGGTTTGAAGGATAGGGAAATTGTCACATAAACCTCCAGGAAAAAAAGTAAATGGTGAATTATAACCGTTGTTCTAGCCAGGCTTTGACATCAGCCAGCACTTGTTCTTTACCCAGCTCATTGAAGACTTCGTGCAGGAAGCTGGGGTATTCATAGCGCAGCTTGTCGCGCGCGCCGGCGGTCTCGATAAATCGCTGGCTGCCCACCGGTGGACAGATTTTGTCCGCCCCGCCATGAACAATGAGCAACGGCAGGTCAGCGGGCCAGTTGGGAGCCGCTGCGAGCGTGCCCTTCATCGTGCGGGTCATCTCCGCACCCAGCCGGGGTGTGGCAAGGCCATGCACCAGCGGATCAGCCTGGTAAGCAGCAATGACGTTCACATCACGGGATAGCGCTGCAACGCTGAGACCGGTTTTCATGCTCAACTTCGGCACGAGCGGGGAGAGCAGCTGCGCCCCCAGCACCAACAGAGGGGAGACATCTTCGCTCGACACTAGCAATGGCGCAGAGGCAACCAGGGCGCGCAAACCCGCGCCGTAGTGCAGGCCGTAGTCCAATGCAACGAGCGCTCCCATGCTATGACCGAGCAGTACCGTAGGAACGCCCGGATATTGCTGCTCGACTGTGCCGATGTAAGCGTGCACATCCTCGCGGAAATCGTGCCAGCTATTGACGTGCCCGCGTTGCCCCGGCGAGTGACCATGCCCCCGATGATCGAAGCCGTGGACGGCGTAGCCCTTCGGGACAAACCAATCCACCACATTGCCATAACGTCCGCAATGCTCACCGATGCCATGAACGAGCACCAGATTGGCACGTGCCGTGCCCTCCGGTAGCCAGTGCTGGGTATAGAGTTCCAATCCGTCGTGCGTTTTGAAGTGCGATTTTGTGTTTTGCATATCACTCCTGAAAAAATGGCAAATTGCGAATCTCAAAACTTGCCCGTTGCGGAGCTCGTGCTCCGAGCCATGAATTGTAGTACCAAAATCTAAAATCCAAAATCAAAGCATCGCGCGTACGGTTTCGAGGGCATAGTCCACTGCTTCGGCATCAATCCAATAGTGGGTGACGGCGCGGAAGCTGTGGGCATCCCGTGCTAGCACCAGTACGCCGCGCGCTTTGAGCCGCGCCTGGACTTCGTAGGCGGTCAGCGGCACATCATCGCGCAGTGCAAAGTAGACCATATTGGTGTGTTGGGGATAAACCTCAATGCCGGGGATAGCCGCCAGTCCTTCCGCCAGACATTGCGCGCAGGCGTGATCAGCGTCGAGCCGCAGGGTCATCTCTTCGATGGCAACGATGCCCGCCGCCGCCAGAATGCCAGCCTGCCGCATCCCGCCGCCCAGCACCTTGCGCGCGCGTCGCGCTTCAGCGATGAAGGCCCCGCTCCCGCACAGCACCGAGCCAACCGGCGCGCACAATCCTTTCGAGAGGCAAAAAGTAACGGAATCCACCCCGCGCACCAGCTCGCGCACATCCACCTCTAGTGCGGTGGCGGCGTTGAAGATGCGCGCCCCGTCAATGTGCGTCTTGAGACCGTGCTGTTGCGCCAGCGCGACGACCTGCGCGGTGTAGTCCCCTGTCAGCGGAACGCCGAAGCAGTTGTTATGGGTGTTCTCCAGGCAAATCAGGCGCGTGCGAGGAAAGTGGATATTATCGCCGCGAATCGCTGCCGCGATATCATCCAGGCGCAACGTGCCGTCCGGCTGATTCGGCACACTATGGGGCATAATCCCGCCCAGGGCGGCCATCCCGCCCTGCTCGTACACAATCGTGTGGGATTTATCGCCCAGAATGACTTCATCGCCGCGTCCACAGTGCGCCAGGAGCGCGGCGAGATTGCCCATCGTCCCGCTGGGGATGAAGAGCGCGGCCTCCTTGCCCAACCGCTCGGCGGCTAATACCTCCAGCCGATTCACGGTGGGATCGTCGCCGAAGACATCATCACCCAGCTCGGCCAGGGTCATCGCCTGCCACATCGCCGGTGTGGGGTGCGTTACAGTGTCGCTGCGCAAATCCACAATTGTCATAACTTAAACTCCTTTGCGGGCCAGATTGCCTTGGTGCTTGGCATGAGTTGCTTCAATTTCACCTTCAGATTATCACACTTGCGCCAAAATAGCCGCTGCCGCTTGCGCCACATCCAACGTGGATGTATTCACTACCACGCCCAGAAAGCCGTGTTGCGCGGCAGCCTCCTGAATTGTTAGCAACTCTCGAAATCGCTGCAGCTCCCAGGCCAATTGCTCCTCGTAATTGTCGCGTCCGCGTTGGCGAATCCGGTGCTCCATTTCCCTTTCATCACACGTCAGGCGGAAGACGTGCAAAATGTCATCCAGCGGGCGCAGCAAGGCGAGCAACTCTGCCAGTGACTTCGATGTCTCAAAAACATAGTTGATGATAAAATTGCGGTAGCCGCCTTCGCGTTGATGGTACGTCACCAGATGTGCCAGCGTTTTGTAGAGATAGGCGATTCTTGCCTCATCGTAGATCTCAAAAGGCTCAACCGCGCCGATATAGTCGCCATCCAACATCACCGCTGGGGCCAGGCGCGCGTTGAGCTCCCACGCCAGCGAGGTCTTCCCGATCCCCAGTGGCCCGTTGATAATGATAATCATTTGAAATCCACGTGACGCTCAGCCTTTAAGGTGATACCCATGAGATATGCTGTATTCAGTTCGGGATAGTCACCGCCGGAGGGCCACACCCTGATCACGTTTTTAGCCATAGCATTCCTCCAGGTGCGCGAAACTCTATACTGCTTAATTATACTCGGATTAAAAACGTACACAAAAAGCTCTTGGAATTGTTCAATGGCTTCAGCGGATAATTTTCATGATTGACGTGCTATGACTCTGTAGTAGACTCAGTAAATCACGAATCTGCCTGTAGAGCACGATTTGTCGTGTTTCTGGGTAACTACTCAGCCTTGTTATTGCGAACCGCGTCTCCGTGGCGTTCGTCTGTCTCCGAACGGCGCAATCTCGTTCATGGTTGAGCTTGCTTCGCCGCAGATGGCCCGCACTGACAAATAAAGTTTGAGCCTGAGTAGTTACGCTTCTGGTATGCAAAAAACACACTACGAGATTAAATCCGTGATCTACTGAGGTTCAGTAAATCACCAATCTGTTGGTAGTGGCCGCTTTAGCGGGTTTCCCAATGGCTAAAACCGCCACTACGAGCCTAAATCGTGACGTACGGAGACTTTGGGCTATACGCTTTGACTTTATGAGGTGCTGCAAATCATGGCTGAAAGTATTTTTGATGATAAGACGAAGGTTCCCACTCCCACGGAGTTGACTGTTGCGTTAGGTGCGGCGGCGCCTTTGTTAGTTGCTCTTGAGCAATATCTGCTAGAGCAGTGGGGGGGAACCACTCGCGAATGGCAGTTCTATGGCAAGCGCGCCGGTTGGACGTTTGCTCTGGTACACAAAGGCCGCCGGGTTTTGCATGTGATTCCTCGTTCGGGATTGTTTACAGCAGTGTTTACGTTGGGGCCGCGCGCAGAAATCGCTGCTCAAGAGAGCGATTTGTCCGCCGAGGTGTTGGCGACATTAGCGAGTGCGCGCGTGTATGCCGAAGGCAAGTCCGTGCGCCTGGATGTTGCTTCGGCAGCGGCGCTTGCCAGTGTTAAGCAACTCATTGCAATCAAGCTCGCTCATTGATACGCTTTTTGCTTGACAGGCGCACACATTGCGGTAAGCTTTGGGTTGGAGGTAACGTGGATGACCGTCAAAATGACAGCTGAAGTACCGTTTTTCACCGATCCTACGGGACGAGAGCATCCTCTGGTTGGTGATACCGCAACCATTGGGCGTACCTTGGAATGTGATATTGTTGTCACCAGCAAGCGTGTTTCCCGCGAACACGCGCGCGTGCGCCGCGAAGGGTGGCGTATTTTGTTGGAAGACCTCGGCAGTACCAATGGCACTTTTTTCAACGGTGAGCGGCTGTTGACGCCGGTTGCCCTGCGTGACCAGGATCAAATCAAAGTTGGGGATGTCATACTTGTGTTTCACGATCCGGACATCACGTATCGGGATACACTGTTCCCAGAGATAGAGATTGATGTTGCCGGGGGTGTGGTGCGCGTCAATCGTCAGCCGGTGGAGCTTTCACCGAAGGAATTTTTACTGCTAGTCTATTTGTATGAGCGGAGCGGCGAAGTATGCTCGAAGGATGACATTGGTCACGTCGTTTGGCCGGAGTATCACGAGGGCGTTTATGATTACCAGATTGAGAATCTGGTGCGCCGCTTGCGGGCCAAGCTGGAGCCTGATCCAGCCGATCCGCAACTCCTGCTCACAGTCCGTGGGTTGGGGTACAAACTGGTTGTGTAGGCCGGCCTTGGTTAAGAATTTATCCGAAGATTTACTAAAGCGGTGGGTGAGCCTGCCGAACCCCACCACCGGCGGAATTTTAGGACAGGGTCTAAATGATGTATGCACTGCAAGAATAAAACGTGAAACTTTCGTTACCGGGGGTTTCACGTTTTGTTGTCTGCATCTTGATGGTGGATTGTTAGCTATTCGATAGGTGCAGTCTGGGCGATTGTAGTATCCTGGTAACGTGGAGGTGAACAATGAAACGAAAAATCAAAACCCCCTCTGCGGATGGCCGGGCGGCGACGGATATTCAAGGAGGCAAGGGGATGCCGGCATTATTACAGGGGCAAACGCTGGGTAAATACCGGGTGCTGGATGCGTTGGGGCGTGGGGGCATGGCGCGTGTCTATCGTGCTTATCACCCACATCTGGAGCGGTATGTAGCTATTAAAGTCATGCGCTCTGATTTGGCGGAAGACCCGGAATTTCTGGCACGCTTCCGGCGTGAAGCGCAATCTGTAGCCAGCCTACGCCATGCCAATATCGTCCACGTCTTTGACTTTGATGTGGAGCACGACGTGTATTTCATGGTGATGGAATTGTTGGAGGGGGATACGCTCAAGACGCGCTTAAACGATTATCGTGTGCGCGGTGAGCGGATGGCCTGGGGGGAGATGGTGCGGGTGATGCTCGATCTGCTCGCGGGCCTGTCCTACGCGCACAGCGAAGGAATGATCCACCGTGATATCAAACCCGCCAACATCCTTTTGACCCGGCGTGGGCAGGCGGTGCTCAGCGATTTTGGGATCGCGCAGATTGTAGGCGGCACGCAGTATACCGCTTCTGGTGCGCTGATGGGGACGGTGGAGTACATGGCGCCCGAACAAGGGCTTGAGGGGCGCAGCGACGCGCGTAGTGATATCTATTCGTTGGGCATTGTACTTTACGAGATGCTGACACAACAGACGCCCTTTGGTGGGGATACGCCGCTGGGCGTGCTGATGAAACACGTTAATGATCCTTTACCCTTGCCGCACGAGGTGGCTCCCGATGTACCAGAGCCGTTGGAACGGGTGGTCTTCAAGGCGCTCGCCAAACGCCCTGCGGATCGCTATCAGAGCGCCGAAGAGATGCTGCGTGGGCTGCTTGCGGCGACAGAGGAAGCCGGGATCGCGTTGCCCGACCGAATTTCATTGCCGTTATCGTTCACCACTGATGCGGCCCCTTCCGAAGCGGTGGCGGTGCTGTCTGGCACGGCGCGCGACCATGTCACCGACGCCGGTTTTGCAGATGACGAGACCGATGTCACGCTTGACAAGCCCTCAGCTACGGTATTGTACGAGAAAACCAAAGTGTTAGAACGCGGCGAAGCATCCGCCAGAAAAATACCCTCATTGGCAAGTTTAATTTTTGGGGCTTTAGCCTTCATTTTTAGTGCTAATTTGATACTGCTCACGCTAGCTCTGCTTACTGGCAATTGGGCACTTTTTCAACGTGGTTGGCCTGTGGAGTTTTTCCTGGTTAGTTGTGGGCTGTGCTTTATTATGTTGATGCGGGAACGTGTTTGGTTGCTGTTTCCGACGCTTTTGATCTTTGGAAATGGATTGATGTTTGCACTGACTGCGCTGACGGGCTGGTGGAGGTTGTGGAATGGGTTATGGATTCTTGAGATTTGGTTGCTGATTTTTACGGTAGGCTTGCTATTTTTTGTGCGTCGTCAGTCTCCGGCGCGTCGGTGCGTGTTGGCGCGCGTGGGAGGTCTTTGGGGAATTGGTGTTTCCTGGCTTTTGATCCTGGCAGTGCCCTCATTGGCTGTTGGTATTCAGATGTTTAGCGGGGTGGTCAGGTTTTTCTTTGGATGATAGTGCGTGAAAGGATGTAAGCGATGAACCGGCATTTTTCGATTTTGATGGGACTGTTATTGATCGTTATCGGCGGTGTGGCTCTGGCCTTGACGTTGCTCTTCCCGGTTATGGGGTGGGGCGGGGGGTATTTGGGCGTGTGGCGTCTCTGGCCGCTGCTTGGTGTTGCTGTGGGCGCGCTACTGCTTCTGGCGCCGCTGTGTGTGCGTGGTAAGCGTGGCCTGGGTGGATTATTGATTCCTGGTGTGCCGTTGTTGCTCCTCAGCGGGATACTGCTCTTTAGCAGCGCTTTCAACGTCTGGGGGGTGTGGGGCTGGTTGTGGCCTGTCTCAATCTGGGGTCTGGCCGTGGGCTTTGTCGCGGCGGCGCTCTACATGCGGGTGATTTGGCTGCTTATTCCGGCGATTATCATCGGAGTGAATGGTGTGCTCCTGCAATTTTGCGCGCTGAGCGGGTGGTGGAGCGCGTGGGCGGTGCTGTGGACGTTGGAACCGCTCGCCGTGGGGTTGGCGCTGCTGGTGGTCAACATTCGCGTGCGGAAAGCGGGGTTGCTGATTGCGGACCTGATTCTATGTGGTATTGCTGCCGTGAGCTTGATTGGCATGTCCGCGCTGTTTCCTGAGTGGCTACTGTTCAACGTGTTAGGCCCGCTGATCCTCTTGGGAATCGGGGGTATCATGTTGCTCGTTAGCCTGCTGCGTCCCCGACAGCCCGTGTTGAATGCTTCAAGTCATAGCGAAAGTTGATTCAGTAGTACGCGGTTGCTGTTTGCACTACCGGCTCAAAGCGAACTTGGCAGCTAAAGCCGCTAAAAAGGAGTATTTTTCGTGGGCAGATGTACCCGCCCATGAAAAATACTCTTCAAAAATCACTTTTTGAGATTAAAGAGCGAGTATAATGAAGAACATCTTCCGTATTCTTTCAATCCAAAATTATCCTCTTTACCGGTTGTTTTTGCTGCTCCCGCTTTTGGTCGCTTGTCAGCCCGTCCAACATATTCCAATCACTACCCCAACGCTAACACCACCGGTTGAATCAGGGCGGATTTTCTTTGTTCGTACTGAAAGTGTCCAGAGTGGCTATGTCAGACACTTTGACAACCTATGGGTCGTGACGCTGGACGGTGCGCGGCAACGCCAGGTCACATTCGATGCGCCGCCTGGAATCGGTTATGCCGTTCCTGTTGCCGGGGCGTCCGTTTTGGTCTTCGCGTCCGCTACCCCCGTGTTGCTCGATACAGATCAGGTGCGGCAAGTGCTTGTCCCTGCTGCCTGCCAAGTTCCGCGCTTCGACTATTGGGAAAATAGTCGTATTTTCGATTTTAGTTTTTCTCCTGATGGGCGTTATCTTGCGTTCCGCGTCGGTGATTATGGTTGCGCGGCATCTATTCTGCGATTGTTGGACATTGAGCAGGGAACTTGTTTTGATGTGGAAGGTTACGATAAAATGTCCACGTGGCTACCTGACAATCGGGCCTTAGTTGCTATGGTAAGTTGTGAGGGTGGGGGATATGGGCTTTATGATTTGGCAACTAAGAGTGTCCGATATCTTGGATACGGGAGTTTTGATACCTGGAATCGAGATAAAACTGCATTTTACGCGTCGCAGCGAGATTATATAGGCTGGAGTGATGTAATGTGGGCTTACAATGTGCAGCACGATGTTTTTATTCATCAGCTTCCACAACGCACCGCTACTACGGAGCCGCTAACTGGCGGACTACGTGAATTTCCTCTGGGGTGGACGCCTGAGGGTGAGCACTTGTTGTACACTAGCAGATGGATTTCTTATACCGCTAATCTTTCATTTTCTTTGCCGTTCGCCACGACTTTTGGGCCGGAGCAATTATATGTGGTAGATAGTCGGGGGCAACAGCGGCGTGCGCTGATTGATGATTCGACGCACAGCTACTTCTTGCAAGGTCGAGACGGCTCGCAGCTCTTGATACAGAAAATTCCTTACCAGGTATTTTCTATTCCCTTTGGGCCGGTGGATTGGGACCTGTTCGGTTGTCAGCTGGGTGGGCGAGATTGTCCCGATTCTGAGTATTTTTTGCTGGATTGGCAGACCGGAGAACTGACGCCCTGGCCGCAGGCGGTTCTTTCTACCCCTACACCTATGCCTGCTGCCCCGGACTTGTATAGCCGCCCCGTGTATGTTGCGCCTGATGGCCGTTACGCGCTTTACACGGCCCTGAATGGTGAAGGGCTTTGGCAAGTGTTTGCTTCCGGTGAGCAGGTGCTCCTTGTGACGGACGGGCATCATTTTGTTTACGTCGGCGAGCCGTAGCAGCGGAATACCAGAGAACCGTTTTGGGAGGTTCAGTGATGTTGAAATTGGAACTTGTGGCTGATACGCACTGTCAGATTGGTGAAAATCCCCTGTGGCACCCGCTAGAGCACCGGCTGTACTGGACTGATATTACACGGGGAGAGCTTTTTCGTTATGATCCTGCAACGGGGCAGTATGAACAATGTTATCGCGGTGCCTCGATCGGCGGGTTCACCATCCAGGCAGATGGAGCGCTATTGTTGTTTATGGAGCGCGGGGCTATTGCCGTATGGCGTGATGGCGAATTCCGCTATCTGATCGAGGCAATCCCCGGTGAGCAAGAAAGCCGGTTCAACGATGTCCTCGCTGATCCGCGCGGGCGGGTTTTCTGTGGCACGGTCGCTCAGCAGGTGGGGATGCGTCCAGGGCGCTTGTATCGCCTCGATACGGACGGCTCGCTGCATCAGCTACTCGATGGTGTGGGCATATCCAATGGCCTGGCCTTCACGCCAGATCGTCGCGGGTTGTACTACACCGATTCGCTCCGGCGGCACATTTATCTTTTTGATTACGCTGTAGAAACCGGCGCATTAACGCATCAACGCTTGTGGCTCTGTACCCCAGAGGGGGTGGGGGTTCCCGACGGTTTGACTGTGGATGCACAAGGGTATGTCTGGGCGGCGCGGTGGGACGATGGAGCACTCTATCGCTACACCCCTAACGGCATCGTGGAGCAACGTGTTGCGTTGCCCGCTCGCAAAGTCACCAGTGCCGCCTTTGGCGGGGATGACTTGAGCGATCTATACATCACTACGGCGCTTGCGGGCGGTAGTAGAGCTGTAGAAGGCCCTGGCGCAGGAGCGCTCTTTCGGTTGCAGTCAGGGGTACGCGGGTTGCCGGAGTTCTTTTCTCGCATTTGTGTAGGGTGACGCCGAATTTTTCAGCCACTCACGTTAGTGATGCCCGCACGCGTGGGTCAATGCTCACGGCACATACCGTGCTGCGCCGCCAGGTGTGCCTACCCATACGGTGCCGTCTGGTGAGACAAAAATGGTGTTGATACGGGGGTAGGGCAGTCCGCTCTCGAGCTCCAGGTCTTTCCACCCGCTGGTGACCGGATCATAGCGGCCCAGCGATTTGTAACCCACCCAGAGCGCCCCATCGGGGGCAGCAGCGACATTGGTGAGGATGCCGCTGGGGCGGTTGAAGGCCTGTTCCCATGCTTGCCCGTTATAGCGATACAGCTCGTTGGCCGCTATCCAAATCGTACCCGTGGCATCGAGCTCCAAATCGCCATAACTTAGTCGCGGGATACCAGGTATTGCGCGCCAGGTTTTGCCATCGTAACGCAACACGGCACTGTTCCCTAACAACCACAGCGCCCCGTCGGGAGCTATCAGGGTATCACGGATGGTTTCCAAATCCGCGTGATCACTGACAGTGAATGTAGTCCAGAGATTGGATTGTGGGTCGCGGCGTAGCAGGGCGTTGTAGACCTCAACCCATAATGTGCCATCTGGGCTGAAGAGAATGCCTCGGACACTCTTGCCGCTCAGTTCCGGCGGAACCAGGGCTTGCCAGGCCTGACCGTCGTACCATTTCAATATCCCAAAGCCGCCAATCCAGATATTTCCTTGCGGGTCAATGCCTGGACGCCCCGGATTGTCCTCTGCCCCATCCGCTTTGTCAAAAGATTGCCAGGTTTCTGTGAGTGGATCGTAACGTGTGAGACCAGCTTGCATGTGGATGAACCAGAGTGCGCCGCTACCATCCTGAACGATGTGTTCTACTTCCGAACTACGCAGCTGATCATCGGTGCGCCAGGCTTGCCAGGTTTCTCCATCATAAACTAGCAAGCCGGACTGGTAAGTGGAGAGCCAAACGGTGGAGCCGACAAAGGCCAGATCGCTGGGGGGGAGGTTACTGTATTGCGAGAGGCTGGGTGAAAGATTCCCCAAGGGTAGATCGCCCGCTGGATAAATTTGCCAGCCGGTTTGTGATGTCTCAGAAACGGCGATGCCGCGTTCTCCCAGCACCCAGAGGTTGCCTGCCGGGTGTTGATAGAGTCGGTAGGCCCGCAGGTCTTGTAACTCTGGGATGGTTTCCCAGGCGTGTGTATTTACATTGAAGCTAATTGTAATCCCGTCTACGGTTGCCAGGAGGGTTTCCCCATCGCTGAGCAGTAGCACCGAAGTTACCGAGTCGCCGGGCAATTTGCCGCTAGTGCTGTTCCATAGCTGCCAGCGCGTCCCATCATAAATAGCCAGTCCGTCTTTGTAGAATCCGGCAAACACGCGCCCGTCAGGATGCACCACCAGTGTCAATGGGCGTGAGGTAATATCATCAAGGGGGGGGACGGGTGCAGCGCGCCAGCTTCCGTTGAAATAGCCAAATTGATAATCGCCATACGCCAGTCCAGCCCAGATATGCCCGGAGGAATCTTCGTACAGGCAGGTGATGCTGCTACTGGGTAGCCCATCACGGTAGGTGTAATTTTGCCAGTTGCCGTCGGCGAAGCGGCTGATCCCTTCGACGGTGGCGATCCACAACTGCTCACGGCGATCCACCAGCAAATCGGTCACCGGGATGGAAATCAACCCATCGGCGACTGTATACTTGATGTAGGTTTGGTTGCTCAGATCCCAGCGCACCAAACCGCCTTGTCCCCCGGCCCACATATAGCGCCCCTGAGCCGCCAGCGCGGTCACTTGATTGCCATTGGTGAGCTGTGCCCAGCCGCGCGGAAATTGCGGGGTGGGGACAGCCGTAGGGGGCAAGGAGGTTGCATCGGGAGGGGTAAGCGCGGCGGGTGGCGTAACGCGGGAAACGCTGGTGGGCACGGCCGTAGTCGCAAAAGTCTGGAGCGCCCACCGACCGCCCAAGAACAACCCGGTGAAGGCGACACACAAGAACAACCCGACGCCGATAAGGATCAGCCAACTGTTGCGGTGGGGTTGCCTGGCTGCGGTGATGGTTTGGGTGGGCGTGCGTGGTGCCTGGATAGCCATTGTGGCGGCATGTCCCGGCGCGAGGTGTAATGTACCAGCTTTGATATGTTCATTGGGGCCGAGCGCGCTGGTCAACGCCGCTACTAGCGCTTCCGCGTTTTGGAAGCGCTCATCGGGCGATTTTGCCAGCACGGTACTGAGCACGGCTTCGAGCGCAGGGGGTAGATCAGGGCGTACTTCGCGTAGTGAAGGGAGTGGCGCATTGACGTGCTGATATAGCAGTCCCATCGTCGTGTCGGCCGTGTAAGGCAGGCGTCCGGAGAGCAGTTGGTAGAGTAACACGCCTAGCGCATAGACATCGCTACGCGCATCCACGCCCGTGCCGCTGCACTGCTCTGGGGACATGTATTCGGGTGTCCCGATGATGCTACCGGTTTTGGTGAGCGTTGGCCCTTCTTCTAGTAGCTTGGCAATGCCAAAATCCGTGAGAAAGGCATTCCCTTTGGGGTCAACCAGGATATTTTCCGGCTTGAGATCGCGGTGGACAATGCCCTTGCTGTGCGCGTAATCCAGCGCTTGCCCGATTTGCTCAATAATGCGGACGACTTCGTGCAGGCTCATGTTGGGATGGGTGTGCATCCAATCCCGCAGCGAACCGGTTTCGTTATAGCGCATCGCCAGAAAGATCAGCCCCTCTTGCTCGCCGTAATCGTAGATGGGGAGGATGTGCGGATGTTCCAACCGGGCCAGGGTGCGGGCTTCCTGTGTAAAGCGTTTCACAAAGTTCGGATCACGGCTCAAGGTCTCCGGTAGGATTTTAATGGCAACGAAGCGTTCCATGCTGGGTTGCCGCGCTTTGTAAACCGCCGCCATGCCCCCCTCGCCGATTTTTTCCAGCAGAGTATAAGCTCCAATCTGTTTACCCTGATAGTCTTCCATTTAAGTTACCTACGGTACATAACGCCCGACGCCACCGGGGGTCCCCACCCATACTGTGCCGTCACGCGCGACGAAGAGGGTGTTGATGTAGGGATAGGGGAGGTCGTTTTCACTTACTACATCCTCCCATATAGTGCTGGTGGGGTCGTACCGCCCTAGCGCAGTGCGTCCCATCCACAGCATTCCCGTAGGGTCAGGGGCAACGTGGTTGAGCACGCTATTGGGGTGTTGGAAGGCCAGTTCCCAAGATTGCCCATTGTAACGATACAGATTGCTGGAGACTAACCAGAGCGTGCCCGTATCATCCTGGGCCAGATAGCCGCTGCTGCGTGCTTCAAGCCCCGGAGTTAGTTGCCATTCTGTGCCGTCGTAACGCACGATGCCCCCCTGTCCTAGCAGCCACAATACACCGTCGGTAGCGATCAAATAATCGCGGATAACTTCTAGGGCGGGGTGATCGGCTTGTGTGAAGATTGTCCATTGATTGGATTGTGGATCACGCCGGAGAAGCGAGTTGTAGGTGTTGGCCCATAGCGTTCCATCGGAAGCGAACGCTACGCCATTGATGCTCTTCCCACTTAGGTCCGGCGGTGCCAGCGTTTGCCACCGCTCACCATTATACCACTTGAGCACTCCGTAGCCGCTAATCCAGATATTTCCTTGTGGATCAATGCCTGGTCGCCCAGGTCTATCCTCCGCGCCGTTGTTCTCATCAAAATCTGCCCAGGTTTCCGTAAGTGGATCGTAACGGGTAAGTCCTGCGGTTTTGTGAATAAACCACACGGCTCCTTGCCCATCCTGTATGATGTGTTCCACATCTGAACTGCGCAATTGATCCTCTGTGCGCCAGGATTGCCAGGTCTCGCCATCATAGATCAATAGTCCGTCCTGGTAGGTGGATAAGCAGACGGTAGCCTCGACAAAGGCCAGGTCGGTAGGCGGGGTATTGCTGGTTTGCGTAGCTGAGGGGGCAAATCCGCTCATGGGGAGGGTCCCAGTTCTGTAAATTTCCCAGGTTTCCTGGTCTGGCTGTTTGATGGCGATGCCGCGTTCCCCGAGTACCCAGATATCGCCCGCTGTATTTTGGTATAGCCGGTAAGGACGTATCTCTTCTAGTGGTTCAATCGCGCTCCACTGGAATGTATCCACATTGAAGCGGATGACCTGGCTGTCTAGTGTTACTAGCAGTTCCGATGAGTTGGGGAGCAACAACAGCGAGTTAGCTGTGTCTCCCGGTATGCCCGTAGTGCTGTTCCAGAATTGCCAGTTTGTTCCGTCGTAGATACCCAGTCCATCTCTGTAAAATCCTGCAAACATGCGTCCGTCCGGGTGAACAATCAGCGTCAGGGGGCGGGAGATAGTATCGGGCAATGGTGCCACTTGTGGCGAGTGCCATTGCCCGTCAAAGTAGCTAAATCGCTCGCTGCCATATTCTAACCCTACCCAGATAATACCGGTAGGATCTTCGTAGATAAAGGTAACACCGCTATAAATTAGACCGTCGCGGAAGGTATAATTTTGCCATTCGTTGGCATTGAGGCGACCAGCTCCTTGGGTAGTGGCGATCCATAATTGATCGCGACTGTCTACTAGCATGTCTATGATGGGGACAGAAATCAACCCATCCGGCATCGTGTATTTGACATAGGTCCTGTCCGAGAGGTTCCAGCGTACCAGTCCGCCGTGTCCGCCGGCCCACAGGTATTGCCCCTGATGTGCCAATGCGAGCACTTGATTGCCATTAGTGTAATATGTCCAGTCTTGCTGCCCTTGTGCGGTTGGGACATCTGGCGTGGGTTGTGGCAGGCTTGCCGAGTGGGTAGGATCTGGGGTAAGCGTCATGCGAGCGTCAAGGGTGGGTGCTGCATCGGTAGGCGTGGGAGTTCCCCAGAATGTCTGGATTGCCCACTGCCCGCCAAAGAACAGTCCGGTAAGTAGCACGCACAGCAGCCCCAGCCCACCGATAAGGAGTCCCCAGGGGTTGCGCGGCGCGCGCTTTGGCGAGGTACTGGCCTGCGTTGGCGTGTGCGGGGTTATCACTGTGGTTGCCGAATAGGCGGGGGCAACTACGAGGGTGTCGCCTCCGCGTGCCGGTGCATGGGAATCAAGTGCGCTCTTGAGTGCGATGACCAATGCCTCTGCGCTTTGAAAGCGGTCGGCGGGCGCTTTTGCCAATGCGGTGTTGATAATCCCCTCTAGCGCAGCCGGTAGCTCTGGACGTGTCTCATGTAGCGAGGGGGGTGGGGTGTTGACGTGTTGATATAGCAATCCGATGACGGTGTCGGCAGTGTAGGGGAGACGCCCTGTAAGCAGCTGGTAGAGGATGACGCCGAGCGCGTAAATATCGCTGCGTGCATCCACATCTGCGCCGGAACATTGTTCCGGCGCCATGTATTCGGGTGTCCCGATGATGGTGCCAGTTTTAGTGAGCGTCGGCCCTTCTTCCAGTAGTTTGGCGATGCCAAAATCGGTCAGAAAGGTATTGCCTTTGGGGTCAACCAGGATATTATCTGGCTTCAAATCGCGGTGGACAACGCCCTTGCTGTGTGCATAATCCAGCGCCTGTCCGATTTGCTCGACGATGCGGACGATTTCTTGCAGGTGCATGTTGGGATGGGTGTGCATCCAATCCCGCAGCGAACCGGCTTCGTTATAGCGCATCGCCAGGAAGGTCAGCCCGTCTTGCTCGCCGTAATCGTAGATGGGGAGGATATGCGGATGTTCCAAGCGCGCCAGAGTGCGGGCTTCTTGGGTAAAACGAGTTACAAAGCCTGGATCATGGCTTAGGTGTTGCGGCAGGATTTTGATGGCAACAAAACGCTCCACCGAAGACTGGCGGGCTTTGTATACCGTCGCCATGCCCCCCTCGCCGATTTTCTCCAATAGCGTGTAAGCGCCCAATTGTTTGTCTTTGTAGTTTTCCATACGGTATATTGTACAATTTTTGTAGTTAAATACAAATCCTAATTGCCTCTTATCAGAAACGGGCTATACTAGGGGGAAGTAATGAGTGCGGGCTTCTGGGTAACGTACCAGGTAGACAGACCATGGTTATTTATCATCCATGCACGCCCATAATTCCCTGGGAGATATACAGTCATGAAAAAACGCCTCAAAATCGTGATGATTACTTCTGAGTGTGTCCCTTTTGCTAAAACCGGCGGACTGGCGGATGTCGTAGGTGCGCTGCCTGCGGCATTGCAGGCCTTGGGTCATGAGGTTATTGTCGTTATGCCCAAATATCACACTATTGACTCTCACAAGTATCGTTTACGACCTTTTCTCGCGCCCTTGGGGGTGTGGATGGGTAACATGCAGGAGTGGTGTGGCGTGCATATCGCCAATAAGGCGGACGGGGTGTCTGTCTACTTTATCGAATCGGACAAGTATTTTGCGCGGGATGGCCTGTACCATGACGCGGCGTTCAACGATTTTGCCGATAACCCTCGCCGTTTTGCCTTCCTCACGCGGGCCGCGCTCCAGCTGTGCAAGGATATGGGCTTCGCGCCGGACATCGTCCATGCGCACGATTGGCAGACGGCACTCGCTCCGGCCTATCTCAAGGTCTGGCACTGGGATGATACGCTGTTGGGTAGTGCCGCGAGCGTGCTGACTATCCATAATATCGGTTATCAAGGCAATTATGGCGTGGAGCACTACGATTACATTGGTTTGCGTTGGGATAACTTTACGGCTAACAAGTTTGAAGATCACGGGCGGGTCAACTTTCTCAAGGGCGGTATCCACTACGCTGATATGGTCAATACAGTCAGTCCTACGTATGCCGATGAGACCCGCACCCCAGAGTATGCCCATGGCCTGGCCCCGTATCTCAACGACCGGGGGGAGGACTATGTGGGGATTCTTAATGGTGTGGATTATGGTGAGTGGAACCCAGCTGTGGATCGTCTAATTCCCGCGCAATACTCTATCTACGATGTGAGTGGCAAAGCAACCTGCAAGACAGCGCTGCAACAGCGTTTTGGCTTGGAGGAGAATTCAGGTATTCCAATTGTAGGTGTCGTGAGCCGTTTCGTGGATCAGAAGGGGCTGGATATTCTCGCCGCTGCCATCGAGCCGATTTTGCGGGTGATGGGGGTCCAATTTGTTATCTTAGGATCTGGGGATAAACGCCTGGAGGCATACTACGACGCATTGCCGTCCCGCTATCCGGGCAAGATCGGTAGCTTCATCGGCTACAGTAACGAGGTGGCGCACTGGATCGAAGCCGGTAGTGATTTCTTTATCATGCCTTCACGTTACGAGCCGTGTGGCCTAAACCAGATTTACTCGCTCAAGTATGGTACGCTCCCTATCGTGCGGGCCACCGGCGGCCTGAACGATACCGTCGAGCAATACGACGAGACCACCGGCGATGGCACCGGGTTCAAATTCAACTATCTCAGCCCGCACGCGCTCCACGATGTAGTAGGGTGGGCGGTCAGTACCTATTATGACCGCCCGCAGCACATCCAGAAGATGATCCATACCGCGATGAGCAAGGATTTCTCCTGGGAGCAAAGCGCGTGCGATTATGAATCGCTCTATCAGCGCGCCCTAAGCAATAAAGCGTGGCTGTAACTGGAAGCTGGTTGCTCAAGTAACTATCCGAAAATTCCGCCGGTGGCTGAGCTTGTCGAAGCCCGCTGCCTTTATGAAATTTTGGATCAATGTCATTAAATTTAGGACATAGACCTAGCAGGTTTCAAGACCTTTAGACTACAAAGCGTCGTTATTCACTGGTAAAATACTACCCTACCCAATTTGGGCAAAACCTGCCAGGTCCTAACTTAACTCAAGTTGTCACCTGGGCTAATTCTGAGATTTAGGACACGGATTTTACGGATTACACGGATTTTTTTTCTGATTCTTATCCCTAAAATCTGTGCGAATCCGTGTCCTATAAAGGTTCTGGCGAACAGGTAGCAACTTGGGTCAACTTAATGACATTGAATTTTGGATAGATTCCAAATGGTAAAACTCGTTTTCTCGTCTTTACGCTGACTCGTTCACTTGAGATTTGAGATTTGAGATTTGAATCCCGCTTCTACAACCAGGATTTCATCGCCGGCAGCCGCGAGCAGCTGCCCGATGCGTGCGTGGATCTTATCGTTACTGATCCACCCTACGGCATCGCCGGCGATACGCTCCACAAGCACTACAACCGCGATGAAGCCTTTGTCGTGGATGGTTACGTCGAAGTGCCGGCGGCGGAGTACGGCGACTTCAGCCACAGGTGGATTACTGAAGCGGCGCGCATCCTTAAGCCCCATGGCGCGCTCTACATCGTCTCCGGCTACACGCACCTGTATCATGTGCTGAATGCTCTGCGCACCACCGATCTGGAAGAGATTAACCACATCATCTGGAAGTACAATTTTGGTGTGTATACATCCACCAAATACGTCTCGTCGCACTATCACATCCTCTACTACGAGAAACCCGGCCCTGGCAAACGCACCTTTAACCTGGAATGCCGCTACGGGCTAGGCGAGAAGGATGGGGCGGATGGCTCGCTCAATTACCAGGATCGAGAGGATGTGTGGATCATTCCCCGCGAATACAAGCCGGGGCAGGTGAAGAACAAAAACGAGCTACCTACCGCGCTGTTGGTGAAGATGTTGCAATATAGCAGCCAGCCCGGAGATTTGGTGTGCGACCCGTTTATGGGTGGCGGCTCCACGGCGCGGGTCGCCATCGGCCTGAACCGGCGTTTTGTAGGGTTCGAGATTTCGCCCGCTATCTTCGCGGCGCGCGTGCCGGGCCTGCGCGTGCTCGAACCGGGACATCTGCTTACCACGCTGCGTGAGCCGCAGGCGCGCGGCCCGCGCAATCAGGGCCTGCCCTGGGATGAGGCCGAAATAGCCGTGTGCCTGGCGCGCTATGCGGCACTCCGCGCCGAAGGTTGCACCAAAAAGGCCGCCATCGCTGCGCTCTCAGAGGAACTGGGGCGTGGGCGCTGGGCGCTCGAGCGGATTTTGAAGCGACATACCGGATAGCTCACGCAAAGCCGCTAAGTCGCAAGGGGATTTAAGATTTTTGCAGTGGCTAAGAATCGGTAAAATTTCTTGGCGTCTTTGCGCCTTAGCGTGAGACAAAAATTTACCTATGCACAACCGCGATCACTTCACTCAAGCCTACCCCTGGCTCGTGCCGCACGCCGAGCCGGAAACGCTTATCATTGGCGACGATCTCGACGCGGCCTTGAGCGCGGCGCTTTACTTGCACACGCATCCCCGCGCGCAACTGGTAGGCCTGTATCGTGGCTACGAGCGTATCGTATGCGCGGCGGATATACCCTGGGAGCAGGCGCTCGGCGCAGTTTGGCTGGATCTGGATATCTACGACGCACGTTGCCGCTCATTGGGGCATCACATCGTTCGACTTGCAGCGGGTGACCGGTTGCCTGGCTTCGCTAGCAGCTGCAACCTCAATGAGCATTACGGGCGCTCAGTGACACAAAACTTCCGCCAGAAGTACCCCTTAGGGACGGTACATTTCCTGATGTGGCTCTACGGTGTGGAGATTCCCGCCCGCCGTGATGCTGATTTGCTGCTCTGGCTGGCTGATTCGACCTACATCAATGGGCAGACGGGCCGCTTCCGTGAGAATGTGGGCGCGTGGCTGCGTGGGTATTTTCCGCTGCCGTCGCTGTTGCAAACCTTCGCGGCGATTGATACCCTACCCTTTGAGGAGCGGATGCGTGACTTCCAGGCCCGTCTGAGTACGCAAGGTTTTGTGCCGGGGGCGGGACAGGCACGTTCACGGCACTTGGGGCTGAGCGGCTTCCAATGCCAGCCTGTACCGGAAGAGAACCCCGTGCTGGCGATGCGTAAGTTACTCATTTACATTGCCAATATTACCGGTTGGCGCTTCAATTTGCGGCAGATTGAGGCGTTTCGCCCCCCATTGCAGGAGCGCGTGGGGACGCGACGCCGGTTAGCAGTAGCAGCACTACCCTCCGGCGGCCTGGATGCTTTCCTCGCGCGTGCGCAGGTATTTTCGTATGTGTTCACGCATCGGGATAAACTCAACTACACAACATTTGGAGGTAAAAGTGCGCTTACGTAGGTGGTATAAACGTGGATTGTATCTGGCCTTGTTGGCGATGTTGCTGTTGTGGGGCATTGGCTGTACGGCTTCCAAGATGCCGGAGGAGCAGTTGTTGGGTGAGTGGGTAGGGGTCTTTGAGGATGAGCCGCTCACAATGGTGTTTCTGGAAGATGGGTTGGTCGCCATTATTGAGTTTGGAGAAGAAACTTACGCTTTTTATGCGGTGGATTTTTCCTATAGCCCGGCGCATCTCAATTTCCTCCTTGACGGGATACCGCTTGATACCATCATTGAGTTTGTGGATGATGATACTATGCGTTTTGAGAATAACCTTCCCTTTGAGCCACGTCCTACAGGTTTTTCCGAAACCGCAGAGACCATTACCCTGACACGCAAATGAGGCGTGAAACGTAAAACGTGATGCGTGACAACGTGATTGCCCTTTTTGCTGACTCGCTGATTCGCACGGAGGTGACACAATGGAATTTTTACTTATCATGGGGGGCTGCGCGCTGGTGTTTGGAGTGCTCTACATCGTTTTGACCATTCTCTCCCGGCGGCGGCGCGATAGTATATGGAACTGGCCTACGGTGGAGGGCCAGGTGGCGGAATCTGCGCTTTCTCCGCGCGAACCGCGCGATGGCGAAAAGCGCCCGCGCACCTATACGCCGGTGGTAACGTATATCTATACTGTTGAGGGGCAACCTTACACATCTCAGCGGCGCACCACTGCGCCGTACCCGCAGCGCACATTTACCGAGTTAACAAAGGCGGCGGCGGTGTTAGCTGCTTACCCGGCAGGCGGGGCGGTGACGGTGCATTACAATCCGCGCGCACCGCAGTTTGCTGTGTTGGAACTTGCGCGCCCGGCCGGTTACCACGCTGAACTGTGGTTTGGTGTCTTCAACCTGGCGTTGGGCGCAGTGACCATTCTGTTGTATATGTTGTTGTGATAATGTAAAACGTGATGCGTGATTCTCTTCACGCATCACGTTTTACATCTCCCCCGCTTTCTTCGGATATCCGGTGATCTCCTGAATTTCCTCATATAGCGGCCTAAGCCGTGCGTACATCTGCTTGTAGACGCGCTTGTATAGCGCATCATAGAGCGTGTGGTTGGTGCAGTTAGGCTCGAACACCTGTCCCAAGCGGGTCATCTCCGCGATGGCGGTTTTGAAATCGCGGTGCAACCCTAGCCCCACCGCCGCATCTATCGCCGCCCCCAATCCCGAAGTCTCGTAGGTGTGCGGGCGTGCAGCCGGTAGCCCGAAGATATCCGCTGTGAGCTGCATCGCCGCATTGCTCTGCGAACCACCGCCGGAGACGCGCAGCTCCGTGATGGGCGTATGACTGCGCCGCGCCATGCGCTCCATCCCTTCCCGCAGCGCGTAGGCCAGTCCTTCAAGGATGGCGCGATAGAGATGTGCCCGTGTATGTACATCGCCAAAGCCGATGATGGCGCCTTTAGCTTCCGGACCGGGATTTTTCAGCCCTGGCGACCAGTACGGTTGGAGCATCAACCCCATCGCGCCGGGCGGCGCGCCCTGCACGAGATGGTCGAAGAGCTCCTCTGGAATGACTCCGTGTTGCTCGGCCAACCGACGCTCCTCGTGCCCAAATTCCTGCTTGAACCAGCTCACCATCCAATAGCCCCGGTAAATCTGCAATTCCAGGCTATAAGCGCCCGGCACGGCGGCGGGGTAGGGCGGGATTAGCGGCGTGACTTCAATGTAGCGGGTTTGCGTCGTGTTGATGGTCGCAGTGGTGCCGTAGCTCAGGCAGCCAATGTGCGGCGCGAGCGCGCCGGAACCGATGACCTCACACGCTTTATCGGCGGCAGCAGCGATGAGTGGCAAGCCCTCCGGGAGGCCCGTCGCGGCGCTGGCCTCCGCTGTGATGCCGCCCAACTTGCCGGCTGGCGGCACGAGATCGGGCAGCTGCGCGCGGGTAATAGCCGGCATCGCTTGCCATTTCCAGTCCCAACGACTGGCCCACCGCAGTTTTTGGTAGTCGAAGGGGACATAGCCCACCTGTGCGCCTACCGAATCCACGAAGCGCCCGGTAAGCCGGTAAGTGAGGTAGCCGGAAAGAAATAGGAACTTGTGCGTTTTGGCCCACAGTTCGGGCTGCTGACGGCTGATCCAATTACTCTCCGCTTCTGCCTGGAAGTAGGCTACTGTTTCTGTCATCCCCACAAGCCGGAACGCCAGCCCCCATAGTCCGCGCACCGGCGGCACGCCGGCGATGCGGCGTTGATCCATCCACACAATGGCTGGGCGCAAGGGCCGCCCTTTGCGGTCTACATTGATAAGCGTGGAACGTTGCGTGGTAAGCGCAACCCCGGCGATGCGCTCGCGCACTTCCGGGTGCTGCGCCCAGAGATCGTGACAGGCCTCACAGAGACGCTCCCAGTAATAATCGGCGTCCTGTTCCGCCCAGCTTGGTTGTGGGGCACGGTAAGCTTCAATATAAATCTGGCTTTTGGCGACTAGATTGCCTTGTAAATCGAACACCAGCGCGCGCACCGATTGCGTGCCATTGTCGAGTGCGAGAATCAAGTCTTGGGTCATGGTAGCTCCTGATGGGTTGTTAGGGTAGGGCTTACGCATTTTACAGGTAGAACAGAGATTTCACCGCAGAGCACGCTGAGATTGCAGAGGTTTTTCAGATTTCCTTGGTGTCTTCGGCGGTTAAGAATTTCTTGCTGCGCAAGTCCCGTTATGGGTGTTTCGTGAAACGTGGTGTGTTTTTCACATGTCACGCATCACATCTTACGTTTCACGAGTATACCATGGCTCGCTCTCTACGCCAATTTGACTTTGCCGGTTTTTGCACTACAAATTGTGTAAGGGCCTATTCGAACGCCGGGTCTTGGCAGGCTCGACTGGCTGGCGGAATTTTTGGATTTTCTACCGTACACCTATAGATTTTTGCCACGAATTTACTCGAATTTACTCGAAAACCATAAGAAAATTCGTCAAATTCGTGGCTAAAACCACGTGTACTTGGGAAATGTACGGGAGAAAATTTTTGGATAGATTACGGCTAACATGGGAAGGTGAGCGAATGGATGTTTTCTTGCAGCAATTTGTCTATAACCGCGCTGTGCCTTTAGATGTGCGTGAGTTGCGCCTTGATAGGTGCGATGGCGTATTGACACGCACTTTAACTTACGCTACAGTTTTTGGTCACCGGCGGGCTGCCTACGTGGTGCGGCCTGTGGGCGAAGGCCCTTTTCCCCTGATCCTTTATGTTCACTGGTATGAACCATCTTCGCCGGATTCCCATCGCCAGCAATTTCTCAGCGAGGCGCAGGACATGGCCCGCCGGGGATGCAGTTCCCTCTTAGTGGAAACTCTCTGGTCAGATCGGGACTGGTTCATCAAGCGTACTCAGGCCGATGATTATCCACAGGCCATTCAGCAGGTGGTGGAATTGCGTCAAGCGCTCGACTTGCTGCTGGCGCAACCTGGCGGTGATCCTGCCCGGTTGGCCTTTGTGGGGCATGATTTCGGCGCGATGTACGGTGCGTTGCTGGGCCGCGTGGATCCACGCCCTTCTTGCTATGTACTGATGGCCGGCGCGCCCTGTTTTTCTGATTGGTTCCTTTACTATCCCCGGTTGGAAGGCGTGGAGCGTGAGGCGTTCATTGCCAGTATGAAGCCGCTCGATCCGGTGACACACGTTGCGGCGTTATCTCCGGCCCCACTGTTGTTCCAGTTCGCCAATGACGACCCGCATGTGCCCTGCGAACGCGCCGAACTGTTCTTTTCCGCCGCTGTTGAGCCTAAAACCCTGCGCTGGTATGAGGCGGGGCACAGTCTCAATGCGCAAGCTGCCACCGAGCGCGTGGATTGGCTGACTGCTCAGCTCAACGTGCCACTTTAACCTAGAATTACCCGGAGGGTATTATGGATTATCATGAGTATGTCTCACAGGCTCAACAAGCTGCCAATCTGGTGGATGCCGGGCGGAATGAGGAAGCCATTCCTATTCTCGAAGCGCTGGTTGCCAGCGATTTGCCGCCGGTGGATAAAGCCATTATGTGTATGAATTTGGCGATTGTGCATACACACCTGCGGCAACCGGAGCAGGCGTTGATCTGGTACGCGTACGGCAGCGAGTACGAACGCACGCACGGCGCGTACTACGTCACTGAGCATTGGGCCGTCTATCTTACCCGCCTGGATCGCCACCTCGAAGCCCTCGCACTTTATGAGCAACTGTTGGACTCACCAGATGTGCAGGCGCGCGACCTGGAGCGCATTGAAAACAACATCCAACGCTTGCAACAACTCGCGGGCGGCAAGTCGCAAGCCATAAGCAACAAGTAACCAGCAACCAGTAACCAGTAACCAGCATCCAGCCCGGAGTACAGATGAACTACGAACAAGGATTGGCGGCGCTCAAATCGCAGTTGCAGGGGGAGGCGCTTGAAGCTTTCCTGGTCTTTGAAGCGCGCCTGCACGAGAATCTCAGACAAGAACAGCTTTTTGGTACGAACGAGACTTGCCGTTCGGAACGCAGCGCGGTAATCCACGAGTTGAACCGCCTGGCGTTAGTACACAATCTCCCCAGCTTCAATGATCTCTGCGCGGGACGTGCGCCCCTGGTTGCTCCTGCCGCCGATATGCCCTCACTCCGCACCGCCTTGCAGCGGCTCGATGCGGTGGACATCGAAACGCTCTGCCTCGATCACTTCCCCGCCGTCTACGATAAATTCGGGCGCGGCCTGCGGCGCGATGAAATGATCAATCTGCTGCTGGATTACGTCCGCCGGAGTCCCGCCGCCGCCCCGCAGCTGGCCGGGTTGTTGACGAACGCTCAGCCCATTGACGCTGCTTCACCTGGCGGGCGCAACCTCAAGCCGGTTGCTCCGTCCTCTGCCGCGCCTACCGGCCCGATTCGCAACCGCTGGGCGCTGCTCGTGGGCATTGATGCTTACATTGATCCGGCCTTCCCCACGCTCAAGTATTGCGTCCGCGATGTCACCGCGCTCGCGGCGGCGCTCAAGGCGGTCGGCTATACCGTCGTCACCCTCCACGATAACGCTTCGCCGCATCTGCTGCCCACGCGCGACAACGTCGAGGCGGAGCTGGAGCGGATCTGCCAGGTCGCCGGAGAGGATGACCTGATCTGGGCGCATTTTTCCTGTCACGGCATGGTGACGGGGGGCCGCGCCGTGCTGATAACCCACGAGACGCGCAGCCCCTCCCTCGCGCGTAAAGCCTTGCCCCTGAGCGACATCGAGCACATCCTGCACAGCAGTAAAGCGCGCCGCCGCATCCTCACGCTCGACGCCTGTCACATCGGCGTCCAGGTCGGGCGCGACATCGCCGATCCGGCCTTCATCCGCAACGCCTATGAGCTGGCCGAGGGCTTCGCGCTGCTGGCGGCCAGCACTTCGCAGCAGATTGCGCAGGAGTGGGACGAGAAGCAGCACGGCGTTTTCACCTACTACCTGCTTGAGGGCTTGAGCGGGGCAGCCGACCGATCCGGCAAGCGCTTCGTCACCGTGAGCGATCTCACCACCCACGCGCTCGATGGCCTGCGCCGCTGGAACGTCGAGCATGGCGGTCTGCTCCAGGAGCCAACCGCTCGTACTGAGGGCCTGGGTGATATGATCCTGGCCGATTTCCGCGCCGCGCCGGATGCGCCCCCCGCAAACGGCAATCCCGGCGGCGGGCGCGGTGGCGTTGCGCCCAATCCCTTCGGCAAGACTGGGCGTATTGCCGACCCCGTACACTTTTTCGACCGCGAACTGCTGCTGCGCCGTATCTTTGAGGAGTTGCGCAAGGGCGTGAACCTCTCGCTGGTGGGCGAATCGCAGGTGGGCAAGTCCTCGCTGTTGGCGCAGGTATGCGCCGCCGGGCCGGAGTCGCTGGGGCTGCCCGCCGAAGCCTTCGCGTACCTCAACTTCGAGTGGGTGCATGATGAGGAGGATTTCTACCTGGCGCTCGCCGATGCGCTGCAGCTTCCCGAACCGTTGCGCGGCTACAAGCTCACCCGCGCCCTAGGCGCGCGCCGCCATATCCTGTGCCTCGATGAGATTGAGAAGATGGCTTGGGATGGGTTCACCGTCCATCTCCGTAGCCAGCTGCGCGGGCTGGCCGATGGCCCGGCGGCCCCGCTCAAACTGGTGATTGCCAGCCGTTCGCCGTTGGCCCGGCTGTTCCCCGATTCGCCGGAACTCGATTCGCCGCTGGCGGGCATCTGCCTGCACCTGGACGTAGGCCCTTTCTCGCCGGACGTGGCACGGGCTTTTCTGGCGGCGCGATTGGCCGGTACCGGCATCACCTTCACCGAGGCTGAGATCGCGCGCCTGCTCGCCGAAACCGGCGGCCATCCCGCTCGCCTCCAACGTGCCGCCGCTGACCTGTACGATGCCAGGCGCGGCTAACGGGATATAACGCAAAGACGCCAGGACGCAAAGATTTCCCGATTCGCCTTTTCGCTTTCTCGCTGACTCGCTATTGATTTTGAGATTTGCCGATTTGAGATTTGTAGAGGAGATTTATGCCCACATTCCCCAAGTATCACGGAACCCTGCCGCCGGTGCTGAACCCGCTGAACTTGCGGCACTACTTGTTGCTGTTCTCCTGGATTCTTTTTCGCCCGGCGGCGCTCAAGACTTATCTCTATCAGGCTGATCCGGCGCTGTATCGCGCGCATTCCAAATCCTGGCTACGTTACTCTGCTCGCAACCCGGCTTACCGCAGTCTCTATATTATGCTCCCCACACTCTCGTTGAGCCTGGCGATGTTGTTGAGCCTGTTATTGACGTTGACTCTAGGGGATCCCGGCAGCACTGATTGGGGTCAATGGCTATTAGTAGTGGTGGGCGCAGTATGTGGCGGCTTTGTGTTAGGTTGGCTGTTTACCTTTTCTTATGGCACCGTACCCGGCATGGTAGCTGCTGTTATGCTGGGTTTTACTTTGGCTGCTGCAGGGGCCTTAGCTGTGGCTGGCAATCCGTATGCCGCAGTGGTGATATTCACTATTGGCTGGGGGCTGGGCCTAGAGCTTTTCATGGCTGCGGCGCATCTTACGGCGGCTGGTGCGGGCGTAGGTGCGGTGGTGGGTGTTGTAAGCGGGTCTGCATTTGCCCTTTTAGGCTATTTGACCGTAGGCACTTGGGAACAAGCATTGCAATTGGGGCTTTTCGGCGCATTGCTTTTGGGTGGGTTGTTTGCATTGGGGGCATCGCGTGTGGTGCTTTATCCAGGCGAATTGCTCATGGCGTGTTTTAGCCCTCAGTTTGGCTTCCGGCATCCTTTATTTTGGGATCGTTTGTTGATTGTGGCATTGCCTGGTTCGCGTCGCGTTGTGCGGCAGGCATTGCAGCAAAACGATAGCGCTTCGATCTCATTATTGGTAACAATTTGCGCCAATCCATTCCAGCATTGGGCTGCACAAACTGAGCTGTACGCTTATCTGCACACTCATCCACAACCCTTGCGTTTTCTCTACGATCTTTTGACGCGCCCTGAGTTGGATGAATTTGCCCTGGTTCCTACTTCGGATACCTGGGACTTTTTCCCTTCTGCGCGACGCTTTGTGTTAGGTGAGTTTGGCCGCGAGCGTGACTATGGCAACGATTGGCCTGGCTGGTTGGCTGAGCGGTGGAGCTGGCAGATTGCGCGGGTGCTGTGCAATCGTCAGACTACGTCTCTCACTCGCTTTGCAATTTTGCTTTACATTCTGTTAGATGAAGATATGGTATCTTCTGATGCTTTTGCTTTGCACTTCTATGCGGACATCTATCATGGTTTGACCGCTTACCCTGGTGGCGCAGAAATCGCGCAGACCTTTGATACTCTAGCTGAGTTGCTCGCTTACGACACGGTGCTGGATTTGCCGCGTGCTACGCACATTACTTTCACCACGCCTGTGGAAGCACAGTTGCGCCCGGCGGTTTTCTCTGCTTTGTTCGAACTTTGCCGGATTGGGGCTGAAATGGCAACCTTCCGCGACGCCACCAGCCGCGTGAACCAGCTCGCGGCGCTGGCCCGCGCGACCGATGCGCTCGATACGCTCGATGAGTTTGTGCTGGCGGAGACTTATCCGCCGGAGCAGTATCTCTTCCGCCGGATCATCCGCCAGTGGCGGCGCATGGTCAGTGAGGCGGGCGGCGCGGCGGGGCGGATCGAGATCGTCGCGCCCGTCGCCAATCCCTATGTGGCAGGCAATCCTGTCACTGGCGCGCTGTTCGTGGGCCGCGAGGATGTCCTCCGCCGTCTGGAAGAGCTGTGGTGCAATGCCGAGCATCCGCCTTCGGTGGTGCTCTACGGCCACCGGCGCATGGGCAAATCCTCGATTCTGCACAACCTGGGCGCGCGCTTCGGGGCGGATACGCTCATTGTGGATTTCAACATGCAGCGGGTGGGGCTGGTCGCCAGCACCGGCGAGCTGCTCTATAACCTGGCGCTGGCGATTTTCGATGAGACGGCACGGGTGGCTCTGCGCCTCCCCGAACCGGACGAAGCGCGTTTCTGTGAGCACAACCCCTACACCGCCTTCAATCGCTTTCTCAAACGGTTGGAGCAGGCGCGCGGCGCGCGGCGGTTCATCATCACCCTGGATGAATTTGAGCTGATTGAGCAGGGCATTGCCAGTGGGCAGCTGGAGCCGCACTTGCTGGATTTCTGGCGCGGCGTGATCCAGACCTATCCCTGGTTTGTGATGGCCTTTGCCGGGCTGCACACGCTCGAAGAGATGCGGCGCGATTACTGGCATCCGCTCTTCGGCAGCGTCACCGCGATTCCGGTGAGCTTCCTCAGTCCGGGCGCGGCCACGCGCCTGATTACGCAGCCCGCGCTGGATTTCCCGCTCGATTACGATGTGGACGCCATCGAACGCATCCTCGCGCTCACCAACGGGCAGCCCTATCTGGTGCAGCTGGTCGGCCACGCGCTGGTCACGCGCTTCAACCGGCAGACCTTCGAGGAGGGCGTGGAGCGCGAGCGGCGCTTCTCCCTGGCGGATGTGGATGCGGTCATCGCTGCGCCGGAGTTTTTCCGCGATGGCGACGCCTACTTCACCGGCGTCTGGCGGCAGGCGGAGGTGTCTGCTCCCGCAGGCCAAACGGCAGCGTTGACCGCTCTGGTCGCGGGCGTGCTCTCCGCCGAGGAGCTCGCCGCATCAACGGGGTTGACCTTGCCCGCCGCCCTCGCCGCGCTCGAGGCTTTGGCCGCTCACGATGTTGTCTTGCAACAGTCTGGGGGTTGGGCCTTCACCGTCGAACTCATGCGCCGCTGGGTGGCTGCGCGTAAAACGTGAAACGTAAAGACATAATGCGCCTTCTCGCCTTTTCGCTTTTCCGTCTTCTCGCTTTCACCGGTTGTGATTTGAGATTCGCAGGAGGCAGTGATGATTGTAACGCAGGAATTGCAGGTCCGCACGCGCGGCAACGCGGATATGCTGGACATCACGCATGAGGTGGGACAGGCCGTGGCTGTTTCGGGGCTGCGTGCGGGCATTGTCACGCTCTTTTGCCCCGGCTCCACCGGCGGGCTGACCACCATCGAGTACGAGAGCGGCGTGGTGAGCGATTTACAGCAGGTCTTCGATGAAATCGCTCCGCCGGAGCGTCCCTATCGCCATCACTTGCGCTGGGGCGACGATAACGGTCATGCCCACGTCCGCGCTGCGCTCATCGGGCCATCGCTCACCGTGCCCTTCGTCGCGGGGCGGCTCACGCTCGGCACCTGGCAGCAGATCGTCTTCATTGATTTCGATACCTCGCCGCGCTCCCGGCGGTTGGTGGTGCAGATCATGGGGGAGTGAGGGGCTGGGAACAGCACCCGCCCGGCAAGCTTATAGCTCGTCGGGCGGGCTTTTTTACAGGGTTCGTGGCTGAAACTGTCTTATGCCGGATCCGTCCCGAACACCTTATCCCACAGCCTACTCGTCACGCCAAAACGCTGATCAGGTGTCTTCCCGTGATGTTGCATATGATGTTTCCGCATCCGCTGGAAGTATCCCCACTCGATTTGGATGTGGTGCATGGCGTAGTGGGTCATATCGTAGAGTAGATAGCCCATGCCGAAGCCGGAAAACAGGGGCGCGATCCAGTGTGGTGCGTTCAAGAGCACCCCCAGCACGCCGTAGAACAGCGCGTAGAAGAGCAGCGCCAGCGGGATGCTCACCGGCGGCGGCATCACCAGTCGCGTTTTGGACATTGGTTGCGCGTGATGGACGCCGTGGAAGAGGAACGATACCCGCTCCTGCCATGGCGCACGCGGGTGGAAGTGGAAGAGGAAGCGGTGCAGCCCATATTCGGCCAGTGTCCACAGGGCCAGGCCGATGAGGAACCCTGCCGGAATCGTGAGCGGCGATACCTCCGTCGGGCGCGTGAGAATCGCACGGGCCACGAAGTAGCCGATTACCGGCAGCCAGATCGCTGCTACCACGCCCGGATGGATGTGGGTGAAAAATTCCAGGAAGTCAGACTCGAAAAGCCGGATAGGTTTTTTACTGCTGCTTTCGGGATGAGACATGGGTAACTCCTTTAACGGTGGTTGAGCCTGTCGAAACCAGTGTCGTGCAGCGCGCGCTTCTATAGCGATGATAACCGAAACGGCGAAAACTTCAATTTAGAATCTTCCAGGAAAATAAACCTTCCATTTGCTCCCGCTGGATTGCTAAATCCAGCGGTTTACCAGATACCCCTGGTAGAGCAGAGGCGTGGATTTGACAATCCACGCCGAGCGCGGTGGACGGTTTTAATTCTTGGAACGGTCTTACGCTTGTGCGCGTCACCAATTCCCCCCAAATTCTCCGCCAGGGTATTGACAAAAGTGTTTCTGGACTTATAATGTCATTATAATGTCATAACAGGTTGCTCCGAAAGACATCACACCGTGCAAATTGACCGTAACGCTCCCACACCTTTGTATCATCAGCTCAAACAGTTACTCATTCAACAGATTGAGTTAGGACTGTTTCCAGCGGGTGCTCCCTTGCCCTCAGAACAAGAATTGTGTACGCTCTACCAAATCAGTCGCGCTCCAGTGCGCCAGGCATTAGCCGAACTGGTTAACGAAGGGCGTATTTACCGGCGTGTGGGGGTAGGTACGTTTGTTACCCCGCAAGCTTCTGTTGACCCCGAACCTGTATTGTTCAAGGTGCTTGCAAATGACCGTTGGGTGCAATTGTTCGAGCGCGTCACAGCTGATTGGGCGGCGCGGGCCAAACAGCCCCGCATCCATCTGGAAATGCAGATGCCGGAACGCTCCGAGTTTCATCAGACCTTACGCGATGCCACCGTGCAAGGTGACGCCCCAGATTTGGTCTCCGTGGATTACGTTTGGATTGCCGGATATGCCCGTGCTAATTACATCGCGCCGCTGGAAACGATTGACGCGGCCTGGGTGCAGACGTTGCGGGCGGATTTGGAGCCGCCGGTGCGTTACAACCACACGTTGGACGGGCAACTGTGGGGCATTCCGGTGCAGAGCGATGTGACGGGTTTATGGCTCCGACGCGATTGGTTCGCCGCTGAGGGCCTGTCCGCGCCGGTCACCTGGGACGAATGGCGCACACTGCTGGTGCATTTTGCGCGCCCAGATGTCATGACCCGTTGGGGACACCGCTGCTCGCTGGTGTTTCCCGGGGGCGTGGTAGCTGAAGAAGCCACACTCAACGTGTTGCTCACCTTGATTTGGGGCGCGGGCGGGGATGTTCTGGACGCCTCTGGTGCATTCTCGCTGCTGCACCCGGCAATTATTGAGACATTAACCTTCTTACGTTCATTGACCGAGAGCGGCTATATTGCGCCAGAGGCCCCGCGTTTGCACTGGTCGGATGCGCCTCGGATGCTTGCGTGGGGCGAGACTCCCATGACGTTGGGGGGAACCTACGAATGGCCGGTCATTCAAGAATCATCTCCCTGGAAAACTGAGGCTGAAATGTTGGCGCATCTGGATTTTGTCCCCATGCCGCGCCCTAGCGTAACACATGCGCCAGTGGCTTCATTGGGCGGCACCTCTTGGGTTGTGATGCGCCAATCCGATCTAAAAACCCTAAGCTGCGATTTGATGCAGCTTGCAATTCAATCCCCCTGGCTGTTACAATTCTATGCTCAAAATTGCCAGCTGTCGCCGTTTCGTTCGCTAAATCATGCCCTGGCCGAAGCCAGCCCATGGATTCGGAAAATTTTACCGCTGCTTTCATTGGCGCGTCCTCGTCCCTTGCTCCCGCAATACACGCGAATTTCGCGCTTCTTGCAACAGATGTTCGAGCAAGTCCTGTGGCAAGGCGCGCCGATTGAGGACACGTTGCGGCAAACGCAACGCTATCTGACCTTGTTGCTTGAGGATTGACCCGGTTGACAATCCTAAAGGAGGTGTCCATCAGCTAAACAGTTGCGGCGCTTGTATAGTATAGAGTGTGGTTTTTCTGACTTTCAATAAGATCCAAGGAGGAGTTTGATGAAGAAGTGGAGTGTCTTGATAAGTTTGGTAATGTTGGCAAGCTTGCTGCTGACCGCTTGCGGTTCCGGGGAAACCCCTGCCGGTAGCGGTGGCACCGTCACGCTTTGGCACGCTTACCAGACCGGTAGTGCCGAAGAGGAAACCCTGGCCGCGTTGATCGAGAACGCCAAGGCTGCGTATCCCGATATGACCATCAACGTGTTGCAAATCCCCTTCAGCGAAATTTTCAACAAGTACCAGACCGAAGTGGCCGCCGGTGGCGGTCCTGATATGTTTGTAGCCCCGAATGACGATCTGGGCAACTGGGCGCGCGGCGATCTGGTGCTCGCCCTGGATACCTATCTCGCTGGTAAACTAGACGCGTTTGCTCCGGTGGCTGTTGACGGAATGCGGGTTGATGGCGTGCTCTACGGTGTACCTGAATCCGCCAAAGCTGTCGCGTTGTATTACAACAAATCTTTGATTGCTACGCCCCCGGCCACAACGGCGGAACTGTTGCAAGCCGCGCAGTCCGGCCAGCTCTTGGTCAATGTCCAGGGTGCTTATCACCTCTTCGGCTTCTTCGGCGCGTTCGGGGGGCAGCTGTTCGACGCAGATCAGCGCTGTGTTCTTGATACGACGGGGGGCATTCAGACCATGCAGTATTTCCTCGACCTGAAAGCTGCGGGTGCGGTCTTCGAGCCGGATTACGGCAAGGCCGAGGGGTTGTTCCGCCAGGGCCAGGCCGCGATGTTTGTCAATGGCCCGTGGGCGTTGGCTGACTATCAGAAAGACCTGGGCGATAACCTGGGAGTAGCTCCGCTTCCCACTGGCCCGAACGGTGCCGGCGCGGCCTTCAATGGGATTGATGGCTTCTACATCAACCCTAACAGCCGGAACATTGACGGCGCAATTACCCTGGCGCTGTTCCTGACCAACAAAGAGTCTTCCCAGATCTATACCGACCGGGCCGGCCATGTGCCGATCCGCAATGACGTGACTGCCAGCGACCCGTTGGTGGCCGCGTTTGCTCAGGCTTCAGCCGTCGGGTATCCGCGTCCCCAAAGCCCGGAGTTCGCCAACTACTGGGCGCCGGCAGGCGATATGTTCACCAAAGTGCTCGAAGGCGCTGTGACGGCCGAGCAGGGCGTGCGCGACCTGTGTACCCAGATGAATACAGCCAATAACAAGTAATTTAGCATTTACCAGGGAGGTGTCCGCGGATACCTCCCTGGTATTTTGCTTTGTAAACGGGAGGTTCGTATGGCCGTAAAAAGCACCCCTGTCGGAAACACCGCAGAAGTGTCGGGTTTTCGTCGTTGGTGGGAGCGTACCACTAACACTCGTGCCGCGTATTTGTACCTGTTGCCAGCGTTTTTGGTTATGACGATTATTACTTTTTACCCTCTTTTTTACCAGGTGTGGATGTCGTTCACCGATTACAACATTGCCAACTTGCGCGGAACCGTGCCCCCTAATTGGATAGGATTCAAAAATTATCTCGATATTTTCCAGGGCGCATTGCAGGCCAAACTGCCCAATTTCAATTTCTGGCGGATTTTGGGCTTTAATTTGATATGGACTATTACCAATGTGCCTTTTCATGTGGTTATTGGGGTTTTAATCGCGGTCGCGTTGAATGTTGAAGGGCTGTGGTTTAAGAAAATCTACCGTGCCATTTACATCCTGCCGATAGTCTTGCCCACGCTGGTCATTGCTACTGTCTGGCGCAATATGTTCGACCAGACTTCCGGCTCTATCAACATGGGGCTGGCGGCTATCGGGGGACTGTTTAACATTCCCCCAGAAGCTTTCTACATTCGTTGGTTTGAGAGCATCGTTCCTCCCTTCTCCTGGTTCCTGCCAGGGATGCCGCTTCCGCTCTCGTACTACGCAATGTTGATCGCCAATATCTGGTTGGGGTGGCCGTTTATGACGATTGTAGCGACGGGCGCGCTCCAAAGCATCCCGAAAGACTTGTATGAGGCCGCTTCGATGGATGGTGCTACTCCGCGCCAGCAATTCTTCACCATTACGGTGCCACTTATCCGTCCGGCGATGGTGCCGGCCGCAGTCTATGGCACCATTACCACGTTCAACCTCTTTAACTTTATCTTTATGATGTCCGGCGGTGGGCCGTTGCGCCAGACGGAAATTCTGGTCACGACCGCCTACGACTTGGTGCGAACGCAACGCCTTTACGGGATGGCCGCAGCCTTCTGTGTGCTGATTTTCTTCATCCTTTTGGGGTTGACGTTGGCTCTCAATTGGGCAACCAAAGCAACGGAGCGATACGATGTCTGAAAAAGAGCGCCGTTTACCACTTTTCAAGCAGTTGATCTATCAGATCATTTTATTGGCGATTGCGTTTAGCGTGCTCTTTCCCATCATGTGGATTGTGAGCCTTTCGCTGGATCCGCGCAACCTTTCGCGCCCGCCGGATTTCCGGCTGATTCCGCCAGGGGCCTCGTTCGAGGCGTACCGCCGGGTGTTAGCACGTCCGACCGCTAATCCGGTGACGTTTGCTGAATTGGCCTTTAATCAGCTCAAGCTCGCTGGCGGCGTTTCTTTCCTGGCGGTACTGGTAGGCGTCTTCGCCGCTTATTCATTCTCTAGATTCGATTATCGCGGGCGTAAGGGGTTGATGTTGAGCGTCGTGATGGTGCTGATCTTGCCCGGAATCGCCACGGTAGCACCACTTTTCGTCATGTTGAATAGAATCGTTATTGATTGGGGCAGCATCCAGTTCAACTTGCGTAACTCGTTGTATGGGGTAGGGTTGGCTTTGATTTCAGGGCAATTACCCTTTGCTATCTGGAATCTCAAGGGCTTCCTGGATACTGTTCCCCGTGACCTGGAAGAGGCCGCGCTGATTGACGGTGCCGGCCCGACGCAAGCCTTCTTCCGCATCATCTTGCCGCTCTCGACGCCGGCGCTGGCCGTAACAGCCTTCCTGGGCTTTAGCAGTGGGTGGACGGAATTTGCGCTTTCCTGGCTGTTCCTCACCGATGCCAAAGACTTCACCCTGGCGATGTCGTTGTGGAACATGACCGGCCCGTACTCTGGAGATACGCCCTGGTCGGCTTTCTCCGCGATGGCCTTGATGGTGGCCGCGCCGGTGGCGATAGTCTATCTCCTGCTTCAGAAATATATCGTGGGCGGGTTGACCATCGGTGGCGTGAAGTAATCTCCCGGTTGTTGCTACATCTATAAACGCAATAGCGCAACAGTCGCCCTGTCAAAGCCAGCAATAGGCGTGGCTTGAGTCATCCTACAGGGTTAGTGTTGCGGTACGGCCTTGGACGCGCGCAGAGGCCTTCGACAGGCTCAGGCACCGGAGAAGCCTGGTGGCTGAGCCTGCCGAAGCCTCTCCCGGCGGCTCTCCGGCAT